>JAKLFE010000013.1 GCA_022711355.1 Spirochaetota bacterium | reverse complement strand
AGGCGCTCTCGGGCTGGTAGCCCGCCTCGACCAGGGTCTCGAAGCCCGCCTTCATGAGGGCGGTGACCCCGCCGCAGAGGACGCACTGCTCGCCGAAGAGGTCGGTCTCGGTCTCCTCCTTGAAGGTGGTCTCCAGGATGCCGGCGCGGCCGCCGCCGATGCCGGAGGCGTAGGCCAGGGCGACGCGCTTGGCCTGGCCGCTGGGATCCTGGTGGACGGCGACGAGGTCGGGCACGCCCTTGCCCTCGAGGTACTGGCTGCGGACCGTGTGCCCCGGGCCCTTGGGGGCGATCATGACCACGTCGACCTCGGCCGGCGGGACGATCTGCTTGAAGTGGATGTTGAAGCCGTGGGCGAAGGCGAGGGTCTTGCCCTTGAGCATCGCGGGGCCGACGCTCTCCGCGTAGAGCTTGGCCTGCTTCTCGTCGTTGACGAGGATCATGACGAGGTCTGCCGCCTCGGCCGCGTCGCGGGCCGTCATCACCTGGAAGCCCGCCTCCTCCGCGGCCTTCCAGCTCTTCGAGCCCGCGTAGAGGCCCACGATCACCTTGTGCCCCGAGTCCTTGAGGTTCTGGGCGTGGGCGTGGCCCTGGCTGCCGTAGCCGATGATCGCGATGGTCTTGCCCTCGAGGGCGGAGGCGTCGCAGTCCCTGTCGTAGTACATCTTGGCCATGGTATGCATCTCCTTGGCCCCTTCCCGAGGGGCTTGATTCCTGAGTATCCGCCTGGCTCTCCGGGGCGACGCCCCGCTGAGCCAGGCTAGCTAAGGTTGAGCGAGGAGGCTCCGCGCCCGAGGGCCGACAGGCCCGTCCGCGCCATCTCCCGGATGCCGTAGGGAGCGAGGAGCTCGACGAGGCCGTCCACCTTCTCCGCGTCGCCGGTGACCTCGAGGACGAGGGTCTCCGGCGAGACGTCGACCACGCGCGCCCGGAAGACCTCGGCCACCTGGATGACCTCGGCGCGCTCGGCCGCGCCGGCCGAGACCTTGACGAGGGCGAGCTCCCGCGCGACCGCCTGCGCGGCCGGCAGCCGCCGGACCGCGACGACGTCGACGAGCTTCTCGAGCTGGCGCTGGACCTGGTCCAGCTCCTCCTCCGGGCAGCGCAGCGAGATGGTCATCCTCGAGAGCCCCGGCTCGGGGCAGGGGCCGACGGTCAGGCCGTCGATGTTGTAGCCCCTCCGGCTGAAGAGCTCGGCCACGCGGACCAGGACTCCGGCGTGGTCGCGCACGAGCGCGGAGACGATAGCCGTCGACTCGACCCGGCGGGCGCCGGACGCCTCGTCGCGCATCGCCTCTAGCCCGCCGTCCCGGGCAGCCGGGCTGGGCGGCGGAGCGCGCCAGCGGCGGCGCGTTGCGCGACCTTATAGTGGCGGGACGCCTCGTCCCCGGGGACGGGCAGGTATTCCATCGGCATAAGAGGGCTCCTCTGGCTCGACGCGTTGTCTGCTTTAGCTGGTCGCTGTCTGGGCTCCGGCCTCCTTCAGTCGGGCTCCACGCGCCCGGCCGGTCGGCGTTGGAGCCTCAAACACCACAGAGGGTGATAATGACGAGGACGAGGAGGCTAAGGAGGAGGGAGGAGGTGGAAAGGGGGAGGGGAAGGGCGCGGCCGTCTGCCGCCGCGAATGGCGCGCGGCCGAGCGGCCGGTAGCCTGCGCTCCGCCTGGCGGAGCTCTTCCCTTCGTGCTTCATCTTCGTATCGGATCCCGGAGGATCGCGTTGGCCGACCCTAGCACAGCGCCGAAGGCCGCGTCAAGTTACTATGAACAGAAAAAGAATAAATCGATCCTCGGGCTCCTTCTCTGCCACCTTGGCTGAGCTTGTTATTAAAATATACAAAGAAAATCCTGCGATATCCTGACTGATATCGATTTCCTTATACCAAATGAGCTTTTAGTGAGTTTATTAAGAACGAGCGGCACATATTGATATAATCTGCTGTTTTATGTACCATTTCGCATAACGAGCATCGGATAGACTCATCATGAACAGCGTGCCTGTCCCCCGAGTCGTCCAGAGCTCAGGCAGGGCCCTCCCCCCGAATCGAGGGACTGTCCCTGCAGCATCCGGAGGTTCCACATCATGAGGTCCCTGCGTATCCTGCTCCCCGTCGCCGCCTTCGCCCTCCTCTTCGCCTCCTGCGCCGCCAAGCTCCCCCAGGCCGAGGTCGACGCCTCCGCCGCCGCCTTCGCCGAGGCCCAGGCCGCCGGCGCCGAGCTCCTCGCCGCCGACTCCTACAAGGCCGCCGCCGACGCCGACGCCGCCCTCAAGGCCAACCTCGAGGCCAAGGAGTACGGGAAGACCAAGACCCTCGCCAAGGCCCTCCTCGCCGCCTCCGCCAAGGCCAAGACCGACGCCGCCGCCGGCCTCGAGGCCCTGAAGGCCGAGACGACCCAGCTCGTCGCCGACATCGAGGCCCTGGCCGCCGGGACCCAGAAGGCCTACGACAAGGCCGCCGCCAAGAAGGCCAAGGTCGACCTCAAGGCGATCAAGGCCGGCCTCGCCGCCGAGCCCAAGGCCCTCGCCGACGCCCAGGCCCTCCTCGGGAGCGCCGTCCCGGCCGACGCCGTCGCCGCCCGGGCCCAGCTCCAGGCCCTCAAGGCCTCCCTCGAGGGCTACAAGGCCTCCCTCGAGGCCGCCGGCTTCGCCGCCGAGTAAGGAAGCCGCGGGGACCTCGCCGTCCCCGCGGGAGCCTCGCAGCGCAGGGCCGCCCGGAAGGGCGGCCCTGCCTCGTTTCGCGGCTTCCGGCCGAGGCCCCCGTATTGCCGATCCCCGCCCCCTTCGGGTACGATTCCCCCATGCAGCTCGATATCAATCCCCGCGGCAACGGCGCCTGCCCCCTCTGCGCTGCCCAAGGCGCCTGCCGCCTCCAGGAGCGCCTCGCCGCGAGCCTTTCCGAAGCCCCCGACGCCGAGAACGGGGGCATGGAGATCGTCGTCTACTCCTGCCCCTCCTTCCGGGAAAAGGCCTGAAGCCGTGATCGAGAAGCTCGAGGCCATAGCCTCCCGCCTGGCCGAGCTCGACGGCCTCGCCTCCGACCCGGCCCTCGCCAAGGATCCCGCGCGCTACCGCGAGACCATGCGCGAGCGCTCCCGCCTCGCCGCGATCGTCGAGGTCTACGAGGACTACAAGTCGGCCGGCGCCTCCCTCGCCGGGGCCCGCGAGATCGCCCGCGAGGAGTCCGATCCCGAGATGCGCGAGCTCGCCCGCGAGGAGCAGGCCGGCCTCGAGGCCCGCCTCGCCTCCCTCGAGGCCCGGCTGGGCGAGCTCCTGGCTCCCCGCGACCCCCTGGCCGACAAGCCCGCCATCATGGAGATACGCGCGGGCACCGGCGGCGAGGAGGCCGCCCTCTTCGTGTCCGACCTGTTCCGCATGTACTCGCGCTTCGCGGACAAGCGGGGCTGGAAGATCGAGGTCATGGAGGCCAGCGGCACCGAGCTCGGGGGCTTCCGCGAGATCGTCTTCTCCGTGACCGGGGAGGCCGTCTACGAGCACCTGCGCTGGGAGTCGGGCGTGCACCGGGTGCAGCGCGTCCCCGCGACCGAGGGCTCGGGCCGCATCCACACGAGCGCGGTCACCGTCGCCGTCCTGCCCGAGATGGAGGAGACCGAGGTCGAGATCAGCGACAAGGACCTCCGCATCGACGTCATGCGCTCCTCGGGCCCCGGCGGCCAGAGCGTCAACACCACCGACTCCGCGGTTCGCATAACGCACCTTCCCACCGGCCTGGTCGTGCACTGCCAGGACGAGAAGAGCCAGATCAAGAACAAGGCCAAGGCCATGCGCATCCTCCGCGCCCGGCTCTTCGAGATCGAGGACGCGAAGCTGAAGGCCGAGCGCGCCGCCGAGCGCCGCAGCATGGTTGGCTCCGGGGACCGCTCCGAGCGGATCCGCACCTACAACTTCCCGCAGAACCGCGTGACCGACCACCGCATCGACCTCACCCTCTACAAGCTCGACCTCGCCATGGAGGGCGCCATCGACGAGCTCGTCGACGGCCTCGTGCGCTCGGCGCGCGAGGAGCTCATGAAGGCCAAGGACACATGACCGTCCGGGACGCCCTGCGGGAGGGCGCCGCGGGGCTCCCGGACTCGGGGACGCCCTTCCTCGACGCCTCCCTCCTCCTCGCGCGGGCCCTCGGGCCCGGCCTCGACGCGGCCGCCCTCTACGCCGCCGCGGCGGACGAGCTCCCGGAGGAGGCCCTCCGCGCCTACCGCTCCACCCTCGCCCGCAGGGCCTCGGGCGAGCCGGTCGCCTACATCCTGGGCAGCAAGGAGTTCTGGGGCCGCTCCTTCGCCGTGGACGAGCGCGTCCTCGTGCCCCGCCCGGACACCGAGCTCCTCGTCGAGGCGGCCCTCGCCGCCGGGGACGGGCTCGAGGCGGCCTCGGGCCGGCCGCCCCGGGTCCACGAGGCCTTCTGCGGCTCGGCCTGCGTCGCCCTGAGCGTCGCCGCCGACCGCCCCTCCTGGGAGCTCTCCGTCTCCGACCTCTCGCCCGAGGCACTCGAGGTCGCCTCGGCCAACGCCGCCGCCATCCTGCCCGCGGACCGGCCCGGCGGCCCCCTCGCCCTGTGGCGCAGCGACGTCCTCGCCGCCCTCGAGGCCCCCGGCTCCACCGGCCGCGCCTCGCGCAGCTCCTTCGACCTCGTCCTCGCCAATCCCCCCTACGTCGCGAGCGCCGAGACCTCCCAGCTCCTCGCCCGGGGCTGGCGCGAGCCGCGCATGGCCCTCGACGGCGGGCCGGACGGCCTGGACGCCTGCCGCGCCCTCGCCGCCCAGGCCGCGTCGCGCATCGCGCCGGGAGGCTGGCTCCTCGTCGAGGCCGACGCCTCCCAGGCCGCGGCGCTCCGCGCCATCCTCGAGTCGCGGGGCTTCGCCGAGGTGGAGACCCTGCCCGACCTCGCCGGGAGGCCCCGCGTCACCCGGGGCCGCGCGCGCCCCGCGGGCCGGGGGAGCTCCCCGTGAGCCCCCGCGAGGACTTCCTGGCCCGGGCGGCCGCCGCCTGCGGCGAGGCCGAGGCGGAGCGGGCGGGAGCCGCGCTCGACTGGATGGAGCTTCGCCTCGGGGAGCGGCGCCGCGCCTCGGGCGAGCCCGCCTGGGAGCACGACCTCCGCGTCGCCGCCATCCTCCTGGACATGGGCATGGACGCCGAGTCCCTCCTCGCGGGCCTCCTCCACGACGTCTTCGAGACCATCCCCGGCTCCAAGGACGCCGAGTCGCCGGCCGAGGGAGGCAGGCCCGCCGGGGCCCAGCGCCAGGCCGCGGCCGCCCAGGCCCGCGCCCTCGCCGAGGCCCGCGCCTCCCTCCGCGCCGAGCTGGCCGGCCGCTTCGGCGAGGGCGTGGCCCTCCTCGTCGAGGACGTGTCGCGCCTGGCCGCCCTGAAGGCGCGGAACAAGACCGTCCAGGCCGCGGAGACCATCCGCAAGATGCTCTTCGCCATGGCCCGCGACCTCCGCGTCATCCTCGTCAAGCTCGCCGACAAGCTCGACAGCATGCGCACCCTGAAGTCCCTGCCCGAGGAGCGGCAGAAGCAGATCGCGGCCGAGTGCCTCGACGTCTTCGCCCCCCTCGCCGACCGCCTCGGCGTGAGCTGGCTCAAGGACGAGCTCGAGGACCTCGCCCTCAAGTCCCTGAACCGCGAGGCCTTCGACCAGATCAAGGAGATCGTCTCCGCGAAGAAGGGCGAGCGCGAGGCCTACCTCGAGCGCGTCGAGTCCGAGATCCGCCGGGCCGCCGCCGCCGAGGGCGTGGGCGTCGAGGTCTCGGCCCGCGCGAAGCACTTCTACTCGATCTACCAGAAGATGCGCCGCCGCGCCAAGGGCGCCGAGGAGCTCTTCGACCTCCTGGGCCTCAGGCTGATCTGCGGGAGCGAGAACGAGTGCTACGCCCTCCTCGGCATGGTGCACCGCCTGTGGAAGCCAATCGAGGGCCGCTTCAAGGACTACGTCGCCATGCCCAAGGCGAACGGCTACCGGAGCCTCCACACCACCGTGATGTGCTACGAGGGCCGCCTCCTCGAGGTCCAGATCCGCACCGCGGAGATGCACCGCGTGGCCGAGCACGGCGTCGCCTCGCACTGGCTGTACAAGAAGGGCTCGGGCGCCGAGTCTCCCCGGGTCGAGGACCTGCCCATCGTCAACCGCCTCAAGGAGTGGGGCGACAACCTCTCCCAGGGCGCCGAGTACCTCGAGGACATCAAGCGCGAGCTGCTCAAGGACTCGATCTTCGTCTTCACGCCCCGCGGCGACGTCGTGCAGCTACCCGCGGGCTCCACTCCCCTCGACTTCGCCTACGCCATCCACTCGGACATCGGCGGCCACTGCGTCGGGGCCAAGGCCGACGGCCAGATCGTCGGCCTCGACGCCGAGCTGCGGAACACCCAGGTCGTCGAGATCCTGACCTCGCCCTCGGCGCGTCCCAACATGAACTGGCTCCGCATCGCCCGGACGAGCAAGGCCCGCTCGAAGATCCGCTCCTCCCTCGTGGCCTCGGGCCAGGTCCTCGCCATCGAGCGCAACATCGTCGCGGGCAAGAAGGCCGCGGCTCATGCCGCGGCGGCCCACGCCGCCGGCCCGCACGCGGGCGCCCACGCCGGGGCCCCGGCGCCCCTCCCCTCCCCCGCGGCCGATGAGGCCAAGGCCCCCGGCTCGCGCCGCGAGGCCGAGGAGGCCAGGTCCACCGTCGAGTACCGCGCCCACGAGCCGGGCCAGGCCCTGCGCAACGAGCGCGCGGGCGTGGCCATCGGCGGCCAGAAGAACCTCATGATCCGCATCGCCGGCTGCTGCCGCCCCGTCACCGGCGACGCCATCGTCGGCTACGTCTCGCGGGGCCGGGGCATCATCGTCCACCGCGCCGACTGCCGCTCCCTCCACGGCATCGCCGACTTCGCCGAGCGGGGCATCGAGGTGCGCTGGGAGGAGGGGGCGGGCGCCGTGACCGCCCGCTTCCGCATCACCGCCCGCAAGGGCACCGAGCTCTTCGCGGAGATCGAGGCGGCGGTGCGCAAGTTCGGCGGCCGCCTCCGCGAGGGCCGCCTGGGCGAGCGGGGCGACGGGACGGTGACGGGCTTCTTCACCATGGAGGTCGAGGCCCGCGAGGACATCCGCAGGGTCGCCAAGGCGGTGCGCGGCCTCCCCGCCGTGCTCGCGGTCGAGGAGGACGACTGAGGCGCCCGCTCCCCGCCGCGCCGCGGCGGGGGCCCATCCCCAGGGCCTAGGCCTTCCCAATGCCCCGCAGGTAGGCGGCCAGGGCCGCCTCGAGCTCGCCGAGCTCGCCCTCGAGGTCGGCCAGGAGGCTCGTCAGGAGGCTCGGCGCCTGGGGCCCCGGCTCCCGCGCCAGCTCCATGATCCGCGCGGCCAGGGCGCAGACCCGCTGGGCGCCGATGGCCCCGGAGCTGCCCTTGAGCTTGTGCATGCGCTCGCCGAGCTCCTGGTAATCGGCGGCGGCGAGGGCCGCGCGGGCCTCCTCGAACAGCGGCGGCGTCGTGGAGCGGAAGAGCCCGAGTATCTCCGCGGCCAGCTCCTCGTCGCCCTCGTAGCGCTCGGCGAACTCGGCGGCGGCGAAGACCGCGTCCTCGTCGCGGCGGCGGGCCGGGGCGGCCCGGTTGGGCTGGCCGCCGAGGGCCTCCTCGAGGCCGCGGGCGAGGGACTCGAGGGAGATGGGCTTGCGGATGAAGCCGACCATGCCCGCGGCCAGGCAGCGATCGCGGTCCTCGGGCTGGGCGTGGGCCGTGAGCGCGACCACGGGCAGCCGGGGCTCGAGGGCCCGGGCGGCGGGGTCGCGGATCCGCCGCGTCGTCTCGAATCCGTCCATGCCGGGCATGGAGCAGTCCATGAGGACCGCGTCGAAGCGCTCGCGGGCGAGGATGGCGATGGCGGCGTGGCCCGACTCGACCTCCGCGGCCCGGGCCCCGAGCTCGGCGATGAAGCGGACGGCAACGCGGCGGTTCACCGGATCGTCGTCCACGACGAGGAAGCGCCTCCCCGCGAGGGCCGGGTGCCCCTCCTCGGCCGGCGCCTCCCGCCGCGCGGGCTCGGCGGCCGCCCCCGCCGCGGCCCGCCCCAGCGGGATCGAGAAGGCGAAGATCGAGCCCGAGCCGTAGGCGCTCTCGACCCCGATGCTCCCGCCCATGAGCTCGACGTAGCGCTTGGATATCGCCAGGCCGAGGCCCGTGCCCCCGTAGCGCCGCGTCGTCGACTGGTCCTCCTGGACGAAGGGGACGAAGAGCCGCCCGAGGCGCTCCGGCCTGATCCCGATCCCGCTGTCGGCCACCGCGAAGCGGACCCGGAGCTTGGCCTGGGCCGCCGCGGCTCCCGCCGCGCCGGCTCCCGCCGGGGCCTCCCCCGCCGCGCCTGCCTCGGGCTCGACGGAGACCGAGACCCCGCCGGAGTCGGTGAACTTGACCGCGTTGCTCACGAGGTTGGCGAGGACCTGCTCGATCCGGAGCGGATCCCCCACGAGGGCCGCCGGCAGCTCCGGCGAGACCGTCGACTCGAGGCGGAGGGACTTCTCCCCGGCCTGGCGGGCGAAGGAGGCGAGGACCCGCTCGACCAGCTCGCGCGGGTCGAAGGCGAGCTCCTCGAGGAGGACGCGCTCGGCCTCGATCTTGGAGAAGTCCAGCACGTCGTTGATGATCCCGAGGAGGGTCTCGCCCGAGCGCCGGATGGTCCCGACGTACTCGGTCTGCCGCGCGTCGAGCCTGGTCCGCTCGAGGAGCTCGGCCATGCCGATGACCCCGTTCATCGGCGTGCGGATCTCGTGGCTCACCGTGGCGATGAACTCGCTCTTGGCCGCGTTGGCCCGCTCGGCCTCGGCGGCGAGGCGCGCGGCCTCCTCGCCCGCGGCGCGGAGGGCTCCCTGGGCCGCGGTCAGCTCCTCGACCTTGAGGGCCAGCTTGCGGCCCGCGCGGAGCTGGGCCGCGCCGAAGCCCAGGAGGGCAATCGCGAGGCAGTAGAGGACCAGGGCCGGCACGCTGAGGAAGGGCGAGGCCGCCACGCGGAAGCGGAGGGCCGCGCCCGCCTCGTTCCAAAGCCCGTCGTTGTTGGCCGCCTTGACCCGGAAAGTGTAGGAGCCGCCGGGCAGGTTCGTGTAGGTGGCGAAGTTGCGCGAGGAGGAGAAAGTCCAGTCCTTGTCGAAGCCCTCGAGCCTGTAGGCGAACTGGTTCTCCGCCGGATCGCGGAAGTCGAGGGCGGCGAAGCGGAACTCGACCGAGTTCTCCCAGCGCTCGAGCTCGACCGGGCCCCCGGGCAGGCTCCCCGCGGTCGGCGAGAGGAGCTTCTGCCGCCCCGCGGCCTTGAGCTCCGTGACGTAGACCGGCGGCGCGTGGCCGTTCGTCTCGTACAGGGCCGGGTCGAACTTCGTGATGACCCCTAGGGAGCCGAAGTAGAGCTCGCCGTCGGGCCCCGCGCAGGAGCCGGCGTTGAAGGAGGCGTTCTCGAGCTCCTTGTACAGGGATACCCGCTTCAGGCTCCCCGACTCCCGGTCGAGGAGGGCCACCCCCGTCTGGGTGACGATCCACAGGTCGCTCGTCCGGTCCTCGAGGATGGAGTAGGCGATGTTGTTCGGCAGGCCGTCGCGGCGGGTCAGGTGGCTGAAGCTGTCGGTCTCGGGGTGGTAGCGCATGAGCCCGCCCCCCCGCGTCGAGATCCACAGGATCCCCTTCGAGTCGACGAGCATGCGCTGGATCGCGTTGCTCGAGATCCCGTCGCGCCGCTTGGCGTCGTAGTGGTAGCGGACGAAGCTCCCGTCCTCGAAGCGGTTCAGGCCGTTGTTCGTGCCGACCCAGAGCCGGCCCTTCGCGTCGTAGGCCAGGGAGTTGACCAGGTTGTCCGAGAGGGAGCCCGGGTTCCCGGGATCGAAGGCGTAGTGCTCGAACTTCCCGGTCCTCCGGTCCCAATGGTCGAGGCCCGTCGTGTAGGTCCCGATCCACAGCCCCCCCTCGGGGTCCTCGAGGAGGCTGTAGATGATGTTCGAGCTCGGGGAGTCAGCTACGCCGGGCCGGTGCCGCATGGCCGTAAAGCCCCGCTCGTCCTGCGTTAGGCGGCACAGCCCGTCGTTCGTGGCGACCCAGAGCTCGCCGCCGCGGGTCTCGTAGATGTAGTTGCAGGTGTCGTCCGCCAGGCTCGAGGGGTCGGCGGCCGAGTGGCGGTAGTGCCGCCACCTCCCCGTCGACTCGTCCAGGAGGTGGATCCCCTGGCTGTAGACCGAGGCCCAGAGCCGGCCCCGGCGGTCCACCTTGGCCGCGATGACCTTGCCGTTGGGCAGGGAAGCGGGATCGGCTGAGTCGGCCGCGTAGGCGCTGAAGCTCCGCCGCATCCGGTCCATGCGCGCGACCCCGCCCCCGTTCGTCCCCACCCAGAGCTCGCCCGAGGCGTCCTCGAGGAGGGAGTAGACCACGTCGTGGGGCAGGGTCCCGATCGAGGTGGAGGCCTTGTAGCTCGCGATCCGCCGGCTGGCCTTGTCCAGGACGTACAGGCCCCCGCCCCAGGTGCCGACGCGCACCAGGCCGGGGTCCTTGGCGTTCAGCACGTAGATCCGGGAGTCGGGGAGCTCGACGAGCTCGGAGCGGCCCTCGCGGGGGGAATAGCGCACGAGCCCCAGGCCCCAGACCCCGATCCAGAGCTCCCCGGCCTGGTCCTCGGCTAGGGCCTGGACCGAGATGGTCGGAGGCGTCTTCGCGTCCTTCGGGATGAGCGAGCCCCGGTCCTCGAAGCGGTCGCCCTCGTAGTCGTAGGTGGCCAGGCCCCCCCCCGCGGTGCCGACCCAGAGCCGGCCCTTGGCGTCGCGGAAGAGGGAGCGGATCGTGTTGTTCGGGATCGAGCCCGGATCGGCCTCGTCGTGGAAGTAGCGCTTGAAGCTTCCCGTCGCCTCGTCGAGGCGGTTGAGCCCGTTGAGGGTCCCCACCCAGAGCGAGCCGCGGGCGTCGCGGGCGATCGCGATGACCAGGTCGTTCGAGAGCGAGTCGCTCCGCCTCTCGTCGTACATATAGCGCGTGAAGCGCATCGTCCCCGTGTCGAAGCGGTTGAGGCCGTTGTAGGTCCCCAGCCAGAGCAGGTCGCCCGAGTCGAGGAACATCGTCTGCACGAGGTTGCCCGAGAGGCTGTTGTCGTTGAAGGGCTCGTTCTCGAAGTTCGCGAAACTAAGGCCGTCGAAGCGGCACAGGCCGCCCTGGGTGCTCATCCAGATGAAGCCCTTGGAATCCTGGGCGAGGGCGGAGACCGAGGCGTTGAGGAGCCCGTCCTTGAGCGAGAGCACCGAGAAGGCGACCTTGTCGTCCCCCGCGGGCCCGGGCAGGCCGGCCGCGGGGAAGGCCCCCGCGGCGAGGAGCAGCAAGGCGAGGAGGAGGGACGGGGAGGAGCGGCGCATGGACCCGGGCCTTTCCCGCGCTGAGGCGGCACTTCCACTATAGGGCCTAACGCCGCCTTTCGCCATAGCCGGCCCCCTCCGCGCCGGCCCCTCAGCTCCCGCCCGAGCCCTCCCCGCCTGCGCCCCCCAGGGTCGCGAGGCGCGAGCCGAGCTCCCGGACCCAGCGCAGCTCCCCCTCGTAGAAGGCGAGGTTCGCCTCCTCGACGCAGTTCCAGATCAGCTCCTCGCGCGGGCTCCGGGCCGGGCGGAGCGGGCCCCGCCGCGCCGCCTCCCGGCACATGATCGCCTGGGCCTCGAGCTGTCCCTCGTAGGAGGACAAGAGGCCACCCAGCTCGGCGTCGGAGAGGCAGTCGGCCCAGGCCAGCTGGACCCGGGCCATGCTCCGGATCGAGGGCAGCTCCGGCTCCGACAGGAGCCAGGCCCGCAGCTCGGCCCGCCCCGCCTCCGTGATCGTGTAGACCTTCCGCGCGGGGAGCTTCTCCTGCTGCAGCACCTCGACGCCCACCGCCCCCGCCTTGTGGAGCTCGATCAAGGCCCCGTAGACCTGGTTCGAGTTCCCCGACCAGTGGAAGGACAGGGCGTCGGCGAAGAGCTTCTTGAGCTCGTAGCCCGTGAAGGGCTTCCAGCTCAGGAAGCCGAGGATCGCGTAGCGTATCGACACAGGCCCCTCCCCCTCGCCGCGGCCCCTAGGCCCCGCGGTCGAGGAATCCTACGATCTCCGGCCCGAGCCCGGCAAGCGCGTGGCCCTTGCCCGGCAGGAGGCGGCGCTCGGAGCCCGGCAGGAGCCGGCCCAGCCGCTCGACCGACTCCCCCGAGCGCAGGAGGAGATCCCCCTCCCCCGCGGCGAGGAAGACCCGCGCGGCGATCCCCCCGAGCTCCCCGTCGCCGAAGAGCCTCGGCGCCTCCATCCGGGGATTGGTGGACTCGGCCATCGCCAGCCCGACCCGGATCGCCTCGGGATGGGGCTCCTCCTCCCCGTAGAGGGAGCGGAGCAGGCTCTCGGCGCCCGCGGCCCCGCGCAGGCCGGCGAGGAGGGCCCTGAGGATGAAGGAGCCCCGGGGCCGGCCGATCCCCGAGGGCGCGAGGAGGACCAGGGAGCCGAGCCCCGCGGGCCGCCCGATCGCGTAGGCCAGGCCGATCCAGCCCCCGATGGAGAGTCCGACGAGATCGTGCGGCCTGCCCCCCAGGCCCAGGCCCTCGACCGCCTCGCCGAGCCAGGCGGCCGCGCCGTAGCGCCCCGCCGCCCCCGAGCCCGACCAATCCAGCCAAGCCTCAGCGCTCATCCCCGGCTCCCCGGGGATATCGAGGGCGTAGACCCGCCTATCGCGGCCCAGGACCGCGGCCTCCCCGACCCACATGCTCGAGTTCGAGCCGGTCCCGTGCAGGAGGAGGAGGGGCGGCCCCTCGGCCCCGCCACCCTCGCCCGGCCCGAAGGCGAGGAGCGCCGTCCGCCCCGCCCCCGTCTCGATGGCGCGCCGCTCGAGCGGCAGGGGCCAGCGCCCCAGGACGGCCTCGTACTCCCCGAGGACCCGCTCCCGGGCCGCCGCGCTCTTGAACACCGACCTCTCGCCCATAACCTCCTCCTTCCTCGCCCCGCGGGCCCTTCCCTAGCGCAGCAGGGCCGCCGCGGCCTCGAGGTCGGTCGCGAAGACCACCTGCCCCGTCCCGTTGCTCTCGCGGATGAAGTCCCGCAGGGCCCGGCTCCCCTCGGCGGAGAAGTCCCCGAGGATCGCCAGCCGGCGCCGGTAGTTCGAGACCTTCTGCAGGCAGTCCCCCGCCAGCCCCGAGCGGAGCTCGAAGAAGGACTCGTCCAGGTCCTCCCGCCGCAGCGCCAGGGTCGGGGCCGGGCAGGCGGCCAGGAGCTCGAGGAACTCCGCGCTCGAGCCGATCCGCCCCTCGCCCTCCCGCAGCCAGAGCCCCAGCTCCCCCGCCTCCCGAGCCTCGACCTCGAAGCGCATAGACTCCTCCTCGGCACTAGTCCTATTTGGCACTAGGTTATTTGTAACCTATACCCCTTTACCCCATCCGTCAAGCCCCGCCCCGCGCCCCCGCGAGCCCGCCCGACCCCCACGAGGCCTCGGCGCTTGACCACCCTCCCCCTCCCCGGCTACCCTAAGCCGCATACTTCTATATGCAGAAAGCCCCCGCCCCATAGCCCCAAGGAGGAACGCCGTGCCCGAGACCAAAGTCCTGATCAACCTCTCCAACCGCCACATCCACGTCTCCAAGGAGGACCTCGAGCTCCTCTTCGGGAAGGGCCACCAGCTCACCAAGACCAAGGACTTAGTCCAGCCCGGCCAGTTCGCCTGCGAGGAGACCGTCACCATCAAGGGCCCCAAGGGCGAGTTCAAGGGCGTGCGCATCCTCGGCCCCGAGCGCAAGGAGACCCAGTGCGAGATCCTCGCCTCGGACCAGTTCAAGCTCGGCGTCCCCGGCTGCCCCACCCGCGAGTCCGGCCAGCTCGAGGGCTCCTTCGGCTTCGAGATCGTCGGCCCCGCCGGCACGGTCAAGAAGGCCAAGGGCCTCATCATCGCCAAGCGCCACATCCACTTCACCCCCGCCGAGGCCGAGCGCTTCGGCGTCGCCGACAAGGAGCTCGTCGACCTCAAGATCCCCGGCGAGCGCGGCGCCACCTTCGCCAACGTCATCTGCCGCGTGAACCCCACCTACGCCCTCGAGTGCCACCTCGACTTCGACGAGGGCAACGCCGTCGGCATCGGCAACGGCGCGATGGGCGAAATCGTCAGGCATCGCTAGCCCGGGGCCGGCCCATGAGCAAGGTAATCCTCAAGGCCCAGGACCTCGACGGCTTCCTCACCGAGGCCGACAAGGCCTCGCTCGGGCGCATGGACGCCCTCTACCGCCAGGCCATGGTCTCCTTCAGCATCCTCTCCGCCGCCGGAACGGGCGACGAGCGCAAGCGCGAGGAGGGCCGCCTCATCGAGCACTTCAACGCGATGGGCGAGCTCATGAAGGAGATCTGCGCCCCCGAGCCGCGCGTCCAGGTCTACTGCTTCTCCACCCCCCACGAGAGCCACAGCGAGGCCTCCCGCCTCATCGCCAAGCTCCGCGACGTCGGCACGGGAAGGCAGGAGTTCACCTACTACATCCAGCGCGCCTACGAGCTCCTCTTCAACCTCGCCTTCGGCGGGGCGCGGAGCCCGAACAAGAACTACCTCATCGTCAAGACCCCCGTCACCCTCCCGGCCCAGAACTACGCCGTCCACAAGATCCCCAACATCGACGAGTCCATCGAGAACTCCGTCATGTGCGTCATGCTCCGCGGCGCCCTCCTGCCTTCCATAATCATGTCCAAGGAGATCCAGGAGTACTCCTCCTCCGGCTACCTCTCGCCCTTCGCCCTCTTCAAGATCAAGCGCGACGACACGAAGAGCGAGACGAACATGGAGTACATCCTCGACCTCGAGCGCTCCTACTTCAAGCCCGAGCAGCTCGACGGCAAGGACCTCATCTTCGCCGACCCCATGAACGCCACGGGCGGCTCCCTCGTGACCGTCATGAAGTACCTCAGCGACCTCGGGATCAAGCCCCGCTCGGTCAAGTTCTTCAACGTCATCTCGGCCCTCAAGGGGGCCCTGCGCGTGGTCAGGGCCATCGAGAACGCCACGGTCTACACGCTCTGGATGGACCCGGTCCTGAACGACCGGGCCTACATCATGCCGGGGCTCGGGGACGCGGGCGACCGGATCAACGGCCGCGACGAGGACGAGCTGCCCCGCGACATGCTCCAGCTCATCGCGGACTACGGGACGAACATCACGGGGCTGTACCGGTCGCAGCTGCGCACCATCGAGGAGACGGTGCTCAGGAGGTAGGTCCAAAGGGGGAGCGCCTTTCCCCCACAAGAGCGAAGCCCCGTCCGCGGTACGCAGGAGGGGCGGGTCCCAGCTGCGGGAAAAACAGGGGTTCGCTAGGTCCTCGGCGCTTCGCGCCTGCGGAATCGCTCACCCCTGTTTTTCCCGGCGTCCCGCCCCGCCACCTCCCCAGGACGGGGCTTCGCGCATCGAGCGACGCGGCTCCCCCTCGCTCCGCCCTCCTCGGCGCCGCGCAACCACAGCACCAAGTACGCTACCGACGTTAGGCGGCGCCTGCGGTGGGCTCCGCTACCCCCACTCTTGGTCGATGGCTGTGCTGAGCGGACGTTGCACGGAATCGATCAAGCACGACTAACTACGAAGTGTGAACCTGCAACGTGGAAGGCCCGGCGCGAGCTTTATTCTGACGGTCCAGGGCAGGGCCTGCCCGAGAAAAAAAGGCTATCCGCTCAAGCTCTCGCGGATAGCCGTTTTTTCTCGGGCACCCGCCGCCCTACGCGAGCGGCTCAAAGGGCCACGGGGTTCATCCCCGGAGCGCCGGGCTTGTGGGTTCTGGGCTCGCATCCTTCAAGTTCTGCGGCTCGTCGAGCAAGGTCGGCAGGGATCGATGAGCTAGCGCTCATCGATCCATACTGAGCTCCTCGCAACGGCCACTCAAAAATAAAAAAAACAACAATCGATGCCCGAAAGCTAACCGGTCTAGAAAACCAAGGGTATATGGTCGTCGTGATTAACTTCACTGAACTATCGGATCGCAACTCACTGGGTGGCAAGTTCTACAGGATTGCACAGGCATTGATGGGGAAGGTGCAGGCGGACCGTATTAGGCATTCTGGCGAGTGGTTTGAGGTTGGAACAGAATAGATGAATAGGAAGGGGCCAGACAAGCCCGCCCATCGATGAGAGATTATTGAGCGGCGAGCTTGGCCTTGAACTCGACGAGGATCTTGGCTGTTATCTCGGGATTGATTGAGCCGATCTTCTCTGCAATCCCCATGGCTCGCGCATTGGTGATCTGACCCGCAGAAACCAGCTTGAGGAGCATCTCGAGCCCCCAAACCACCTTCCCTCCCTGGCGCTTGCACTCCCTTCGGAGAAGTGTGTCATTCGCGATGCACGTCCATCCTTCAGCGAGCACAAAGTGCAGACAAGCCCTATCGGGACCCGATAGACCAGGAGCGGAAGGAAGCGTGAGAGGCGTCTCGATGACGGTTAGCCCTAGGTCCTTGGCCCGCTCAATCGGCAGCTTCCGAACCTCATTGAGGATGCGAGTCGGCACATAGACGGTTCCCCAATACTTGACGAGTTCACGGATGATGTCCTCATCTGCTGCGGCATAGTCGATGAGAACGTTCGCATCACAGATCGCAGCTTCTCGTCGCGTTCGGGGCACCGGTCAGAGCGCCTGCCACGCACGGATAAGGATCCGCATATCGCTTATTGACAGGTTGAGCATCTCCCCCGCGCGGCTCATGGAGATGATCTCTTTCTCATATGCATCCCTGACAAGTCGAGAGAAGCGCTCCTCCATGAGATCGCTGACGTCAAGCTCTTGTGGATCATCATCGGCTACGGGATTGGACTCATCAGCCGAGAGGGATTCGGGCTCGTAATGGCCCTTAAGGTCGTGGTGATACATCGCCTTGTAGTCTTGACTGAACTTGATGATGAGATCAGTAAGCGAAGACGCCTTGCCCATCTGGACCAGCCGGATGAGAAGGGTCTTGTAACTTACCTTAAAGATCTTCTTGATCTTGAGAACCCTATCCACAAAATGGAGGCCCTTGCCCTCGGTCCACTCCTTCTCGAGCGCCTCATCCGGTACAAGGAAGGTGCCTGCGAACAGGTCAGCCTCTCGCTCCTCTATCTCGTTCTCGGTCTCAGATGGGTCCTTGTATGAGGCCTTATGAAGAATCAGGTGCCCAAGCTCATGCGCGATGGTGAATAGCTGGCGCTCGACAGGTATGCCCTCCTCTGAATTGACCACAATGCCGGGGCCCCCATCCTCATGCCCGATCGATAGACCGAAGGTCTTCTTGAAGCCGAATGGGCGAATACGCAGCTTGATACCGGCCAGCTCCATCAACTCGGAGATGTCATAGATAGGAGCTTCTCGCTCGAGCTCGAAAACGCTACGAACTGCCATCGCCGCGGCGCGAGGCTCCTTGCAGGAAATGTGCGACAACCGGTATGCAGGTGCGACCTTTAGTTCCTTCTCCAGGAAGCTGTAGTCTGAAAGCCAGATTGCGCTGTCATGACGAAGCTGGTCGCGTTCAGCCTTCTCCCGGCCGCTCAGAATCTTGGCAGTACGAAAACGAAGGGACTTAAGCTTGGGTGCATCGGCAAGCAGCTCGTCGAAGGGTACGTCGAGCCCTTCGGCAAGCTTGATAAGGGTCGAGGACTTGGGTTCGGCCTTGCCGTTAAGGAGGTTCGATAAAGCTGCGGTTCCCATTCCCATCTTCGCGGAGAGCTGAGGAATAGTCAGTCCTCGTATCTTCATATGGCGGCGTACATTGTCGCCGATATCTTGGATTCCCATAGGGCGCTCCTTCCTCTATTGCAAATGTACTACACTATGTGTTATTATGCAATAAGTAAAAACAAATAGTTTGCAATGTGCCATAGACGCAATGGACGCAAAGCAGTACTATGAAGGGGACGATGACTACTATGGGTGGTAGTACACAAGTGTTGACAACCATCCCTTGTGGTGAATAGACTATCGGGTGGAAATAATAACGGCCCATGGATCTCGAACATCCACAGGCCGCTTGCCGCTGATCCGCATGGATCGGTGATCCCACGGAAGGAGCGATGCTTTGGTAAGCAAGGTAAGTATTAGCCCAGATCCTCAACCTCGTCAACATCGCCCCTCCGTATACCGGGGGTGGCATATGGTCACGTAACCCTCAGAGTTCCAGTTCCCACTCAGGTTTCGGCACCGCCGAAGGTCATCTCAGCTGGAGCATGCCCTGCATGCAAAGAAGGATAACCATGTCCAAGCCACAAGATCGCACTGTATACATGACGCCCGCAGGATGGGCGAACAAGAGGAATGGAGCGGAGCGCGCCGAAGGGATCTACCCGACGCAGCGTGAAGCGGCCGAGGCCGCTCGCCAGAATCTACATAACTCTGGTGGTGGTGAACTCACCATCCAGGGAGTGAACGGACGCTTCAGGGATAAGGATACCATTGCGCCAGGCAACGATCCTTGCCCGCCGAAAGACAAGCGTTAGGACATAGCTTCTGCCGCTTCGGAAGAAGCGGCAGAAGCACTCGTGGCTGTTGCCATGAACAAGTAATGACTCGCAGTAATCTGCGATAGGAGAACCACGATGCAAGAGAACCAAGACATTGAGCAGATCATCGATATTGAGACCTTCGCGAAGGAAGGGAAGGACATCCCAACTGGGCCGAAGATCCGATACCAGATCAGAATTGACGGGGAGCACTATCTCATGGAGAAAAGGCACCCCACAGGGAGGGAACTGCTCATTAAGGCGGGGAAGACTCCGCCCGAGGGCTATCGCCTCGATCAAAAGCTCCGAGGAGGAGCGACGAAGAAGATTGGGCTCGAGGAAGTAGTCGATCTCGCGGCTCCCGGAGTCGAGAGATTCATCACGCTTCCCCTCGATCCTACGGAGGGCTGACCATGGAAGAGGCGAGTCTCCGCTGCGTCTTTCCCCTACTGCCGGATGATGCAGAATACCTAGACGCGCGGGGGCTCGCCTGGGAGACACTCATCGAGGGTCCTTCTCGGTGGGTTCTTGTGCGACGATTCCCGATTCCAGAAGGGTACAATGTGTCCGAGGCGGACATTGCGATACTGCTTCCTGATTCGTATCCGACAACTCAGCTCGACATGGTATACGCATTCCCTGCCCTCAGCCTCACAAGTGGTGCTCCCATCGGCGCGGCTGATGTTATCCAAGCGCTTGATGGCCGAAGCTTCCAGCGCTGGTCCCGACATCGGACCCAAGCTAATCCTTGGCGCCCCGGCCTTGACAATCTCGGAACCCATATCGAGCTAATTGAAGAGTGCTTCTTGAGGGAGACGAAAAAGAATGGATGAGCCTACTGTCCCAATAGCTTCCGTGCGCCTGAGATTGTCAGGACGACAAGTCTTGAGACTGAATGAATTATGGGCGACTGATCGCCTTGAGAGAAAGGCAATCATCGGTGTCTGCGGGTCGACAAGCGCTTACGGCGCACCTGGGATTGATTTCGTAGCTTCAGTGCATGCCGTGTCCGACATGCTGATCGAGTTGGACAAGGGACCTACGAATGAAGCACGTGATTGGCTTGCGCGGGAGCAGAAACGATATCCTCTTCTGCCAATAATCTTCCATCGCGGCGGGGAGCAGGAAAACCGTCAAGCGATACAGCTTCTTGAGAATCTCGTGAAGAGCAGCAACAGGCTGGGCTTGATCGTGAACATTGAACCCACGGGGAACATGTCAGGGTTCATTATTCGTAAGGGCGAGAGCCAGGCAGTCGACACAATAATCGTTGCAGGCTCTGACATCATCATCTGGTCCGGAGATACTGCTTGCAGCACAAACACTAATGCCCTAACTCTCCGTCTGGAGCAATCCTTCGGCAGCAAGACCTCGCGTATGCTATCGAGCCTTCGAGTCGGGGTCGTAGGCGTATCGGGAACGGGCAGCCCCGTGGCCGAGATGCTCTATCGTCTTGGAGTAGCTGAAATCACTCTTGTCGACGATGATCGCATCGAAGAGAAGAATCTTGGGAGGATCTATAATTCGTCCGTTCGCGACGCCGAGGAGAGGCGCTTAAAAGTCGATGTTATCGGAGATGCCTTCATGCGGAATGGTCTTCCTCCTAGGATAAGGAAGATCGCAAAGAAGACGTATGACCCAGAAGTAATCAGGCAACTAGCTCAATGCGATATCATCTTCGGATGCATGGACACGCACGCGGGACGCCTTCTGCTAAATAAGCTCTGCACCTTCTACACGATCCCATACTTCGATCTCGGTGTGAAACTGGAAGCAGACGGCCAGGGCAGTGTCTCGGCCGTCTGTGGGGTAGTTCACTACTTGCAGCCCGATGGTTCAAGCTTGCTTAGCCGCAAGGCTATTAATCTTGCAACGATTGAAGCCGAAGACTTGAGAAGGACTGATCCGGATCGTTATGAACAGCTCAAGCAAGAGAAATACATCAAGGGCGCCCAAGAGGATCGCCCAGCCGTCATTACAGTGAACACAATGATCGCATCCATGGCCATGAACGACTTCCTCGCAAGGCTCCATACATATCGCAACAATCCGAATGCCGAAGTGGGTAGCCTATCCATAAACCTTAGGGAACCCCTGTTCATGACCGAAGAAGATGGCGAGCCAGATGAAGGCATGTTGAGATGGGTTGGGTTGGGCGATATCACCCCGATCCTGGCTATGCCCAGCCTGGCGTGAGGGGAAAGGAATGAAGATGGTATTGGCTCATCTCTGGCATGACCTTGGAGAACTCACACAGCGGAAGTTCCGCATTGCGTTCCTTGAAGAACTGCCGCCGGACTTAACCGAACATACTGCCTACATTGTCGGTGAAGGCGACCATCGATGGTATGTAGCTATGTTGTGTCCCTGCGGCTGTGGAGAAGTTATCTACTTGAATGTCAGACCTGACTCTCATCCCTATTGGCGAATCACTGAGCACAAGAAGACAATCTCGATAGAGCCGTCGATATGGCGCCAGAAGGGATGTCGCTCTCACTTCTACCTCAGGAGAAGCAAAATCCAGTGGTGCAGGATACATCAATGACTAAACTTCCTCCGAAAAGGTAGACACTTTCAGGCTACAATGGTAGCCAAAGGAGGTGTCCGGGGGAGTCGCGATCTATTCTGATGAGTTCAAGAGTGAAGCGGCCAAACAGGCCGCCGCTATAAACTCGAGGGCCTAGCTGTCTGAACGTGCCCTACCTGCTCTCAAGCCTTCCTTAGGGCTGTCGGAGTCCGCTCTACTGCCAAATTCGCGAATCGCGTGCTCGCTATCGGGACGATCGATCCATGCTCCTTCCGAGTATTGATCGGAGAATCTGGTATGCTATCATGCTCTTCTGGGTATAGATGTTTCTCTCGCAAGGAGAGCCCCTATGGTCATCAAGGAACTGCAGCCTGACCGTATGTCCGACTGGTTCGATTTCTTCGAAAACCGGGCCTTCGAGGATCACCCGGATTGGCGGGGCTGTTACTGCACGGCTTTCTTTTATCCCAAGCCAGCGGAATACGCGAGCTCGAGCAACAGAAGGAAGGACTACGCGAAGTGGCTCATCGAGACCGGAAGGATGCGCGGCTATATGGCCTATGAAGAGGGGAAGGTCGTGGGATGGGTCAACGCCAATGACAAAGCCAGGTATCCGCGCTTGAGCGACAGACATGATGGGAATGAGAAGGTGCTATCGATCGTTTGCTTTCTCGTCGAGAAAGAGCGCCGTGGTCAGGGTATAGCGCAAAGCTTGCTGGACAGGATCGTCAAGGACGCGAAAGGGAAAGGCTATTCCATCCTCGAGGCCTATCCCAAAAAAGGGGCCAGGTCGGAATACGGAAGCTGGAACGGGCCCTTCGCGATGTACGAGAGGACGGGCTTCTCGGTCGTCGAAGCTGGGAACGCCAAGGTGGTCAGGCGATATCTCTAGCGACGAAGCGAAGTCATGTGTCGCGGTCGGTGGTACTTTACCGGAATTGGTCGGGGAGGATTTGCCGGTTTCCTGTCCATAGCCCTTGGTCGTAGGGGAAGAAGAATGGGGGCTCAGCCTCCGTATGATGGGTGTACCACGACTCACATCACAGGAGAGAAGGCGAATCCGATAACGTTGGGGCTGAGTAGGCCCGCGCGATCTAGGAAAAGGGGAACGCCGAGGAGTCAGCCATGGAGACTATGATCAGGAAGGATCCGCTCTTCTCGCTCTGCGGCTTGAACTGCTGCCTCTGCCCGAGGTTCAACGCCGAGGGCTCCTCCACCTGCCCCGGCTGCGGTGGCGAGGGCTTCGCGCGGCTGCATCCGACCTGCGCGGTGGCCACCTGCAACAAGAAGCATGACAAGGTGGAGTACTGTTTCCAGTGCTCCGCCTACCCCTGCAAAAAATACGAGAGCGAGAGCGGCTGCGACTCCTTCATTTCCTACAAGCGCGTCAGGTCGAATCTCGCGGAGGCAAAAAGCGATCTCGCTGCATACCGCGCGCGGCTGGACCGCCGGCATGAGATCCTCCGCAGCCTGCTGGAAGGCTATAACGATGGCAGGGCTAAGGGGCTCTACTGCCTGGCGGCGAACGACCTGCCCTTGGAGAGCCTGGAGCTCCTACTTGAGAAGGCGGAGTCCCTGCCCCGGGCGATGGACGCGAAGCAAAAGGCCGCGGCGCTGAAAGATGAGCTGGCGAGGATCGCCGCCGAGCTGGGCCTGGAGCTCAAGCTGCGGAAGTAGCGAATCGAGCCGAGCGCGGCCCCGTCGCCGCATGAGGAGGCTTCATGAGGAAGCTGGAAACCAAGTTCCAGAAGCTCGCCGACATCGAGGTCGCCTATACCGAATGCGGCGAGGGGCCGGTCCTCATCCTCCTCCACGGCAACTCGGGCAGCAAGCGCGTGTTCCGCGAGTATCAAACGAGGCACTTCGCGGCCTGCCATACCTACGCCCTCGACTCCCGGGGGCATGGGCAGAGCGTCTCTACGGACGAGTGTTATTCGATCGAGCGGTACAGCGAGGACGTCATCGCCTTCTGCGGGGCTCGCGGCATAGCGAAGGCGAGGGTCATCGGCTACAGCGACGGGGGGAACATCGCCCTCTATCTCGCGCTCAAGGCTCCCGAGCTCTTCGACCGGCTCGTCGCGGTCTCGCCGAACTACCTGGTCTCGGGGACGGTCGAGGGATCCTTGCGGCTGATCAGGGCCTTCCATCGGGTCTTCCGCGCCCTGGGCATGCGCAGGAGCGCGATGCGCTTCGAGCTCATGCTGAAGGATAGCGGCCTGACGCGCGAGGATCTTCGGGCGATCCGGAGCGGCGTCGCGGTCCTGTACGCCGCGGACGACATGATCAAGGAGGAGCACATCCTCGACATCGCGGAGAGCGTCCCCGGCGCCTCGCTCCGCAAGATCGATGCCTGTACCCATCTCTCGATACTGAGGAAACCGGCGGCGATCGAGTTCATGAAGGACTATCTCGGCGCTTAATGCGCCGGTCGATGAGGGAGTATGCGAACGATCAAAACCCCTTCCATCCTGCTGCTCCTGGTGGCCTCCGTCAGCCTGGCCTTCGCCGCGGGGCCGGAGGATGCCGCTTCGCCCAAGATCCCCTACGAGGGGCTCACGGGGACGATCGTCGAGCTCCTGCGGGTGCGGGAGGTTCCGACGATCCTGCTCGGTTCCAATGGCTATAGGATCGAGGACTTCATCGATGACGATATCGACGAGCTCTATAGCTGCGATGCCGCCTTGTCCGAGTACCTGGGCAGCGACGAGCCCTGCAACTACGAGCGCCTCTCGGCGATCATCGAGGATGCCATTCTGGCCGCTCTCGATGACAAGTCGGCCGCCGCCTTCGCGATCGTCGAGGCCTCGGAGGATGGCAACACTATCTCCCTATCGATAGCCCTCGAGTATAGCAAGAACATCCTCCTCCCTATCTATCTCGAGACGATCGAGGGGGAGGTGAAGGCCTCCTGCGCCATTCCGAGCGCGCTGCGATTCTCGGTGGCGATGAGCCTCGTGGTCGATTCCGACACGGTGCTCAACGAGAGCGTCCTGAGCGGGACCTCGATAGGCATCGATAGCTTCACGATGAGCGTCAAGCCCACGGAGAGCGACTGGAAGGCCGAGGCTTCGCTCCTCTACCAGGACGAGCTCGCTGCGTTAACGCTTGCGGAAAGCAAGGTCGATATCGATCTGTACTGGAACCTCTGCGATGCGGAGGGCGGCTACCTCGAGGATCGGAAGCTCAGCTACGAGGAGCTCGGCAGGGGCGAGTATCGCTGGGTCCAGGACACGATAGGCGAGATCGCCCTCTCCGGGACGATCGCGACGGGCGCCGATGAGGATGCAGGCGTTATCGAGTTCAGCTACGCCTCGAGCGACCTCAGAGAGCAGATCCCCTACTCCATCCGGCTGGTCGAGGATGGGCTGGGCCGGGATCTCGCCATCCGGCGCCTGGCCTTCTGAGCCGCCCCGGAGGCCGCCCGGGCTCATGGCTTCGGCTTCGCCGCCTTCGCCTTCTTCCCATACCGATCCAGGAAGGCCCCGATCAGCTCCGCCTGCAGCTCCGTGGCGCCGGAGTCGGGAGGCCCGCCTTGGTAGACCGCCGGCCAGGTGAAGGCTCCTCCCAGCATGGCGGAGAAGACCCGCGAGGCGAGTACGGGATCCTCGGCCGAGAGCTTGCCGTCGCGGATCGCGGCCCGCATCCAGGCGGTCAGGCCGCTCTCCGAGGAGGCGTGCTTGGCCATCGTTTCGCGGGCTAGCTCCGGATAGCTGCCGAAGATCGCGAGGAGGAAGCGTATCAAGCCCAGCCAGGTCTTGTTCCGGACGACCGCCAGCTCGGCCTCGGCGAAGCGGCCGAGCTGCTCCTCCACGGGCCTTTTCGGATCGTAGGCGATCGCCTTCAGGCTGCGCATCTCCTCGTCGAAGCGCTCGAGGACGGCGCGCAGGAGGAGCTCCTTGCTGGCGAAGTGGTTGTACACGGTCCGCTTCGAGGCCGCCGCCGCCTGGGCGATGCGATCCATGCTCGCCTTCTCGTAGCCTTCGGCCAGGAAGACCTCGATCGCGGCGTCGACGATGGATTCCCGCTTCTCGCTCGTATCGCGCCTGCCCGGCGCGCTTCCCCGCTCATTCTGCTTCATGGCTTCCACCGGTGGAATTGTACACCAATCGGTGTACTTTGTCTTGACCTTATCCACACTACACTGTATAGTGTAATCAGCCTTCCTCATAGAAGGGAGGCAGGAGGGCTGCTGCCATGGATGAACGGGAGCTATATCGTACTCGCAAGCGGAAGGCCAGGCTGGCGGGAGCCTGCTTTCTCGTCGTCGCCTTCGCCGCCTGGCCCGAAATGCTGCGCGCTTCGCTGTTCGCGATGGGCGACGCCGCCGCCACGGGCCGGAATATCCTGGGCTCGGAGGCCCTGCTCCGCTGGAGCGTAGCCGGCGATATCGTCACCGAGCTGGCCTTCCTCTGCACCGCGCTGTTCTTGTATAGCCTGCTCGAGGAAGTCGGGCGGGGCCTCGCCCGGGCGATGCTCGCCCTGGTGGCCATCGCCGTGGGCATGACGGTATTCAACACCGGCGCCGAGCTCGCGGCGCTCGGCGCCTTCCTGGCCGGGGAGCAGGCGCAAGGCATGCTCCTCCTCCGCCTCTACCAGGCCCTGGCTATCCCGATAGGGCTTCTCTTCGGGCTCTGGATGCTGCCCTTCGGCTACCTCGTCTTCAAGTCCGGTTTCATGCCCAAGGCTCTGGGCATGCTCCTCATGACATTGGGCAGCTCGGGCTACATGGCGGACGCGCTCCTGCGGATCCTGGTCCCCGGCGCCGCGGGGGAAATACTCCTCGTCTCGGTCGTCGCCGAGGTCGCGGCCATCCTCTGGCTCCTGGTCTTCGGCGTGAAGCGGCCGCGCGGGGAACGCCCGGGATACGGCCACCGCGCGGCGAGCTCCTCGTAGCGCGCATCGCGGCGAAAGCAGCGAGAGCTGTAACCCTGGCCTCGGCTCTCGTTGCGTCGACCTTCTCCCTATGCCATACTGCGATGCGCGACCGACGCGACCCGCGCGTCATGGGCGGATAAGGAGCATCGGATGAGAAAAGCGGCGCTGGCGGCCCTGGTCCTCGTGATCCGCGCGATCCTCGTCTCGGGGGCGGCGGCTCAGGCGATCGGCCCGGAGCCGCTCTGGTGGCGGATCGGCTTCTCGTATGACGATGGCAACGCCTCCCTCCTGACTCAGGAGGGCTCCCGTATCCTGAGCGTCGGCAAGTACGGCGAGCTCCAGCTCCGGGACGCCAGGACCCTGTCGCTTCTGGGCCTGACGAAGATCAACAAAGGCGCGAAGGCCCTCGTCGCGGTCGCGGCGAGCCGCGATGGCGGGCCCCTCGCCGTGGCGGAGGAGTCGGGGGATATCTACCTCGTCGACGCCGCGACCCTCGTCGCCTTCAAGCGGCTCGGGAACGGCGGGCGCTTCATCAGGCGCCTCGAGTTCAGCCCGGACGGCGCCCTCCTCCTCTCCGACGGCATCTCGGGGGGCGCTTCGGGCTTCGACCTGTGGAACCTCGCGGGCTCCTACGCAAGCCGCGTGAGCCCCTCAGTGGGGCGCCTCCTCTGGGCCGGCTTCTGCTCGGGGGGATCGCGCATCGTGGCCTGCGGGGACAGGGGGATCGAGGTCTACGACGCGAAGGGCTCGGCGCGGGTCGCCGCCGCGGAGGAGGCGGTCAAGGGCGCCTGCTCCCTCAGCCCCGACGGGAGCCTCCTGGCCTACGAGCGGGTCGCCCTCGAGGGGCCGCGGAAGGGCGGCCCGGAGATCGCGGTCAGGAAGACGGCGGACGCTTCCCTGCTGCGCGCCCTGCCGGGCAGCAGGGCGACGGCCTTCGATCCCGAAGGCAAGCGCCTGTTCAGCTCGGACGATTCCGGCTCGGGCCTCTCCTCCTGGGACCTCGCGACGGGCGAGCGGGTCCTCGCCGTGGCGGAGGCCGGGGGCGGCGGCGGGATCGCGCTCTCGCCCGACGGCGCCCTCCTCCTTCGGCTCTACGAGTCGGGCCTCAGGGTCTACGACGCGAAGGACGGAAGGCTCCTCGAGACCGGCTGCTCCTCGAGCGGCTTCGCCGACATCGCCCTCTCGCCCGACGGCCGTGTCCTGGCAGCCTGCGAGGCCGCCCGCGTCGGCTCCCCCGTCTCCTCCCTCCACTTCCTCGACGGCGCGCGGGGAGTCGCCGCGGCGCCGCTCTCCCGCCAGCCGGGGCGCGCTCGCGGCGCGGAGTACTCGCTCGACGGCAAGCGCCTCCTCATCGCCAGGGAGGAGGGGCTCTTCATGTACGCCGCGGCCGAGCTAGCCGGGGGCACGGCCCTCGCATCGGTCCTCGACGCCAAGAAGGAATTCCTCCGCGCCAAGCCCTCGCCCGACGGCCAGGCGGCGGCGGTCGTCGTCGTCAAGAAGGACCGGCAGGGCCTCAGGCTGATCGACCTGGCCACGGGCAAGGCCCGCGACTTCGAGGCCCTCGCTCCCGGCTTGCGGATCACGGACTTCGCCTTCGCTCCCGACGGGAGCTCCCTCGCCGCCTGCGCCTCGAACGGGACGCTGCGCCTCTGGTCCGCGCGCACGGGCAAGCTCGCCTGGAGCGCGGAGGTCCAGCAGGACAAGAAGGAGCTGCACGCCCTCGCGATCAGCCCCGACGGGAGCCGGCTCGCGGCCGGCGGCGAGAGCTTCGTCGCGGTCTACGAGCTCGCGAAGGGCAAGCAGCTGGCCAAGGCGAACGACGGCGAGTGGATCTGCCGCTCGCTCGCCTTCTCGAAGGACGGGAGCTTCCTGGCCGCCGCCCTCGCCGGCCGGAAGGATAGCGGCGCCTCCGCCCTCGCCCTCCTCTCCTGCGCCGACCTGGGCAAGATATCCCTGCTGAAGTGCGGCTTCGGCGTCGACGACCTCTCGCTGAGCGAGGACGGGCGGCTCCTCGCCTGCCGGCTCGACGACGGCGCCGCGGTCTTTCCCATAACGCCCTAGGTCTATCGTACTGGCAACAAGAGCGGGGCTATCGTCTATACTTCTAGGGAGCCATCGCCGAGGAGGCTGCCCAATGGAAAGAACCATACAGCACCAGGTAACCGGGTTCAGGACTCAGGATGGAGCTGGCGTGCACTTGGTACGGGTTCTCGGGAACAGGACCGTCGCGGACTACGATCCGCTCTTGCTGATGGATTCCTTCGACAGCCGAAATCCCGCCGAGTATACCGCGGGATTCCCCCTCCACCCGCACCGGGGCATCGAGACGATCAGCTATGTGTACCATGGCGCCATGACCCACAAGGACAGTCTCGGCAACGAGGAGACCATCGGCGATGGCGAAGTCCAGTGGATGACCGCGGGTTCCGGCATCATGCACGAAGAGCGGCTGCCGGCGGCGGAGCGGCTGCTCGGCGTGCAGCTTTGGCTGAACCTCCCCGCGAAGGATAAAATGGTCAGTCCGGCGTATCACAGCATAAAAACCGCGGAGATCGAAGAGATCGAGCTAAAAGAGGGAAAACTACGATTGCTCGCAGGCGCATACGAAGGGAGAACAGGGTATACCAGCGGCTATCTTCCCCTGGATTATTACGATATCCACCTCGATGCGCATGCCTCCGCGGTCGTAGAGACCGATAGCGCGCGATCGGTGACGCTCTTCACGCTCCTGGGAGAGGCCTATGTCGGCGGCGAGCTAGTCAGGGAAAAAACGGCGGTAAAGCTCTCCCCGGGCGACCAGGTAAAGATCAGGGCGGGGGATGCAAACGCCCAGGTCCTGTTCATGAGCTCACGGTCCCTCGCTGAACCGATAGCCTGGGGCGGGCCTATCGTCATGAACACCAGGGAAGAACTGAATGAGGCCTTCGACGATTTGGATCGGGGCAGCTTCTTGCGCGACAAGATCGCGTATTGAAAAACTCCTCCTTCGGTGCTCTACTTACCGCGGATCCCGAGCCCTGGGCGGCGGGGATATCGATCGCGGGGTAGTCGAATGGGAAATGCGGATCTGAAAAACGAGTTCGTGAACCTGAGGCCGGACAACCTGCTCACCGAGCATGTCAGCTGCATCATCCGCAGCAGGAAGCCGCATCCCGGCATCGAGGCGAAAAAGCGCTGGCTCTCCGAGCGGCTCGAGGAAGGCCATGTGTTCCGGAAGGTCGACGCGAAGGATCCTGCGTTCATCGAGTACGCTCCCCTCGAGACGGCCTGGGTTCCCGTCACGGGCGACAACTACGTCTACCTGTATTGCCTCTGGGTCTCCGGCGGCTGCAAGGGGAAAGGCTACGCGAAATCCCTCATGGAGTATTGCATAGCCGACGCCAAGGCGAAGGGCAAATCCGGCATCTGCATGCTCGGGGCGGCCAAGCAGAAGGCCTGGCTATCCGACCAATCCTTCGCGAAGAAGTACGGCTTCGCGCCGGTCGACGCCACCGGCTCGGGCTATGAGCTGCTCGCCCTCTCCTTCGACGGCACGAAGCCGAAGTTCGCGCCTAACGCGAAAAGGGAAACGATAGGCAGTCAAGAGCTCACCATCTACTACGATTCGCAGTGCCCCTTTATACAGCAGAACCTCGAGCTGATCGAGCGCTACTGCGCGGCGAACGAGATCCCCGTCTCCTTGGTCCACGTGGACAGCCTGCGGAAGGCGAAGGAGCTGCCCTGCGTCTTCAACAACTGGGCGCTGTTCTATAAAGGGAGCTTCGTGACCCTGAATTTGCTGCCCGATCTCGAGCAGCTGGAGCGGATACTGAGGAAATGAGGCAGCGCGGGGGACGCGGGGCCCGTCCTCGCCGCTTCGCCCCGCGCGTCCCGAGCGCCGCTCATTCCTCGTAGACGCTGATGGCCCTGGCCATCTGCTCCAGCTCGGCCTGGACCTTCGGGAGGGTGTTATGCCAGGCGGAGTGCTTATCCAGGTAGACCACGCCGTTGTAGTAGGCCACGTTCAGCTCCTTGGTCTCCGCCGAGTGCCAGACGTAGAAGACGCCGTTCAGCGACACCAGCTGGTGGGAGCCGACATCGTCGATCCACAGGCTCTCATCCGGCAATGCGAGGGGCTCGAGGCCCGTCGCGGGATTGCCCGTTCCCACGTCGACGTTCGAGTTCATCGGTCCGGAGATCTTCCAGCCTGCGCATCCGTCGATCTCGGCCTCCTCGACGCTATACATGGTCACGTCGCCCCAGGCGCTGCCGCTCGTATCTCCGTAGGCGGCAAGCCAGGCGTTCTGATCGGCTTGGGCCAGCTCGAGTATGGCCTGTATATCCACCTCGCCGCTCTCGTTGATCGCGTAGGCGCCGCTCGCGTCGTCCTCGACCGTGTAGACGCCGCACCAGGCCTGGAAATAGTCCGACGCGGCGCGGAAGCGGTCGGAGCAGCTCGCTCCGCCCGAGGACTTCGGCAGGAGGTAGTAGTTCGCGCCCCTGCGATCGACGATGCCGCCCGAGAAGCTCAGCCAGTAGTCGTGCATGTCCAGGCTCCTGACCTTCGTATCCCATTTCGGGGCGATGTAGCCGAAGCGCGGATCGGCCAGCCCGACCCGCTGCGAGCCCCCGCCTCCGCTGGAGCAGGCGGCCGCGAGCAGGCCGAGGGCGACGATGAGCGGGTAAAGAGCGCTGCGTGATGCCATACCTGGTACTCCTCTCCCCGAAGCGGGGCGGTCAGGATCGACCACGAGATCGCGGGCCGTCGATGCGGGGGAAGGACTACCCCATCGAGCCGCCTGCGTCATCCGTGCTGGTACGTAGAGGCCGCTTTTTTGCCGCGATTCCGCTCCAGATCCTCCCCGACCACGCCTTGATCGGGCCCTCTTATATTAGTATTTTTATATATAATAGAAGGCCTAGCAATGAAGGCGCAGCCGAGGCTCGATGCGCGTGAGGTGAGGGAGCTCCTCTCCCTGCTCGGGATGGGGGAGACGGGCGGGGAGCCCGCGGCTCAGGCGGAGCCTCTGCTACGACCGGGCCGCCCTCGACGCGCGCAAGGAGGTTTTCCATGGCGAGACGGATCGTTCCCTGCCTTTGGTTCAACAATACCGCCAAGGAGGCGGTCGATTTCTACCTGTCGGTTTTCAAGGACGGCAGGATCCTCTCGATGGATCGCTACACCGAGGTGGGCGAGGAGATCACGGGGCACAAGGCCGGCGACATCGTGGCCATCGAGTTCGAGATCAGGGGCACGCCCTTCCTGGCCCTCAACGCCGGACCGGAGTTCGCCTTCAACCCCTCGGTCTCCTTCACCGTCGAATGCGCGAGCCAGGCCGAGATCGACTACTACTGGGAGCGCCTGTCGGCCCGCCCGGAGGCCGAGCAGTGCGGCTGGCTCCAGGACAGGTTCGGCCTCTCCTGGCAGATCCTGCCCGAGCGGCTCAACGAGATGCTGCAAAAGGGCAGCCCGGAGCAGCGCAAGCGCGTGACCGAGGCCTACATGGCGATGAAGAAGTTCGACCTCGCGAGGCTCGAGGAGGCCTACGGGCGGAATGCAGGCTAGACTCCCGCGCCGCGGCCGGGTATGGTGATGGCCGGAGGAGTCTGGCATGAGAAAGCGAATGCTGCTCGGGGCGGCGCTGCTGGCCCTGGCTATGGCCGCCGGCGCGGCCGAGGACAAGGCGGGCTACATCAAGCTCCTCAACGACGGCAAGATGGAGGAGCTGCAGTCCTACCTCGAGTCCTGGAAGTCCAAGGCTCCGGAGGATCCCGAGCTCTGCATCGGCTTCTTCAACTACTACCTCAACATGGCGCGGAGCGAGCGGATCGTCTTCGGGGGGCAGAAACCGCCGAGGAAGGGCGATTACTTCGAGATAGCCGATAGCGATACCGGGAAGAAGGTCGGCTATATGTACGGCGAGGTCGACTACGACCCCGAGTACGCCGGGAAGGCCCTCGCGGTGATCAACGAGGGGCTGCAGCGGGCCCCCGACCGCCTGGACATGCGCTTCGGCAAGACCCGCCTCCTCGCCGAGCTCCGCGCCTACGAGGCCGAGAAGGACTACCTGATCAGGACCCTCGAGCGGCACGACGCGAACCGGGGCGCCTGGTATTGGAGCGACGGCCTCCCCTTCGAGGACGGCCGGGCCGGTTTCATCGACGCGTTGCACGACTACATCCGCGAGTGGTTCGAGCTCCAGAGCCCCGAGGCCCTCGGCTACGCGCGGGACCTGAGCGCCCGGCTGATCGCCTCCTGCCCGGACAGCGTCGTCGCCTACAACGACAACGCACTGGCCCACGCCCAGCTGGGCGACCTCCCGAGCGCCGAGCGCTCCTTCCTGAAGGCCTACGAGCTCGACGGCTCGGACTACGTCGTGATCGGCAACCTGGCCTACCTCAACGAGGTCAAGGGCGACAAGGCCGCGGCGATCAGGTTCTACGAGCTCCTCCTCGCCGCGCCGAACCGCCAGCTCGTCGACCGCGCCAATCGCCGCCTGGCCGAGCTGAGGAAGTAAGCCTAGGCGCGCCTCGGCCTTCCGGCGATTCTCGCGGGGCCGCGGAATATCTATGACAGGCCCTGTCATAGATAGACTCTACCATCGCGTCGGGAGCAAGCGATGCTGGATAAAAACTTCGTCCTGGTAGGCACCCTCATCGGCTCGGGAGGCGCGGTCGCCTACCTCGGGGATACGCTCAGGGGCAGGGTCAAGCCGAACCGGGTCTCATTCCTCCTCTGGTCCATCGTCCCGATGATAGCCTTCGCCGCCCAGGTCCAGCAGGGGGTGGGCCTCGAGGCCCTCATGACCTTCAGCACCGGCTTCCTCCCCCTGTTGACCTTCGCCGCCACCTTCATCAACAGGAAGGCCGAGTGGAAGGTCAGCCGCTTCGACCTGGCCTGCGGCTTCCTCTCCCTCCTCGGCCTGGCCCTCTGGCTGATCACGAAGGTCGGCAACCTGGCCATCCTCCTGAGCATCCTGGCCGACGCCCTGGCCGCCCTCCCGACCCTCGTCAAGGCCTACCGGCACCCGGAGACCGAGCTCGCCTGGCCCTGGCTGGCGACCTGCGTCGGCGTCGTCCTGACCCTCCTGACCCTGGAGTCCTGGACCTTCGCCAACAGCGGCTTCATCGTCTACATCTTCCTCGTCGACCTCCTGATCTACTGCGTCGTTCGCTTCAGGCTCGGGACGAGGGGGAGATAGGATAGGTGTCTCGCTTGGAAAGGATACCCTAGCTCCGCGCCAGCGTCGGGCCGATTATACCATCAGAGGCGTTAGGCGATCTATCAACCCACTTGATCGCACCTGGATCCCTCAGCGCCTGGTGCTTGAAAGCGGGTATTCCCAGCTTCCTCCCGAGCTCTCGGAGACTATCCTTGTACGGCCCCTTCAGGTTGTCGTGGAAGACTATTCCGTCTATTCCTCCCCGTATCGATGCGACGCATGATTCTAGCTTGCGCAGCCCGGTCGAGGCGTCGTAGCCTCCAGAGATGAGCCATTGATTAGCGAGGATGTGGGATACGGCAAAGGCGACCGGACCGGCTCGATCGAGGACGGCGCCTACGAAGGCCGGCTCGAAGTGCACTCCCCCAGCGCATAGGAGATTCCGTACCCGGGCCCCGTCGTGCTCGAATATTCCCGCCAGGGAACGGGCGATCGCTCTCCCGGCGACGGGATCCGCCCATGACTCCGGCTCGCTGCCGATCTCGATGTCGAGGAGCGGTACTCCGTATCGGGGAAGCAGCTCGGGCGGTCCACCATCGTAAACCATACCTGACCAATGCGTAGCCTCGGTCAAGGTGCGGAAGCCGTCGAGGCCCGACTCGATGCGGTTCTTCTCCAACGCCAGAACCAGCGCTCGCATCCTGGCCGGATCGGCGGGACCGAAATTGCCGGATGCCACGTCACCGGTAGTATGGGTGGTCAGCACGCGCGGCGGGGCGTTCTGGCCGCCGTGCCAGGTAACGACTCCCGCGATGTCGAAGTCGCCGAAAAGATCGCATAATATAGGCAGGTAGTGCGGGTAGTCGTGGCTCACGACCTTAGCCGTCCTGACGAAGTGGAATTCCTCGCCCGATCTATGCGACGCCTTGAGCACCGGCCAGCCGTCGACAGCAGTCCCCGCGTCCTCCAGCTGGAACAACTCTCGCGCTGCTTCGAGCACGTTGCCCGCGACCTTATCTATGGCGTCGGCGCAGAAGAAGTACACCGCTCTCTTGAGTCCTCCCATGGTTCCACCTCCGTCATGGCGTCGGCGAGCGGAGCTCCACCTGGTATCGCCGCTCCACCAGGCGCTTGCCGAAGGTGGTCGATTCCCTTTCCTCCCCCAGCCTGAACCCGAAGCGCTCGTAGATCCTGGCCGCCTCGATGAGCTCGTCCGTCGTCCATAAGTAGGCTCTCGCATAGCCGCGCTCGCGGAGGAAATCCATGCACGAGCCCATGAGCCGGGTCCCGAGCCCTTGACCGCGATACGCCGGATCGACCAGGAAGTAGCGTAGCTGCGCGGCCTCGGGGCGGTGCATGGCGAAGAGGGATCCGACCATGCGCCCCCCGGCCTCGCAGATCCACAGCCTGTCTGCATCGGGATCGTAGCGGGAGCAGAACTCGCAGAGCCCCTCGGCGACATAGGACTCGAAGCCGAGACCATAGCCGTACTCGCGGGCGTACAGCAGGCCGTGCAGATGGATCAGGTACCCGAGATCCCCCGGCTTCAGCTCGCTCCGAATTGCCACGTCCTTGGCCGTCATAGCCTCCATGCTCTACCCTCCTTTTCTGGTCCCGGAGCCTTTCAGGAGAGCCTGTATCCGGTTCATGTTCCGGACGAGCTCGCGCCTCTCCTCGGTCGTCAACGCTCGAACCAGCGTATCGATAGCCGCAACCTGCTCCGCCTCGATCGCCGCTATGCATGCCCGGCCTTCGCGGGTCAGGGCGAGGATGCCGCAGCGCCCGTCTTCGGGCGATCGGTTCCTTTCCAGCAAGCCCTTCCTTATGAACGAGTTGAGGATCCTACTGAGATAGCCTTGGTCCAGGCCCGTCGCAGCCAGGATCGTCTTGGCGGCGCAATCCTCATTGTGGGCCAGTTCGTACAGGACGCGGACCTCGGTGAGCGAGTACCGGCTCCTCAGGAAGTGCCTATCGAGCAGGCCGAGCACGCCTGTGTAGAAGCGATTGAATGCCCGGATATCGGCCACGATCCCCTTAGGTGCGTCCACGCAGCCATACTAAGGACATTTACATGACACTGTCAAGTATTTTTTCCCCGATACCCCTCGGCAGGCTGCTCGAGGAGAAACGGTGTCCCGGGATGCGGCTGGCGAAGTCCGGCCGGGGGCCATGCCCCAAGGCGATCAGCGCTCGCCCCTTTGCCGGAGTCGGGGCTGCGACGCCCGGATGATCCTGGCGAAGCGGAGTGACGGAGCGATGCGACCAGTGATACTATCTCTGGCGGCCTTGACTTTGGCGAGCGGTTCAAGGAGGCGACGTACCGTGCGCGACCGCCGCTCCGCGGCGAGGGAGGGAGCTACGCACATGTCCGACCTGGTGCGGGACTACTACGACGGGGCGGTGGAGATCGAGTGGACCCGGATGGACCGCCATCCCCTGGAGTTCGAGCTCTCGAAGCGGCACATCGAGCGGCGCCTGCGGCCCGCGAGCCGGATCCTCGACCTCGGGGGCGGGCCGGGGAGGTATGCCCTCCACTACGCCTCGCTCGGGCACCGGGTCAGCCTCATCGACCTCTCGCCGCGCAACGTCGAGTTCGCCCGGCGCAGGGCGGAGGAGCTCGGCCTCCGGCTGGAGCGGGCGACCGCCGGCGACGCGCGGAGCCTGCCCTGGCTCGAGGACGAGTCCTTCGACTGCGTCCTCTGCATGGGTCCCCTCTACCACCTCGAGCTCGAGGCGGAGCGAGCGGCGGTCATCGCCGAGTGCCGGCGGCTCGTCGCGCGCGACGGCTTCATGGTCTTCGCCTTCATCACCGAGATGGCCCAGGCCCTCTCCCTCCTCAAGCGGCACCCCGAGCGGATCGCGGCCTGGGAGGAGGAGCTCGAGGGCACCATCGCGCGGGGCGCGAACAGCGACTTCGACACGGGCTTCACCCGCGCCCGCTTCGTCGAGCCCCTGGGCCTGCGCGCCTACCTCGAGGGATTCGGCCTCCGCGTCGAGTCGGTGGCCTCCGCCGAGGGCATCTGCTGCCTCCGCGAGCCGGAGCTCCTGAGCCTTCCGGCGGAGGCGCGGGAGCGCTGGATCGAGTTCTCCTTCCGGCATTCCGAGCGCCCCTCCCTCCTCGGCGCCGCCCATCACGTCCTCTGCGTCGCCCGGAAATAAGGCGGCGTAAAAAGGCGGTACGATATGCGAACGAAAGAGGACCTTGTCCGAGAGCTCGAGGCGATCAAGGCCCGCGCCTTCGCCTTCCCCCCCGGCGGCGAGCTCGAACCCCTCGTCGAGGAGATGCTCTCCCGCCTCGGCGATCCCGACGGCTACCTGCGCGACGACCTGATCTACGAGGCCTTCGCGGCCTGGATCCCCGCGGGCAGGCTGCCGGAAGGTACGGTACGCGGCATCCTGGAGGCCTGCCTCTCCGACCGCTTCCTCCGCTGGCGCATCGGCGAGGCCGAGGGCGACGGGGTGTTCACGCGCTCCTTCTCGATGCTCCTGGTCGCCCTCGTCCTCGAGCTGGACGGGAAGGCGCCCTTCCTCGATCGCGGCGCGGTGGCCCGGGTCTTCGAGCGGGTCTGCGGCGCCTATGCCGACGAGAATGACCTCGAAGGCTACATCCCGGGCAAGGGTTGGGCGCACTCGGTCGCCCATACGGCCGACGTCTTCGCCCTCCTGGCGGGGAGGCCCGAGCTCGGCCTCGCCGAGCTCGGGGAGCTCCTCGTCCTGATCCGGGCCAAGTTCCTCGGGAGCGGGCGCTACCTCAGGGACAACGAGGACGAGCGCACGGCCGCGGCGATAGCGCCCATCCTCCGGCGCGGCGAGGCGGGCCGCGAGCTGGTCTCGGCCTGGCTCCCGACCCTGGTCGCGTACGAGCGGCCGGAGGACATCCCGCGGCGGCAGGTCCTGCGCGGCAACGCGCGCAACCTCCTGCGCAGCCTCTACTTCGCCGTCGACGATCCGGGCATCAGGGCTATCGCCGAGAGCCTCCTGCGGAGGACGAGGTTCTAGGCCGGCCCGCGGCTTGCCCTATAGGAGGTTAGGCGCCATGGATCGACTTGCTAATATCGAAGCGTCCTTCGCCGCCATCGACGAGCGGGGGACCCTCTGCTCCATCGATCGATCCGGGAGGCCCCTCTTCCCCGGCGGACACTTCCAGGGCATCCAGCTCGCCGGCTCGGGCCCGGAGCGGGCCTACATCACGAGCAGCTCGAACGAGAAGGCCTACCTGGTGGTCGCCGACCTCGCCGCCTCGGGCGGCCGGGTAGCCGAGGTGATCTGCCTCGACGACTACCCCTGGAACCACGCCGGCGGCTTCCAGATCGTCGGCGATATCCTCGCCGTCGGCATCGAGAACGCGGCCCAGGACGCGTCGGAAGTCCGCTTCTACGAGCTCGCGCCGGAAGGACTCCGCCTCCTCGAGGGCCCGACGGTCCGGCGCGCGGGGCGCGGCCACGCCTCGACCGCCGGGGCGGTGGGCCTCGCGCCCCTGGAGGGAGGCTGGCTCCTCGCCGCCGGCAGCTGGGATTGCAGGACCATCGACTTCTACTCCCTCGTGGGGGATATCCACGCCTCGCGCTTCTCCTTCCGGGAGACCTGGGCCTGGGACGAGGCCTGCAGGGAGGGCTGGCTGGACGAGGAGTTCCCGAGCTACCAGACCATCAACCTCCTGACCCAGGCCGATGGAGGGATCTACCTGGTCGGCTTCGCCCGGGCCGGCGAGGCCGAGTGCATGGACCTCTACCGGGTCGAGCTCGAGGCCGCCCGCGCGCGCATCCTCGTCAAGGTCGGCCGTAAGCGCATGCGCTGCGAGGGCGGCTGCTCCTTCAGCAAGGCCGCCGGCATCGTCGCCAGCTCGGGGGGGCTCGAGGCGATCGCCGCGAAGGGCACGAGCGGCCACCACGCGAGCGGGAGGGAGATCACCATGCAGCGCTTCCGCGCTGCCGGGCCCGCCTGAGAGCGCCTCCGCCCAGTCGGAGCCCTTCCTCGCCTCGGGGAAAGAGTGTATGCTCTCGGCGCGGCATCGCCGGCGGGCCCGGGCCCGTCGATCTTTCGCTACGGAGCAGCTGGATGAACTGGATCACCTTCGGGATCGGGCTGGCCATCCTCGGATACGGGCTCTTCTCCGGGATCATGTGGTTCGCGAAGCCTTCCCTCTTCAGGAAGCTCGAGGCCATGAAGGCCCGCTGGGGGGCCAAGGCCGGGGCGATCTGGCACTTCGCCAGCTACGTCGCGGTACCCGTACTCCTCGGGATCCTCCTCCTCGTCGCGGGGAGCCGGGGCGTCGCCGTCTTCGCGGCGCTGGGCTGAAGGGGGCCGCGCATGGATGCCGAGGGCGTCGTGGCCCTGCTCAGCATCTTCGTCGCCCTGCCGACGATAATCTTCGGCTTCATCTACCTGGGCAAGCGCGAGCGGAACCGCATGGCCGAGCTCGCCTGCCGCAAGGAGATCGCCGAGCTCGAGCTCCAGAAGGCCCAGGCCCAGCTCCGCCTCCTCGAGGCCGAGAGCAGGAAGATCGACCGGGCCATCGAGGGCGGCGGGCCGGGCCGCTAGGCTCCTCGGGACCCCGTACCCGCGTCGAGGCCGCTTCCCCATATGGGCATTGCGAATATAGCGAATCAGTAATATCATCCGGCCGCAGCGAGGAGGGACGCATGGCATTCATGGATTGGGACGCGAGCCTCGAGACCGGCAACCCGACGATCGACGCGCAGCACCGGAGGCTGATCGCCCTGGTCAACGAGCTGCACGAGGCGATGCGGGGCGGCAAGGGGAGCTCCGTGCTGGAGCACATCTTCTCGGAGCTCGGCTCCTACACCAAGTACCACTTCGCGACCGAGGAGAAGGCCTTCGAGCTCTACGGCTACGAGCGGCGCGAGGAGCACGCCCGCCAGCACGCCGAGCTCCTGCGGAGCGTGGCCGAGCTCGCAGGCAAGATCGAGCGCAAGGAGCTGGGCATCAGCGTCGATGTCCTCACCTTCCTCACCGACTGGGTCAGGAACCACATACGCAAGGAGGACATGCAGTACCGGCAGCTCCTGGGCGACAAGGACCTCGGCCCGCTCGCCTGAGCCGGGGCGCGCCCCGGCGACGGGGCCCCGCGCCCGGCCTCAGGGCAGGAGGTCGAACTTGGCGCAGAGCCTCACGAGCTCGGCCTTGTTCTTGACGTCGAGCTTGGCGTAGACGTGGAGGCAGTGGGCCTCCACGGTCCGCTCCGAGATGCCGAGGGAAGCTCCGATCGACTGGTTCGTCTCGCCCGCGAGGATCCGGTCGACGACCTCCAGCTCCCTGCCCGTGATCCGGTAGAGGCCCTGGAATTCCTTCCGCCCCGGCAGCTCCCTCGCGATGACGAGTATCCCCACGAGGTCCGCGAAGCGGTCCTTCACCTTCGAAAGGTAGCAGGCGGCCGCCGCCTCGTCCTCGCCCCGGGCGAAGGCCAGCCGGAGGCCGAGCGAGAGCTCGGGCCCGGCCTGGAAGCTCGCGAGGACCTCGGCGACCTTCCCGCCCTCCCTGGCCAGGGAGGGGAAGGGCCGGCCCTCCACGGTTCCCGACGGCGCGGCCAGGATCCGCTCGGCGGCCGGGTTCGCGTGGGCGACGGCGAAGTCCCGATCGAGGAGGAAGACCGCGTCGCCGATGTGGGCGATGAGCTCCTCGGTCATCGGCGAGGGCCGGGGGGCGAGGAAGCGGTAGCGCAGCGTCGCGTAGCAGAGGCTGAGGATGTAGGCGAAGAGGGGATAGACGAGGAGGCTCGGGGCGGTTGCCCTCCGCAGGAGGGGCAGGGCCGCCTGCGAGGCGAAGTAGGCCGAGAAGCCGCAGATGAGAATCAAGGCCTGCCGGCGCTCGCGCCTCGTGGCGGCCCGCAGGAGCGAGCGCAGCGCGGCGAGCATCGTCGCGGTCAGGTACAGCAGCGTAGTCCAGGTGTAGGCGCGGAACCAGGCCCGGCCCGCCCGCGGCGGCAGCGCGATCCGCCACTCGCCGTCCCGAAACGCGAAGCGGACGAAGCGCTCGTGGTCGAGGATGGCGGCGAGGCTCAGGGCGAGCATGGGGAGGTAGACGAGGGCGAGGGCCCAGGCAGGCGGTCCCTTCTTCCCGCGCAGGAGGAGGAAGAAGTGGAGGTTCATCGAGAAGATAATGGCGTGGAAGAGGAAGTTGGCCTTGAACAGGGCGACGATCTCCTCGCGCTCCTTGAGGGCGGCGAAGGCGAGGAGGGCGGTCGTGTTCCTGACGACGAAGCAGAGGCAGATGAGGAGGAGGAGCCGGTTCAGCCCGCTCCTCGGGTCCTGCCTGAGGGCATAGGCGCCGAGGGCGAGGGCCACCGCGGAGAGCAGGAGGCTGTCGATCAGTCGGTAGGTGAATTCCACGAGCCGCTTCTTCCAAGGGCAAGTATACCCCATTTCCAGCGCCCGGCGAGCCGCCCTCAGTGAAAAAACGACGTTATGCGAGGCAGGCGGCGCCGGCCGAGCCGGGAGGAAAACCGATTTACCAGCCCGCGGGGCCGCTGTTTCGCCCAACTCGCCCGGCATTAACAACAATTAGCTTGATCTAGGCCCGGAATCGAGGTAGCATCCGGCGATATCGAGGGATTCGCATGCAGATATCCGAGACCTCCTTCGTGGTCGACCTCGACTTCGAGGCGATCAAGCTCCCGCCGGTGACCGACATCCTCGTCCTCGGCAAGAAGGTCCCCCAGGGCAAGATGGGGGTCCTGCACTCCTTCCAGCTCATCTCCCCGGACTCCTTCGAGATGATCGAGGTGGAGGGCGAGCGGAACGTCGAGGCGATCATCATCAGCAAGAGCCTCCTCACCAAGCTCCGCAAGGAGCAGGTCCTGGACATACTGTCGGAATACGTCTTCCCCTACGTCGCGAGAGGCGAGTCGATCAAGGTCAACTTCGACGTCCACATATTCCAGAGAAATATAAAAGGGGAGCTGCATGCTGGTGAGGATGTGTCTCCGAACTGACGGCTACGTCGTCGCGCCCTTCGCGGGCGTCGGATCGGTCGAGGAGGAGCTGGTCGAGCGCGGCTACCTCGTCGTCATGGACGAGCTCCGCTTCTACGGGATCGTCACGCCCGCGGACGTCCTCCTCCTCGGCCACCAGCTGGTGGTCGACTGCGTCCGGCCCAAGCCGGCCATCTACCTCGACGACGACGTCGAACGGGCGATCGAGGCCATGGAGGCGGAGAAGTGCTCCGTCCTGCCGGTCTTCGACGCCGCGGGCGAGTACGTCGCCTGCGTCACCTACGCCCGGATCGTCGAGGAGATCGCCCAGCTCCGCAAGCAGCCGGTGGCGGTCACGGTCCGCAACCTCGTGGGGGACCGCGACTTCGAGGCCGTCAAGCAATCCTTCATCCACGAGCTGTACCACCACATCCGCAACCCCCTCCAGATCATCTACAGCTCCATCAACCTCTACGGCGAGAGCAGCAACTGCCTCGAGCGGGAGAACCTCCTCGATTCCGTCGTGGAGAGCGCGAAGCAGGTCGAGACGGTGGTGAACGAGCTCTTCTACGCCTACTTCAAGACGAACTGAGGGACCTTCGGAGGAGCCGCCGTGAAGATCCATCTCCTGGGGCCCTGCGGTTCCGGAACCTCGACCTTGGGCAGGCTCCTCGCCCAGCGGCGGGGCTGGCCCTGGTTCGACTCCGACGATTTCTACTGGCAGCCGACGGATCCCCCCTACACGCGGAAACGCCGGCCCGCCGAGCGCCTGGCCCTCCTCCGGCGCTCGGTCTCCGGGCTCGAGTCCTGGGTCCTGAGCGGCTCGATGCTCGGATGGGGCGACGGGCTGCGGGAGCTCTTCGACCTCATGGTCTACCTCTACGTCGGCCCGGAGGAGCGGGAGCGGCGGCGATAGCCGAGGCCTCGCTTCCGGGCCCGTAGGCGGGGCGCGGGGCCCCGCGCGGCCCGCGCCGGCGCTTGCGCGAGGCACCTCGGGCCGCTACCATGGGCGGGAGCGAGGTGCTATCGTGGTCGATATCGTCGAACGCGGGCTCGCGGAGGCCAAAGGGGCGCTCGAGGCCCTCCTCTCCGACCGCGGGACCCTGGAGCTGATCGCGGAGGCCGGAAGGCTGATGGCCGATACCTTCTCGGCCGGCGGGACGGTCCTCTCCTGCGGCAACGGGGGCTCGCTCTGCGACGCCATGCACTTCGCGGAGGAGTGCTCGGGGCGCTACCGCAGGGACCGTCGGCCCCTCCCCGCCCTCGCCGCGTCCGACGCCTCCCACCTCTCCTGCTGCGCCAACGACTTCGGCTGGGACTCGGTCTTCTCGCGCTTCGTCGAGGCCCATGGCCGCGAGGGGGGCCTCCTCCTGGCCATCAGCACGAGCGGCGAGAGCGCGAACGTGCTGGCCGCCGCGAGGGCCGCGCGGGCGCGGGGCATGCGGACGGTCGCGCTCACGGGCCGGCGGGGCTGCGCCCTGGCCGGGCTCGCCGACCTCGCCATCGCGACCCCGGCGGGCCCCTACTCCGACCACGTCCAGGAGCTCCACGCCATGGTGATCCACCTCCTGGTCCAGATGGTGGAGCGCAGCCTCTTCCCCGAGCTCTACCGGGGCGAATAGGCGGGGCTCCGGCCCCGGCCGCCCGCGGCTCCGGGCTACCCAGTTTCCCGGATCCGTCGTATAGTAAAGCCGGCCCCGCGGCGAGATGCGGGGCCGATCCCATCGAGGAGTAGCCATGTTCACGCCCCGGAAGCTCCTTATATTCGGCCTCGTATCGGCCCTCGTCCTGGCCTTCGTGTCCTGGATGTTCGTAAGCATCTCCGACACCTTCCACGGCTACATACGATCGAGCCAGACCAAGCACATCGCCTCCCTGGCGGAGTCCATCCCCGGGGACCCCGAGGCCTTCTCCGCCTGGAAGGAGCGGGTGAGCGCCACGGACAAGGGCCTCAAGATCCTCTACCTCGCCGGGGATCCCCAGGGGAATCCGGTCCTGGCCTCGACGGGGCCCGAGGACGAGGAGCTCCTGGCCCAGCTCTCCGCCTCGGCGGACTACGCCGCGGCCATGGAGAGCGTGGCCTACCAGGAGAAGTTCTTCTCCAAGACCTCCTACCTCGTGGGCGGGCGGAGGATCTACCCGGTCTACGTGCCCCTCATGGACGCGGACTCCAACGTGACCGGCACCGCCGTCTTCATGGGCGACGAGAACGAGGCACGGAGCTTCGACAAGCTCCTCCTGGCCTTCGCCCTCATCCTCGCCTTCGCCGTCCTGGCGGTGCTCGGGGCCGCCCTCTTCTCGCGCGAGCCCATCGTCGGCTACGCCATCCTCGTCCTCTTCGTCATCGTCGGCGCCTTCGTGGTCTACCCCCTGTACGAGGCCTTCAAGCTGAGCGTCATGCAGGAGGGCCGGATCGGCCTCGACCTCTGGAGGAAGATCCTGGCCCAGCCCAAGATCTGGACCGCCCTCCGCAACTCCTGCCTCCTCGGCCTGGTCACCGCCAGCGTCTCGACGCTGATCGGCTACGTCTTCGCCTTCTACACCACCAGGACGGCCATCTCCCCCCGCCGCAGGAGGGTCATCAAGGCCCTGGCCACCCTGCCCATCATCTCGCCGCCCTTCTCCCTGACCCTCTCGCTGATCCTCCTGTTCGGCAACAACGGCTTCATCACCAAGAAGCTCCTCGGCATCGGATCGGGGCCCATCTACGGGCTCGGGGGCCTCGTGGCCATCCAGACCCTCACCATGTTCACGATCGCCTTCTCGTCCATCGAGGGGGTGCTCCAGGCCATCGACGCCACCACCGAGGAGGCCTCCATGGACCTGCGGGCGGGGAAGCTCAAGACCTTCCTCAAGGTCACCCTCCCCCTCTCCCTGCCGGGGATCCTCTCGGCCTGGCTCCTCGTGTTCACCACCGCCATCGCGGACTTCGCCAATCCCCTCCTCCTGGCCGGCGGCTTCAAGGTCCTCTCGGTCGAGGCCTACCTCGAGGTGGTGGGCATGAGCCGCGTCGACCACGGCACCGTCTACGCCCTGGTCCTCCTCCTCCCGACCATAGTGGCCTTCCTCGTGCAGCGCTACTGGATCACCCGCAGGTCCTACGTCACGGTGACCGGCAAGCCCTCCACGAGGCTCTACGACCTCACGAGCCCGCCGGTGAAGGCCGCCCTGGCGGGCTTCATAGTCCTGTTCCTCGGCTTCATCGTCGGCATGTACCTGACCATCGTGGCCGGCTGCTTCGTGCGCAACTGGGGCATCGACTACAGCTTCACGCTGGAGAACTTCGGCGAGGCCTTCCGGCGCGGCGGGAAGTCGATGCTGGACACCACGACCCTCGCGGCGATCTCCGCCCCCATCGCGGGCTTCCTCGGCATGACGGCGGCGTACATCCTCGTGCGGAAGCGCTTCCCCGGGAAGCGGCTCCTCGAGTTCCTCATCCTCGCGCCCTTCGCCATACCCGGCACCCTCGTCGGCATCAGCTTCGTCCTGGCCTTCAACAAGGCGCCCATCGTCCTCGTGGGCACGGGAGCCATACTCGTCGTCGCCTACGTGATCCGGGAGATGCCCTTCGGCCTGGAGAACGGCTCCTCCACCCTGAGGCAGGTGGATCCCGCCATCGAGGAGGCGGCGGCCGACCTCGGCGCCGGGCCCTCCGCCGTCTTCAGGACGATCACCCTGCCCCTCATCCGGCCGGCCTTCGTGTCCACCATGTCCTTCACCTTCGTCCGGGCCATGACCGCGGTGAGCACCATCATCTTCCTGGTGTCGCCCAACTGGTACCACATGACCGTCCTCGTCTACAACTACTCGGAGAACGTCAAGTTCGGCTTGGCGAGCGTCACCTCCGTCACCCTCATCGCCATCGTCCTCGCCGCTTTCGGCGTCATCCGCCTCCTCTTCAAGCAGAGCGTCATGCTCGAGAAGAGCGGCACCCAGGAGGCCTGAGCATGGAAAAGAAATCCGTCTCCATACGCGTCGACCGCGTGACCAAGCGCTTCAAGGATCCCTCGGGGGGCAAGACCGTCACCGCCGTCGACGACGTGTCCTTCACCATCGAGCCCAGCGAGCTCGTCACCCTCCTGGGGCCATCGGGCTGCGGCAAGACCACCACGCTCCGGATGATCGCCGGCTTCGAGCTCCCCACCCAGGGCAAGATCCACATCGGCGACGACGACGTGACCTACCTACCGGCCCACGCCCGGGACAAGGCCACGGTCTTCCAGAGCTACGGCCTGTTCCCCCATATGAACGTCTTCGACAACGTGGCCTACGGCCTCCGGATCAGGAAGATGCCCAAGGCCGCGATCGCCGCCAAGGTGGGCGAGACGCTGAAGCTCGTCGGCCTGGAGGCCCTGGCCTCGCGCTCGCCGGGGCGGCTCTCCGGCGGCCAGCAACAGCGCGTCGCCCTCGCCCGCAGCCTCATCGTCGAGCCCTCAGTCCTCCTCCTGGACGAGCCCCTCTCCAACCTCGACGCCCTCCTGCGCGAGCAGATGCGGGTCGAGATCCGCCGCATCCAGAAGGCCCTGGGGATCACCGCGGTCTACGTCACCCACGACCGGACCGAGGCCATGAGCCTCTCGGACCGGGTCATCGTCATGCGGGACGGGCTGATCAAGCAGATCGGCACCGCCTCGGACATCTACGAGAACCCCCAGTCCAAGTTCGTCGCGGGCTTCGTGGGCAAGGTGGCCTTCTTCCCCGTGGAGATCCTGGGCGCCGAGGGCTCGGGCTACGCCTGCGCCCTGAAGAGCAAGCGCTTCACCGTGCCCCTGGGCGTCGCGGGCATGGCGGCGGGGAGCAAGGCGGCCGTCATGGCCAGGCCCGAGTCCCTCAGGCTGGGAGAGCCCGGCACGGGCCTCCTCGAGGGCAAGGTCGCCGCCAACATCTACCTGGGCTCGAGCGTGGAGAGCTTCGTCGCCACCGAGTTCGGGGACATCCTCGTGCAGATCGACGATCCCACGAGCAAGCGGATCTGGCCCGAGGGCAGCCCCGTCTCCCTCCATTTCGAGCCGCGGCTCGTCCGGGTCCTGCCGGAGGATTGAGCCCGCCCGGGCCGCCGGCCCGGGTAAAGGAAAGGCCGCGCCCGAGGCGCGGCCTTTTTCGAATCCCGCGGCTCGGGGACTACTTGTTCCCGATCTCCTTGGTGAAGCGCTCCTGGAGGCGGGCCTTGTTCTGGGCGTCCCACATGGAATCCTGGTTGACCGTCTTGATCTTGTTGAGCGGGATGGCCATGGGGTGGACCTTGGCGCCCTTCTGCACGGGCACGACGAAGAAGTCGGAGAGGATCTGCTGGCCCGAGGGGCCGAGGACCCAGTCGTAGAGCTTCTTGGCCAGGACGGGCTGCTTCCCGTCCTTGATCAGGGACATGGAGGCCAGCTCGAAGCCGACGCCCTCGGAGGGGATGTTGATCTCGATGTTGGCGCCCTTGGACTTGGCGCGGACCGCGTCGTGGGCGTAGCCGATGGCGATGGGGATCTCGCCGGTCGCCACGTAGTTGGTGGGGGCGGGGCCGGAGCGCTCGAACTTCTCGCAGGCGTCGGCGAACTTCTTGAGCCAGGCGAAGGCCTTCTCCTCGTCCATCTTGTTGAGGTAGATCATGGTGGTGAGGACGTTGTAGCCCGTGCCGGAGGAGCCGGGGAAGGCGACGCGGAACTTGCCCTTGTACTCGGGCTTGAGCAGGTCGTTCCAGCTCTTGGGCGGCTTGATCCCGAGCTCCTTGGCCCGGTCGAGGTTGGTGGAGATGGCTAGGGGGCCGAGGTAGAGGCCGGCCCAGTAGCCGTCCTTGTCCTTGAACTGGGCGGGGATGTTCGCGGCGGCCTTGGACTTGTAGGGCGCGGTCAGGCCCTTGTTCTGGGCGGAGATGTGGTTGGTGCCGACGCCGCCGACCCAGATGGAGGCCTGGGGATCGGCCTTCTCGGCCTCGACGCGCGCCTCCATCTCGCCCGAGCCCAGGCGGACGAAGTTGACCTTGATCCCGGTCTCCTTCTCGAAGGCGGTGAAGAGGAGGACGGCCAGGTCCTGCTCCACCGAGGCGTAGGCCATGAGCTCCTCGGCGGCCGCGGGGCCGACGAGGCAGGCGAGGACGAGGCAGAGAGCGAACAGCTTCTTCATGAACACTCCTTCCGTACGCGCGGCTCCGCCGGCGAGGCCCTGCCCCGGAGACGCGGAGTCGCGCTGTTTCTTTAGCCAAGTCTAGCATGAGTCTCCCGGCCTGTCCATGAAAGCCCGCTCCCGCCGCGGCGGGAAGCTCGTATCGAGAGGCTTGACAGGGGCCCCGGGGGCTATAGGCTTGAAGCGAGCTATTTTTAATTCAGCGGGCCGGCGAGTATCCCCGCCTGCCGGGGGAACCCGCTCGAAGCCCATCCGAAGGTACTCGGAGGTGGGCCATGCGGAGCCTCTCGACGAAGATCGTAGCCTTGTCCTTCGCGGCGGCCCTGGCCGCCGGCCTCGTGGGCGGGGGCGTCCTGATCGCCATCATGCTCGACGTCTCCGGCGCGCAGGTCCGGAGCCTCGAGGCCGCGCTCAGGGCCAACTTCGACCGGAACGCCCGCACCGAGGTCGAGACCGCGGTGAGCCTCCTCGCCGCGGTCGAGAAGGTGGCCGGGCGCCCGGGCGCCGAGGCGGCGACGCGGAAGCTCGCGGCCGACCTCGTGCGGGAGCTGCGCTACGACAAGACCGGCTACTTCTGGATCGACGACGCGAAGGGGAACAACATCGTCCTCCTGGGCAACAAGACCGAGGGCACGAACCGCTACGAGGCCAAGGACACGAGGGGCAACCTCTACATGCAGTCGATCATCAGGCAGGGCCTCGCCGGGGGCGGCTACTCCGACTACTGGTTCCCGAAGGCGGGGCAGACCTAGAGCCTGCCCAAGCGCAGCTTCTCCCTGGCCTTCGAGCCCTACGGCTGGGTCGTCGGCACCGGCAACTACGTCGACGACATCGACGTGGCCGTCGCCGCCGAGCGGGCGGCCATGCTCGCGACCCTGCGCAAGAGGCTCGTCCTGGCGGCCGCGGCCCTCGCGGCCGTCCTGGGCCTCGTCTCGGCCGCGGCGGCCGTCCTCGGCAGGCGCGTATCGGGCATGGTGATCGAGGCGATCGGCCACGCGCGGAAGGTCGCGGAGGGCCGCCTCGACGTCGAGATCCCCCGCGCCCTCCTCGCCTCGCGCGACGAGGTGGGCGACCTCGCCCGGGCCCTCGAGGCCATGACGGCGAAGCTCAAGGAGGTCCTGCTCGCCATCGGGTCCGTGTCCGGGGAGATCGAGGCCGGCAGCCTCCAGATCAGCGAGAGCTCCCAGGCCCTCTCGCAGGGATCGTCCGAGCAGGCCGCGAGCGCGGAGGAGGTCTCCGCCTCGATGGAGCAGATGGCGGCCGCGACCAGGCAGAACATGGACAACTCGGCGGCCACCGAGGAGCTCTCGCGCAAGACCGCCCTCGACGCCGAGGAGAGCGGCAAGACGATGGGCGACACCGTCGACGCGATGAGGCGGATCGCCTCGAGCACCGCGATCATCGAGGAGATCGCCCGCCAGACCAACCTCCTCGCCCTGAACGCCGCGATCGAGGCCGCCCGGGTTGGCGAGGCGGGCAAGGGCTTCGCCGTCGTCGCGAGCGAGGTGCGCAAGCTCGCCGAGCGCTCGCAGAAGGCCGCCGTCGAGATATCGGTCCTCTCCCGCGACTCGGTCGCGGTGGCCGAGGAGGCCGGGGGCATCATGTCGCGCATCGTGCCCGACATCCGGAGGACCGCGGACCTCATGCAGGAGGTCTCCTCGGCGAGCAGGGAGCAGAGCGTGGGGACCCAGCAGGTGCAGAAGGCGATCGGCCAGCTCGACACGGTGATCCAGGCCAACTCGGCGGCCGCCGAGGAGCTCGCCTCCTCGGCCGAGGAGCTCGCGGGCCACGCCGGCCGCCTGCGCGAGGCCATAGCCTTCTTCAAGGTCGGCGGGGCCGGGGCCCCGGCCTAGCCCTGGCGCTCCGCCGGGGAAGCGCGTATCATGCCGGGGTGAGGCGCGGCATCCGCGCTGCGCGCGGAACTCGGAGGGAGCCTATGAAAGCGTTGGTACTCGGCGCGAGCGGCGCCACCGGCAAGCTGGCGGTCAGGCAGCTGGCCCAGCGAGGCATCGAGGTCAGGGCCCTCCTGCGGGAGGGCGCGAGCCTGGGCGAGGAGCCGATCGACCTGGCCTCGGTGGAGGTCCGCCGGGGCTCCATCGCCGAGCTCGACCAGGCGGCGCTCGCGGGCCTCGTCGAAGGCTGCGACGCGATCGTCTCCTGCCTCGGCCACAACATCACGCTCAAGGGCATCTACGGAGCGCCCCGCCTCCTGGTCCGCGGGGCGATACAGGGCTGCTGCGAGGCGCTCAGGAGGGGCGGCGGGGGCAAGCGCAAGCTCGTCCTCATGAGCACCACCGCGAGCGAGGACCGGGAGCTCCGCGAGGCCCGCTCGGCCGCGGAGCGGGCCATCCTCGCCGCGCTGACCCTCGTCCTCCCGCCCCACAGGGACAACATCGCGGCCGCCACCTACCTGGCCGAGGTCGTCGGCCGCGACGACCCCGCGATCGAGTGGGTGGCCGTCCGGCCCGACGGCCTCGTCGACGCCCCCTCCCCCTCCCCCTCCCCCTACGAGCTCTACGAGGCCCCGCGCCGCAGCCCCCTCTTCGACCCCGGGAAGACCAGCCGCGTCAACGTGGCCGCCTTCATGGCCGAGCTCCTGGCGAAGGGCGAGCTCTGGGAGACCTGGAAGGGCAGGATGCCGGTCATCTACGACGCGGGCCAGGCCGCGGGCCGGGACGCCTAGGGCGCGCGAGGCCATACCTAAGCGCCTCGCTCAGCAAAGCCGGCTTTGACGGGGGATGAGGGCTGGTATACACTGCGCCCATGACAAGGCAGCAGGACAGGGGCGGGAGGCTCGCGAGGCTGGCCGCGGCGGCGGCCTTGTGCCTCGCCGCGGGCGGCGCGCTCGCCGGGCAGCAGTTCCAGTACTCGAAGGTGAGCGAGGTCAGCGGCCAGAACCGCATCGAGCTCGCGAGCCTCGAGGACTTCGTACGCCTCGCCAAGGAGGGCAAGGCGCGGGACATCTTCGTCAACGGGGAGTACTTCTACTTCCCCTCGGGCTCCTACCTCTACGCCTTCAAGAGCGGGGGCTACCGGACGATCGAGGACTACCGCGCCGGCGACAAGCTCGCGTATCCCTCCGGGGAGCTGTACTACCTCGCGCGGGACAACGGGCTCAAGGGCGTGGACGAGGCCCGCTACTTCGACCGCGAGCACTTCCGCGACGGCGCCGACTACCGCCTCGCGGCCGAGCTCGGCTACCTCGACAAGGGGGCGGTCGAGAAGGACAAGTCCTTCTCCGGCCTCCTGTCGCGGAAGGACCTCGAGAGGAACCTCGAGAGCTGCGGCTGGCTCTGCTACCTCCTCGACCGCAGCTCCAAGAAGCCCGAGTACCGGCCGGGCGCGGAGCTGGCCAAGGTCGCCGAGTGGTCCGGGGGGGCGATCGCGCCGCTGATCGACGACCTGTACTACGTCGAGCTCAAGGTTGGCTCGGCCCCGCGGCTCCGCCTGGACAAGAAGGACGCTCGCCGCAAGAAGGATCTCGCCGAGTCCGACGCCGTCCTCTTCTACCTGACCCGGATCGCCAACTACGGCTCCTACGCCCAGTACGCCAAGCGCCTGCAGGAGGAGCAGGGCCTCGTCCTGGGCACCGGGGAGCTGCTCAAGAAGCGGAACATGAAGAGCGTGGCCGAGCTCCGGAAGGCCGCGGAGAAGGGCTTCGGCGACGGCGAGGCCTACCGGGTCGCCCAGTTCTACGGCCTCGAGTCCATGAAGGGCTACGAGGAGCACCGGGCCCTCGTGGCCAAGCTGGAGCTCTGCCGGGCGAAGTACGGCTTCCCGGCCAGGGACGAGGTCCTCCTCGCCTACGCCCTGCTCGCCGTCCCGGCGGGATCGCCCATCGCGCTCGAGAAGCTCGTCGAGCAGGCCTACGCCCTCGCCTACGGCCCTGCCCAGGCCAAGGCCCTCAGGCTGAAGGCCCCGAGCGTCCAGGCGGCCGAGAGCCTGCTCAAGGCCAGCGCGGCCCTGGCGAGGGACCTGGGATACAGCCCGGAGACCAAGGTGGTGCAGAGGAAGGACTGAGGGCGGCCGCCGCGAGGGTGGCTTCGCGTTAGGCGACCTTATCTCACCTCATCCCGAAGGCTCCTAGGTCGATGGCGACGAAGCCCTTGGGGACCTCGTCGAGGCCTCGGGCCATGCCCACCCGCATCATGAGGCCGAAGGCGTCGTTGACGCGCAGGCCGAGCCCGATATCGGCGGTGGCGTGGCTGTAGTCCTTGAAGGACCCCGCCTGGGCGAGGTCCTGGAGCGCGGTGCCCGCCGAGCCGTGGAGGAGGGCGAAGGCCGGCAGGCCCAGGGCCCGGGTCGACCAGTTGAGCTGGTACTTCCCGAGGAGGCTCAGGCCCAGGACGTGGCCTCCCATCCGCTCGCCGGCGTCCATGAGGCCCGGGAACATGCGGCGATTGGCGAGGTCGGGCTTGTAGTAGGCGGGGGCCGCGTCGTCATCGTCCCCCCGCTCGCTGAAGTCCGTCCCGTACTCCCACTCGAGCTCGAGCGAGAGGGGGACGTCGATCGAGGAGACGAGGCAGCCCGAGGTCTCGAAGGTCCTGAAGGCCCGCGAGCCGCCGATGCCCGGGATCCCCTGCTGGTATCCGGCCGCCGCGTGGACCCCCTTCTGCGGGAAGATGGGGGAGTCCAGGAGGGACAGCTCGAAGCTCAGGGAGGCGATCGGCGCCGCCTCGACGTCGGGGCCCGCGGGCAGGTCGGGATAGGAGCCGGTATGGGGTATCTCGTCGTAGCGGAGGCTCGCCGCGATCTCGGCCCAGTTGAAAGGGGTGAAGCCGAGCCTCCACGCGACGCTCTGCCGGTTGATCTGGAAGGAGCGCCCCTCCAGGTCGTCGGTGACGTAGGTGTCGACGCTCGACGAGGCCAGGAAGGAGAGCTCGGCGAAGAGGCGCTCGCCGAGGGGCTGGAGGAAGGCCGCTCCGAGGCCGGGCTGGTCGTTGAGCGAGAAGTCGATCGTGAGCTTCGAGCCCGGGCTCGTCAGGCCGCGGAAGACGAGGCCGGGGGCGATGATGTCCCGGCTGCCGATCGAGGTCGTGTAGCTCGCCTCGGAGGCGAAGCCCAGGCGGACGGCGTTCCTCTCGGGAGGGCTTTTCTGGAGCCTGAGGACGAGGAGGGACTGCCGGCCGCGCTCCTCGCTCTGGAGGCGGATCGAGCTGTAGGCGCCTCGCCGCTCGAGGTAGCCGACGGCCTCCTCGAGGACCGCCTCGTCCGCGAGGCCGCCTTCGAGGGGAAGGAGCAGCGACAGGGTCTTGGCCTCCTCCTTGCCTTCGGCGCCCACGACGAGGACCCGGTCGACGCGAGGAGGCGCCGGCCTCGGGGGAGCCTCGGCCGCGGCGCCCCCGGGACCGAGGATCCGCGACCGGAGCTCCTCGAAGTCGCCCCGGCGCTCGAGGGCGGCTCGCTCGCCGACGGCCAGGATCTCCGCCCCCCGGAGGAAGTCCGCCGTCGTGTAGCCCGTCAAGTCGACGTTCAGCACGTAGCTCGCCCTGGGGAGCTGGGGCAGGACGTTCATGTCCGTCATGATGTCGATGCTCCGGGTCAGCGAGGCCAGCGGCGAGCGGCCCAGCTCCTCCTCGGAGAAGCGCTCGCCGCCCGAGAGCTGGACCGCGATCACGATTTCGGCCCCGAGCTCGCGCGCCAGGTCGATCGGGAGGTTGTCGACGAGCCCCCCGTCCACGAGGTAGCGCCCGCCCAGGCGGTACGGGGCGAAGACCCCCGGTATGCCCATGCTCGCGCGCATCGCGTCGGCGAGCGAGCCGCGGCCCAGGACCACGCGCTCCCCCGTGGCGATGTCGGTGGCCACGGCCCTGAAGCGGCGGGGCAGGGAATCGAAGTCGGCCTCGGCCGGAACGGAGAGCGTTAGGCGATCGAGGTAGGCGAGGATCCTCCGATCGGAGAGGAGGCCCGCGGAGAGCTTCGTGCCGGAGCGGTCGAAGTCCAGGGATATGGCGTAGCGGGAGCGGTCGACCCGGTCCCAGTACTTCTCGTCGGCGGGCAGGCTCTTCGCGAAGAAGAGCTCGAGCCAGTCGGCCCCGAGGGTGAGCCGCTCGAGCTCCTCGGCGCCGTAGCCGATCGAGTAGAGGCCGCCGACGATGGAGCCCATGCTGGTGCCGACCACGATGTCGACGGGGATTCCCAGCTGGTCGATCAGCTTCAGGACCCCGACGTGGGCGAGCCCCATGGCCCCGCCCCCCTGGAGGACGAGGGCGACGCGGGGGCGCGAGGCCGGGTCGCCCGCGGGGGCGGCCGGGGCCTCCCCCGCGGGCGCGGCCCGGAGCGGGAGGGGCGGGAGCGAGAGGAGGAGGGCGAGGAGGAGGTGGCTTCCCCGGGCTCGGCCGGCCGAGGCGCGCTGGGCTCCGTGCTTCATGGGGCAAGGATAGCGACGGGGAGGCCGCGGGGCAATATCGCCGGGGATCAGGGGCCCCGGCGGCCGAGGCGGGCCAGGAAGGCCCCGCTCCCGCCGGGGACGGCCGGGCCCGTCCCGGCGAGGACACCGGCGAGCCTGAAGATCAGGAGGGCCTGGGTGCCCGCGTTCATGTCGCCCTCGGCGAGCCCGGCCCCGAGCCTGACGGGGGCGGGCATGGCGGGGTACTCCTCGCCCTCCTTGACCTGGGCCACGTTAGGCGCCGGAGGAGAGCCGCGGAGCTCGCGCGAGAATCCGCCGTCCGGCCGCAGGAAGCGGGCGAGGTTCCGGGCCGTGATCCCGAGGGCCTCGGCCAGCTCCCCGCGGGGCGCCGCGACCAGGCCGCGGAGGGAGGCGAGGAGGTCGACGGGATTGCGGACCCAGCAGAGGTCCTGGGCCTCCTCGCTCCGCAGGCAGCCCAGGAGGCTCCGATAGAGGGCTCCGGGCCTCGGCAGGGGGAGCTCGAAGCGGGAGTAGAACATGCCCATCTTGAAGGCGCCGGAGAGCCGGACGTAGGGCGGGCCCCCGCCCCAGAGCCCGCTGGCGGGCTCCTGCATCTCCTCGAAGCAGGCTCGGGCCGCGCCGACGAAGCGCTCGCGCTCCGCCGGGCCGAGGCGCTCGAGGTAGTGGTTGGCCGACATCATGAGGTCGCAGCCCCGCCAGGCGTTCCGCAGGTCGACCCCGCGGAGCCACGCGACGTAGGAGCCGGGGCTGGCCATGAAGGAAGGGGCGGCCTCCGGCGGCGGGAGGGGGTGGGCCGGGCCCGAGCCGAGGAGGGCGAGGGAGCGGAGGGAGTACTGCATCGCCCGCGCGACCATGACCTGGTCCTCGCGCATGGCCGGGTCCCGGTCGAGGAAGAGGCCGCTCACGGGATCCTGCCTAGCTCGGAAGAAGGCCGCCATGGCCGCGCGGCGGCCCGGGTCGAGGAGGGGCAGGAGGCCGGAGCGCTCGAGGACGCTCAGGGCCTGGGCGCTCGACTCGATGTCGGGCTCGAAGCCGGGCAGGAGCCGGGAGCTCCGCGCGTAGAAGAAGCCCCCGGAGGCCTCGTCGTACTGCCCGGCGAGCCACTCGTAGAAGCCGCCGAAAAGGGCCTCCATCCCCGCGAGGGCGGCCCCGATCCCTGCCTCCTCGGCCCCGGCCACGGCTCAGGGCCCCTCGACGAGGAAGTCGTCGAAGTCGGCGAAGCCCGCCGAGGCGCTGCCCTCGGCGTTGACCGCGAAGACGCCGACCTTGGCGCCCACCCAGATCCCCGGCGCGGCGGCGAAGGGGCCGCCGATCGGCGCGAAGCGGCCGCCCTCCGCGCTGTAGCTGAACTCGCATACCGCGCCCTCGGAGACCGACACGCGCAGGCTCGCTCCGAGCGAGCCCAGGGGGACGGCGGCGAGCTCCCGCTCCCGCGCGGGGAGCGCTTCGGCCTCCCCTTCCACGAGGGACAGGCGCGCCGCCCCGGAGCCGTCCCGTCCCAGGGCCAGGTAGCGGTAGCGCTGGCCGAAGACCGCGAGGCCGGCCCGGTCGCCCTCGGCGTCGGGCGAGAGCTCGACGCGGACGGTCGCCCGGAACTCGGGCGCGGGGAACTTCTGCAAAAGGAGATTGGGCGCCTCGTAGAGGGTCGGCGGGCCGGCCGGGACCGGCGCGGGGCCTTCCGCCGCCTCGGCGGCGGGGGGCGGCAGGGCGATCGCGCGGAGCCGGCAGCGGCCGGGACGCTCGGCGAGGGAAAGCCACTCCTCCCGCGGGTTGGCCTGCCACTGCCACTGGAGGCCGAGCCGCCCCCCGTCGAAGCCGTCCGAGCTCGCGGGGGCGAGGGGCGCCGCGCCCGCGACGGGCTTTCGGAACTGGGCCACCGGCTCGCCGATCCCGTCCCCGTCCAGGTCCACGCCGATGCGGGGCCAGCCCTCCTCCCAGGCCATGGGCTGGAGGTGGACGACCCGGCCGTAGGCCTCCTTGTCCTGGAAATGGAGGAACCAGGACTCGCCCGAGGCCAGCTCGACCCAGGCTCCCTGGTGGGGCCCGTTCACCGCGGTGGCGCCCTGGTGGAGGACGGTCCGGTCCTCGTAGGGGCCGTACAGGTCCCGCGAGCGGAGGACGACCTGCCAGCCCGGCTTGACCCCGCCCGCGGGGGCGAAGATGTAGTACCAGGGCCCGCGCTTGTACAGCTTCGGGCCCTCCATGGTCGGGTGCCGCTCGGCGTCCTCGAAGACGGTCCGCCCCTCGCCGAGGAGGGCGGATGCGTCGGGGGCCATGGGGCAGAGCTCGAGCCGGTGCTTGATGCCGCAGCGGCTCCGCGCGAAGGCGTGGACGAGCCAGGCCCGGCCGTCCTCGTCCCAGAAGGGGCAGGGATCGATCCAGCCCGAGGCCCGGTGGACGAGTCGGGGCGGGTCCCAGGCCCCGAAGGGATCGGCGGCCTTGCACATGAAGATGCCCTCGTCGGGGGCGCCGAAGAAGAGCCAGAAGAAGCCCCCGTGGTAGCGGAGGCTCGGCGCCCAGGCCCCGCAGCCGTGGCGGGGCCGGTCGTAGCCCGGCTCCTCGAAGCGGGGGAGGACGTGGTTGGCGATCCTCCAGTTGACCAGGTCCCTCGAGTGGAGGAGGGGGAGGCCGGGGAAGTGGGAGAAGCTCGAGGAGACGAGGAAGAAGTCCTCGCCGACGCGGATGGCGTCGGGATCCGAATAGTCGGCGTGGAGCACCGGATTGCGGTAGCTTCCGTCGCCCAGGTCGGCCCGCCAGGGCCCTGCGTCCCGCTGCTCCATCTCCGCCTCCTGCCGCCGGATGCTAGCACCGCCGCGCCGCCCGCGGGAAGCCCGGACGCGAGCCGCCTCGGGGCTCCCGAGCCTTGACAAGGCCGGGGACCGGCCCCCATATCGAAGCCATGGACCTGGAACTGAACGACGGCCTGAGCTCCGAGGGCCTGCCCGCCTGGCACGAGGCGGCCCTGGCGGCCCTGGACTTCCCCTTCGGCTGGAAGGGAGGCGAAGCGGGGCCCCGGGGCGGGGAACCCGATCCCGAAGCCTGGAAGCGGCGCGGCAGGGAGGCCTTCCGCGCCCTCCTCCTCGAGGACTGCCGCGGCCTCGATCCCGAGCCGCGGCTCGAGGCGGCGGAAGCCCGGGAGGGCTACGAGCTCCGCGTCCTCAGCCTCCGCATCGGGAGGCATCGACGGAGCAGGGCCTACCTCGCCGTTCCCGAGGGCCGAGGCCCCTTCCCCGCCGCCCTCCTCCTCCACGACCACGGGGCCCGCTTCGACATAGGCAAGGAGAAGATGATCTCCCCGCCGGCGGGCCATCCCCGCGCCGCGGCCGCGGCCGAGTGGGCGGCGGCCAACTACGGGGGCCGCTTCGTCGGGGACGAGCTGGCCAGGCGCGGCTGCATAGCCCTCTGCGTCGACGCCCTGGGCTGGGGCGACCGGGCCTGCGGCGGCTACGAGAGCCAGCAGGCCGTCGCGAGCAACCTCCTCGGCCTCGGCTCCTCCTGGGCCGGCCTCATCGCCGCCGAGGACGAGGCGGCCGCGGCCTTCCTGGCATCGCTGCCCGAGGCCGATCCCGCCCGCCTGGCCGCGGTCGGCTTCTCGATGGGGGCCTTCCGCTCCTGGCAGCTGGCCGCCCTCTCCGACGAGGTCCGCGCCGCGGTGGCGATCTGCAGCTTCGGGACCCTGTCCGGCCTCATGGCCCCGGGCGGGAACCGCCTCCGCGGCCAATCCGCCTTCGCCATGACCCATCCGGGCCTCTCCCGCCTCATGGACTTTCCCGACCTGGCCGGGCTGGCGGCCCCCAAGCCCCTGTACATGCTCCACGGCCTGGACGACCGCCTCTTCCCCCTGGCCTCCCTGCGCGAGGCCTACGCGCGAACCTCGGCCATCTACCGGGCCTTCGGCGCCAATGGGCGCTTCCGGGCCGAGCTCCGCCCGGGAGGCCATGTCTTTTCGGTCGAGGACCAGGAAGGGGCCTTCGCCTGGCTCCGGGAGACCTGGGAAGAGGCCGCGGGAGGCCGCCAGGCGGGCTCGGGGCGGCCGAGGATGTCGGAATTGTCCAAGCAGGCGTCGGGATAATTCTACAATTCCGGGTAGAATAGGGAGGATGCACGGCGGCCGGGCCCGAGGCCCCGCCGCGATCCAACGATAGCCCGATTCCCTACAGGAGGTATCCATGAGCAGATTCGCCAAAGCGGCGCTCGCCATCGCCCTCGTCGCGGCGGTCGCGGCCCTGCCGCTCCTCGCCCAGGCCAAGCCCGCGTCCATCAAGCTGATGGTCGACGGCACCTTCCAGGTCAAGGAGAACGGCGAGCAGCAGCTCGTCGACGGTTTCAAGGACCTCACGGGGATCGACCTCGTCCTCAACCACCCCGTCCACAACGAGTACTACAACAAGGTCAACCTCGCCTTCTCCACCGGCGACATCCCCGACATCCTCATCATGAGCGGCAACTGGTACACCAAGTACGCCGACGCCGGGGCCCTCTACGACCTGACCAAGCTCTACAACAAGTCCGACTTCAAGAAGCGCCTCGCCGATCCCGCCGTGGTCGAGGCCCTCAAGATCGACGGCAAGCTCTACGGCATCCCCTTCGAGCGCGGCAACGGGACCATCACCTACGTCCGCGGCGACTGGCTGGACAAGCTCGGCCTGAAGCCCCCGAAGAACTACGACGAGTTCATCAACATGCTCCGCCTGTTCAAGAACAAGAACCCCGACGGCCTCCCGCCCGAGAAGGTCATCCCGATCACCTCGGCCGGCCTCGTGAACTCCGAGTACCCCCTGGACATCTACCTCCGCGAGTTCTACCAGGACGCGACCCCCGACTTCGTGAAGAAGGGCTCCAAGTGGGTCGACGGCATGACCGAGCCCAACATGGCCAAGGCGCTCAAGCGCATGCGCGACGCCTACGCCGAGGGCCTCATCGACAAGGAGATCATCACCAACAAGACCTCGAACGCCCGCGACAAGTGGGCCTCGGGCACGGTCGGCTGCTTCAACTACTGGGCCGGCACCTGGAACCTCAACCTCCACAACCTCATCACGAAGAACGTGCCGAACGCGATCACCAGGCCCATCCCGCCGATCAAGGAGACCAAGTACGTCGAGCGGCCCGCGACGACCTACGCCATCACGGCCAACGCCAAGAACCCCGAGGGCCTGTTCAAGTACTTCCACGAGTTCGTCCTCGACGGCGGCAAGGGCCAGACCTGGGCCACCTTCGGCACCGAGGGCGTCTTCCACAAGATCGAGGACGGCCAGATCAAGTGGCTCCCCTCCCTCCAGGACCCCAAGAAGCTCTTCCTGAAGGCGGTCATCAGCCCCGAGCTCCCGGTCACCAACTGGCAGCCCAACTGGAAGCCGGATCCCATGATCTCCGAGTCCCTCAAGATGTTCCAGGCCAACTCCGTCGCCTACGGCCTCCCGCCGGCCAACGAGAAGTACCTGGAGCTCCTGCCCGAGCTCAACAACATCAAGACCCAGTACGTCACCAAGATCGTCTTCGGGCAGATGACGATCGAGGAAGGCCTCGCCGCGTACAAGAAGGATTCCGCGAAGTACGTCGAGACCATGCTCGCGGCGATCAACAAGAAGTAAGGGCTTTTCGACGACAGAGAAAAGGCTGACGTAAGGGAGAATTGAACCACAGAGGCACAGAGTCAAGAGGAAGAAAGAGGGAAGGGTGACCCGCGAAGAAAGGCGACCCCATCCGGATATCATACTTTCTTTCTCTCCCATATTCCCTCTGTGCCTCTGTGCCTCTGTGGTCTTTCCCCTACTGGACAGCTCTCTCTTTCCTCGCTGCTGCGATTTTCGCTTTCATGGAGGAGTGATGGTAAAGGCGCGCGATTGGGACAGGACGCGCAGGCAGATCCGCAACGACTGGATGTACTACGCCATGTTCGCGCCGGTCCTGGTATTCGTCATCATATTCAATTACGTGCCGATGGTCGGCGTCTCGCTGGCCTTCTACAAGTTCACTCCCTTCGCCCGCAAGTTCATCGGCCTGGACAACTTCGCCGACCTCTTCGTCGGGATCAGGGCCCCGCAGTTCTGGAGGGCCTTCGGCAACACCCTCTTCTACAGCATCACGAACCTCGTGCTCTCGACCATCCTCTCCGTGACGGTCGCCCTCCTGCTCAACGAGCTCGTCTCGCGGAAGGCCAAGGGCCTCGTGCAGACCATCCTCTACCTGCCCCACTTCATGTCCTGGGTCGTCGTGTCCTCGATCTTCACCCTCATCCTCTCGCCCCAGGTGGGCATCGTGAACAACGTCCTCCAGGAGCTCGGGATCGAGCCGATCTACTTCCTGGCCCAGCAGAAGTGGTGGACGCCGATCTACTTCTTCATCGTGCGCTGGAAGGAGACCGGCTGGGGCACCATCATCTACCTCGCGGCCCTCTCGGGAGTGAACCCCGAGCTCTACGAGGCGGCCGAGATGGACGGGGCCGGGAGGCTGCGGCAGGTCTTCTCGGTCACCCTCCCCGCCATCGTCACGACCATCCTCATCGTGTTCATCCTCAACCTCGGCAAGGTCATGAACATCTTCGAATCGGTCTTCGTGCTCCAGAACCCGAACGTCTACAACGCCACCGACGTGCTGACCACCTTCGCCTACCGCGTCGGCGTGCAGCAGGGCAACTACGGCATGGGCACCGCCATCGACCTGTTCAAGTCCTTCATCGGCCTCTTCCTCGTCCTCGGCACCGACGCCATCAACAGGAAGATCCGCGGCTCGAGCGTCCTGTAGGAAGGGGGAGTAGCGTGAGGGAAGTCTTTTCGCTCCGGAACGGCCACGCGGGCCGCTCGATCTTCCGGATCTGCAACGTGTTTTTCATGTTCCTCCTCCTCGTCCTGATGCTGGTGCCCCTGGCCAAGGTGATCTCGGACTCCTTCGACCGCAGCACCATCTACGGCCTCAACTTCTGGCCCAAGAACCCCTCGATCGAGGCCTACAAGAGCATCTTCACCAACCCCAACCTCCGCCAGCCCCTCCTGGTCTCGATCGTCACGACGGTCTGCGGCACGGCCCTCGGGCTGACCATGGCCACCCTCGGGGCCTACGTGCTCAGGCAGAAGAAGCTCGTCGGCCGCGGCTTCTTCGCGAAGTTCATCTTCGTCACGATGGTCTTCAACGGCGGCCTCGTGCCCACCTTCCTCGTGCTCAAGGGCCTGCACATGACCAACACGCTCTGGGCCGTCCTCCTTCCCCCGAGCGTCAACGTCTTCAACATGATCCTCATGCGGAGCTTCTTCGAGCAGATCCCGGAGAGCCTGTTCGAGTCGGCCGAGATCGACGGGGCGACGCCTCCCCAGGTCTTCTGGTCGATCGTCCTCCCCCTGTCGACCGCGGCCCTCGCCTCGATAGGCCTGTTCTTCGCGGTCGAGTACTGGAACGAGTTCTTCCGCTACGTCATGTACATCTCCAAGACCGACTACTACAACTTCCAGATAAAGCTCCGCGACCTCATCCTGAGCGAGCAGAACATCAACGACCCGGCGATCATCGGCTTCGCGAACATGGTGAAGAACGCGGGAGTCGTCGTGGCCATGCTGCCCTTCTTCGTCATCTACCCCTTCGCCCAGCGCTACTTCATCGCGGGCGTGACCATGGGCTCGGTCAAGGAGTAGCCCACGCCGATGGGCCCGCGCGGGAGCTACCGCAACCCCGTCCTCCGCGGCTTCTTCCCCGACCCCTCGGCGACGAGGGTCGGGGAGGATTTCTACCTCGCGAACTCCAGCTTCCAGTATTTCCCGGCCGTGCCCATCTCGCGTTCGCGGGACCTCGTGCACTGGGAGATCGTCGGCCACGCGGTCTCGGAGGGCTCCTACCTGGATCTCTCGGAGCTCGCCGACTCCCACGGCATCTGGGCCCCCGACCTCTCCTTCCACGACGGGCTCTTCCATCTCTACGCCACCCTCAGGCTCAACAACCCTCCCGAGGGGATACCCGGGGGCCCGGGAACAGCCTGGCCCCTGCGAAGGCAGCTCTATACCTGCGCCGAGCGGCCCGAAGGCCCCTGGTCGAGGCCCGTCTTCCTCGAGGTCGACAACATCGATCCCTCCCTCTTCGTCGACGGGGAGGGGAGCCGCTGGATGGCCATAGCCCCGGGCCTCACGCTGGTCCCCCTCACGAGCGACGGGAAGGCCGTCGCCGGCGAGGCCTTCCAGGCCTGGGCCGGGACCGGCAGGCCCTGCGCCGAGGGTCCCAGGCTCCTTCTCAAGGACGGCTGGTACTACGCCTTCCTCGCCGAGGGGGGGACCGGCTTCGGCCACTGCGTCACCGTCGCGCGCTCGCGGAAGCTCGCGGGGCCCTACGAGGAGTGTCCGCATAACCCCATCCTGACCCAGGCCGAGCCCTCGGCCCCCCTCCAGCGCTGCGGCCACGGCTCGCCGATCCAGACCCCGGCCGGGGACTGGTGGATGCTCTACCTCTGCGGCCGCCCGAACGGCGGCCCCTGGACCACCCTCGGCCGCGAGACCGCCCTGGACCCGATGCGCTGGACCGAGGAAGGCTGGCCCGCGGTGAACGAGGGCAGGGGGCCGAGCGAGATCCAAGCGGCGCCTAACCTGCCCTCGGCCTCCCCGGCGCGGCGGCCCGGAAACGGGCCCTGGCGCGACGACTTCGAGGCGCCGCGGCTCCGGCTCGAGTGGGAGTTCGCCCGCAATCCCGACCCCTCCTCCTGGTCGCTGTCGGAGCGGCCCGGCTTCTTCCGGATCCTGACCGGGCCCGGGGGCCTGGACTCGATCGGCGCCAAGAATACCCTGCTTAGGCGGGAGACGGAGCACCGCTATACCGCCTCGCTCCGCCTCGAGTTCGACCCGCCCGAGGGAGGCGGCGAGGCCGGGCTGGCCTGCTACTACGGCCTGCGCAACCACGTGAGCCTCGCCCTGCTCCGGGAGCGGGGCCTCCGGCTCAGGCTCGCCGAGAACCGCAACGGTCGGAAACGGGTCCTCGGAGAGCTGCCCCTGGACGATCCGGGCGGGAGGGCGGCCGTCGAGCTCCGCGTCGAGGTCGAGGGCCAGGCCCGGCGCTTCCTCGCGCGGGAGCTCTCGGACCAGGGAGGCTGGCGGACCGTCGGGACGGTCGCCGACTCGAGCTTCCTCTCCGACGAGGGCGTGGCCGAGGGCAAGCACCATACCGGCACGATGGTCGGCCTGTTCGCCAACGCCCAGGGCACGCCGGCGCGGAGCGCGGCGGATTTCGACTGCTTCGAGTACGAGGGCCGGGATCGGCCCTAGGCCCTCAGCCCCCGAGCCAGGCCTTCCAGAGCTCGGGCCGGTAGCCGACGCTGGCCCGCTTCCCGTCCCGGACGACGGGGGTCTTGAGGAGGAGGGGGTCGGCGAGGAGCTCCTCCTCGAGGTCGGCCTCCAGGTAGGCCAAGCCGCGGCGGGCGTAGCGCTCGCCTTCCTGGTCGACTAACGCGTCGATGCCCAGCGCGGCCGCGACGCTCCGCAGCTCGCCCGGGCTCATGCCCTTCCCGGCGAGGTCCACGAACTGGTACTTGACGCCCCGCTCCTTGAGCCAGCGCTCGGCCTTGCGCGTGTCGGGGCACTTCCTCGTGCCGAAGACCTGCAGTCCCATGGCTCCCAGTATACCGGGCCGGCCGGAGTAGCCGTAAGCGGGCGGCTCGGTGTAGACTGCCTTCCCGTCCGGGAGGTGGTCCATGGCGGGAGCCGTCGCGTTCGACAACGAGAAGTACATAGCCGAGCAGGCGGCCTACATACGGGAGCGGATGCGCCGCTTCGAGGGCCGGCTCTACCTCGAGTTCGGGGGGAAGATCCTCGCGGACTTCCACGCCGCACGGGTCCTGCCCGGCTACGACCCCAACGTCAAGGTGCGGCTGCTCAAGGAGCTCGAGCGCGAGGCCGAGATCGTGCTCTGCATCCACGCGGGGGCCATCGAGCACCGCAAGATCCGGGCCGACTACGGCATCACCTACGACGCCGACGCGATGAAGCTCATCGACGACCTGGGCGAGTGGGGCCTCTCCGTCGCCGCCGTCGTCATCACCCGCTGGGAGGGCCAGGCCGCCGCCCGGGCCTTCAAGACCAAGCTCGAGAACCGGGGCGTCCGGGTCTACACCCACGAGCCCACCAAGGGCTACCCGACCGACATCGACACGATCGTCTCGGACCAGGGCTACGGGGCCAACCCCCGCGTCGAGATCACCAAGCCCCTCGTGGTCGTGACCGGCCCGGGGCCGGGCTCGGGCAAGATGGCCACCTGCCTCTCCCAGGTCTACCACGACCACCGCCTCGGGCACCGGGCCATGTACGCCAAGTTCGAGACCTTCCCCATCTGGAGCCTCCCGCTCAAGCACCCGGTGAACATCGCCTACGAGGCCGCGACCCTCGACCTCAAGGACTTCAACCTCATCGACCCCTTCCACCTCGAGGCCGCCGGGGAGGCGGCGGTGAACTACAACCGCGACGTCGAGTCCTTCCCCATCCTCAAGGCCATCCTCGACCGGATAACCGACGAGCCGGGGGCATACCGCTCGCCCACGGAGATGGGCGTGAACCGCGCCGGCTTCGCCATCGTGGACGACGAGGCCTGCCGCGAGGCGGCCAAGCAGGAGGTCGTGCGCCGCTACCTCCGCTGCGCGAGCGAGTACACGACGGGCATGGCCGACCGATCCTCCCTCGAGAAGGCCGACCTCCTTTTGAAGGAGCTCGGCATCGGCCCGGAGTACCGGGCCGTGGTGCCGGCGGCGCGCGCGGCGGCGGCCGCCGCCCAGGCCGCCGGCGCGGCCAAGGGCGTCGACTCGGTCTACTGCGGGGCGGCCCTCCAGCTGCCCTCGGGCGAGATCGTCACCGGCAAGAACTCCACCCTCCTCCACGCGGCCACCGCCGCGGTCATCAACGGGGCCAAGCGCATGGCGGGGGTGCCCGACTCGATCCCCCTGCTTTCCCCCCTGGTCATCGAGTCCATCGCCCGGCTCAAGCGCGAGGTCCTCCGCGGCAAGAGCGCGAGCCTCGACGTCGACGAGGTCCTCATCGCCCTCTCCATCGGCGCGACCCTGACGCCCATGGTCCAGACCTGCCTCGACGCCCTGCGCGGCCTGCGCGGCTGCCAGATGCACCTCAGCCACGTGCCGACCCCCGGCGACGAGGCGGGCCTGCGCAAGCTCGGGGTCAACCTGACCTCCGATCCCCTCTTCGCCTCGAAGCGGCTCTTCGTGGAATGAGGGGGCTCGCCGCGGCCCGCCATCCGTGGCACAATGCGGCCATGCCCCCGGCTCGAGCGAAGGCCGTCCTCGCGGCCGCCCTCATCCTCGCCCTGGCGCTCGCCTCCTGCGCCTCGGCTCCCCGCTCGGAGCTCGCCCGCGGCTGGTACGAGCTGGGTACGGCCTGGTTCGACAAGGGCGAGTGGAAGAAGGCCGGGGAGGCCTTCTCGCGGGCCTTCGCCCTCGACCCCGAGCTCAAGGGAGCCTCCTTCAACCTCGCCCGCTCCCTCGCCGAGGCCGGCGACTACGCGACGGCCCTCGTAGCCCTCGACGCCCTCAACGAGGAGGACCCGGGCAATACGCGGATCATCGCGACGAGGGCCTTCGTCCAGTACAAGTCGGGCGACGCCGCGGCCGCCCTCGCCAGCTACGAGGAGCTCCTCGCCCTCGAGCCCGACGCCCCCGACGCCGTCTACAACGCGGCCCTCCTCCGGCGGGCGGCCGGCGACCGGGAACGGGCCGCCGAGGAGCTCGGGCGCCTCCTCGCGGCCCGGGGCGAGGACGGCCAGGCCTGGCTCCTCCTCGGCCTCATCCGCTCCGAGCTCGGCCTCCGCGACGAGGCCATCGCCGCCTTCGAGGCCGCGCGGAAGCTCGGCAAGGCCGACGCCGAGGCCCTGGAGCGGCTCGGCCTCCTCTACGCCGAGGCCCGCCGCTTCTCGGAGGCCATGGAGAGCCTGGCCGCCTCGGTCCAGGCCGACGCCGCGCGCAAGCTCGCCTGGTTCTCCCTGGCCCGCCTCCGCCTCGTCGTGGCCGAGGACGGGGGCGGGGGCCTCGAGGCCCTGAAGAAGGCCCTCGAGGCCGGCTTCGCCGACCGCGAGGCGGCCGAGGCCCTCTTGGCCGAGCCCGTCCTGGCCGAGCGCGAGGAGGTCACGCGGCTCCTGACCGAGAAGGGCCTCTCCGGCGCTCCCTCCGCCGCCGCTGAGCCGGCCAAAGCCGGGGCCGAGGCCCCGGGGCGATGAGGGCCGGCCAGGCTGTTCTCCTTTCCATCCTCCTCGCCGCGAGCTCCGGAGCCGCCCTGGAGGCCGAGCCCCCGCGGAGCCGCGTCGAGCTGGGCCTCCGTCTCGCGCCCCCCGGCGCCCTGGTCTTCCGCGGGCGCGAGGAGCTCCCCCTCCGGCAGGGACGGAACGGGATCCGCTGGGCCTCCCTCGAGCCCGGGCCCCAGGAGCTCCTGATCCTCGCCGAGGGCTGCGTCGCCCGGCGGATCAGCCTCGAGCTGCCCCCTCCCTCCGGCCTTCCCGCCCGGGGGCCCCTCCTCCTCGAGGAGAAGCTCGAGCGGGCCGGCTCCCCCCTCGAGCTGGAGCGCATGGGCCCGACGGGCCTCCGGCCCAAGAGCCTGGCCTTCAGCCCCGACGGGCGCTTCCTCGTCGTACCCCTCCTCTCGGGGCGGGGAGCCGACCTCCTCGACGCCGCGAGCCTCGCCCCCCTGGGGAGGCTCGAGCCTCCCCTCCCCTTCGCCGCCTCCGAGGGCTTCGTGGAGTGCGCCTTCTTCCCGCGCTCGCGCGAGATCTGGGTTTCCCAGATGCACAGCTCGCGGATCCACGCCTTCGACCTGGACAGCTTCGCCTACAAGGACAGCTTCCCCTCGGGGGGCTCCTATCCCAAGGTGATCGCATCCTCCCCCGACGGCTCGCGGGCCTACGTCTCGAACTGGGTGAGCGAGGATGTCTGCGTCATCGAGACCTCGAGCCGGAGGATCCTCGCTCGGATCAAGACGGGGGGCACGCCCCGGGGCCTGGCCCCGAGCCCCGACGGGCGCTGGCTCTACATCGCCCGCTTCTCGGACGGGGCCATCCTCCGCCTCGACCTCGCCTCGATGGAGCTCGCGACCTTCCACGCCCCCGACGGGGGAGCCAAGCGCCACCTCGTCCTCGACCCCGACCGCGGCCGGCTCTACGCCACCGACATGGGCCGAGGCTCCCTCTTCGCCTTCGACTGCGCGCGGGGCAGGCTCCTCGCGGAGCTCCGCCTCGGCCCCAACCCCAACGGCTGCGCCCTCTCCCCCGACGGCCGCCTGATCTACGCCTGCACGCGGGGGCCCGACGGCGAGGAGGGCTACGAGCGCAAGGGCCCGGTCGCCGGGGAGCTCATCGCGATCGACGCCCGGCGCCTCGCCGTGGTCGCCCGCCAGTGGGGCGGGGCCCAGCCCACCGGCCTCGCCGTCTCGCCCGACGGGAGCCGGATCCTCTTCACCGACTTCCTCGACCATCGCGTCGAATCCTATCGCGCCTCGGGCTTCGGCTCCCTTCCGCGCGACCGCTTCGCCCCGCCCTCGGCGCGGGCCGTAGCTTCGGCCCGCTAGCCTCCCTCTTTTTTGCAAGTTTCTCTTGACAGCGGCAGAGGTGTATGTACAATACGTTTAAATACGTCTTAAGATGTATTAAGATGTTATATCGGAGGTATTCATGGCCCCTACCCATGCCCAGATGCTCTCGACCGCGATAGCCGCGATCAAGAACCGTACACCTCGAAATATTTTCTTCGTCGCCTGCGGCGGCTCGCTCGCCTATATGTACAACCAGCAGTACGCCTTCGATGTCGAGACCGGGATCCCGACCGCCGTCGTGAGCTCCAACGAATTCATCCACCGCGGGTACAAGGGCCTGGGCAAGGATTCCCTCGTCGTGCTCTGCTCCCACTCGGGGAACACCCCCGAGACCGTGGCCGCCGCCGAGTACGCGCGCAAGAAGGGAGCCCTCACCGTCGCCTACGCCCACCTCGTGGACTCGCCCCTCTGGAAGGCCGCGGAATACGGCCTCCAGTACGACTGGGGCCCGGAGACAGACGCCTACGAGCATCGCGCCGGCATGGCGCTCCGCTTCACCTTCGGCTGCCTCGAGGCCCTCGCCCCCAGCCCGAAATACCAGGCGGCCCTCGAGGCGGTCAAGGGCCTCAACGACATCTTCGCGCGCAACAAGGCCAAGTTCGCCGCCGCGGCCGACGAGTTCGGCTCCTCCCACAAGCGCGAGCGGCTCATCTACACCATGGGCTCGGGCCCCGTCTACGGGGAGGCCTACTCCCTCTCCATCTGCCTTTTCCAAGAGATGCAGTGGATACACTCCTCGGCGATCCACTCGGGCGAGTATTTCCACGGCCCCTTCGAGATCACCGACTACGACGTGCCCTTCGTCATGCTGAAGACCGTCGGCGACACCCGGCCCCTCGACGAGCGGGCCCACGCCTTCCTCAAGCGCTACTGCCGGAAGATCACCCTGATCGACGCGGCCGACTTCGACTGGGAGGGCGTGCCCGCGGAGCTCAAGACCAGCTTCGCCGCGCCCATCTTCGGCGCCGTGATCCGCTGCTACGCGGAGCGGATCGCCGAGCACCGCGGCCATCCCCTCTCCGTTCGCCGCTACATGTGGAAGATGGAGTACTGATCGAGCCCAGGCTTTCCCTCGGCGGCCGCCGGATGGCGGCCGCCCAGTTCAGCACTAGGAGGCTTTCATGTCCAAAAGAATCCAGGCCTTGCTCGCGGTCCTCGTGATCGCGACCTCGATCGCCGCGGCCCAAGGGGCGAAGACGACGATCCGCTTCTTCCACCGATGGCCCCTCGAGCCGAGGAAGAGCTACTTCGACGCCCTCGTCGCCGAGTTCGAGCGGCGGAACCCCGACATCGAGATCGAGATGGACAGCGTGATAAACGACGCCTACAAGGAGAAGATCCGCGTCCTCGTCTCGTCGAACGATATCCCCGACGTCTTCTGCTCCTGGTCCGACAGCTTCGCCTACAACCTCGTGAAGTCCGGCAGGATCAAGCCCCTCAACGACCTGCTCGCCAGGGACAAGGCCTTCGCCGCGAGCTTCATCCAGTCCCAGGTCAAGCCTTTCACCTTCGACGGCAAGGTCTACGGCATGCCCCAGACCATCGACGGCAAGGTCTTCGCCTACAACAAGGCGATCTTCGCCAAGGCCGGGATTACCAAGGAGCCGAAGGACTTCGACGAGCTGCTCGCGACCTTCGCGACCCTCAAGAAGAAAGGCTACCCGACCCCGATCATCGAGGGCCTCGCCGACCCCTGGACGATCTCCCACTACCTCGGCACCATGTTCCAGCGCTACCTGTCCCCCGCGGTGACCGCGAAGGACTACAACGAGGCCACGGGCGAGTTCACCGATCCCGGGTACCGCGTCGTCCTCGAGCGCTTCCAGAAGATCGTGGACTTCATGGGACCGAACGCGACCTCCATCACCCACACCGACGCCCGCGCCCTCTTCGCCGCGGGCAAGCTTCCCGTCATCTACATCCAGCTCGCCGAGTTCGGCCTCATCCGGAAGAGCAACCCCGACATCCAGTACGGCTACTTCAATTTCCCGGCCTTCAAGGACGGCAAGGGCGATCCCGGGCTACTCACCGGGGCCCCCGAGGGCTTCATGCTCTCCTCGACGAGCAAGAATCCCGAGGCGGCCGAGAGGTTCTTCAAGTTCATCTACGAGAAGCAGAACGCGGCCCAGTTCGTGAAGGCCGTCGGGGCCCCGGTCGCCGTCATCGGCGCCATGACCCCGGACAACTCCTTCCCCGAGCTGATCGGCGCGGTGGAGCTGATCAACGGCGTCGAGGGCTCGGCCCCCTGGTTCGACAACGCGGTCAACATCAAGATAGCAGACGCCTTCATGCGCGGCGCCCAGGCCGTGGCCACCAAGGACAAGACCATCGACCAGGTCATGGCCGAGGTGCAGGCCGCCGCCAAGATCGTGCGGAGCGAGGCTAAGAAGTAATCGAGGATCGCTCGCAGCGAGAGGGCCACCCGGGCCCGCTACGGCGCCCGGACGGCCCTCGATCGCGCGGAGGATCCGGGAGGCCAGCAGAAATGAGGCGCAACAACGTGAGAGCCGCGGCCGAGCCGCTCCTATTCATCATGCCCTGCATCCTGGTCCTGGGGGCCTTCGTGTATTACCCCCTCGTCCAGAACCTGGCCTTCAGCTTCTTCCGCTTCTCCGCGTTCTCCCCCGAGAAGGTCTTCGTGGGCTTCGGGAATTACGCGAACCTCTTTCTCGACAAGACCGTCGGGACCGCCTTGCGCAACAACGCCCGCTACGCGGTGATATCGGTCCTTTGCCAGGTATGCTTCGGCCTCGTCCTGGCCGCTATCCTCGAAGATCGATCCTTCCGCCGCGTGGGCCAGCTCTTCAGGACCACCTTCTTCCTCCCGGTCGTCATCTCGATATCGGTCATCTGCCTCCTGTTCGGCTTCATCTACCGGCCGATGGACGGCCTCCTCAACGGCTTCCTCGAGCTCGTGGGCCTGGGCTCCCTGGCGAGGCCCTGGCTGGGCTCCTCGAAGACCGCCATCTTCGCCACGATCGCGGTTTCGCAATGGCAGAGCACGGGCTACGTGATGATGCTCTTCATCGTCGCCATCCAGAAGATCCCCGAGGAGCTCTACGAGGCGGCGGAGATCGACGGGGCGAGCAAGCTGCGGAGGTTCTTCGTCATCACCCTGCCCCAGGTCAGGGAGATGTTCTTCGTCACCTCGGTGATCACCGTCACCGGCTCGGTCATGGTCTTCAACGAGCCCTATATCCTGACGCAGGGAGGAGGCCCCGGCACGAGCTCCATCACCATCGCCGTCCACATGTACCAATCCGGCTTCTTCAAGGACATGATGGGCTACGCCTCGACTCTAGCGGTGCTCATCTTCGGGATCTCGGCGGCCCTCGCGGTCCTGCAGCTGCGGTCCTTCAGGACCGGGGAGGAGTGAGGGATGCGCCCGTACAGCCAGCGCCGCCCGGGCAGGGACTCCCTGGGCCCGGCCCAGCTCCCCGTCCTCGCCCTCCTCCTCGTCGGCTTCGCCATGGTGGCCTATCCCCTGTTCTGGATCATGATGTCCTCCCTCAAGACCTCGGACGAGATATCCCTGTCCATGTGGTCCCTCCCGAGGGTCCCGCAGTGGCGGAACTACGCCAACGCCTGGAAGTTCGGTATCTCCGGCTACTTCGTGAACAGCCTTGTCGTCACCCTCACCACGATAGCCGGCGTCATCGCCCTGGCCTCGCTCTGCGCCTACGGCCTATCGCGCTTCCGGACCCGATGGACCAGGTCCGCCCTGGTCTTCGTGATGGGCGGCATGATGCTCAATCCCCAGGTCTGCCTCATCCCCCTGTACGGCCTCCTGACCAGGCTCGGCATCCGCAACGGCTACCTCGCCATGATCATCCCCTACATCGCCTTCCGCCTCCCCTTGAACACCCTCCTCATCCGCTCCTTCTTCCTGGCGATCCCGAAGGAGATCGAGGAATCCGCCATCATCGACGGCTGCACGAGCTTCCAGGCCTACGGCCGGATCTTCATGCCGATGTCGCGTCCCATACTCTTCACGAGCGCGATCCTCATCGCGTACTACGCCTGGAACGAGTTCCTCTTCGCCATCATCTTCATCGACTCGAACAAGTACCGGACCATACCCGCCGGACTCATGAGCTTCCGCGACGCGCTCCAGGTGGACTGGGGGCCCCTCATCGCCGGCATGGCCATCTCGGCGCTCCCGCTGATCCTCTTCTTCATCGCGGCCCAGAAGCAGTTCATCCGCGGCATGACCGCGGGCTCCGTCAAGGGCTGAAAGGCAAGGCAGCATGAGACTCATAGGCTTGGGCGACAACGTCGTGGACTGCTACCTCGACCAGGGGCTGTACTATCCCGGCGGCAACGCGGTCAACGTCGCCGTCAACTGCATGCGCGACGGGGCCCGGGCCGCCGCCTACCTCGGCGTCTTCGGCGACGACGGGGCCGCCAAGCACATCAAGAGCTGCCTCGCGGCGGAGGGAGTAAGCTTCGAACGCTCGCGAAGGGCCTACGGGCGGAGCGGCCATCCCGGGGTCAACCTGAATCCCGACGGCGACCGCGTCTTCGTCGGGGGCCCGCGCGACACGGTCCAGCACGTCCTCCGCCTGCGGCTCGTCCCCCCCGACCTCGACTACGTACGGAGCTTCGACTGCTGCCACACGAGCTGCTTCTCGAGCGTCGAGCCCGAGCTCGAGAAGCTCGCCGAGGCCTGCGACCTCTCCTTCGACTTCTCCACGAAGGCCGAAGACGGGTACATCGACGAGGTCTGCCCCCACCTGCGCTTCGCCTTCTTCTCGGGCGCCGCATTGACAGAGGAACGGCTTGGCTCTATCATTTCGCGTTGCCACGAGCGCGGCGCCGAGATCGTCGGCATCACGCTGGGAGGGCGCGGCGCCCTTTTCTCGCGGGAAGGGAAGCGCTTCTACCAGCCGGTCAAGCCGGCTCCCGCGGTGATCGACACGATGGGCGCCGGCGACAGCTTCATCGCGGGTTTCCTGACCCGCTTCTACGATTCGGGAGATATGGCCGGCGCGCTCGACTACGCGGCGGGGCGGGCGGCGCTGACCTGCGGCTTCTACGGGGCCTTCGGCTACCCGCATCCCCTGGACGACAGGTAAGAGGGAAGAGCGCGACGGATGTTGATGCCCGACAGTTCTCGCCCGCTTTACGAGCAGCTCAAGCAGACCGTCATACACGACATCGTCTCGGGGAGGTACAAGCACGGCGAGCGCCTGCCGAGCGAGATCGCCCTCGCCGCGGCCTACAATATCAGCCGAATCACGGTCCGGAGGGCGATCTCGGAGCTGGTCGCGGAGGGCTATCTCTCCTCCCAGCAGGGCAAGGGCACCTTCGTCGATTACATCAAAGGCGAGAACCGGCTCCTCTCCTTCGGCGCCTTCAGCGAAGGCGCCACCGGCCAGAGCTCGTCGAAGACGACCAGGATCCTCTCCAAGGAGATGGTCCTGGCGGACGAGGACATAGCGGCCAACCTCCGCGTGGCCCCGGGGACCGAGCTCATCAGGCTCCACCGCCTCGTGTCCGAGGACGGCACGCCCTACAGCATCGATACCGCCTATTTCCCGACGGAGCGCTACCCCGGCATCTTCGACCTCATGCAGGACAACGTATCGACCTTCGCGATCATGAAGGAGCGTTACGGCATCGTCTTCGCGAAGGCGGTAAAGGCCCTGAGCGTGATCCGCGCCGGGCTGGCGGAGTCCGAGCTCCTCCACTGCGTGCCGGGGGATCCCCTCTTCTCGATCTCCAAGGTGATCTACGACCGCGGCGACGTCCCCGTCCACTACTCCCACTACCTCGTAGTGGGGGACCGCTGCGTCTACACGCTCACGGTCGTCGACGAGACGGCCGACATGCATATCCACTATCGCGGCGAGCATCCCTCGCCCTAGGCTTCCGCGGGACTCGCCTCGGCCTCCCCATCCGGGGTAGCATGGCGAGACCATGGAAGCAGCTCCTACGCCGCCGACGGCCTTGGCCTTCTCAGGCCAGGATATCCTCCTGCCCGGAGCCGGGGCGCCGGGCCTCCTCGAGGGCGGGCCGGCCGCGGCCCTGAGCCGGGACTTCGCGTGGGAGGGCCGGAGCTACCGGGCCTTTCTTTTCGGCGAGGCGGAGGCCGCGGCCCTCGAGGCGGGGGGCGCGAGCCGCCTCCCGGTCCGGCAGGCCCTGGCGGAGCTCGGCCAGGAGGAGGCGCGGCCCCTCCTGCGGGGCCTGGCCCTCCTCCGCTGGCTCGAGACCGCCCGGCACTGCGGCGCCTGCGGCGGCCTCCTCGAGGACTGCCCTCCCGAGGGCGAGGAGCCGGGCGGCCGCCGCTGCCCGGCCTGCGGCAGGGTCTTCTTCCCCCGCATCTCCCCGGCCGTGATACTCCTCATCACGAAGGGCGGGAAAATCCTCCTCGCGCACAACGCGCGCTTTCCCGCGGGGCGCTTCGGCCTCATCGCGGGCTTCGTCGAGGCCGGCGAGACGCTCGAGGAGACCGCCATCCGCGAGGCGCGCGAGGAGGCGGGCATCGAGATAGGCGGCCTGCGCTACCTCCGCTCCCAGCCCTGGCCCTTCCCCGACTCGCTCATGTTCGCCTTCCGGGCCGAGTGGCGCTCGGGCGAGGCCCGCCCCGACGGCCGCGAGATCGCGGAGCTCCGCTGGTGCGGGCCCGACGAGCTGCCGACCATCCCCCCCTCGGGAAGCATAGCCCGCGCCCTCATCGACGAGTTCGAGGCCGAGGCCCGCGGCCGGGCCTGAAAGGGCCCCGCTATTCTAGGGCCACGGCCTACTCAGCCGCGCGGGCATAGGCTACACTGGCAGGACAAGGGGGACGCATGAATTTTTCCTGGAAGATCGTCATCGACGCCGGCGCCATCGCCCTCGCCATACTCCTGGCCACCCTCCTGCGGGCCAAGATCCGCTTTTTCCAGAAATACCTCATACCGAACGCCCTGACCGCGGGCTTCATCCTCCTGCCGATCTACAACTTCGTCTTCCCGGCCCTGGGCTACTCCGCCCACCGCCTCGGCGAGCTGGTCTACCACCTCCTCAACGTCTCCTTCATCGCCATGACCCTCCGCTCGGCCCCGCCCAAGATCCGCGGCCACAAGGGCGGCGGCGTCCTGGGCATGGCCGGGGGGATCCTCTCCGGCTACGCCCTCCAGGCCCTCCTCGGCCTCACGGTCACCCTCTTCTTCCTGCCGCGGATATTCCCCTCCTTCGGCCTCTTCCTCCCCCTGGGCTTCGCCTCGGGCCCCGGCCAGTCCTTCGCCATCGGCAAGGGCTGGGAGGCCATGGGCTTCGAGGGAGCCTCGACCGTCGGCCTCACCGTCGCCTCGATCGGCTACATCTGGGGCTGCTTCGGCGGCATCTGGCTCATCAACTTCGGGCGCAAGCGGGGCTGGCTCGAGGGCCAGGGGCTCGAGTCGCTCAAGGACAGGGCCATCCTGACGGGCATCGTGCCCCGCGGCTCCGAGCGGCCGGTCGGCGCGAGGCTGACCACCGACTCGGACTCCATCGACTCCTTCAGCTTCCACGCCTCAGCCGTCGTCTTCGCCTACCTCCTGTCCTACCTCTTCCTCCGCGGCCTCACCTGGCTCCTCCACTTCGCCGGCGAGACCGGGATGCAGCTGGCCTCCAACCTCTGGGGCCTCAACTTCATCTTCTCCGCCATCATCGCCATCGTCGTGCGCCGCCTCGTCGAGGCGGCGAAGCTCGACCACCTCCTCGACGACGATACCCTCTCCCGCCTCACGGGCTTCTCCGTCGATTTCATGCTCGCCGGCTCGGTGGCGGCCATCTCCCTCGCCTTCGTGCTCCACTACTGGTTCCCCATCCTCCTCATGACGACGATCTGCGGCGTCATGACCCTCGTGGTCACGCCCTGGATGTGCTCCCGCATGTTCCACGACAACCGCTTCGAGCGCATGCTGATGATCTACGGCGTCAACACGGGGACCCTCTCAACGGGCCTCGCACTCCTCCGCGTGACCGACCCCGAGTTCAAGACTTCGGTCGCCTCGGACTACATGCTCTCGGCCGGCCTGACCTTCGCCCTCGCCATACCCTTCGTCATGACCATCAACTTCCCGGCCTGGGCCTACACGAGGAACGACATGAACTGGTACTGGGCCGAGTTCGGGGTCGCCGCCGTCTACCTGGTCGTGGTCCTCGGCATCTACCTCGCCCTCGCCCGCAAGCGGGCCTTCGCCAAGCCCCTGAGCTTGTGGTACCGGGAGTAGGCCTGGCCGCGGCCGCGCGATCCGCGCTATGCTCCGCCCCATGAACGAGCGCGAGCGGCTACCCGCGTCGGCCATAGGCGAGGCCCTCCTCATCGCCGCGGCCTGGGGCTTCAACTTCATCGTGATCAAGGTCGGGGTGGCGGGGATGCCGCCCCTCATGCTGGCCGCCCTCCGCTTCGCCCTGAGCGCCTTCCCCGCCGTCCTCTTCATCCCCAGGCCGCGGGCCCCCCTCTCCAGGGTCGCGGCCTACGGGATCGCGCTGGGGCTGGGACAGTTCGGCTTCCTATTCTCGGCTATCAAGCTCGGGGCCCCGGCCGGGCTCTCCTCCATCCTCCTCCAGTCCCAAGCCTTCCTCACGGCCCTCCTCGCCGCCCTTTTCCTCAAGGAGCGGCTCAGGCCGAGGAGCCTCGCGGGCATGGTCCTGGCGGCGGGCGGCCTCGCCATCTTCGCCTCGGCCGGCCAGGGGGGCGGGGGCCTCTCGGCCCTCCTCCTCGCCCTGATCCTCCTCGCGGCCCTGGGCTGGGCGGGGGCCAACATCATCGCGAGGACCATGCCCGGGGAGAGCGCCCTCTCCCTCGTGGCCTGGTCGAGCCTCTTCTCGCCCCTCCCCCTCGCCCTCCTCTCCCTCGCCCTCGAGGGCCCCGCGGCGATCGGGGCGGCCTTCTCCTCCCTGTCCTGGAAGACGGGGGCGGCCCTTCTCTACCTCGTCCTCATGGCCACCTACCTCGGCTACGGCCTGTGGAACCGACTGATCATGCGGCACGGGGCGGCGCGGATCGCCCCCTTCTCCCTCCTCGTGCCCCTCTTCGGCGTCGCCTCGGCGACCCTGGTCCTCGGCGAGCGCTTCCGGGCCCTCGACGCGGCGGGGGCGGCCCTCGTGCTCTGCGGCCTCCTCGTCCACGCCTCGGGCGGCAGGCGATGAGCGAGGAGGAGCCCTTCGACACGGCGGCCCTCGAGCGCCTGGCCGCGGCGCGCATGCCCTTCGGCAAGTACGCCGGCCGCCTCCTCATCGACCTCCCCGAGGCCTACGTCCTCTGGTTCGAGCGGCAGGGCTTCCCCCAAGGCGAGCTCGGCGAGCAGCTGGCCTCCCTCCTGGCGATCAAGGCCAACGGCCTCGAGACGCTCCTACGCCCCCTCGCGACCCGGCCCTAGGGCCTCGGGCGGCAGCGAGAGGCGCCAGCGGGATCCGCCGCCCGAGGCGCCCCCGGCCTCGAGCCGGGCCCCGACCTGGGCCGCGAGATGCTCGACCAGGAGGGAGCCGAAGCCCCGCTCCGCGGCGCAGGCCATGCCGACCCCGTCGTCCAGGACCTCGATCTCGATCCCCCCTCCCTCCCCCGCCGCCGCGCGGATGCGTATCCGGCCCCGCTGGCTGGGGAAGGCGTGCTTGCTCGCGTTCGTGACGAGCTCGGTCACGATGAGGGCCACGGGCAGCGCGCTGTTGATGCCGAGGACGAGGCCCTCCTCGGCTTCGGCCTCGATGCCGATCGACCGGGAGGCGTAGGACTCGGCCAGGAGCCGGGCAAGGTCGGCGAGGTAGGCCCCCAAGTCGACCGCGGCGAAGGAGGAGTGCTTGTACAGCTGCTCGTGGAGCATGGACATGGAGAGGATCTTGTCCCGGGCGTCGCGGAGGACCTCGGCCGCCATGAGGGCCTTCTCCTCGTCGGGCGCGTCGAGGACGGCCGACTCGCCCAGGCCGATGATGCTCCCGGCCACGGAGAGGTTGTTCTTCACGCGATGGTTGACCTCGCCCAGGAGGAGGACCTTGGCGGCCAGCTCCTGGTCGAGGCGGTCGGCCATGGCCGCGCGCCGCTCGAGGCGGAGGGCGTAGGCGAAGAGGAGGAGGGCGGCCGCGGCGCTGACGAGGGCGAGGGGCATGAAGGCCCGGGTCCGCTGCGCGGAGGGGCCGAGCATGGTCTCCCGGTCGGCCTCGACCCGTACCTGGAGGGGATAATTCGAGAGGGCGAAGGAGGCCGCCAGGGAGGCTCGCCCGGAGCGCTCTACCTTCGGGGCGAGGAGCTCGAGGCTCAGCCCCTCGGCGTCCACGAGCTCTACCTTCCCGATGGCGGGATCCATGAGGAGGGAGAGGCGGACGCCGAGGAGGGAGGAGCGGAAGAGGGCGGCGAAGGAGGCTCCGCCGGCGGCCGGCCTGAGGCTGACCAGGCAGGGCCCTCCCTCGGCGGGGGCATCGGCCAGGAAGACCGCCCCTCCCGGGCTCAGGCCGGCCCGGCCCAGCATCCCGGGGGAAGCCCTGAGCAGGGGGGCTTCTCGGGCGCTGGCCGCGGCGACCACGTCGAAGTCCCGGTCGAGGTAGTAGACGTTGTCCGCCTCGGGGAGGGCCAGGGCGGCGAAGGCGAGGGCGGACTGGAGCGAGGAGCCCGAGCGCGCCTTGGCCCCGGCCTCGTCGAGGACGGCTTCCGAGAGGCGGAGGCTGCCATCCATGGCGCGGGCGAGGAGCATGGCGTCGGAGAGGAGGCGCCGCTCGGAGGACTGGAGGGCGAGGCGGCCCAGCGAGGCCATCGAGGCGAAGGAGAGGGCTGCGAGGGCCAGGACCGCCGCGAAGACGCCTCCCGCGATGGCGTAGAAGACCCAGCGCCGGGCGGGGGGGCGGCTCACCTCCTCTCCCCGGGGAAGGCCGAGCGCAGGAGGGCGAGGGCCTCGTCGGAGACGCCCAGGCGCCTGGCTATGCCCCCCTCCTCGGCGAGGAGCTGGGAGCGGGTCCTCCTGGATTCGGAGGAGCCCGGGACCACGATCGTCATGCCGGCCGCGACCAGGGCGGCCTTGGCCGCCTCCTGGGAGCGGGCCGAGGCCTCGCGGCCCTCCGGCAGGAGCTCCTCCCACAGGCTCGCGACCAGGCTCCTCATCCGCTCGGGCAGGCGCTCCCAGGCCGCCCGGGAGACGACGGGGACATAGAAGGGATAGTACTCCCCATCCTCGTAGGCCAGCTCGAGGCCGCGCGCGGCGAAGCCGGCGGTGGCTACCGTCTCGTAGGTGCTCAGGATGCCGTCGACGAGGCCCCGCTCGAGGTAGGCGGCGAGGTCGGGCGAGGGGATGGAGACCAAGCTGCCGCCCAGGGCGCGGATCCGCTCCTCGTTGCCCCGGCCTCCAGCGACCCGAATGCGCCTGCCCGCGATGTCGGCGGCCGAGCGTATGCCCCGGCCCGAGGAGAAGAGGTGGGCGTAGCCGAGGTCCAGCCAGGGGCCCAGGGGCTTCACCGGGAGGGCTCCCTCGATCCGGCCCGCGAGGAAGGAGCCGAGGGGGCCGTCGACCGCCCGGCGCAGGGCCCCGCGCTCGGCCCCATAGGCGGAGGGGAGCATGAGGATGGCCGTGTCCGGGACGAGGCGGTCGAACTGCCAGATGCCGGGCGCGGCCATCTCGGCCGAGCCGCGGGCGAGGGCCGCGAGCACGTCCGCGTCGCGCGAGAGGGAGGCCCCGTCGTAGAACTCCACCTTGAGGGCCGGTCCCGCCCGCAGCGCGAGCTCCTGGGCGTAGCGCCTGAGGTGCATGGCTTGGAAATGGGTCGAGACGTTCTCGACGGAGATGCGGAAGAGGATCGGCTCCGCTGCCCGGGCGGCGCAGAGCGCGAGCGAGGCGATCAAGGGGGCGAGCCAGGCCTTGCTTCCCACGGAACCTCCGATTTCCCGGGGCCGGCGGCCGGTCCCCGTCGGCTTCAAGGATAGCCGGAGCCCGGCGCGGCGTCCATGCTCCGCGCCCGGGCGCCTTACAGCTCGAGGACGCCCTCGAGCTTCGCCGCCGCGCCGCCGACCGAGACCTCGACGGGCGGGCCCGAGGCCAGCTCGAGGCGGGTCGCGACCCCGCCCCCCGGGCGCCGCGCGGAGCGGAGGCGGATCGAGCTCCCGCGGTAGCGGATCCGGAACGAGATCGCGTCCCAGGCCCGGGGCAGGACCGGGTCGAAGGTTATGCGATCTCCTTCGGGCCGGAAGCCGCCGAAGCCGAGGGCGAGGGCCAGCCAGGAGCCCCCCATGTTGGCCAGGTGGAGGCCGTCGCGGGAGTTGCCGTGGCTGTCGTCGAGATCGAGGCGCAGGGCCTTCGAGAAGTAGCGGTAGGCCTTCTCGGGCTCGCCCAGCCGCGCGGCCATCGCGCTGAAGGCCGCGTAGGAAAGGGAGGAATCGTGGGTCGTGATCCCCTCGTAGTACGCGAAGCTCGCTCGCTTGGTGCTCTCGGCCGCGGACTCCGGCAGGAGGAGGTGGGCGAGGACGGCGTCGGCCTGCTTGCAGACCTGGCGGCGGATGATGGCGAGGTGGTGGTAGTGGAGGAGGAGGGGGAAGTCCCCCGGGGGCGTGGCGTCGAGGTCCCAGCGGGCCTTGCGCAGGAAGCCGTCGTCCTGGGGCGTGATGTCGCGCGACGCGTCGTAGGGCAGGTACATCGCCTCGGCCGCGCGCAGCCAGAGGCCGGGCTCCTCGGGGCCGAGGCCGATCCGCGCCTCGAGCCGGGCGAGCTCCGCGGGCGCCCTGGCCGCCAGGAGCTCCCGGGCCCGCGCGGCGGCCCGCAGGTTGAAGGCGGCCATCGCGTTCGTGTAGAAGTTGTTGTCGACGAGGCAGGAGTACTCGTCGGGCCCGGTGACGGACTCGATGCGGAACTCGCCTTGGCCGAAGTGCCCGATCTCGAGCCAGGTGCGGGCGGTCTCGAAGAGGAGCTCGGCCCCGGCCCCGGCCAGGAAGGGCAGGTCCAGGCTGGCCTCCCAGTAGGCCCAGACGGCGTAGGCTATGTCGGCGTCGATGTGGTACTGGGCGCTGCCCGAGGGGTAGTAGGCCGAGCATTCCCGGCCGGCGATCGTGCGCCAGGGGAAGGCCGCCCCCCGCGCCTGCCCCATCTCGCAGGCGTGCGAGCGCGCGCCGTCCAGGGTGGCGTGCCGGTACAGGAGCATGCTCCGCGCGAGCTCCGGCTGCGTGTAGGCGAAGAAGGGGAGCATGTAGATCTCGGAGTCCCAGAAGTAGTGGCCCTCGTAGCCCTCGCCCGACAGGCCCTTGGCCGGGATGCTGGCGCGTCCGTCGCGGGGCGCGGCCTGGAAGAGCTGGAAGAGGCTGAACTGGAGGGCCTCGTCGGCCGCGGGATCCCCCTCGATCCGCGCCTCCGCAGCCTCCCAGAAGGCGCCGAGGCAGGCCTCCTGCTCGGCGGCCAGGGCCGCGAAGCCGAGCTTGCCCGCGGCCTCGAGGGCCTCGGCGGCGGCGGCCTCGGGTTCGGGGCAACGGATCGAGTCGGCGTAGGCGCTCCGCCTGACGAAGACGAGCTCCTCCCCGGCCCGGGCCTCGCGCTCGAGCTCGAGGGCGGCCCCCGAGGCCTCGGCGCGGGAGCTCCCCCGCGAGAGGGGGGGCCCCTCGAGCTCGCTCCGGAGGGCGAGGAGGAAGCCGGTGCCGCGGGTCCTCGAGCGGAGGCCCGCGGCGACGCAGGCCCTGCCGCCCGGGCCCTCCCGCGCCGGGAGCGCCCGGGCCCCGAGGAGCTCGAGGGGCTTCCAGGCCTCCCCGGCGACCCGGGGATCGGCGGGGTCGTGGAAATTCCCGACCCCGCCCTCGAGCCGCGCGACGAGGCGGATCGAGGCGGCCTGGCCGCAGGCGACCCGGTACTCGACCGCGAGGATGGAGGGGCGCTCGAAGGAGCACAGGCGCGTTATGCGAATCTCGAAGCGCTTGCCCGAGGCGGTCCGCCAGGCGAACTCGCGCGAGGCCAGCCCCCGGTCCATGTCCAGCTCGCGCGCGAAGCCCTCGGCCTCCCCCTCGCGGAGGGCCAGCCGCTCGCCGTCGGCGTAGAGCTCGATCGTCTGGGCGTCGGGCAGGTTGACGATGCGCTCCCCGGTCTCGGGGAAGCCGTGGAGGAGCTCGGGATGCCGTATGGGATGGGTGTCGTAGAAGCCGTTGATATACGTCCCGCGGATCGAGGCGGCCGGCCCCCCGGGGCCCGAGGGCGGGCCCTCCTCGAAGGAGGCGCGGACCCCGAGGTAGCCGTTGGCCGTGTGGAAGAGGGACTCCTCGACGGCGTGGCGCCGCGCGTCGAGGCCGGAGGACGAGATGGAGCGGGGCATGGGATCTCCTTGGTCGGCGCCCGGCCGGGCCCCGGCCTCAGCCCTTCACCGAGCCGGCCATGAGCCCGCGCACGAAGTAGCGCTGCAGGGCGAAGAAGACGGCGAGGGGAAGGATCATGCTGAGGAAGGCGCCGGAGGTGAGGAAGTGCCAGTCCTGCCCCTTCTCCCCGACCATGGCCGCGAGGGCGCTCGTCACCACGCGGTTCTTGTCGCCGAGGAAGATGAGGGCCACGAGGTAGTCGTTCCAGACCCAGAGGAACTGGAAGATGGCGAAGGAGGCCAGGGCGGGGATCGAGAGGGGGATCACGAGGAGGCGGAACATAGAGAAGGGCGTGGCCCCGTCGAGGAAGGCCGACTCGAAGATGTCCCGCGGGAGCTGGCTTATGTAGTTGAAGAGGATGTAGACCGCGAGCGGCAGGCCGAAGCCCGTGTGGGCGAGCCACATGGCGAGGTAGCTGCCGTTGAGGCCGAGCTTGGTGAAGTCGCGCAGCACCGGGATGAGGGCGATCTGCAGGGGCACGACGAGGAGGGCGACGACGATGACGAAGAGTCCCTTGCGCCCCGGGAACTCCATCCAGGCGAAGGCGTAGGCGGCGAAGGCGGCTATGAGGATGGGGATGACCGTGGAGGGCACGGCCACGGCGAGGGAGTTGAGCACGGCGTCGGAGAAGTTGTTGCCTCGCCGCGTGATGGTGTTGCCGTTCCCGTCGCGGAAGGACACCTCTCCCCCGGAGAGGACGCCCTCGTAGTTCTCCAGGGTCAGCTTGGGGCTGAAGCCGACCCAGCGCAGCTCCTGGGCGTGGAGGGTGCGGGTGCGCTTGTTGCCGTACCACTGGAGCTTGCGGGAGGCGGAGACCTGGACGCCCTCGCGCCACTCGGCGAAGGTCGCGGTGGCCCCCTCGAGCGTCATGGGCCCGTCGACGTCGATCCCGGGCTCGAGCTTGAGCTCGCCGACCTTGACCCAGGACCTATGCGGGAAGACCGTCCACCAGCCGGAGTTGAAGATGTCCCGCGAGTCGCGGAAGGAGGTCACGAGGACGCCGAGGGTGGGGAGGGTCCAGGCGAGGCAGATCGCGGCGAGGACGGCGTTGACCAGGAGGCCGGAGCGCCGCGGCTCGAGGCTCTTGCGGCGCGTTGCGCGAACTCGAGAAGCCACGCCCCTCATTTGAAGGCCCTCCGCTCGCCGAACTGGCGCAGGTTGTAGGCCATGACCGGCACGACGGCGACGAGGAGGACGATGGCGATGGCGCTGGCGCGGCCCGACTGGCCGTAGGTGAACTGCTGCATGTAGAACTCGTTCGCGATGACGTTGGTGCCGTAGTTGCCCCCCGTCATGACGCGCACGATGTCGAAGAGCTTCAGGCTGAAGATGACGATGGTGGTGGACACGGTGACGAGGCTGCCCTCGATGGCGGGGATGATGATGCGGAAGAAGATCTGCAGCTCGTCCGCCCCGTCGATGCGCGCCGCCTCGAGGAGCTCGGCGGGTATGCCCTTGATGGAGGAGGAGAGGATGACCATGGCGTAGCCGGTCTGGAGCCAGACCATGATGGCGATGAGGAGGAAGTTGTTCCAGAAGGGCACGAGGAGCCAGGCCTGGGCCTTGCCGCCCAGGGCCACGACCGCCGCGTTCAAGAGGCCGATTTCCTGGATCCCGGTGCCCTCGCCCTTGTAGGCGTACATGAACTTCCAGATCACGCCGGCCCCCACGAAGGAGATGGCCATGGGCATGAAGACGAGGGACTTGTAGAGCTTCTCGAGGCGGCTTCGGTCGGCGAGCACCGCTATCACGAGGCCGAGCCCGACGCAGAGGAGGGTCCCGAAGACCATCCACAGGAGGTTGTTCCGGAAGGACTCGAGCATGATGCGGTCGGCGAAGGCGAAGCGGTAGTTCGCGAGGGCCACGAAGCGGGTCCCCGTCTCGTCGAAGAAGGAGAGCCAGAGGCTCCGCAGGGTCGGGAAGACGAGGAACCAGAACAGGAGGGCGAGGGCCGGCCCGGCGAAGACCAGGGGCAGGGCCAGGGCGCGGGCCGGGCGCGGGAGGCTCTCGGCCATCGCGTTGAGGACGGCGTAGAGCAGGGCGACCGAGCCAAGGCCCCAGGCTATGGCGACGAGGACGACGACGAGCTTGGGGCCCTTGAAGTCGCGCAGGAAGGCGTAGCCGCCGTAGAGCAGGGCCACGGTGGCCGCGAGGAGGAGGACGAGTCCCGCCGCCCTGAGAAGCTTGCTACCCTTCGCCACGCTCGCCTCCTCTATCGAGAATGATCAGGACGAAACGCAGAGGGCGCAGAGGACGCGGAGGGAGAGAAGGGAAAGAGTAGGAGAGGAAAGCGAATGCCGATATTCCTCCACGTATTCCTCGATCCTCATGCTCTCTTCCCTCTGCGTTCCTCCGCGCCCTCCGCGTTTATCCTCTCCTATCCGTCCTCTCCGTCACTTGGGCCAGGAGGCGTCGATGGCCTTGAGGGCCTGGTCGAGGGTCTCGGCCCCGGAGACGTAGGCGGTCATGTGCTTCCAGAAGGAGCCCGCGCCCACGGCGCCCGGCATGAGGTCGGAGCCGTCGAAGCGGACGGCGGTGGCGTTCTGGATGGTCTCGGCGACCTTGCGGTCCACGGCGTTCGAGTACCACTCGAGCTTGGCGTCCTTGTGGGGGGAGATGGCCCCGCCCGACTTGACCCAGGCCTCGACGGAGGCGCCGGTGGCGAAGAACTGCATCACCGCGCGGACCTCGGGGCGGTCGTTGAACATGGCGTAGATGTCGCCGGCGACGAGGACGGGCTTGCCGTACTTGGGATCGAGGCCGGGGAGGTAGAAGAAGTCGTAGTCGACGCCCGCGGCCTTGTCGTTCGGGAAGAAGGCGGTGATGAAGTTGCCCTGCTTGTGGAGCCAGGCCTTGGGGGGCTGGTCGAACATCACCTTGGGCGCGTCGCCGAAGGAGGTGGTGGCGATGGCCTTGCGGCCGCCGTAGACGTTGCCCTCGGCGAACCAGATGTCGGCCATGGCCTGGACGGCCTTGCGGACCTCGGGGCTGTCGAACTTGAGCTCGCCCTTGACCCACTTGTCGTAGTTGGCGGGGCTCGTGGTGCGGAGCATGAGCTCCTCGATCCAGTCGGTGGCGGCCCAGCCGGTGGCGGCGCCGGACTCGATGCCGACCGCCCAGGGCGCATCGCCGTCCTTGCGGATCTGGTCCTGGAGCTTCACGAGCTCGGCCCAGGTGGTCGGGACCTTGTAGCCGGCGGCGTCGAACTCCTTCTTGGGATACCAGACCAGGCTCTTGCCGTTGACCCGGCCCCAGACGCCGGCCATGATCGGGCCCTTGGGGCCCTTCATCGTGGCCATGTCGAGCCAGCTCTGGAGGTAGTTGGCCTTGACCTTCTTCATATCGAGGGCCTTGTTGAGGTCGACGACCTTGCCCTTCTTGACGAAGTTCTCGAGCAGGCCCGGCTGGGGGAAGTCGGCGATGTCGGGAGGGTTGCCGCCGTCGACGCGGATGGCGATCGAGGCCTCGAACTCCTTCGACCCGTTGTACTGGATCTTGATGCCGGTCTTCTCCTCGAAGGCCTTCACCGACATCTCGAACTTCACCGCGTCGTTGTCGGTGAAGGGGCCGTCCATGGTGACGACCTTGCCCTTGAACTTCCCGGCGT
>JAKLFE010000012.1 GCA_022711355.1 Spirochaetota bacterium | reverse complement strand
CGCCCGCCCCTTCCCGCCGCGGCATCCTCCGCAGGGATCCGGGCAGGGAAGCGTAGGACTCGCCCCTGCGGAAGCTCGCGGCGAGGGCCGAGGGCTCGACCTCCTTGGAGAGGGCGAAATAGCTCCGCCAGGGCAGGGCGAAGGCCGGGATGGGCAAGGGGAGGTCGGCGAGGTAGGCCCCGAGGGCGAGGAAGGGCAGGGCCAGGAGTACGAGGAAGAGCCGATGCCCCTTGTTGCGTTCCATCGCTGCGATTATTGTATATACCAGCCACGCCGCGACCGCAATGCGCCAAAACGGGGGAAACGATGGATCAAGGCATCGTCTCGGCCTTCACCGAGGCAGCGAAGAACACCTTCCGCGACATGTTCGGCATCGACGCCCGCCCCATGGAGGCCTCGGAGCTGTCCCGCTCCGACGAGCACGGCTGGGGCCTGACCGGCCTCGTGGGCCTCGCCGGCTCGGTCCAGGGCGTCATCGCGGTGCGCTTCACGGAGGAGTTCGCGGGCAAGCTCCTCGCCGGCTCGGGAGTCCATGCCGGCAGCGAGGCCGAGCGCCGGCAGCTCGAGGGGGGCCTCGTCGGCGAGCTCTGCAACATCATCGCCGGGGCCGCATCCTCCTCCGGGGGCCTGGACTTCGAGATAGCCCCTCCCGTCGTCGTGCGCGGCCCCAACCACAAGATCGGCTGGCCCAACATAGCCCCGGTGATAGCCTTAGGCTTCGAGGTCGAGGCCGGCTCCTTCGAAGTGGACATCTGCGCCAAGCGCTGAGCCGGCCCCGGGCCCTTCGGAGCCTCCCATGAGATTCCAGGCCCTCAGCTCCTCGAGCCTCGATCCCCGCGTCAACCTCGCCCTGGAGGAATGCCTCCTCGGCGCCCCCCTCGGCTTCGAGGCCGTACTCTTCCTCTACGTGAACGCGCCCTGCCTCGTCCTCGGGCGGAACCAGAATCCCTGGGCCGAGATCTCGCCCGGGGCCGGCCTGCCGGTCCTGCGCAGGATCTCGGGTGGCGGGACCGTCTACCACGACCAGGGCAACCTGAACTGGGCGCTCCTCCTGCCGCGCTCCCGCCACGATCCCGAGGCTGAGCTGGGAAGCATCGCGGCGGCCCTCCGCGATCTCGGGATAACGGCGAGCCCCGGTCCCCGCGGCGGCCTCTTCGTCGACGAGCCCTCGCCTTTCGCGGGCCGGAAGCTCTCGGGCACGGCCCGGCGGCTCGAAGCGGCCCGGGTCCTCCACCATGGGACCCTCCTGGTCAACGCGGACCTGGGGCGGCTGGCCTCCTCCTTGGGCGGGATTCCCCTGGCCCTCCCCAAGGCCCTGGCCTCCGTGCCCGGCCGGCCGGCGAACCTCGGCGAGCTCCTCCCCGGCCTCAAGGTCGAGGAGCTCGCCGCCGCCCTCGCCACGAAGGTCGCCGGGGGACCGTCCCCCCTGCCCATCGAGGGGCTTCTGGCCGGCCCCGGCTGGGACCGGGCTCGCTTCGATGCGGTACGGGAGCGTCTCGGCTCATGGGAGTGGAATTATGGAGCCACGCCAGCCTTCACGGTGACCGTCGATGGACAGCAGGGGAGGCTGCTCGCCTCCCTGCGCTCGGGGAGGCTCGCCTCCCTCGAGGGCGCGGGGGCTGAGCGGGTCTCGCAGCTCCTGGGGAGCAACTTCGACTACGATACTCCCCTGAAAATCAAGGAAATCATCGACCTACCGTGAACGCTGGCATATTGCCTGCGTTATAACGCGGCTTATGCGCTACTATGCTTGTCCTTGCATTTTGTGCTATATTATTGAATAAGCTCTTTTGCTTAACTACCGAATGCAAGGATACTCATGAACGACAGCAACTTCACCTCCCTCGGCCTGAGCGAGACCCTCCTTTCCGCGGTCTCCGCCCAGGGCTACGAGGATCCCACTCCCATACAGGCGGCGGCCATCCCCCCTGTCCTCGCCGGCCGCGATCTCCTCGGCTGCGCCCAGACCGGCACGGGCAAGACCGCCGCCTTCGCCCTGCCGATCATCCAGCTCCTCGCCGCCTCGCCGCGGCGGGCCGCGCCCCGGGGCTGCCGCGCCCTCGTCGTCGCCCCCACCCGCGAGCTCGCCGCCCAGATCGACGAGAGCTTCGGCGCCTACGGCCGCGGCTCCCGCACGAGCCACGCCTGCATCTTCGGCGGCGTCGGCAAGCGGCCCCAGGTCCAGGCCCTGGGCCGCGGGGTCGACGTCCTCATCGCGACCCCCGGCCGCCTCCTCGACCTCCACTCCGAGGGCCAGCTCAAGCTCGACGGGGTCGAGATCGTCGTCCTCGACGAGGCCGACCGCATGCTCGACATGGGCTTCATCCACGACGTGCGGAAGATCATGGCCCTCCTCCCGGCCAAGCGGCAGACCCTCCTGTTCTCGGCGACCATGCCCCAGGACATCGCCTCCCTGGCCGGCAAGGCCCTCCGCGACCCGGTCCGCGTCTCCATAGCTCCCGAGAAGCCCGCCGTCGAGCTCATCGACCAGGCCGTGGCCTTCGTCGAGAAGGGGGACAAGCGAGCCTACCTGGCCTCCCTCATCGAGGCCCAGGAGGCGACCCGCGCCATCGTCTTCACGAGGACGAAGCACGGGGCCGACCGCCTGGTGAAGGGCCTCGAGGCCTCCGGCATCTCGGCCGCCGCCATCCATGCCAACAAGAGCCAGAACAACCGCACCCGCACGATGGAGGGCTTCCGCTCCGGCGATATCCGCGTCCTCGTGGCCACCGACCTGGCCGCGCGGGGCATCGACGTCGACGGCGTGACCCACGTCTACAACTACGAGCTGCCCGACGTGCCCGAGACCTACGTGCACCGCATCGGCCGAACGGCCCGCGCGGGCGCGCGGGGCTCGGCGGTCGCCCTGTGCGACTCCGAGGAGAAGCCCCTGCTCAAGGCCATCGAGAAGCTCCTCAGGAAGCCCATCCCTATCGCCGCGGGGCCCGTCTACGCCTCCGCCTCCGAGGCGGCGGCCCGCGCTCCCAAGCTCGAGCCCCGAGCCGCGGGAGAGCGGCCCGAGGGGAGGGAGCGAGGCGCCCCGGGAAGGCGAGGCCCCCGCGAGGGAGAGCGGGCCGCCAGGCCCCAGGCCGAGCAGCGCGGCGCGCGCCGCGGCGAGGGGCGCGGCGAGCGTCGCCCAGCCCAGCCCAAGGCCGCGGCCCCGGGCCGGAGGCGGCCTGCCGGCGCCCCCGAGCGGCGTCCCGGCGGCCAGCGCGGCCGCTCTCTCGCCTCCTAGCGCGGGCCGCGCGCCTCGCCGAGGCCGCATCGTCCCGGCTTGCCGTGAGCCGGCCGCTCCGGTATCATCGCTGAGAAACTCAGTTTTCGGTTGGGAAGAAAACACGTGCCGGTAGGTAGTCCGGCAGGCCGGGCCCGCCAGGGCCCGGTCCAGTAGCCAGCGCCGTCGGCGCCGTCCGTTCCCCGCCGGGGGGTAGTCCGCCCGGGGGAACGCGATGCGCGCCGTATTCACCGTCTATTTCGAAGGGCCCTTCTGGGTCGGCCTCCTCGAGTCCGAGGAGGCCGGGAAGCTCGTCGTGGCCCGCCACGTCTTCGGAGCCGAGCCCTCGAACGCCGAGCTCCTCGCCTTCATGCTCCATTCCTATCATCTCATGCCCAGGTCGGAGCGCCCCTGGCCCGGGGCACAGCCCGGCCGAGGAGGCGAGGAGCCCCCGGGCGATCGCCGGCTCAATCCCAAGCGCGCCCTCAGGGAGGCCCGGAACGCTATGTCCCGCGGCCCTTCCTCGCGCTCCCGGGCGGCTCTCTCCGCGGCCCGCGAGGCTTCGAGGGAGGAGTCCGGCGCCGCGCGTCGGCTGCGGGAGCGCGAGCTCGAGGCGCGGCGCTTCGCGCTTCGGGCCGAGAAGCGGAGGGAGGCCCGTCGCGGCCGCTGAGCCTTCCCCGGGCCGGCGGGAGCTCGAGGAGGGCGAGGAACTCGGGGGGGCAGGGGCTTTCCACCCTGACCGCCGTGCCCGATACGGGATTCTCGAGGGCTATGCTCGCCGCGTGGAGGCCCAGCCGGCCCAGGGGATCGCCCCGGGCCCCGTAGCGCTCGTCCCCCGCGACCGGGTGCCCGATGCCCGCCAGCTGGACCCGGATCTGGTGCCTCCTCCCGGTCTCGAGCTCGAGCTCGACGAGGCTGAAGCCCCGAGCGGAGGCGAGGAGCTTCCACTGGGTCAGCGCCCGCTTCGCCCCCCGCTCCCCGGCCTCGGCCAGGCGGACCCTGCTCGGCCCCGCCTCGACGAGCCAGGAGTCGAGGCGGCCCGAGGCGCCCTCCATCCGGCCCTCGACGAGGGCCAGGTAGCGGCGCTCGGTCACGAGCCGCTCCCAATCGCCCATGAGGAGGCGCTTCGCCTCGCCGCTCTTCGCGAAGACGACGATGCCCGAGGTGTCCCGGTCGATGCGGTGGACCAAGGCGGCCCTCGCCTTGGGATTCTTCCTCCGCAGGGCTGCGGTCACGAGCTCGAGGAGGCACTTCGCCCTGCTGCCATCTCCGGCTATGACGGGGAGTCCGGCCGGCTTGTCCACGGCGACGAGCTCGGCGTCCTCGTAGAGGAGCTCGATCCTTCCCCTCGACGGGGGCCGCGGCCCCCGCGCGGCCTGGGCGGGGCGCCGGGAGCCCCCTTCCGCAGGGCGCCGAGCCCGGCTCCCGGATTCCGCGCCGCCTTCGCGGGGATGGCCGGGGGCGCCGGGAGGGATGTTGGGTTTGCGTGATTTCACGAGTGCGAGTATAGCGGATAGAGGGCATCGCGGCGAGCCGCGCCGCGGCTCGCCGGCGGGCCGCGCCGCGGCGAGCCGGCTGGGCCGCGGGCTAGCGCCGTTCCTTGAGCTTCAGCTCGGCTGGGGGGCCCTTGGCCGCGAGGGCATCGAGGAGGGCGCCGGGATCCTCCTCCACGAGGAGGTCGGCGAGGGCCGCGGGCTTGAGGAAGCCCGCCTCCGAGACCTTCGAGAGGAAGCCGAGCAGGGGGCGGTAGAAGCCGGCCACGTCGAGGAGGCCCACCGGCTTGGCGTGGAAGCCGATCTGCCTCCAGGTCCAGGCCTCGAAGAGCTCCTCGAAGGTGCCGATGCCCCCGGGCAGGGCGATGAAGGCGTCGGACTCCTCGGCCATGCGGGCCTTGCGCTCGTGCATGTCCTCGGCCACGACGAGCTCGGTCAGCTCGACGTGGTCGACGAGCTCGTAGAGCCTGCGCGGGATGACGCCGAGGACCTCGGCTCCCGCCCCGAGGGCGGCCCGGGCGAGCTCGCCCATGGTGCCGATGTTCCCGCCCCCGTAGACCAGGCGCAGGCCCCGCCGCCCGATCTCGCGGCCGCAGGCCCGGGCGGCCTCGGCGTACTCGGGCTTATCGCCCAGGCTCGAGCCGCAGTAGACGCAGATGGAACGGAGCATGGCCTCCCCCTCGAGGCCGTAGGATGCGCCGCTCCGGCCGGGGAGCGCAAGGGGCCTTCCGGCGAGGCCCGCCACGGACCGGCCCCTCGCGCGCGGGGCAGCCCGCCGAGCCTTCAGTCCAGGCCGCGCGGGAAGAGGCGGCTGCAGGCCTCGAGGAGGGCGGGCCGGGCCTCGGGGGCGGCTATGCCGATCAGGGCGCGGGCCCGCTGGCGCAGCGTCAGGCCCTTGAGGCGGGCGACTCCATGCTCGGTGACGACGTAGTCGACGTCGTTCCGCGAGGTGGTCACCGCCGCCCCCTCGTCGAGCCGGGCGACGATCTTCGAGATCCCGCCCTTGGCTGTCGCGCTCATGGCGATGATGGATCGTCCGCCGCGGCTCATGGCCGCGCCGCGCACGAAGTCCACCTGGCCGCCCACGGCGCTGATCTGCGCCGGCCCCACCGTCTCCGAGGCGACCTGGCCGGCGAGGTCGACCTGCACGCAGGAATTGATCGAGACCAGGTTGTCGTTGCGCATGATCACCGCGGGATCGTTGACGTAGTCGACGGGGTAGAGCTCCACCAGGGGGTTGTCGTCGACGAAGTCGTAGAGCCGGCGCGTCCCCATGAGGAAGGTGGCGACGATCTTGCCCGGGTGCAGGCTCTTGCGCGAGCAGGTGACGACCCCGGCCTCGACGAGGTCGACGACCCCGTCGGAGATCATCTCGGAATGGATGCCCAGGTCCCGCTTGCCCTTGAGGGAGGCGAGGACCGCGTCGGGGATGGCCCCGATGCCGAGCTGGAGGCAGTCCCCGTCGCGCACGAGGGCCGCGCAGCGCTCCCCTATGGCCATTTCGACATCGCCTAACGCGGAGCGCGGGAGCTCGGGGAGCTCCTCGCTCGCCTCCACGATCCGGTCCAGGCGCGAGACGTGCACGAAGCTCCCGCCCATCGTCCGGGGCATCCGCGGGTTGACCTGGGCTATGACGAGCTTGGCGCCCTCGACGGCCGCCTTCGTGTAGTCGACCGAGACGCCCAGGCTGCAGAAGCCGTGCCTGTCGGGGGGCGAGACCTGGACGAGGGCGGCGTCGAGGGGAAGGGCCGTCGAGAAGAGCTCCGGGATCTCGTGGAAGAAGCAGGGCGTGAAGTCGGCCCTGCCCTCGCGCACCGCCTCCCTCGTCCGCGGGCCGACGAAGAGGGCGTTGTGCCGGAAGCTGCCCTCCATGCCCCCCTGGGCGTAGGCCGCCCGGCCAAGGCTCACCATGTGCACGATCTCGAGGCCCGCGTAGGCCGCGCGGTTTGCGACCATGGCCGCGACGAGGGCCGCGGGCTCGCCGGCGGCGTGGCCGAGCGCGACGCGGCCGCGGGGCCCGATCAGCTTCACCGCCTCCTGGGCGGTCGTCAGCCGCTCGCGGTACTGGGCTCGCCAGTCCACTAGCGATCCCGCCCTAGCTTCGCGATGCGCTTGGCCAGCTCCTTCTTCAGGGGCAGGTTCCCCTGGCGCGCGATCATGATCCGCTGGGCCTGGGGCGAGCCGGCGCCGTGGAGTGACTCGGTCCGGTAGCCGACGGCGGCGCTCCCGAGGGTCAGGTTCTCGATCAGGCGGAGGACCCTGAGGCGGTCCTCCGTCGGTATCGAGGAGACGCCCTTCAGGTACTTCTCGATGTAGGGCCCGATCTCGGGGTCGCGGAGATCCTTCTCGGAGGGGGCGGTGACCATGAGGCCCCCGGCTATGTCCTCGGCCAGGCGGGCGATCTCGTAGGGGAAGCGGGTGACGTTCAGCTTGCAGACGTTGGCGAGGAGGAGGTCGATCATGTAGCTGCCCGCCTCGGTCCTCGTACCCTCCGCGGAGCAGGCGATCCCGCAGGCGTAGAGGGTCTCGTTGAGGTGGATCATCTCGACGAGCTTGTCCTTGACGTGCGAGGACTTCGCCGCGCCGTTGCAGTCGGCGGCCAGGGCGGCCGCGCCGATGAGGACGTCGCCGACCCCGGCCTTGCAGCCCCCGTAGCTCTGCCGGTGGTAGCCGGCGAAGCGCTCCACGAGCATGCCGGCGAACTCGGTCTCGCCGTTCATGAAGACGCGCTCCGCCGGCACGAAGACGTCGTCGAAGATCGTCAGGGCCTCGACGCCGCCGAACTCGCTGTTGCCGAGGTCCAGGGGCGAGAGCTCGAGCTTGCGGGTGTCGCAGGACTGCCGCCCGATGACCATGACGAGGCCCTTCGCGTCGACGGGGACCGCGAAGGAGACCGCGTAGTCCCGGTCGGCGGCGTCCAGCGCGATGGTCGGCATCACGATCACCTCGTGGGAGTTGCAGATGCCGGTCTGGTGGGCCTTGGCCCCGCGCACGACGATGCCGTCGGCCCGCCGCTCCACGACCCGGAGGTAGAGGTCGGGGTCGGCCTGGGCGCTCGGGGGAAGGGAGCGGTCGCCCTTCGGGTCGGTCATGGCCCCGTCGACCGTCAGGTCCTCCTCCTGGACCTTCTCGAGGAAGCGGAGCAGGTTGGCGTGGTAGCCCGTGCCTCGCGCGCGATCGATCTCGAAGGTGGTGCTGTACAGGGCGTTGAGGGCGTCCATCCCCACGCAGCGCTGGAAGCAGGAGGCCGTCCGCTGGCCGCAGAGCCTTTGCATCTTCACCTTCCGCACGAGGTCCTCGCGGCCCTGGTGGATGTGGGAGAAGCGGTTGATCCGCCGGCCCGTCAGGTGGGAGGCGGCCGTCATGAGCTCCTCGTTCCCGCCCTCCTGGGCCAGGTCGTAGGTCGCCTTGACGGAGTTGAGCGAGGGCCGGAGCATGGGGTCGTCGGCGGGATTGCCGATCCGTCGCCCGAGGAGGCGGATGTCCATCTTGATCCTGCGGATGCTCGCGACGTACTCGTCGCCGGTCATGAGCGCCATGTTCACTCCCTCCTAGAGCAGAGACTCGTAGATCTTCCGCACGCGGGCCTCGTCCAGGCCCGCGTAGTTGTTCGCCATGAGGCGGCCCTGGGTCCTCGCGACGAGCTCGGCGAACTCCGCGCAGGTCGCCCCGGTCGCCCCGTACTCGGCGAGGCGCCTGCGGCGGAGTACCCGGGAGAGGAGAGCCTCGAGCTCGTCGAAGGCCCTATCCCTGCCGCAGCCGAGGCAGGAGGCGAGGAGCGCCTCGAGCTCGGCCATCGCCCCGTCCCGGGCGATCTCGCGGTAGCCCCTGAACACGCCGGCGAAGAGGGCGTAGTTCGCCTCGCCGTGCGCGACGTGGAAGCGCGCCCCCAGGGGGTAGCTCATCGCGTGCACGGCCCCGCAGCCCGCGTTCCCGAAGGCGATGCCCGCGTAGTCGCTCGCCACGAGGAAGTCCTCGTGCAGGGGCTTGCGCGCCTCCGGGCCGCCCCGGGCTATCGCGCGGTAGCCGGCGACGATGAGCTCGATGGCCCGGTGCCCGAAGAGCTTGGTGTAGGCCGTCGCCCGGGGCGAGACGCTCGACTCGACGGCGTGGATCAGGGCGTCGATGGAGCTCGTCGCGAAGACGGGGTAGGGCAGGCCCTCGAGGAGCTCGGGGACGAGGACCGCGTGGTCGGCGTAGAGGGCCTCGGCAGCGAGCCCCAGCTTCGTGCCCCGGCTCTTGAGCTCGATGATCGAGAGGTTGGTCGCCTCGCTCCCCGTCCCGCAGGTCGTCGGCACGATGACGAGCTCCCGGCCCTTGCGGGGCTCGATCTTCCCGTCGAAGAGGTCGAGGACGGGCGTCAGGCGCTCGAGGGCGAAGAGCTTGGCTATGTCTATCACCGTGCCGCCGCCTATCGCGACGACCCGGCGGTGCCCGCCCTTGAGGGCCGCGTGGATGGCCTGGGCCATCTCGTCGGAGGGCTCGCCCGAGCCGTAGTCCTCCTGGAACACGAGCTCGGCCCCGAGGCCCAGGGCCCCGAAGCCGGGCTCGTAGATATAGCGGTTCGTGATGACGAGGTCGCCCTCGCCGAGGCGGAAGGCCTCGGCGAACTCGGCGCAGCTCGCGAAGCGGTGCAGCTCGGGCCGCAGGAGGAGTTGCCTCACGCCCTAGCCCAGGATCTTTCCGTAGAGGTAGGACCAGTCCCCCGGCTGGATGACCGGGAGGCTCCAGAAGCCCAGGACGATCCCGTCGTAGGGGGCCGCGACCGTCGAGACGGTCCGGCCGAAGACGTCCGTCACCGTGGCGAGGGTCTCGCCCGCCTTAACCCGTTCCATGATCCCCTTCTCGAGGCGGTGGATGCCGCCGTCGCTCGCGTGGATGTACAGAAGCTCGGCGTCGATCTGCTCGGGACGCGGCTCGGGCTTTCCCTCGAGCATGCCGAGGTGGCGCATGACGTTGACGATGCCCGCGCCGCAGAGCTCGATGTTCTTCCGCCGGTCGTAGAGGCGGCCGCAGTGGGAGCCGATCTCGGGGAGGATGGAGGGGATGCCGAGCTTCTTGGCCTCGACGGCCGCGACGCCCTCGAAGGGGAGGTTCTGCATCCGCCATAAGACCTTGGTCCCGAAGACCTGGGCCAGCTCGCGCGTCCTGCGGCCCACCTCGTCGTCCTGGGGCTGGTAGCCGACCAGGGGCTCGAGGTGGAGGACCGTGCCGCCGCCGTGGAAGCTGATGATGGCGTCGGCCTTCTTCTGGAGCCGCTCGGTGTAGGCGTAGGCGACCCGCTGGGTGACGAAGGTCCGGGGATTGCCGGGGAAGATCCGGTTCAGGTTCGTGGAGTCGATGGGCGAGATCCGCTCGCAGGCGCAGAAGGCGTCGTAGTTGAGGGCGGGGACCCCGACGAAGCTGCCCCGCAGCGTGGAGGGATCGAGGGAGGCCGCCAGGCCGATGATGGCCTCGGCTCCCTCGTACTCGTCCCCGTGGGCGCAGGCGTCGACGAGGAGGGTCGGCCCCTCGGCCCGGCCCTCGATGACGATGACCGGTATGGAGACCCAGGACCCGTCCGGCTTCCTGCCGATCCGGAGGTAGCCCTCCCGCTTGCCGCCTTCCTCCCTGACGACCTGGTCTAGCTCGATCCTCTGCTTGCTCATATGCTGAACGACTCCTTTCCTGCTTTCGTACGAGCACTATAGCAAGTACCATGCCAGGAAACGCTCTCGCGGCGGCCGCGGGCGCCGCGAGAGCTCAGAGCCTCGCCGCCAGCCCCCGCTCGGTGAGCCGGGCTCCCGAGCGGCCCTGGCCGTATTCCAGGTAGCCCCAGCCGCGGAGGAGGCCCATGATCCGCCTGACCTCCGTCTCCGAGGTCTCCTGGCCGCGGGCCCTGAGGGCGGCGTTGAGCCTCCTCCTCCCCCCGCTCCGGCTGCGGAGGGAGGCGAGTATCTCCCGGGCGACCTCGAGCTCCCAGGGCTGGAGCTCGGCGGCCGGCCCCTCCCTGGCCGCCTTCGCCGCGGCCTGGAGGGCCCCGATCCCGGACCGGCCCTCCCCGCGGAAGGAGGGCGGGAGGTCGCGGCAGCTCAGGGTATCCTCCCCGAGGTAGGCCATGTACTGCACGCAGTTGATCAGCTCGCGGACGTTCCCTTTCCAGGGGTAGGCCATGAGCTCGGCGAGGAGGGCCTCGTCGAGGCGCTTCTCCCCGAAGCCTAAGCTCGCGAGGATGCTCTCGACGAGGCTCGGGATGTCGGAGGCCCGCTCGCGGAGGGCGGGGAGGCGCAGGGGCACCACGTTGAGGCGGTAGAACAGGTCGAGGCGGAAGACGTTCCTCTCCACGAGCTCGCCCAGGTCCTGGTTCGTGGCCGCGATCACCCGCACGTCGATGGGGATGATGCTGCTGCCGCCGATGCGCATGACCTCCCGCTCCTGGAGGACGCGGAGGAGCTTGGCCTGGACGCTCAAGGGGACGTCGGCGATCTCGTCGAGGAAGATGGTCCCCGTATGGGCCATCTCGAACAGGCCCTTCTTCCCGCCCTTCTTGGCGTTCGTGAAGGCCCCGTCCTCGTAGCCGAAGAGCTCGCTCTCGAGCAGGGAGGGGGGGAGGGCGGCGCAGTTGATGGCGACGAAGGGCTTCTGGGCGCGGGCGGAGGCGTTGTGGATCGACTGGGCGAAGAGCTCCTTGCCCGTCCCGCTCTCCCCCGTGATGAGGACCGTGGCGTCGATGCCCGCGATCCGCTTGGCCCGCTCGACGCAGTCGCGCATCGCCTCGCTCCCGCCGCCTATGTCGGCGAAGCCGTACTTGGCGACGTAGCCCTTCTCCCGGAGCTGCTTGCGGAGGTGGCCCTCGAGGTCGAGGAGGCCCGTCACGTCCTTCACGATGTAGACGTGGCCGTAGCTGTGGCCCTCGACCAGGATCGGGCGCTTGGTCACCAGGAGGCTGCGGCTGGTCTCGCTCACCTTGATGAGCATGTTCTCGAATTTCCCCTCGTCGATGATCCGGTTCCCGACGCTCTCGTGGAGGAGCTCCCGGTCGAACTTGCCCGAGAGCCTGCGGCCGCTCAGCTTGAGCATCCCGTACACGCGCTTGTTGCACTGGAGGATGTTGTCCTGGTTGTCCACGACGATGACGCCGTCGTCGATGACGTCCAGCACGATCCCCTGCTGGTTCCGCAGCTCGAGGGAGCTGCGGAGGGCGTACAGGAGGCTGCGGCTCAGGGGGGTGGTGCCGGCCGAGTACCGGATCAGCCGCTCCTCGAGGCGCTCGTCGAAGATGTCCAGCTTGATCGCCAGCTCCATCATCGTGGACATGTCGACCACGGTCCAGCCGACGTCGATGACCTCGCGGGCCCGCCCGGGCACGTAGGAAAGGAGGCCCGGCGTCACCGCGATGTCGAGGTCGGGGATCTCGGCCGGGGGCATCTCGAGGTAGACCGGGGAGAAGTCGAGGTGCTTCACGCCGTGCTCGTAGAAGACGGAGAGCATGTCCATGCAGGTGTCGTAGCTGTAGTCCACGAGCATGGCCCTCGTGCCGCGGGGCAGGCCGAAGACCTTGTCCAGCCCGTCGCGGGCGAAGGTCCGCGCGAGGTAGATGATCTCGATGTCCCGCGCGAGCCGGGGCTTCACGTGCCTGGTCGCGCTCGGGTTGGAGATGAGGACCAGGTCGCAGTCGATCTGCTCCGCGAGCTCGCCCTTGATGCAGTAGCCCTCGATATCGATGCAGTCCTCGAAGTAGCTTCGCAGATCCGCGAGGTAGTGCTCCATCGCGTCCCGCTCGAAGGTCACCAAGACGAGCTTCTTCCGCATCGCGCGCCTTTCCGCGGCCCCGCGCCACGAGCGGGTGGCTCGAGCGATCCCCGGGCCGCGGCAGCACTGTAGCACGGAATTTCGCCCGGCGGTGAAAAAATGGGACGTTGTGCGGGATTGTCCGGGATCGCTTTCGCCCGCAAACCCCCGCAAGCTCCGGCTCCCCGCCCTGCCGCGGCATCGGCCCGGGGAGGGGAGGGCTATCGCGGGAGGACGCAGCTTCCGGTAAAAAAAGATAGGATGCGCGAAGCTCCGCACTATCCGCGCTCGCCGCACTTCCCGCATCGGAGCGGATGAAGTAAAATTCAGGCCTGGCACGGATACTGCGTATGTGTTGCATCGCGCAAGCGAAAACTCGGGATTCGGCACACCCAAGGAGGCCAGGCACATGGAGTATCTCAAGATAGCCAACGGGCTGCCGATGTGGATCGCGACGGGCATCGCGGTCTCCATCGTGCTCTTCCAGTCGATCCTCTTCATGAGGAAATCGATGAGCTGCGGCAGGCAGATCGGCATCAGCGACGAGACCCTGAAGGTGGCGGTCAAGGCCAGCATCATCTCCTCCTTCGGCCCGGCCCTGGCCATCGTCGTCGGCATCGTGCCCCTCCTCGTCACCATGGGCGGGCCGACCGTCTGGATGCGCGAGTCCATGATCGGCTCGGTGACCTACGAGCTGATGGCCGCCGGCTTCGGCACCGCGGCCATGGGCGTGACCCTCGGCCAGGCCGGCATGGACGGGACGACCTTCGCCTGCGCCCTCTGGGCCATGACCCTGGGCAGCACCGGCTGGGTCCTCTTCACGGCCTTCTTCACCCCGCAGCTGGACAAGTTCCGCACCCTCATCGCGGGCGGGCGCAAGGCCCTCATCCCCATCATCTCCGCCAGCGCCATGCTCGGCGCCTTCGCCTACCTCGACGCCGACCGGATCCTCAAGTTCGACGCCGGCACCGTCGCCTGCCTCGCGGGCTTCGCCGTGATGGCGGCCCTCGTGGTCTACGGCAGGAAGAGCAAGGCGAGGTGGGTGGGCGAGTGGGCCCTCACCATAGCCATGGTCGTCGGCATGGTCGCCGGCGCCCTCGTCTGAGCGGCCCGGCGCCGTCCCAAGGAGAGAACCAATGAGCGACAACGGCAAGGTCTTCGATGGCAGCTACATGCCCTTCATCGTCAGGTGGGGCCGCCTCACCAACGTCCTCGGCTTCCTCGCCGGCCTCGGCCCGGCGATCATGCTCTACGTCATCTTCGGCTTCAGGCCCCCCTTCTCGGCGATCATGGCGGGATTCATAGCCCAGGCCAGCGTCTCGGGAGTCTTCTGGTTCGTCGAGCCCATCTCCTACTTCCCGATCTTCGGCGTGCCCGCGACCTACCAGGCCTTCCTCTCCGGGAACATCGCCAACATGCGCCTTCCCGTCGCGGCGGCCGCCCAGGAAGCGGCCGGGGTCGAGCCCGGCAGCAACGAGGGCACCATCCTCTCCTGCATCGGCGTGGCGATCTCGGTCTTCGTGAACATCGCCATCCTCACCGCGGCCGTGGCCCTCGGCGCCGCCGTCCTCAAGCAGCTGCCCCCGAGCGTCATGCGCTCCCTGGGCTTCATCCTCCCCGCCCTCTTCGGGGCCGTCTTCGCCCAGTTCGCCGTCCCCAACCCGAAGATCGCCGGCGTGGCCATCGTCTTCGCCTCGGCCATGACCTTCGCCCTCCGCAAGGGCCTCCTGGCCTTCCTCCCGGGCAACCCGGTGTACGCGGTCATCATCGTCTCCGTCTTCGGCACCATCTTCGTGGCCAAGAAGATGCACGAGATGGAAGAGAAGAAGAAGGGAGCCGCGGCCTAGGCGCCGCTGCTTCTACGAGCCGAGATAAGGAGGGTCGCATGCCCAAGGCAGAGCTGTTCGGACGGATCGACGGGTTGGCGGGCGAGCTTCGGGAGGCCGCCCTGAGCATCTGGGGGAAGCCCGAGCCCGCCTTCCGCGAGAGCTTCGCCTCGGGCCTGCAGGCCGGCATGCTCGAGGCCGCGGGCTTCCGCGTCAGCCGGGGCATCGCGGGCATGGCGACCGCCTTCTCGGCCGAATTCGGCTCGGGCGGCCCGGTCATCGGCATCCTCGGGGAGTACGACAGCCTCGCGGGGCTGTCGCAGAAGGTCGCGGCGCGGCGCGAGCCGGTCGTGGAGGGCGGCCTCGGCCACGGCTGCGGCCACAACCTCCTCGGCACGGGCGGCGTAGGGGCGGCCCTGGCCCTCCGCGAGGCCCTCGCCTCGGGCGAGCTCCGCGGCCGGGTCCGCTACTACGGCTGCCCCGCCGAGGAGACCCTCGCCGGCAAGGTCTTCATGATGCGGGCCGGGGCCTTCTCGGACCTCGACGCCTGCATCTCCTGGCACCCCGCGAGCATGAACGCCGTCTGGGGCTGCAGCTTCCTCGCGCTGAACTCGGCTCGCTTCAAGTTCCGCGGCCTGCCCGCCCACGCCGCGGCCGCCCCCCACCTGGGGCGGAGCGCGCTGGACGCCGTCGAGCTCATGAACGTGGGCGCGAACTACCTGCGCGAGCACGTGCCCGAGAAGGCCCGGATCCACTATTCCATCACGAACGGCGGCGGGGCGCCCAACATCGTCCCCGAGGAGGCGGAGGTCTGGTACTACCTGCGAGCCCCCTCGCGCGCCGTCGTCGAGGACATCTACTCGCGCCTCCTCGACATCGCGAAAGGTGCCTGCCTCATGACGGGCACGAGCTTCCGCCACGAGCTCGAGGCCGGCTGCTACGAGATCCTCCCGAACGAGGCCATGGGCGAGCTCATCACGAGGAACATGCTCGAGGCCGGCCCGCCGCGCTATACGGAGGAGGATAGGGCCTTCGCGCGCGAGCTCGCGTCCACCTTCTCCCCGGGGCAGAAGGAGAAGATCATGACGACCTACTTCGCCCCGCCCGAGGTCGTCGCCATGACCCTGCACGAGGGAATCGTCAAGAATCGCGACAAGGGAGAGGTGATGGCCGGCTCCGTCGACTCGGGAGACGTGAGCTGGAACGTGCCCTTCGCCCAGCTCACCGCCGCGACCTGGCCGGTGGGCACGGCCGCGCACAGCTGGCAGGCCACCGCCTCCTCGGGCTCGGGCATCGGGGTCCAGGCCATGCTCTTCGCCGCGAAGGCCATGGCGGGTACCGTCTACGACCTCCTCGCCGATGGCGCGGCCCTGGCCCGCGTCAAGGCGGAATTCGCCGCGGCCACCGCGGGATTCCGCTACGTCTCGCCCCTCCCTCCCTCCCTCGAGCCGCCCCGCGCATAGGCGGTAGCCGAGGCCCTCCCCGGTCCCCCCCCGAGGGAGGGCCTCTGGCCGAAGCTTGCGGAGGCGCGTCCAGCGAGCTATACTACGATAACAAGGAAACCGAATGCCGGCCGCCCCGCGGCGCGGCCGGCGGGAGCGCCCATGCCCAGAGCCCCGGCTCTCGCGGTTGCAGCGGCTGTCCTCCTCGCGGTCGGGGGCTCGCCCTCGCTCACGGCCCAGGACGGCTCGGGTTTTTCCCTGACCCTCGACCCCGCCCTGGCCCTGCCCCTCGCGGGCTCGGCGAGCGAGGAGCGCTTCGAGATGGGCGCCCTGGCCTCCCTTAACGCCGACTACGTGCCCCCCGGCTCCCCCTTCCTCGTCCTCGGCGGCTCCATCGACTACGCCCTCCTGCCCGGTCAGTCGGGCGAGTCGATCCAGCTCATCGGCCTCGGGGCCGGCCCCGGGGCGAGGCTCCGCATCCTGCCGAGCCTCGCCGCGACGGCCTGGGCCCGGGGAGGCTACGCCTTCGGGACCTTCGCCGGGGAGGGCGGCGGGAGCCCCTACGCCCGGGCCGGGGCCGAGCTCGGGCTCTACCTCACGCCGAGCTTCCGCCTCGGGCTCGGGGCCGAGTACCGGCAGTACTTCGCCGCTTCGGAGCCCCTCTACCAGGGCCTCGGGCTCAAGCTCGCCGCGGGCTTCAACTTCAGCCAGGCCAACCGCCGCTCAAAGGTGGAGATCCGGGACATCATCCTCCTGCCGATCTTCCCCGTCTTCTATAAATACTACGACGCCAACTCCCTGGGCTCGGTGCGGATCCGCAACGGCGAGGAGGGGCCGATCCGCGACGTCAGGGTATCCTTCTTCGTCAAGCAGTACATGGACGCCCCCAAGGAATGCGCCGCGATAGCCGAGCTGCGCAAGGGCGAGGAGCGCGAGCTCCCCCTCTACGCCCTCTTCTCGCGCTCCATCCTCTCGATCCTCGAGCCCACCAAGGCCCAGGCCGAGATCAGGGTGAGCTACCGCTACGCCGAGCGGCCGGCCGAGGCCGGAGCCGCCGCCGCCCTCTCCCTCAACCACCGCAACGCGATGAGCTGGGACGACGACCGCAAGATCGCCAGCTTCGCCACGATGAACGATCCCTCGGTCATGCGCTTCGCCAAGCAGATAGCCGGCCTCGCGCGGGCCTCGGGCTGGCAGTCCCTCGACGTAAGCCTCCGGCAGGCCGCCGGCCTCTTCGAAGGGCTCGGGCTCTACGGCCTGCGCTACGTCGTCGACCCGAACACCCCCCACGCCGAGCTCGCCAAGGACGGGTCCGCCGTCGACTACCTCCAGTTCCCCCTCCAGACCCTCGAGTTCCGCGCCGGGGACTGCGACGACCTGTCCATCCTCATGAGCGCCCTCCTCGAGGCCTCGGGGGTCGAGACCGCCTACCTCACCGCGCCCGGCCACATCTACCTAGCCTTCGCCCTCGAGATGCCCCCGGCCCAGGCCCGCGGCTTCTTCTCCCGGCCCGAGGACCTCATCATGCGCGGGGACAAGGCCTGGGTACCCCTGGAGATCACGGCCCTCGAGGAGGGCTTCCTCCGCGCCTGGCAGCTCGGCGCCCGCGAGTGGCGCGAGGCCCAGGCCGCCTCGGCAGCCGGCTTCTGGCCGACCCACGAGGCCTGGAAGCTCTACGAGCCCGTCGCCCTGGCGGCGGGGGAGTCCCTGTTCGAGCCGCCGAGATCCTCCGAGCTCCTCGCCCGCTACCAGGGCGCCATGGCCGCCTTCGTCGAGCGCGAGACCGGGCCGAGGGCCGAGAGGCTCCAGGCCGAGGCCGCGGCCTCCAGGAAGGACCCGCGGCCGCTGAACAAGCTCGGCGTCCTCTACGCGCGCTACTGCGTCTACGACAAGGCCGAGGCCTCTTTCCGCGCCTCGCTCAAGGCCGCGGAGACCGAGCCGGCCTGGCTCAACCTCGGCGGCGTCCTCTCCCTCAAGGCCGATTACAAGGGAGCCCTCGCCGCCTACAAGAGCGCCTATCGCCTCGTCCAGGGCAGCCCCAAGGCCCTCGAGGGCCTCGTGCGCTCGGCCTACGAGCTCGACGACCGCGACGCCGCCTCCCGCTGGCTCGAGGAGCTCGCGCGGGTCGACCGCGGCGCCGCCGAGCGCCATGCCTACGCCCGGCCGGGGGGCCAGGCCGTGGGCGCGCGGGCGGGGCCCGCGGCCGGGATCCGGGCCTCCGCCTCCGCAGGCGCAGCTTCCCTGCAGTGGGAGGAGTGAAGATGCGTACAACCCTCGCCGCGGCCGCGGCCGCGGCCCTCCTCTCCCTCTCCTCCTGCTCCGACGTCCTCCTCGACGCCATGGCCAAGGAGGCCGTGAAGGAGTCCCGGCCCTCGAGCCTGGATCCAGCCTCAGGCACCATGATCGCCGCCCACGAGGAGATTGTTCTTGTCTTCACCAAGGATATGGGCGAGTCGAAGCTCGAGGTCTCGGGAAGCCTCGGCCCCATCGACCCCGAGCTCTCCTCCGGCGCGCGGAAGAACGATACGTTGATCCTCCGCCCCGCGGACTCCGAATGGAGCGCGGGGACGGGCCGCGAGCTCGTAGTGAAGGTGAGCGAGGGGGGCTACACCTCGAGCTTCGAGTACAGCTTCGAGGTCTTCCGCGGCGTCTGCGTCCGCGGGGGCGCCTCGAACGCGAGCGATTCCGACACCGAGCTCGAGGGCAGCCAGCGCTACCCGAACGCCACGATCCAGGGGGCCATCGCCAACGCGCGGGCCAAGTACCCCAGCGGGGCCGTCCAGGTCAGGGTCGCGCCCCACGTCGGCGGTAGCGACTACTACGCGGTCGACGGGACCTCGGAGAGCGATCGCATAACCTGCGTCGAGGGGGTCTCGATCCTCGGCGGATGCTCGGACGACTGGAAGAGCCGCGACGCCGCGGCCAACATTTGCACGATCCAGGCTTCGGCCACCGCCAACGCCAAATCGATCGCCCTGCTCTGCGGGAGCGGGATCACGAGGGCCACGGTCATCGAGGGCCTGAGCATCGTCGGGGCCACGGTCACGGGCAACGCGAGCTCCTACGCGATCTCCTGCCAAGCCGGGGCCAAACCCACCATACGGGACTGCCGGATCCTCGCGGGGGCCGAGGATGCCTCCTCGGTAGCTCCGAACCTCTACGCCATCGGGGTGGGCGGCGTCTCGGGGAAGAGCGGACCTGCGATCCTGGGCTGCTCGATCAACGACAGCGTTAGCTGCGGCGGCGGCGATGCCCTGGGCTGCTACGGAATCTACCTCGTCGGCTCATTCTACGACGATGCCCTCGTCGAAGGCAGCCTCATCCACGGCGGCGTAGCTAATGGCACTTCCGGCTGGTCGGCTGCCATCTACGTCGAGGGTCAGAACGGGAGCGCGAGCATCGCGTCGAACGAGATCCGCGGCGGCTCGGCCGCCTACGGCTACGGCCTCCTCGTTTTCGGCAGCGATCCTACAGGGGCGGTGACGATCCACAACAATCTCATCCTCTCCGCCGCGCCCCTAGGCGCAAGCCAACTGGCCGGGGTCTATCTCTGGGGAGTCTCGGACGATGTCGCCCTCCGCAACAACACGATAGTCGCGACCGTCGCCTCGAGCTCCCCCGTCTTCGGCCTCTACTGCGATAGCAACGCTGAGCCGGTCCTGCAGAACGACATCATCCATATTCCGCACGTCGATGGTACCTACACGTGCTTCGCTTTCCACGACACGAACGATGGCTATGTAGACCCGGAGAACTGTTCGCTTTCCTGCGACGTGGCGTACTGTTTCGGCGCCTCCAATACACCTAGCGTTCTTGGACTCGGTGGCACAGGCAACCTCACCGACGACCCCCAGCTCGACGCCGAGTACCAGCCCGGCGCCTCGGCCGTGAGGACGGGCGGCCTCAACGGCAACGACCTAGGCTGGCCCTTCTCCGACGACAAGGACGGCCGCGCCCGCACGCCCGCCTCGGGCGCGGGCTGGAGCATGGGCTGCTACGAAGTCGATTGAAAAAGAGTATCGCGAGATCGTCCATCCATTCTCACAAAGGGGGCTACCATGGCGAGGAGCATCTACGGCCAGATCGACCCGACGACCGAAGGGACCTACGCCCTGTCCTTCCTGTCCAAGGGGGCCTACAGCTGGACGACGCCGACGGACCTCGCCGGCATCCTAGCCCTCCGCGACATCGTACTCCTCTCCTTCGTCGACGCCAGCGATACGAGCCCGACCGATAACCAGGGCGACTGGCTCGGGAAGATGGACCTCTCGGCCACGCCCGCCGCGCCCTTCCCCAGCCTCAAGGCCATCTACCGCGACCTCGATCCGGCCTACGGCGAGCTCCCCGGCATCCTGGTCGCCGCCGTCCTCTACCATCCGACCCTCACCTGGAACGCGATCCAGTACGGCAACTACCTGACGACGAGCCGGGGCTACTCGGGCTACTCGACCCCGGGCGGCACCTACTTCCTCCCCGAGGCGATCTTCTACATGGGCGCCTACTCGGGCTCCCTCGCCCAGTACCTCGCCGGGGGCTGGGCGGGCTGCAGCCCCGCCATCCCCGTCGGGCCCTTCTCCTACCTCTTCTGCCGCAAGGGCACGACGGCCGAGCGCTACGTGGCGGACAAGCTCCACCGGGCCTCGGCCTACGACGGGGAGGAGGGGCACTCCCCCCTCACGGACCTTGCAGCCCTCGGCTGGACGGGCGGCCCGCCCGCGAGCTTCTCGGAGCTGCGCTCCTTCCTCTCCGCCCGCCTCGGCGAGCACGCCTCCACGGCCACCGTCTCCTTCCGGCCCCGGGCCGCGGACAACCTAAGCGCCGGGGGCGGCCCGCCGCACTTCAATAAGTCGGTAGCCTCCCTCATCGCGGCGGAGTTCTCCGAGAAGACGATCGGCCTGGGCGCGGCCTCGAAGTACCTCTTCAGCCCCGCCGTCTCGGGCGGCCTCGTCGCCTCCACGCCCCTCTGGGCGGCCCGGAGCGCGGCCGGCGTCTGGGGCAGGGGGACCAGCGAGACCCAGGCCCTCTCCCTCGACTCGAGCGGCATCACCGCAGGGACGGTGGCGATCTCCGTCGACGCCTCGCTCCTCGAAGCCTCCCAGCTCTCCTTCGCCGGGAGCGAGAGCTACGTCTTCGATACGGGCTCCGACATCCCGAGCCTCGAGGCTTCGATCTCCGACGGGACGACGAGCTACCCCCTCGGCCCGGCCGCCGATCCTCCCGCCCCCGCCTGGTCCTCCCTCGCGCTGAGCGTCGCGGTGAAGACCGCCTATCCCGCCCGCTCGCAGCCGACGGGCAGGCTCGTCGGCCCCTCAGGCTTCGCCACAGTCGAGCTCGCCTTCTCCGACCACGCGGTCTCGGGCCTGGTGGTCTCCGGCCTGGTCCCGGGGCTCTACACCCTGGTAGTGGATCGCTACGTCAGCAACGCGGGCGTCCCCCTGGGCCCGGCCGCGCGGAGCTTCCTCGTCTCCGACGCGGCCAGTCCCTATTCGCCCAACGCGGGCATCATCGAGGGCTGGGGCTACTTCCCCCGCGAGGAGGGAAAGCCCACGGCGGCCCTCGCCTCGGCCCAGGCGGACGGCATCCGCTGGTCCGAGCCCCTCGCGAGCGGTACGGCCAGCCAGTCGGGCCGCTCGGCCCTGGTCCTCGGCTCCTCGCCCGCGGCCTCCCGCCTCTACAGCCGCTCCTACGGCTCGGCCTACGACAGCGCAGCGGGCCCCGCGGCGCTCCCGGGCACGGCCCGCTCCTTCGTCGAGGCCTGCCTCAAGGCGGTGCCCGGCGCCCCCGTCGCGGGGGCCAGCGCCGACGTCTACGACCGTTCTGGGGCGGCTTGGAAGCTCCGGGACAGCGGCGTCGGCCTCGAGCTGCGCAACGGACCCTTCCGCGCGATCCTGCGCCTCGTCGAGGCGAGCTCCGACGGAGGGGCGAGCTGGCATTATCGCCTCGGCTTCCCCCTCCGCCCGGCGGACATCCTCAGCGACTTTCCCGTCTGGGCACTCGGAATTGCCGACCTGGACTGGACGAAGGATCAGATCGTCAGGCTCGAGCTCAAGCCGAATGGGACGGCCCTCGAGTGCCGCGCCCTGAGCAAGGCGGCTGGAGCGACCGGCCCCCTCCTCGACTCCGGAATCGCCCTGGGCCTCTGTGAGCTGCCTTTGAACGACGAGCTCGATCCCCGGGCGCCCGCAGCCTTCGATGCGGCTAAGGTCTCCTTCGGCGCGAGCTCGTCCCCGGCCTACGCCTCGATGGCCTCGACCTGGGAATATGTCCGCTACGGCTTCCTCGACGAGGCCTACTCGGCCTGGGTCGGCCGCGACGAGCTCTGCGGCCTCTGGAAGGCCCAGGGAAGCGGTGACGGCGCCTCATTCCGCCGGAGCCCCGACATCCTGATCGGCGATCCGGCCTCGACGGGAGCGGGTTCCGCGAACCCCGCGCTTTCGGGCGTCAGCGCTGCGAGGCTGAGGATCGGCCTGGACGCGGCCCTCCTCGGCGTCGAGCTGCCCTTCAAGCTCAGGCTCCTCGCCCTCGACTGGGACGAGACCCTCGAGTCCGACACGATCGGCTTCTTCCCGACGGGCTTCCCGGCCTACGGACCCGCGGCCTCCTGGACCTCCCTCGGCCTCCTCGCCGATACGATCTCGGCGGCGAGCGAGGTCCTCCCCGCGGCGGGCTTCGGCTGGAACTTCGACCTGAAGAAGAGCGACTTGAAGCGCCGCGTCCTCCTCCTCGCGGCCCTCGACACGCCCCTCGCGAGCGAGGTCGCCCTCCTGCCCGCCAGGGCCCTGGCCGGCATCCTCCAGGCCGATCCTCCCTCGGGCCGCCGGAGCGACTGCCGCTACGCGGCCCGGCAGTTCCTCCCCGACCTCTTCGTCCGCGATCGCCAGGGCGACGACGGCTCCTCCCTCTCGGGCGGCTGGCTCTGCCCCGACGTCGCCCTCGGGGCCTTCTACGGCAGCGCGCCCATCACGCCTGACGCGGATCATCCCCTGCGCGCCGCGCCCCCGAACCCGCAGGCGGTGGACGCGGCGAACAACTCCTATCCCTCGGGCTTCGCCCTCGGCGAGCCCTACGTCCCGGGCACGAAGAGCCCGGACGAGCTCGCCTACTCGCCTTCGGGCCCCCTCGCGATCACGGCCCGGGGGGCGGCCTCCTCGATCAGCGTCACCGACTCCGCCTGGTCGGACTACGGGAGCCAGTGCTACTTCAACCGCCTCTGGGTCAGGCTCTCGAACCGTGGCGTCGTGCCCGCCCCGGCCAAGGTCCAGGTCTTCTTCCTCGGCAGCCAGATGCGCGCCGCCTTCGACGCGCGGACGGCCAGGGACGCCCCGTACCAGAAGATCCTGGCCGGGCCCTACTCGGCGACGCCATCCTCCCTGGTCTACGTCCAGGACCGCTTCCAGCTCTACGATTCGGCCGGCTCGGCGGCGCCGAGCCTCGTCCGGGCGGTCCCGGCGATGTCGGGCATCGCGACGCCGGATGCCTCGGCGACAGTGCCGCCTAACTTCGTCCTGGCCGAGTTCCTCTGGCACGTCATGCAGGGCGCTGTCCCCGCCTCGGCCGACGAGGCCCACAGCTGCCGGGCGATCTGCGTCAACCTCCCGAAGCCGGCCAACCTGCCCGACCCGGCCAATCCCCCGGCCCTCCTGAGCTTCGTCGCCGACGGGGAGGTCTGGTCCACGGGCGTGGACGAGGCGCCGCCCCTGCCCGAGCCGGCGACGAGCGATATCTGGGGCGCGAACGCGGGCACGAACAACATCGCGGTCCGCAACTCGAACATCGTCCAGGGCCTCCCCCCCGCCGTCAACCTCAAGATGGCCATCGTCGACGAGGAGCCGGCCAACTTCCAGAAGATCCCCAACGAGTTCCGCCAGAGCTTCGGCAAGCCCCAGAGCCAGTGGGGCCTGGGCTTGGACGCGCGGCGCTTCCCCGTCGGGGATGTCGTGCTGCGCCTCGGAGCGGCCATCGTCGCGGGGGCCGAGGTCAAGGGCTTCGAGGCGATCGAGGGCAAGGGAGAGGGGGAGATCGAGGCGATCGAGCCGAGGCCGGGCTTCGGCAAGCCAAGCTTCCCCGCGTACAAGTTCTTCCTCCTCAAAGGCGGCTCGGTCGGGCGGATCCTGGGCCTCAGGCCCAAGGACCTGGCCGGCGGCCGCGGCGCCCCCGTCAGCCTCTACTTCCAGCCGCGGGCCGATGCGAAGGCGGGCATCTACGAGCTGACCCTGACTCAGACCGGGAACGGCAAGGTCCTGGGCGGCTACCGGACCGCGATCGAGATCCTCGATACGAAAGCCGCGGCCTACGTCGCGGATAAGAGGACGGGCATCGTCTACGACGCGCGGCGCGACCGCCCCGTCCTGGAGGCCATACCCTACGAGCGCATGGCCGTCTTCTCGGGCCCGGACCAGGCCCTCCAGGAAGGCTTCCGCCTGAACCCTACCGACGAGCTGCAGCGCTGCGCCGGCAAGCTCAAGGGGAACCTCGTGAACATCGCCAAGGGCCAGGCCTTCCCCAAGCCTCCCGAGCGGCTGCCCCTGTACGAGGGGGGCATCGAAGGCGCGGTCGTCGGCCGCGTCCTGGATCGGGAGGGCTCGGGGCTCGGGGGGATCGAGGTCTTGCTCGTCGACGAGAAGCTGGGCAAGGAGCTTGGCCGCGGCCGCACGGATCCCGAGGGACGCTACCTCCTCCGTATCAAGGCCGAGGGCAAGGCTATCGAGCTCGTCGCCCCGGCGAAGCGCAGGCTCGAGCTCCGGGTGGAGTCCAAGTCCTGGGAGGGAAGGGAGAAGATCGACCGGGCGGGCCCCGACCTCTGCTTCGCGGCGAGGGATCTCAAGGTCAAGCGCGCCTAAGGCGCGAGCCTCGGAGCGATCGCCCCTTCGGCTACCCCTGCCTCCCCATAGAAAAACCTCCCTTTCGGGAGGTTTTTCTCGATGGAGGTGGCGGGAGTCGAACCCGCGTCCCCGAGCGCGTACCGCGAGCGTCTACAGGTTTGTCCGGCCTACCGAGTTGTCGGGCAGGGGGCAGCGAACCGGCGCGCCTTCCCTACCGTATCCCGGATAAAGTCCCCAGGCGACTCCGGGCAGAAGCCTGGGCAAGCCCCGGTCGGTTACGAGCCCTGCGGCCGCTCGAGGCGGCGCAACCGCGGACCCGGCATCGTCGCTACTTACGCAGCGAGAGCGTAGTTGTCGTTGTTGGCAACTAAAGAGTTTGCCGAATCAGGAGATCGGCGGCTCCACCTGCAACCCGCGATCCGGACCGCTTGGGTCGAAACCGGTACACCCCCATAGGAGGGCAACTCCGGCATGGATCGCTTAACTCAATATACCTGGCTCCGGGCCATGGGTCAAGGCGAGGTCGGTGCCTCGAAGCTTGTTGGCTCCGAGCCGCCGGCGATCCGGGGCGGGGTCTATCGCGCGTGGGCGAGGGCCTGCTCGACCGTCCAGCCCTCGTGGACCAGGCCGACCATGGCCTCGACCATGGGCCTGGTCCTGCCCCGGCCCCAAATGTTGCGGCCGATCGCGACGCCGGCCCCCCCGGCCTGGAGGGACTGATACACCTCCTCGAAGAGCGCCTCGAGGCTGGTTCCCTCGCCGCCGAGGACGAGGATGGGGGCAGGGCAGCCCTCGACCACGGAGCGGAAGCTCTCCGGGTCCCCGGTGTAGTGGGTCTTCACGATGTCGGCTCCGAGCTCCTGGGCTGCCCGGGCCGCGAGCTTGATGCCTTCGGGATCGTTCGGCTTCTTCCCCTCGGCCTTGATCATCGCCTCGATCATGACGGGGAGGCCGAGGAGCTCGCAGCGCCCGGCGGCGAGGGAGGCCTGCTTGATGAAATAGCCCTCGCGGGGGTGGCCGAACTTGACGGTCATCGCCGCGCCCGCGGCGCCGAGGGCGGCGGCGGCCTCGGGCTCGCAGATGAGCTCCTCCTCGAAGGCCCCGCCGAGGAGGGTGAAGCCGCCGGTGAGCCTGAGGATGAGGGAGGTCGAGCGATCCCATTCCCCGCGGGCGGCCTTGACCAGGCCCCGGGTGGCCATGATCGAGTCGGCCCCGCCCGCCACGCAGTCGCGGACGACGGCCGCCGGGTCCTCGATCCCCGCCATCGGCCCCGCGATGCCCCCGTGGTCGAGGGCGACGACGACGGAGCGGCCGTCGGCCTTGCGGAAAATCTGGCTCAGCCTGATCTGCGCCCCTAGGCTCATCCTTCCCCCCTTTCGCGCGAGGCCGTCCGGCCGAGCCGCGCGAAGACCGGCTTGAGGGCCCGGTAGGCCTCGCGATAGGCCGCGAAGAGCTCGTCGTACAGGCCCCGCGCGGCCGGATCCGGCTCGAAGAGCTCCCCGGTCTCGACGAGCTCCTCGGCCGCGGCGGCGGCCGAGGAGCTGCGCCCGAGGCCTGCGAGGGCGAAGCAGAGGCAGCCGAAAAGCTCCGCCTCGGCGAAGCGGGGCAGGAGGATCGGGCGGCCCGTGGCGTCGGCCTTGATCCGGTTCCAGGCGCGGCTCCTCCCGGGCTTGCCGGAGACGCGGAGCTCGCCCACCGGGGCTCCCGACTCCTCCATGACCTCGATGACGTCGCGCATCGCGAGGGCCGTCGACTCGGCCACGGCCCGGGTCATCTCGGCGCGGCCCTGCTCGAGGCCGAGGCCGACGAAGGCGCCGCGCGCGAGGGGATCCCAGATCGGCGAGCGCTCGCCGGCGAGGTAGGGCAGGAACAGGAGGCCCCGCGCGCCGGGGGGGGAGGCGGCGAGCTCCTCGAAGAGCTCCTCGTAGCCCGCTTCGGCCTGGCCGCTCGCGCGCTTGAACCAGTCGAGGGCCTGGCCCGAGGAGGAGATGCTGCCGGAGACGTTGGCGTAGGGCCGGACGAGGTGGGGCACCGAGATGAGCCGCGGATCCGCGACGCCCGAGCGGGCGCAGAGGTTGATGCCCTCGGAGCTGCCGGCCCGGTCGCAGGCCCGGCCCGGGACCGTCGTCGCCGTCCCGAGGATGGCGGCGAGGAAGTCCGGCCCGGCGAGGAAGACCGGGGTTCCCCGCCGGATGCCCGTGGCTGCTTCCCCCGCCGCGCTCACGCTCCCCGCGGAGGCGCCGGGCAGGACCCGGGGCGGGAACTTGGCGGGATCGAGGCCGAGGGCCTCAAGGCTCGGGCGCTCGCCGTAGTGCTTCTCGTAGCCGGCGGGCACGACGGAGAGCCGCTCGCCGCTGAGGAGCATGGCCGCGTACTCGGGGCAGGAGAGGAAGGCCGCCGTCCGCTCGTAGAGCTCGGGCCTGCGGCGCAGGAACCAGAGGGCCTTGGGCAGGCAGAAGCTCGCGTCTATGGAGGCGCCGGCCGCCAGACTCGCCTCGGCGGCCTCCGCGGCTGGCCGCCGGTCCATCCAGGACAGGGCCGGATGGAGGGGCCGGCCCGCGGCGTCGACGGGGAGTAGGGTGGGACCGTTCCCGCTGATCGCCACGGCCTCGGGCCGCGAGCCGTCGGCGAGGAGGCGGGCGGCGAGGGCCGCGAGGGCCGAGGCCCAGGCCCCCGCGTCGATCTCGCCGGCCAGGGGCTCCGAGGGCGGGATCGCCGCGAGGGGCTCCTCGGCGAGGAGCTCGCACTCGCCCGAGCCTGAGAAGCGCGCGGCCTTGGCCGAGGAGGTCCCGATGTCGATGGCGAGGATCATGGGGCCTCGTGCTCGAGCAGGACGCGGTAGGAGCGCCCGGAGAGGGCCTCTTCGAAGCCCGCGGCTATCGTGGAGAAGGAGGTCCGCGCGCTGATGAGGGGCCGCACGTCGACCTTCTCGAAGGCGAGGAGCCTGAGGGCCTGGAAGAAGTCCTCCTCGAGGCGGCCCTCCGTGCCGGTGACGGTCAGCTCCCGGCGGTGGATCTCGTTCGCGTCGAGGGGGAGGGCCATGGCGGACTCGTAGGAGGTGAAGATGTTGACCCGCGCGCACTTGGCGAGGGCCGCGGCGGCCGAGGCGAAGGCCTCCGGGGCGGGGCTCGTGACGACGCAGGCGGAGTAGCCCAGCCCCTCGGTGATGTCGAGGGCGAAGGCCCCGAGGTCGGAGCCCGCGGGATCGACGGCGAAGTCGGCGCCGAGGCGGCGGGCCGCCTCGAGGCGGGAGGGATCGGGATCGCTGACCGTGGTGCGCAGGCCCATGCAGCGCGCGACGAGGAGGTGCAGGAGCCCCATGACCCCCGCGCCCACGACCAGGAGGTCCTCGGTCATGGCCAGCTTGAGCTTCTTGAGCGAGTGGACGCAGCAGGAGAGGGGCTCGGTGAAGGCCGCCTCGTCGAAGCCGAGGCCCGGCGGCAGGGGGTAGGCCTGGCTCGGCCGGACCGCGAGGTACTCGGCGAAGCCGCCGAGGACGCGCTGCCCGGGCTTGAAGCGGTTCGAGCAGAGGTTCGACTTGCCGATCCTGCAGTAGTAGCATTCCCCGCAGCGGGTGACGAGGTCGAGGGCGACGCGGGTCCCCGGGACGTAGGAGCCGACGACGGCGGGGCCGACCTCGACGACCTCGCCCGCGGCCTCGTGGCCGGGCACGAGGGGCAGGGGCATCTGCATGGCGCCCCGATAGAGCCGCTGCTCGAGGGTGCAGATGCCGCAGGCCTTGAGCTTGACCAGGAGCTCGTCCCGCTCCGGGCGGGGCAGGGGCAGCTCGCGGATCTCGAGCTTCCCGGGGGCGGTCAGGACGGCCGCCCTCATCGGGACGCCCTCAGGTCGCAGACCCCCGCGTGGCGGCAGGCGGCGCACTGCTTGCCGGGGCACTCGAAGAAATCCTCGACCTCCTCGAGCTGCCTGACGTGCCAGCGCAGCTCCTCGGCGAGATGGCGCGCCGCTTCCGCCTCGGCCTCGGCCTGGGCGATCCGCTCGCCGTACTTCTTGATCAGGAGGCGCCGGCAGCTCTCGCCCGAGCGGTCCGACTCGGCGAGGGCGAAGAAGTCGCGGATCTCGCCGAGGGAGAGGCCGTAGGACTTGAGCTGGGCCACGCGCTTCAAGTAGACGATGTTCTGCTCCGCGTACCTGCGGTGCACTCCCTTGGCGCGGTCGGTCGGCTTGATGAGGCCGAGCTCCTCGTAGTAGCGGAGGGTCCGGGCCGTCGTGCGGAACATCGCGGCGAGCTCGCCGATCTTGTAGCTTCTCTGGGTACGCGCTTCCATGCCGCCCCTTCGGGATGATCCCGTGATTGCGAATCTTACGTGAGCGGCGCGGCCGCGTCAAGATTGCGGCCGATGGACACTGCGGCGCGGGCGGCGATAGGATTGGCCTCGGATGATATCCCAGGAGGTACGCGTCATGCGAACCAAGGTTTCCATAGCCCTGCTCGCCGCCTTCGCCCTGCTCTCCTCGCCGCTTCTCGCCGCCCCGCTCAGGATCGCGGTCTTCGTCCCCGGCGTGCGCGCGGGCAACGCCATCTACGACGGCATGGTCCGGGGCGTCGAGCGGGCCGTGGCCGAGTCACCCGGCTCCTCGCTCAAGGTCTACGAGGCCGGCTTCAACCAGGCCGAGTGGGAGGAGAAGCTCACGAGCCTCGTGGCCTCGGGAGGCTACGACCTCCTGGTCACCTCGAACCCCTCCATGCCCGCCCTCTGCGCCAAGGTGGGCCAGAGCTTCCCCGAGCAGCGCTTCCTCTGCCTGGACGGCATGCTCGCGGGAAACCCGAGGATCCACACGGTCCTGTACAACCAGACCGAGCAGGGCTACGTGACCGGCTACCTCGCCGGCCTCGCCACGACGGGCCCCCTGCCCGGGGCCAACAAGGACAAGAAGGTTGGCTTCCTCATCGCCCAGCACTATCCCGTCATGGACAAGATCATCGCCCCGGGCTTCGAGCGGGGCCTCAAGGCGGTCGATCCGGGCATCGAGGTGGATATGCGCGTGCTGGGGAACTTCTATGACGCGAGCAAGGCCGCCGACCTCGCCCGGAGCATGATCGCCGCGGGCTGCGACGTCATCCTCCCCATCTGCGGCTCGGGCAACGAGGGGGTGTACAAGGCCTCGACGGCCGCCGGGACCTACGCGGTCGTCTTCGACGGCGACGACTTCGCGCGGGCCCCCAAGGCCATCCTCGGCTGCACCGTCCTGCATCAGGACGAGCTGGCCTACGCCAAGGTCAAGGCGGCCCTCGCCGGCGGCCTGCCCTACGGGAAGGCCGAGGTCGTGTCGATGAAGGACGGCTACATCGAGTTCCTCGACAAGGATCCCGCCTACCTCGCCAACCTGCCCGCGCCCCTCCGGGCCAAGATGGCGGACCTCGTCTCGCGCATCAAGTCGGGCAAGCTCGCCCTCTCCGTCCCCGGGCTTTGATATACGAGTTCGCCTAACGCGGAAGGGATAGCCCATGCCCGGCGTGACGATGGAGGGGATCCGCAAGCTCTTCCCCTCGAGCGGGGCCCTGGCCAACGACTCGGCCTCGCTCCGCGTCGAGGACCGGGAGATCCACGCCCTCGTCGGCGAGAACGGGGCAGGCAAGTCCACCCTCATGCGCGTCCTGTGCGGCCTCGAGCGGCCCGACTCAGGCCGCGTCGAGGTCGGGGGCAGGGCCCTCCGCCTCGGCCGGCCCGGGGCGGCGGCGGCCCTCGGCATCGGCATGGTCCAGCAGCACTTCACCACGATCCCCGGCTTCAGCGTCGCCGAGAACGCCGTCCTCGGCTCCGAGCCCCGCCGCGCCGCCTTCTTCCTCGACCGCCGCCGCGCCGAGGCGGAGGTGTCCCGGCTCGCCGAGGCCCACGGCTTCAGCCTCCCGGCCGCGGCCCCCGCCTCGAGCCTCAGCGTGGGCGAGCGGCAGCAGCTGGAGATCGTGAAGCTCCTCTACCGCAGGGCCGATATCCTCGTCCTCGACGAGCCGACCGCCGTCCTCGCCGAGCAGGAGATCGCCTCCCTCTTCGCCACCCTCCGCGCCCTGCGCGAGGCGGGCAAGACCGTGATCCTCATCACGCACAAGGTGCGCGAGGTCCTCGAGATAGCCGACTCCGTCACCGTCATGCGCCGCGGGAGGAGCGTAGCCCGCCTCGCCTCGGCCGAGCTGGACGAGGCCGGCCTGGCCTGCCTGATGATGGGCTCGAGCTGCGAGCCCGAGCGGGGGGAGGGGGGGCCTGGGCCGCGGAGGCGCCGCGAGCCGGGGCCCGAGGTCTTCGCCCTGCGCGAGGCGAGCCTCCTGCCCCGGGGCGGGGGCCGCCCCCTCCTGGACCGGGTGAGCCTCTCGGTCCGCTCGGGCGAGATCCTCGGCGTCTGCGGCGTGGTCGGCAACGGCCTGGGCGCCCTCGAGGACCTCGCCTCGGGCCTCGCCCGCCCCAGCTCGGGCGAGGCCCTCCTCGAGGGCCGCCCCCTCGCGGGGGGGCGGGGCCCGCGCCTGGGCTACGTGCCGGCCGACCGGATGAGGCGGGGCGCCTGCCTCGACGCGACCCTGCTCGAGAACCTCGTGGCCCTCGACCGCGGCTCCCTCTTCCCCCGCGGCATCCTCGACCGGGCGGGGGCGGCGGCCTTCGCCCGGGCCGCCATCGAGCGCTTCTCCATCGCGGCCAGGCCCGAGCAGCCGATGTCCTCCCTCTCGGGCGGCAACGTGCAGAAAGCGGTCCTCGCCCGGGAGCTCGCCGGGGACTCGGCCTTCATCCTCTTCTCGAACCCCAGCTGGGGCCTGGACCTCGCGGCCACGAGCTTCGTCCACGAGCGCATCCGCTCGGCGGCCGAGCGGGGCGCGGGGATCCTCCTCGTCTCGGCCAACCTCGACGAGGTCCTCCTCCTCGCCGACCGGGTCTGCGCCATGTATCGGGGGCGGATCGTCTGCGAGCTCGAGAACGGGGGAGCCTCGGGCGAGGTCCTGGACCGCGCCCTCCTCGGCGAGTACATGCTCGGGCTCAGGGAGGACAGGGGGACGGCCGCGGGGGAGGGGAGGGCCCATGGAGGGGCTTAGGAAGGGCGGCTTCGGCTCCCACCTGGCTTCCCTCGCCGCTGCCCTCCTCGCCTCCGTGGGCGCCGCCTTCCTCCTCCTGTACGCCTTCAGCTCCTCCTTCGGCGAGGCCCTCGGCCTTTTCTTCCTCGGTCCCTTCCAGAACGCCTATTACTTCGGGAACATGCTCGGCGCGGCCTCGGGCCTGGCCCTCGCCGGCCTCGCGGCCCAGTTCGCCTTCTCCGCCCGGACCTTCAACCTCGGCGGCGAGGGCCAGCTCTACCTCGGCGCCATAGCCGCGACGGCTGCCTGCCTCGCCCTTCCCGAGGAGTCCGGCCTCCTGGGCAAGGCCATCGGCCTGGCCGCGGGCTCGGCCGCGGGAGCCCTCCTCGGCGCCCTCTCGGGCTTCCTCCGCCGCCGCCTCGGGGTGGACGAGCTCCTGAGCTCCTTCCTCCTCTCCTCGGCCCTCGTCTACGCGGGGGACTTCCTGGTCTCCGGCCCCCTCCAGGATCCGGCGAGCAATTTCCAGACTAGCCCCGCCGTCCCGGAGGGCCTGCGCTTCGCCCGCCTCCTCCCCCCCTCGAGCCTCTCCACGGCCGCTCTCCTCGCCCTGGCCGCCCTCGCCGCGGCCTGGTTCATCCTCGGCCGGACCCGCTTCGGCTTCGAGCTCCGGCTCTCGGGGAAGAACGCCGAGTTCGCGAGGTACTGCGGCATCGACGCGGGGCGCTACGCCGCGGCCTCCCTGGCCATCTCGGGCGCCTTGAACGGCCTCGCGGGGGCCGCCCTCATCCTCGGGACCTACAACAAGGCGATGAAGGGCTTCTCCGCCGGCCTGGGCTGGACCGGCATAGCCGTCGCCCTCGTCGCGGGAGGCAGCCCCCTGGCCCTCCTCCCCGCCGCCCTCTTCTTCGCCTACCTCGACGCGGGGGCCAAGGCGGTGATGATCGGGGCCGACGTGACCAGCGAGATCGTGGGCGTGATCCAGGCCATCGTCTTTTTCCTCGTGACGGCCCGGGCCCTCGACTCCCTCGTCGCGAGGCGGGCGGCGGCCCGCGCCGGCCGCGCGGCCGGGGGCCGCGGATGAAGTCCCTCCAGGACCTCTCGGGCATCCTCGGGGCGGCCGGGGCGGCCATGGCCCCCCTCCTCTACGCCTCCCTCGGGGGCCTCCTCGCCGAGCTCTCGGGCCTGCTCAACATCGCCCTCGAGGGCCTTATCCTGATCGGCGCCTTCGCGGCGGCGGCCGCGGCCGGGGCCTCGCGGAGCCTCCTCGTCGGCCTCGCCGCGGGGGCGGCCGCCTCGACCCTCCTCGCCGCCCTCTTCGGCCTGGCGACCCTGAAGGGGAAGGCCAACGAGTTCATAGCCGGCCTCGCCGCCAACCTCCTGGCCTCGGGCCTCGCCGTCCTCCTCTCCTCCCGGCTCTACGGGACCAAGGGCCTCCTCTCCTTCGACATTCCCTCCATTCCACGGCTCGAGCTCGCCTCCCTGGCGAAGCTGCCTATCCTCGGCGAGCTCCTCTTCGGCCAGGACGCGCTGAGCTACGGGAGCTGGCTGGCGGCCTTCCTCGCCTGGCTCCTGGTCGCGAAGAGCCCCCTGGGCCTCAGGCTCCGGGCCGCCGGCTCCAATCCCAAGGCCCTCGCCGCCCTCGGCCTCAGTCCCGAGCGCTACCGCCTCGCGGCCATCCTCCTGTCGGGCCTCGGCTGCGGCCTCGCGGGGGCCTGCCTCTCCTTGCGGCTCTCGGCCTACGTGCCCGGCATCAGCTCCGGCAGGGGATGGATAGCCTTGGTCGCGATCTACCTGGGCGGGCGCAGGCCCCTGGGCGTCCTCGCCGCCTGCTTCCTCTTCGCTGCCGCTGACGGCTTCGCCAACTACGCCCAGGGCTTCCTCGAGGCGCCGGCCGACTTCATCCTCGCCCTGCCCTACCTCCTCACCCTCATCGCCCTCGTTGCCGGGGCGGGGGCGCGCAGGCTCCGCGGGAGGGACTAGGGGCGCGGGGCCTCGAGGGCCGACTCGATGATGCCCCCGCCCAAGACCAGTCCCTCCTCGTCGTAGAGGACGACGGACTGGCCGGGGGCCGCCGCCCGCTGCGGGACCTCGAAGTCGACGCGGCAGCTCCCTCCCGCTCCCGGGCTCGCGAGGCAAGGCACGGGCTCGTGGTTCTGCCTGATCTTGGCGCGGGCGCGGAAGGGCGCCTCGCCGCCTTCCGGCGACTGGAGCCTGAAGTCGGAGGCCAGGAGGCCCTCGGCGAAGAGCCCCGCGCCCGGCCCCACGACGAGGCGGTTCGAGGCGCCCTCGAGCCTGAGGACGTAGAGGGGCTCGGGCCCGAGGCTCAGGCCCAGGCCTCGGCGCTGGCCGACGGTGTAGAAGGGCAGGCCCCGGTGGAGCCCGAGGACCCGCCCCGACTCGTCGACGATCTCGCCGGGCTCGGGGGGGCGGTCGGCGAAGAGGGGCCCGTAGTCCCCGCCCGCGATGAAGTCCTGGCTCTCGGCCTTGTCCGCGACCGCCAGGCCGAGCTCCCGGGCCTTGGCCCGTACTTCTTCCTTGGAGAGCTCGCCGAGGGGGAAGCGCGTCGAGGCGAGGATCCCGGGGCTCAGGCGGTAGAGGAAGTAGCTCTGGTCCTTCGCGGCCTGGGCCGCCGACCTGAGGTGGAGGACGCCCTTCCGCTCCGCGATGCGCGCGTAGTGTCCGGTGGCGAAGAGCTCGAAGTCGAGGCCGGCGGCGCGGGCCCGCTCGAGGAGGAAGCCGAACTTGAGCTCCCGGTTGCAGACGACGCAGGGATTGGGGGTCCGGCCGGCCCGGTACTCGCGCTTGAAGTACTCGAGCACCAGCTCCTCGTACTCGGCGGAGAGGTCGAGGGCCCGGTACTCAATGCCGAGGGCGGCGCAGAGCGACTCGCAGGCCGCGACGTCCTCCTCCTCGCCGGGCCCGTAGCAGGCCTGCTTGGCGCCTTCCTTGATCCTGATCGCCCCCGACCAAATCTTCATGGTCAGGCCGAGCACCTCGTAGCCCTCCTCGATCAGGAGGGCCGCCGCCACCGCCGAGTCCACGCCGCCGGAAAGGCCGACGGCTATCCGCTTCCCCATGGGGGCAATCTAGCATGCCGGGAGGCTCCGCATGAAGGCTGCGGCCTCGGCTGGTCGGGCGCCCGGTTCCATGCTATAGTTTCGGCAATCAAAACCACAGCGGAGCCCCGCGCGGCCGAGCGCGGCCTCTACCGGAGATGTGATGAGACTTCGACGCAGCCTGGCACTCTTCTCCGTCCTCGCCCTCTCCCTCGCCGCGGCCGCCGAGCCCGGCGCCGCCCTCGATCCCATAGCCTCCTTCCCCGACAACGCCGACCTCCGCTCCTCCCTCTTCTCGAGCCTCATCGGGGCCCCCCGCGAGGCGGCCCTGGCCTACGGGGAGCGCGTCCAGAAATCCGCCGCCGGCGCCGTCCTCGTCCGCGCCGTCAAGCGGGCCGATGATTTCGTCGTCGAGTTCCGCGCCATCCCCGAGAGCGGGCCCCTGCCGACGACGCGGGGCAGCTGCCTCATCCAGCGCAGCAACGCCAAGGGCAACTACCTCGTCCAGGCCAAGATCTTCCTCCAGGACGACCCGGCCACCTTCCTCAGGCTCTATCCCAACCCCAAGAACGGCTCGACCCTCGCCGACCTCGTCGTCTACGGCGCCCTGGTCGAGCAGGGCCTCGCGGTCCAGGGCATGCTCTACCAGGTCCTCATCCGGCCCTTCCCCCAGCTGGCCGAGTCCCTCGGCCGCGCAGTCGACTGGGCCGCGGTGCTTCCCTCGGCCGCCTTCGCGGCCCCGGCGGCCCTTCCCGGCTCGGCACCGCTGCGCGGCCTCTCGGCCTCCTCCTCCCCCGAGTCCTTCCTCGCCTCCGAGACGGGCTGCTTCGAGTTCCCCGGCCTCGAGCCCCTCCCCGCCGGCTTCTCCGCCGAGCGGGCCGAGATCGGGGCCAAGCCTTCCTACGCCGCCTTCCCCCCCTACCTCCCCGGCAAGGGCATCCCCGCGGCGGCCCTCAAGGCCGCCCTCTACCTCGACTCCCTCTCCCATCCGGGGCGGGCCTACGCCCTCTACGGCGAGGGCTTCCGCGCCCTCGCACTGCCCTCCTGCGACGAGGGGGGGCGCTTCGAGCTCGCCCTCCTCGGCCCCGAGGGCGAGGCGCGGGACTGGGAGGCCCTCTTCCCCGAGAAGAAGGGCGGGAGCGCGCGGATCCTCGTGCTCCCGCCGGCCTGAGGTTTCCCGGCCCCCCGCGGCGGCCCGCGCCGCGGGGGGCCGGTCCTTGTCATTCCCCGACCATAAGGACTAGAATCGCCACGACCAAAGTCATCTCTGGAGTTCCCCGTATGCAAGACATCTTCATCGGTTTCACCTCGGTCTTCGGCTCGCCCGACTGGTGGCAGCCCCTCCTCATGTACCTCGTCGGCGGCGTCCTCATCTGGCTCGCGATCAACAAGGAATACGAGCCCATGCTCCTCCTGCCCATCGGCTTCGGGGCCATCCTCGTCAACCTCCCCCTGTCGATCGCGGGCACTCCCCCCGCCGGCTCGGGCTACGAGGCGGGCTTCCTCCAGATCCTCTACGAGATGGGGATCAAGACCGAGCTCTTCCCCCTCCTGATCTTCATCGCGGTGGGCGCCATGATCGACTTCGGGCCCCTGTTCAAGAACCCCTTCATGATCTTCTTCGGGGCGGCCGCCCAGTTCGGCATCTTCGCCACGATGATCGTCGCCACCCTCCTGGGCTTCAGCCTCAAGGAGGCCGCGAGCATCGGCATCATCGGCGCGGCCGACGGCCCCACGAGCATCTTCGTCGCCAACATCTTCGCGCCGGAGCTCCTCGGGCCCATATCCGTCGCGGCCTATTCCTACATGTCCCTCGTGCCCCTCATCCAGCCGCCGGTCATCCGGGCCCTGACCACCAGGAAGGAGCGGCGGATCCACATGGTCTACCACGAGTCGAGCGCGCCCAAGTGGCTCAAGGTCATCTTCCCCATCGCGGTCACGATGATCGCGGGCTTCGTCGCCCCCATCTCCGTGCCCCTCATCGGCTCGCTCATGTTCGGCAACCTCATCCGCGAGTCCGGGGTCCTCGAGCGCCTGTCGCAGGCCGCCCAGAACGAGCTCGCCAACCTCGTGACCCTCCTCTTGGGCATCACGATCGGCTGCAGCATGGTCGCGGCCAACTTCCTCACCTGGAAGACCCTCATGATCATGGGCATGGGCCTCGTGGCCTTCGTCTTCGACACGGCGGGCGGCATCCTCTTCGCCAAGCTCGTCAACCTCTTCCTGCCCAAGGAGCGGAAGGTCAACCCGATGATCGGCGCCTGCGGCATCTCGGCCTTCCCGATGTCCGGCCGCATCGTGCAGAAGATGGCGAACGACGAGGAGAAGGGCAACATCATCCTCATGCACGCCATCGGCTCCAACGTCTCGGGCCAGCTCGGCTCGGTCATCGCGGGCGGCATGGTCCTCGCCCTCGTACCCCTGTTCGCCAAGTAAGGAGCGCATCGCATGGACGCTTTCATCCAGTCGCTTCAGTACGAGTCGGACACGATCAAGGCCCTCGCCGTCACCGCGGGGGGCCTGGTCGGCGTCTTCGTCACCCTGGGCGTCTTCTTCCTCGTCATCCAGGTCTCGAACAAGCTCAGCAAGAAGTCCTAGCTCGCGCATCGTGCCGGGGGCGGAACCTCGCCAGGTTCCTCCCCCGGCGCCCCCCCTCTTCCAGGCTCCTAGCGGTACTCCTCCCAGGCCTTGATCTCCAGGCCCCGCGACCGCTCCTGGGCCAGGGCCTCGGCCAGGCGGCGGGCCACCTTGATGTCGGTGACCAGGGGGATGTCGAAGTCGATCGCCATGCGGCGGATGATGTAGTCGTTGCGCAGCTCCCGCTCGCCGTTGCTCTTGGGTATGTTGATGACGAGGTCGAACTCGCGGCCGCGGAGCATGGTCGCGATATTCGGCTCGGCCCTCTCGAGGGGCCAGCGGAGGGCCCTGGCCGGCACGCCGTTGGCCGCGAGGAACCTGGCCGTGCCCGCCGAGGCGCAAAGCTCGCAGCCCATGGCCGCGAGGCTCCGCGCGCTGCCGAGGAACTCGATCTTGTCGCTCATCGGGCCCGTGGACAGGAGTATCCGCTTCCTGGGCACGCGGTAGCCGACCGAGAGCAGGGCCTTCAGGAAGGCGTCGTCGAGGTCGCGGCCGATGCAGCCCACCTCGCCGGTGGAAGCCATCTCGACGCCGAGCACGGGATCGGTCCCGCGCAGCCGCGAGAAGCTGAACTGGGCCGCCTTGACCCCGACCCACTCGAGGTCGAGGCTCGACGCGGCCGGCTTCTCGAGGGGCGCGTCGAGGATGGCCTTGGTAGCGAGCTCGATCATGTTCACGCGCGCGACCTTGGAGCAGAAGGGGAAGGATCGCGAGGCCCGCAGGTTGCACTCGATCACGCTCACCTTGTTGTCCTTCGCTATGAACTGGATGTTGAAGGGCCCGGTGATCCGCAGGGCCCGGGCTATCTCCGCGGCGACCTTGCGGACCTTGCGCACCGTCTCGATGTACAGGCGCTGGGGCGGCATGACCACGGTCGCGTCGCCCGAGTGGACCCCCGCGTTCTCGACGTGCTCGGTGATCGCCTGGTACACCAGCTCGCCGCGCCGCGCCACGGCGTCGACCTCGACCTCCTTCGCGTCCTCGACGAACTTGGTGAGCACGACGGGATGCTCTCCCGAGACCGCGGCCGCGTCGCCCAGCGCCGAGCCGAGGCTCTCGCGGTCCCAGGCGACGCGCATCGCCGCGCCCGACAGGACGTAGCTCGGCCGCACGAGGACCGGGTAGCCGACCTCCTCCGCGAAGGCGAGGGCCGAGCCGAGGTCGGAGAGCTCCTTCCAAGCCGGCTGCTCGATGCCCAGGGACTGGAGGAGGGCGGAGAATTTGTGGCGGTCCTCGGCCCGGTCGATGTCCCGGGCGTCGGTGCCGAGGATCACCGCGCCCGCGCGGAACAGGCCCATGGCGAGGTTGTTCGGTATCTGCCCGCCCATCGAGAGCACCAGGCCCGAGGGCCGCTCGAACTCGTAGATGTCCAGGACCCGCTCGAGGGAGAGCTCCTCGAAGTACAGCCGGTCGCAGACGTCGTAGTCCGTGCTCACGGTCTCGGGATTGCAGTTGACCATGATCGAGGTCCTGCCCAGCTTCCGCAGGGCCTGGACCGCGCCTACGCAGCACCAGTCGAACTCCACGCTCGAGCCGATGCGGTAGGCCCCCGAGCCCAGGACCATGACCCCGGACTCGGAGGGGCCCAGGTCGCCCTCCTCGCCGTGGTAGGTGGCGTAGAGGTAGTTCGTGCTCGCGGGGAATTCCGCCGCCAGGCTGTCGATGCGCTTGAAGGAGGGCCGCAGGCCCAGCCGCTCGCGCAGGGCGCGGATCGCGGCCTCCGTGGTCCCGGCGAGCTCGCCCAGGCGCGCGTCGGAGAAGCCCGCGCGCTTCGCCCGCTTAAGGAGCTCGCGGCCGAGGCCCGGGCCGCCGGGGCCAGCGGCGGCGGCGAGCTCCCCCTCGAGCTCCATGACCCCGGCTATCTTGGCGAGGAACCAGGGGTCGATCCTCGTGAGCTCGAAGACCTCGTCCACTCCCCAGCCCTCGGCGAAGGCCCGGCAGACCGCGTAGATGCGCCGGTCCGTGGGCCGCGACAGGGCCGCGCGCAGGGCCTTCGCGCCCCCCGCGCCGACCCGCGCGAGGCCGTCGTCGGCCGACAGTCCCGGGGAGCCTATGCCCGTCATGCGCAGGGCCTTCTGCAGGGCCTCCTCGAAGGAGCGGCCGACGGACATGACCTCGCCGACCGACTTCATCTCGCTGCCCAGCTCGACGTCGACGTCCTTGAACTTCCCGAGGTCCCAGCGCGGCACCTTGACCACGCAGTAGTCCAGGGCCGGCTCGAAGCAGGAGCGCGTCGCGCGCGTCAGGCGATTCTCGATGTCCTTCAGGCGCAGCCCCAGGGCGAGCTTGGCCGCGACGAAGGCCAGGGGGTAGCCCGTGGCCTTGGAGGCCAGGGCCGAGCTGCGGGACAGGCGGGCGTTGACCTCGATGACTCGATACTCCTCCGAGCGGGGGTCGAGGGCGTACTGGACGTTGCACTCGCCGACGATGCCCAGCTGCCCGATCAGCTCCAGGGCGATCCGCCTGAGCTTGTGGTACTCGGCGTCGCTCAAGGTCTGCGAGGGCGCGACGACGATGGACTCGCCGGTGTGGATGCCCAGGGGATCGAGGTTCTCCATGTTGCAGACCGCGATCGAGTCGCCGCCCGAGTCGCGCAGGACCTCGTACTCGATCTCCTTCCAGCCGCCGAGCCACTCCTCGACCAGGACCTGGGGCGAAACGGCGAGGGCCTTCTCGCAGCGGGCGCGGAGGGCGGCCTCGTCCTCGCAGAGGCCCGAGCCCGAGCCGCCCAAGGCGTAGGCCGCCCGCAGCATGACCGGATAGCCGATGCGGCCGGCCGCAGCGAGGGCGGCCTCGAGGCTCGTCGCCGCCTCGCTGCGGGGCGTGTCCACGCCGATCCTCGCCAGCTCGGCGGCGAAGAGCTCCCGGTCCTCGGTCAGCTCGATCGAGCGCACGGGGCTGCCGAGGACCCGCACCCCGCGCTTGGCGAGGATCCCCGCGCGCTCGAGCTCCACGCCGCAGTTGAGGGCGGTCTGCCCGCCGAAGGAGAGGAGGATGCCGTCGGGACGCTCCTTCTCGATCACCTTCTCGACGTACTCGGGCGTGACCGGGAGGAAGTAGGTCGCGTCGGCCATGCCCTCGCTCGTCTGGATCGTCGCGATGTTGGGATTGATGAGGACGGCGGCGACGCCCTCCTCGCGGAGGGCCTTGAGGGCCTGGGAGCCCGAGTAGTCGAACTCCCCTGCCTGGCCGATCTTCAAGCCCCCCGAGCCGAGGACCAGGACCTTCTTGATCCCGCTCATCGCGCGCCCCCGGCGAGGGCCGCCGCCGGCCGGGCGTCCCGGGCCTTCCCCGCCCGCGGGGCCCGGGCCTCCGCCTCCTCGAGGAAGGCGTCGAAGAGGAACTCGGTATCCCGGGGGCCGGGGCAGCCCTCGGGATGGAACTGGACCGCTGAGAAGGGCCCTTCGGTCGAGCGGATGCCCTCGACCGTGCCGTCGTTGCCGTTTTCGAACCAGGCCTCCCAACCCGCGGGCAGGCTCTCCTCCCGCAGGGCGTAGCCATGGTTCTGGCTCGTGATGTAGCAGCGGCCGCTCCCGCGCTCCACGCAGGGCTGGTTCTGCCCGCGGTGGCCGTAGCGGAGCTTGTAGGTATCGGCCCCGGCCGCCAGGCCCAGGAGCTGGGCGCCCAGGCAGACGCCGAAGACGGGCCGCTCCTCGGCGAGGGCGCGGCGCAGGGTCGCTATGGTCTTCGTGCAGGCCTTGGGATCGCCGGGGCCGTTCGACAGGAACAGGCCGTCGTACTCGAGTCCCTCGAGGCTCGCGTCCCAGGGCAGGACCCGGACCTCGGCGCCTCGCCCGAGGAGGCAGCGCAGGATGTTGTTCTTCGCGCCGCAGTCGATCAGGGCCACCCTCGGCCGGCCGCCCTCGTTGTAGAGCCGCGGCGAGGCGGGCGAGACCCGCGCGACCGGGTGGGCGGGGCCCTCGCCCGCCGCCCCGGGCTCGGCGCCCTCGACCTCGATGGAGCCCCGCATCACGCCCCGCACGCGGAGCCGCATCGTCAGCGCGCGCGTGTCGATGCCCTCGATGCCCGGCACCCCCTCCTCGGCGAGCCAGTCCGGGAGGCCCCGCTCGGACGCGAAGTGGCTCGGGCTCCGGCAGGCCTCGGAGACGACGAGGCCCGCGGCCCATATCCGCTCGGACTCGAAGTGGAGGGGGATGCCCCAGCGGTCGCGGCCCGGCCCGGGCACCCCGTAGTTGCCCACGAGGGGGTAGGAGCAGACAAGGATCTGGCCGTGGAAGGAAGGATCCGTGAGGGCCTGGGGGTAGCCGGTCATGCCGGTCGTGAAGACGACCTCCCCGGCGATCGAGCCGCCCGCGCCGAAGGAGCGGCCCTCGTAGCAGGAGCCGTCCTCGAGCCGCAGGAGTGCCCTCCGGACCCTGCTCTCCTCGTTTCGCATGAAAACAACCTCCCCGCCGGAGGGGCTTCCCGCGAAGTCAGGTCTCGGAGGCAGGCGCCCCTCGGGCGCTGGGCAAGGCTAGCCCGGCGCCTAGAGCCTGTGCAAGGGATGTTTGAATAAATATTGGAGTAAAATGCATAAAAATACCAATAGCAACTAATCCCTGTAGGGCCTTGCTATTTAAGTCTATATTGATTTAGGATAAACCTTCCCCTAAGAAGTACCGCCATCCTCCTTGTGATGCATATAGATACATCTACCCGGCGCAGCCTGGGCGGATTAGCGTCGAGGGACCTGCCTATCGTGCCGCAGGGCGATCATCTCGGCGAGTATGGAGATGGCGATCTCCTCGGGGGTCTCCGAGCCGATATCGAGGCCGATCGGCGTGTGGAGATTCGCGATCGCCGCCTCCGGATAGCCGTCCTTCCTGAGCTGCTCGAGGAGGAGGGCGACCTTCCTGCGGCTTCCGATGAGGCCCGCGTAGCGGTACTTCCTCTTGAGGACGGCGCGGATCGACTCGAGGTCGTACAGATGCCCCCGGGTGAGCACGGCCGCGTAGGTGGCCTTGTCGAAGGGGAAGGCGGCGATCGCCTCCTCGTAGCCGCCGCAGATGCGCCGCACGCCTTTGCCCAGCCGATCCTCGCCGAGCAGCTCCGCCCGGTCGTCGATCACGCTGACCTGGAAGCCCAGGGGCTGGGCGGCCAGGGCCAAGGCCCGCCCGACGTGGCCGGCGCCGACGACGAGGAGCTTCTCCTCGGGGAAGATCGGGTCGTAGGCGAGGCCCTCGCCCTCGGCGAGGCGGAGCTTGCGGCCGGCCAGGGCCCTGGCCGCCTCCTCCGGCAGGCCCTCGCCCTCCGGCAGCAGGGAGACGCGCGCTTCCAGCCGGCCGCCCTCGCCGCGCGTTATGCGCTTCTCGAAGACGGCCCTCTCGCCGGACTCGAGGGCGGCCAGGGCGGCGGCGTAGGGGGCGGGGTCGGCGACGAACTCGACGAGCATGCGGTTGACCCCGCCGCAGATCGAGTCCGGGCCCTCGGCCTCGGCGCCGAGCATCTCGACCTCGAGGAGGGACGAGCGCCGCCCGGAGATGGCCGCGAGGGAGGCTTCGATGGCCCGGGACTCCCCGAGGCCGCCTCCTATGCTGCCCTCGATCTCGCCCGAGGGCCGGACCAGCATCTTGCTGCCCGGGTGGCGGGGGGCCGAGCCCCGCACCTCGAGTATCGTCACGAGGGCGACGCGGCCCGCTTCGTTGGCCGCGCCGGCGATGATCCGCTTGTCCATGCTGACCTCCTCTTGGCCGTCGAGATCGAAGTATGAGTCGAAACCTGAGGGCTCGGCAAGGCGCGGCGGCGGCCCTTTCCTTGACGCCGCCGCGGCGCGCTGGTATACAGGCGGGGAAGGAGCTCGCATGATCAAGGTCAACGAGTACTTTTCGGGAAACGTGAAATCGCTGGGGCTGCAGACGGCGCAGGGCCCCGCCACGGTCGGCGTCATGGCCGCCGGGGACTACGAGTTCGGCACCTCGTCGAAGGAATTGATGAAGGTGATCTCCGGCCGCCTCTCGGTCAAGCTGCCGGAGAGCCCGGCCTGGCAGGAGTTCGCGGAGGGCCAGAGCTTCAGCGTCGCTCCCGGCAAGAAGTTCCTCGTGAAGGCGGCCGCGGAAACCGCCTATATCTGCTGGTACTCCTAGGCCGAGGCCCCACGGGCTAGCCGCGGGCCTCGCCCTCGAGGAAGCCGAGCGCGAGGCGCTCGGGCCCCGCGCCGGGGAGCTGCCGCCTGATGGATGCCATGCCCGCGATTCCATGCCCGGGCGCGGCGCCTCGTCAAGCAGCCCGCGCGGCCGCGAATCGATGCGCGGCGGCGTCAATCGACGCGCGCCGATGCCGATCGACGCGAAACCGCGCCGCGGCATCCCATTCCGCAATTCTCCGTAGCTATGCAACATGACGGCGCCTGTTATGCCTGTAGGATGTGCCTCGGTCCTTCGAATCTCTATGCCTACAGCGAGGAGTTGCCGCGTGGCTAACGCGCGCTCGCGCCATGGCTAGAGGTCGATGGGTGCGGCTGGAAACGGCCCCGCCTTCCGTGTTTGAAAAGGAGGATCCATGATGCCGCATCCCTGGCCGGCCAGCGCCGGCCGGCCTAGGTACATCGTCCCCGAAAACAAGCTCGCCCTCCCCGGGCTCGGCGCCGAAGGCCGGGCTTGCCTGCGTGCGCGATGACCTCGAACGCCTGTCGCGCCTGCTGCGCGAGGGGCGCTGCTGCGCGGCCGCGTCGGCGCAGCTCGGGCACGAGCTCGATCGATAGCGGATAAGGCGGGCCTTTCGGACGATCGGCCCGATAAACGAGCGGAGGAGAGGGAATGATGCCCAGGAAGCTGTGGCTCACTATCAACGGCGCGAACCGCTTGCTCATATGCGACCCCGAGAAGGACTCGCTCGCCGACGTCCCCGGCGCATCCTGATAGAGCGCGGGGACTGATCGCGCGGGAAGGGCGACTGCGGGAGCGGTGATCGTCGCGGCCGGGCTCTCCTCCCGCATGCGCGAGTTCAAGCCCCTGCCGCCCGTCGGGGATTCGAGCCTCATCCGGCGGATCGCCTCGAGCTTCAGGGCGGCTGGCGTCTCGGACATCGCCGTCGTCACGGGGCACAACGCGGAGGCCCTCCGGGAGCACCTGAGCGGCCTGGGAACGGCCTGCCTCCGCAACGAGGACTACGCGGCCAGCGACATGTTCAGCTCCGTCCGCATCGGCCTGGGCTACATCGGGGACAGGTGCGGCCGGGCCTTCCTCACGCCCGTCGACGTGCCGGTCTTCGACGCCGCGGGCCTTCCGCGTTAGGCGATTCCGTCATCGCGCTGGAGCTCGACGACCCCGGCCTGGTCATGGACGCCGACGAGCCCGAGGACTACCGCTCGGTGCTGCGGTACGCAAACGAGCTCGGCATTCCCACCTAGGCCGGGGCGCCGCGCCGGCCGGGGAAGGGCCGCCCGGCTTATCAATCCGGGCGGCCATGACCCGCGCAGGCAGCGTCAGTCTCCTCCCATGTAGGGATAGCGCCACTCGGTCGGCGGGTCGAAGTTCTCCTTGATGGCCCCGGGGCTCGTCCAGCGCATGAGGTTGACCAGGCTCCCGGCCTTGTCGTTCGTGCCCGAGGCCCGCATGCCGCCGAAGGGCTGGCGGCCGACGACGGCGCCCGTGGGCTTGTCGTTGACGTAGAGGTTGCCCGCCGCCTCGCGCAGGGCCTCGACCCCGCGCAGGATCGCCCGCCGGTCCCGCGCGATGACCGAGCCGGTGAGGGCGTAGGGGGAGGTGGCGTCCACGAGGCGGTAGGCGGCGGCCATGTCGGACTCGTCGTAGGCGTAGGCCGTGAGCACGGGGCCGAAGAGCTCCGTCTCCATGGTCTCGAAGCGCGGGTCGAGGGCCTCGATGAGGCTCGGCTCGAGGAAGTAGCCCTGGCCCTTGTCGCCCGCGCCCCCGGCTAGGATCCGCGCCGACTTCGAGCCGCGGGCCCGCTCGAGGTAGGGCATGATGCTGTCGAAGGAGGCCTCGTCGATGACGGCCCCCATGAAGTTCCGGAAGTCCGTCACCTCGCCCATCGGCAGCTGCCTCGCCGCGGCGGCGAGGGCCTCGAGGAAGCTCGGGGCGAGGCCCTTCGGGACGTAGAGCCGCGAGGCGGCCGAGCACTTCTGGCCCTGGTACTCGTAGGCGCCGCGGAGGGCCGCGACGAGGGCTACCTCGGGATCGGCCGAGGGATCCAGGAAGATGAAGTCCTTGCCGCCCGTCTCGCCGACGAGGCGGGGGTAGGAGCGGTAGATGGAGAGCTTGGCCGCTATCTCCTTCCACAGGGAGTTGAAGACCGAGGTCGAGCCGGTGAAGTGCAGGCCCGCGAGCTCGGGGCGGGACAGGGCGACGCCGGAGATGGCGCTCCCGCCGCCGGGCACGAAGTTGATGACCCCGGGCGGGAGCCCCGCCTCCTCGTAGACCTTCATCAGGAGGTAGTTCGAGAGGATCGAGGTGGAGGCTGGCTTCCACACGACGACGTTGCCCATCATCGCGGGGGCCGTGGGCAGGTTGGCGGCGATGGCGGTGAAGTTGAAGGGCGTGACCGCGTAGACGAAGCCCTCCAGGGGGCGGTAGGCGATGCGGTTCCACTCGCCCGTCAAGCTCTCCGGCTGCTCGGCGTAGATGCGCTCCATGAAGCGGGGATTCAGGCGGAGGAAGTCGACGACTTCGCATATCGCGTCGATCTCGGCCTCGCGGGCGGTCTTGGACTGGCCGAGCATGGTCGCCGCCACGAGCTTCGCGCGGTACTTGCCGGCGATCAGCGAGGCGGCGCGGCGGAAGACCGCGGCCCGCTCCTCCCAGGGAATGGCTGCCCACTCCCGCTTGGCGGCGAGGGCCGCCTCGACGGCGGCCTGGGCCTCGGCGGGGCCGGCCTTGTAGTAGAGGCCCAGGGGCGCGGAGAGCCGGTCCGGGCGCAGGATGGCGCCGGTCTGGCCCGTGCGGAGCTCGCGGCCCCCGATGACGAGGGGGACCTCGAAGCCCCCCGCGGCCATGCGTCCCAGCTCGGACTCGAGGGAGGCGCGCTCGGGGCTTCCGGGCGCGTAGGCGAGGGCCGGCTCGTTCTCGGCCGGCGGCGCCCTGAGGATGGCGTCGTTCATGGTTTCGCTCCTTTCCAAACGCGGGAGGTCGGCGCCTTTCGGCGTCGGCCCGTTCGTGCCCGCGCGTCGCGGGCTCGAGGGGTCCACGGGCCCTGGCGGCGTCGCCGCTGTAGGCCCCCGGACTCGGGGCGAGGATGCTGTGAAAGAGATGATGGATCGTCGATCCCGGGGCCGACGGCCCCCCGGGGCCGAGGCCCCGACCGTCCGCCCCGCTGCAGGGGGGCCGGCGGGGTGATCATAGACGGAAAGGAGCGGAGCCTCAAGCCGAGGCGGAAACGAGTTCCGGAATCGGAGCGCCGCCCGGGGCGGCGGCGCCCCGGGCGGGCGGGCTACTTCGCCTCGCGCACCCTGCGCGCCAGCTCGCGGCCCCGCTCGCGGAGGAGCTCGAGGGTCTCGGGCCCCGCCCCTCCCGCCCACTCCACCGACTCGAGGCAGTTCCACTTGAGGGGGGCTATGGCCTCCTCGTACTCCTTCTTGGCCCCGCCGATCCAGCCCCAGGAGCCGATGCGCAGGGCGCTGCGCCCCCAGACGTGCTTGCGCTCGAAGATGTCGAGGGCGTAGGCCATGGGGGGGAACATCTTGTACTCGTAGGTCGGCATCGCGACGAGGATGCCCTCGCAGCGGTATGCGTCGGCGAGGATGTAGGAGACGTCCTGGTTGGGGACGCGATGCATGACGTAGGGCATGCCCTCGTCCTCGAGCCCCGCGAGGACGGCCTTGAGCCCCCGCTCGGTGTTCCCGTACATCGAGCCCCAGACGACGCAGACCTCCTTGTCGCGGCCCCCCTCGAGCCAGCCCGCGTACTTCAGGTACCGCCCGACGATGGCCATGGGGTCCCTGCGCCAGACGATGCCGTGGCTCGGGGCCACGACCTTGAGCTCGAGCCCGGCCAGCTTCTCGACGGCCTTGCGCACGAAGAGGCCGAAGCTCGCGACGATGTTCGCGTAGTAGCGCAGGCTCTCGGCCTCGAGGCGGCGGTGCTCCTCGGCGCTGAACTGGTCGTCGAAGATCCGGTCGCCGAGCATGCCGAAGCTGCCGAAGCCGTCGCAGGAGAAGAGGGTGCCCGTCGAGGGCTCGTAGCTCATCATGGTCTCGGGCCAGTGCACGTTGGGGGTCTCGAAGAACTTAAGGACGAGGCCCGAGCCCAGGTCGAGCTCGTCGCCGGTCTTCACGGCCCGGAGGCCCTCGGTCACCTTGTAGAAGCTCTTCACGAGCTCGACGCCCTTGGCGGTGGAGATGATCTGGACCTTGGGGTTGAGGCGCCGGTACTCGGCGAGCCAGCCGGTATGGTCGGGCTCGAGGTGGTTCAGGACGAGGTAGTCGACGTCGGCCAGCTTGACCCCGGCCTGCGAGAGCTCCGACTCGAGGGCGGCCGTCGCCCCGCCCCAATCCCGCACGAGGTCGATGAGGGCGATCTTGTCGCCCTTCACGAGGTAGGAGTTGAGCGAAACCCCGTCGGGGATGGGCCAGATGCCCTCGAAGAGGTCCTCGGTCTTGACGTCGGCGTGGAGCGCGTAGATCCGGTCGCTAATGGGGAACGCTTTCATGTCCATCCTCTCCCTGTACCTGCTCGTGGCCGCGCGGGCCCTCGTCCCAATAATAACGGCGCCAGGGCGCGGCTTTCAACCTCTCGGGCGCGATCGGCGGCCCCGGGGGCCTTGGTCCCCGGGGCCCGGGCGCGATAGACTCCTCGCCGGGGAGAGCCCTCCCCGAAAGGAAAAGCCGTGAAACGCGGAATCCTGGCTGCCCTGATCGCCGCCTCCCTCGGCCTCGCCGCCCAGGCCGCCGGCCTGCCCAAGCCCAGCGCCGAGCTCAAGAGCTTCACGCTCGAGTCCATCTCCCTGCGCGAGGCGGTCTTCCGCTTCGAGGTCTCGGTGAAGAACCCCTATCCCGTGCCCCTCAGCTTCGACGGCATGACCCTGGACTTCTCCGTGGAGGGGCACAAGGTGGTGAAGCTCGCCACCAAGGGCGGCTTCAAGGTCAAGGCCCGGGACTCGAAGACCCAGAGCTTCACCGCCGCCCTCGAGTACCTGGCGGTGGCCAAGGCGATCGGGGACTACGCCTCCAAGGAGTGGCTCCAGACCCGCATCGACGGCACCCTCGTCATACCCATCCCCAAGGTGCCGGGCATGAGCGGCCTGCCCCCGAGCGTCAGCTTCGACTATAAGCTCGAGAAGAAGATACCAGCCCTCAAGCCCCGCGTCTCCCTCGCCGGCTTCCGGGTGGAGGCCCCCTCGGCCGCCGAGGTCGGCAAGGCCCTCGCGAAGGCCGGCAGGAAGGCCGATCCCGACAAGGCCGCGGCGGCCTTCAAGGATATCCTCGCCGGCCGCAAGCCCAAGGAGTCGCCCGTCGATCCCACCGAGATCGACCTGCCCCTCGAGGTGAGCTTCACCATCGAGATAGCCAACGAGGCCAAGGGCCGGCTCGACTTCGAGAAGCTCGGCTACGAGCTCGCGATCAACGGACAGCGCCTCGTCGCGGGCGACAGCTCGAGGATCCGCCGCGAGGGCGGCAAGACCTTCCTCGAGGTCACGAACCGCTTCAGCTCGAAGAGCCTCTCGGAGGAGGTCCGCAAGGTCTTCTCCGACAAGGGCGGGAGCTTCTCGGTCAAGGGCAGCGCCGCGCTTAAGGTCCCCGCCGAGATCAGGCCCGACGCCCTGCCCCTCGCCTTCGAGGAGGGCGGCGCCTTCTCCCTCAAGTGAGCCCCGGCTAGGGCCGGCGAGCCGCGGCCCTTTCCGCGAGGAAGGCCCGGGCCGCGAGCCCGAGGCCTTCCTTGTAGAAGACCCGGGGCTCGAAGCCGAGGAGGCGCCTGGCCTTCTCGTTCGAGAAGTGGTAGTCCTGCGAGGCCTGCTCGACCCGGTACATCGTGAGCGGCGGGGCGCCCTCGCAGCGGAGGGCGAGTGCCGCCGCTCCCATGGCCCGGGCCGCCGCCGCCGCGAGGGGGACGGGCAGGCTCAGCGGACGCTTCCTCGAGCCGATGGCGGAGTAGAGCTCCTCGGCGTAATCCTTCCAGCGAACCTTCTGCCCGTCCGTCAGGATGATGGCCTCGCCCGCGGCCTGGTCCCGGTCGAGGGCCGCGACGATCCCCTCGCAGAGGTCGTCGACGTAGACGGGGCAGGTGTAGGCCTCGCCCGAGCCGAGGTAGCCGAAGACGCCGCCCAAGATGGCCTCGAACATCTTGTAGGTGGTGGTGCGGTCCCCGGGCCCGTAGACGTTGCAGGGCCGGATCGCGACGGTCTTGAAGCCGGGCCGGTTCCTCCCCAGGACGAGGCGCTCCGCGAGGCGCTTGGTGACCTGGTAGGGATACTTGAGGGGGTAGTAGGGCCCTTCCTCGGTCGAGTCGACGTGGGGCCCGAAGCCGCTGACGACCGCCGAGCCGATGTAGACGAAGGCCTTGGCGCCCGCGGCCTCGGCCGCCGCGAGGAGGGAGGCGGCGGCGTCGTAGTTCTCGCGCTTGAACAGCTCGTAGGGCCCCCAGTCCGAGGCGAGGGCGGCGACGTGGATGACCGCGTCCATGCCCTCGGCCGCCTGGGCCGCCCGGCCCGGCTGGGCCAGGTCGGCGCGGAGGAGCTCGACGGGGCGGAAGGGCGCCTCGGCTCCCCCGGGGGCGGCGAGGGCCGCGAGGGCGGGCGGCGGCGTCCGCCGGCGGTACAGGGCCCGGACGCGGTCGCCGCGGCGGGCGAGGGCCTGGCAGAGCCGCTGGCCGATGAAGCCCGAGGCCCCGGTGACGAGGACCGAGGGGGAGCGGCCCATCAGAGGAGGCCCGCGCCCTTGAGCACGATGAGGCCGTCGGTCCCGAGGCCGATGGCGGCGTGGAGGAGGAGGCCCGGCAGGATGGACCGGGTCCTCCAGGCGAGGACGCCGAAGCCGAGGCCCGCGAGCACCGCGGCGAAGAGCTCCGACAGGGGGTGGCCCACGTGGAGCATGGTCGAGGGCATGGTCTGGAAGAGGACGAGGGCGGCGGCGAGGGCCTGGCCCTCGGGGCCCGCGCTCACCCCCGTGGCCGTGCCCGCCCATCGGGCGCGGCCGGCGGCCCCGGTCGGGCTTCCCTTCGCCAGGCCCAGGAGGAGGAAGCCGCGGAAGAAGAGCTCCCAGGGAAGGTAGTACAGGAGGAGGTAGGCGGCGGCGTGGGCGAGGAAGGGGAGGGCCCCTTCGGCCGCGACGCGGCCCGCCAGGCCGCGCGCGTAGGGATAGTAGGAGGCGAGGTCGGGGGAGAGGGCGCCTATCGCGCCGAGGGCCGCGGCGGCCGGGAGGGAGAGCCAGTACAGGGGGCTGCGGAGGATGGGGGCGTCGAAGCGGAGGCCGAGCTCGGCGGGACGGTCGCCGAGGAGGGCGGCCAGGCCGAGGGGGGCCAGGCCGAGGAGGAGGAAGGAGAGGGCGAAGCGGAGCCAGTAGGCCGCGTCCTCGAAGGGGAGCCCGCCGAGGAAGGGGAGGGCGGCCGCGAGCTCCGGGTCGAGGAGGGGCGGGGTGAGGGCGGTGAAGAGGAAGCAGGAGATCGAGGCTAGGGAGAGGTAGGCTGCGGGCTTGATCCAAGCCCGCGCTTCGGCGCGCGTCAAGGCGGGAATCCTCCGTTCCGGGGCCGGCCCCGCGTATTGTCCCTCGGGCGGCCCGGCTGATACTATCACGCCGCGGCGATTCGCGGAACGGGAGGGATCATGCGCGTAGCTATCACGGGGGGGACGGGCTTCATCGGGAGCCACCTGGCCGAGCTCCTCCTGGCCGAGGGCCACGAGCTCTCCTGCCTCGTCCTGCCGGGGGAGGGGCGCCGCTGGCTCGAGGGGCTGCCGATCCGCTTCTTGGAGGGCAGCCTCCTCGATTCCAGGTCCCTCGGGCCCTTCCTCGAGGGAGCCGACGCGATCGTCCACCTCGCCGGCCTGACCAGGGCGAGGTCGGAGGCCGAGTTCATGGCGGTCAACGCCGACGGGGCGGTCAACCTGGTCGAGGCGGCCCGGAAGCTCGGGCGGCCTCCGCGCCAGGTAATCGCCATGAGCTCCCTCGCCGCCTCGGGGCCCTGCGGCGGCGAGGGAACCTGCCTCGACGAGGACGCGCCGCTGCGGCCCCTCACCGCCTACGGCCGCAGCAAGGCCGCCCTCGAGGAGCTCGTCGCCCGGGAAGCCGGCCCCATCGCCTGCACCTTCATCCGCGCGCCCGGCGTCTACGGCCCCCGTGACCCCGACTTCCTCCAGTACTTCAAGCTCGTGAAGCGGGGGCTCAGGCTCATCGTGGGGAAGCGCAGCCAGCTCTCCTTCCTCTACGTGAAGACCCTCGCCCGCGCCATCTCGGCCTGCCTGCTCAATCCCGCGGCCTACGGGCAGGCCTTCTTCGTCGCGGACGAGGGCGAGTACGACTGGGACCAGTTCTCGGCCCTGATCGAGCTCGCCCTCGGCAGGAGGACGAGGCGCGTCCGTGTGCCCGAGTGGGCGGTCCGGGCCGCCGCCCTCGCCTCCGCGGCGGCGGGCCCCTTCCTGCGCCGGCCCCCCCTCCTCACCGAGGACAAGCTGCTCGAGATGCGCCAGAGCCGCTGGGTGGTCTCCACGGCCAAGGCGAAGCGCCTCCTGGGCTTCGAGCCGTCCCTCTCCACCGAGGACGCGATAGCCGAAACCGCGGCCTGGTACCGGGAGGCGGGCTGGCTCTAGGGCGGCTCGGGGCGGGGCGGCGCCCTGTCCCGGCCCCCGCCTAGCCCCGCCCGGGCGGGGCGCCGCGGCCGAGGAAGCGCTCCTCGTAGTAGGCGCAGCCGTCGCCTATCGTCTCCTCCAGGCTCCGGTAGGAGGAGCCGAGCTCGCGCCGGCTCTTCTCCGAGGAATAGTAGGCCGTCCAGCCCGAGAGCCGGCCGTAGGCCTCGGTGATGAGGGGCCGGCGCCGCGTCGCCAGCGAGGCCAGCTCAGCGAGGGCCCCCGCGGCCCTGAGGAGGGCCGGCGGGGCGACGAAGGGTACGAAGCGGCGGCCCGCCTTCCGGGCCATGATCTCGAGGACCCGGGAGTAGGGGACGTTGGCCCCCACCGCCAGGTAGGATTCCCCTTTCCTCCCGCGCTCGGCAGCCGCGAGGATCAGCTCGACGAGGTCGCGGACGTCGACGATCGCGAGCCCCCCCGCGAAGGTGCCGAAGAAGGCGGGCCTGCGGTACATATCCGCGTAGAGGCGGTTGTGGGCCGTCCCCGGGCCGGGGTCGCCGGGGCCCATGACCGAGGCCGGGTTCACGATCACGGCGTCGAGGCCCCGCTCGCGGACCGCTGCCTCCACGATGCTCTGGCCCGCGCGCTTGGTCGCCATGTAGCCGATGCTCTCGGGCCAGTTGAAGGGCTCCTCCTCGGAGGCCAGTCCCCCGTCGCGGCGGAAGCCGACGGCCCCCACCGAGGAGACGTGGACGAGGCGGCGGACGCCCGAGGCGAGGCAGGCGTCGACCACGGCGCGGACGCCCCCGACGTTGACCGCCTCCATCGCCTTGCGGTCCAGGCGCCAGTAGGAGATATAGCCGGCGACGTTATAGACCAGCTCCCTCCCGGCCACGGCGGCCCGCACCGAGGCGGGGTCGCGGAGGTCGCCGCGGAGGATCTCGACCCGGCCGCCGAAGCCCTCCGGGACGGGCTCCCCGGGGAGGAGGAGGGCGGCGAGGCTGTCGCCTGGCCTCGCCTCGAGGAGGCGGGCGACGAGGCGCCTGCCGACGAAGCCGGTCGAGCCGGTCACGAGCGTGTTCACAGAGGGCCTCCGAGACGGGTATCCTACCCGGGCGCGGGGCCGGCCTTCAACCGGCGCGCGCCTCGGAAAGGGGGGATCATGCGCATCGGCGTCACCGGCGCCTTCGGCTTCCTGGGGGCGAGCTTCGTCGCGGAGCTCCTCGAGCGCGGCGGCTGGGAGATAGTGGCCTTCGCCTCGCGCAGGACCTCGAACCCCCTCTTCGATCCCGGACGGGTCGAGGTCCGGGCCCTCGACGTCCGGGACCGGGCCGCGGCCGCGCGGGCCTTCCGCGGCCTGGACGCGGTGGCCCACTTCGCCGGCAAGATCGGCTATCGCGCCGCGGAGCGCGCTCCAGTCTGGGAGGCCTCGGTCCTCGGGACCGCCTCGGTCCTCGAGGCCGCCTGCGAGGCGGGGCTCGGGCGCCTGCTCTACGCCTCCTCGATCAGCGTCCTAGGCGAGCCGGAGCCGGGCCGCCTCGCCGACGAGTCGGGCTCGCCCTACGGCAGCCCGGCCTACCCGATCTCCTTCGCGAGCCCCGCCGAGGCCCTGGCCGCCGTCGACGCCTCCCTCGCCGGGGACCGCTCCTTCCTGGCCCGCTCGCGCTCGCCCTACCTCGACGCCAAGCTCGCCTCCTGGGAGCTGGCCAAGCGCTACGCGGCCGAGCGGGGCTTGCCCCTCGTCACCCTCTTCCCCGGCACCGCGGTCGGCCCCGGGGACCTGGGCCGCTCGATCTCCGCCCTGGTCGACTCGGTCTGGGAGGGCCGCCTCGGCCTCGCCCTCGGGGGCGCCAGCTCCTTCGTGGACTCGCGCGACTTCGCCCGCGGCGCCGCCCTCGCCCTCGAGCGGGGCAGGCCGGGCGAGGCCTACGTGATCTCCGGCAGGGACGAGCACAACCTGGGCTACGCCGGCTTCATGGACCTCGTCTCGCGCACGGCCCGGGCCCGGGGGGGCAGGGGCATCGGGCGTCCCCTGGTCCTGCCCCGAGCGGCGGCCGAGGTCGCGGGGGCCCTCGCGGAGCGCCTCGCCCCGGGCTCGGGCCTCTCCCGCGGCTTGGCCGCGGCGGGCTCGGCGCGGAACCTCTGCAGCTCGGCCAAGGCCCGCTCCGAGCTCGGCTACGAGCCTGCCCCCGAGCTCGGGCCCGCCATCGAGGCCTGCCGCCGCTTCAGCCGCTCTCTCGTGCCCGGCGCCGCCCCCTGGGACCCCGCCGATCGGGGCTAGCCTCGGCCCCTCGGCCTCACCAGGCGACGCGCAGCCGCGTCCCGCCGCGCTTGCGGACCGGGGAGCCCTCCCCCCCGCGCTCGGCGAGGAAGGCCTCGTAGCGGGCCTCGAGGGAGGCGGAGAGCTCGTTCAGGGCCTCGGCCTCGGCCCGGTACTCCTCGTAGCCCGCCTCGGGGCCGAGGGAGGAGAGATCGCGGGGCGGCAGCAGCTCGATGAAGTAGTAGGTGTCGCGGAAGGTCGTGTAGGGGTACTCGCGGCCGTCGACGCCCTTGAAGCTCAGGCGCCTGATCCGCTCCTCCTCGACCTTGAGGAAGACCGGGTAGAGCGTCGCCCCCGCGCGGTGCGCGATGCGGATGCCTCCCGTGCGCGGCCTGCCCCAGTCGCCTATGGTCGAGTCCCCGTCGTGGAGGGAGATGAGGAGGGGCCGGCCCTCGGCGACGGCGGCCTGGCAGGCCTCGATCGCCGCTCCCGAATCCCCCTTGTCCAGGGGGACGAAGCCCGCCCAGGCGAGGATCCGCCCGATCACGGGGAAGGTGAAGGCGCCCCGGTCCATCATGATGACGAAGGGCTCCTTTGAGACGTGCATGAGGGCGACGATGTCGTAGGTCGTGGAGTGGTTCAAAAGGAGGTAGACGCGGCGCTCGCCGGGGCGGCGGGGCGGTAGGAGCTCCAGGCCGCGGATCTCCACCTTGGCCTTGGCCCGCATCCAGAGGGTCGAATAGAGCTTGAGTATCTCGAAGGCTATGGTCCTGCGCAGCATCGGTCATTCCCCTCCGTCACGACGAGATAGAGCCGCGGCCGGCCGATCCGGTTGCGGCCCTGAGGACGGCCAGGTCGGGCTCGCGGACGAGGGCCAGCTCGAGGCCGGTATCGCGGGCGAGGCGGGAGAAGCTCTCCGGGCGCCAGAAGCCGAGGTGGGTCGAGTCCCGCCGATACCACCAGGACTCGAAGCCCGCCGGGTCCTCGGGCGGGAAGCGGGTCCTTACGGCGAGGATCCCGCCGGGCGCGAGGCGGCGCGCGAGGGCCGCCAGGGTCCGGCCGGGGCTGCGGAGGTGCTCGGCGACCTCGTGGAGGACGATGGCCTCCCAGCTCCGCCTCCTCCAGGAGGAGCCGGGAGCGAAGAAGGGATCGTAGGGCCGGGCCGCGAAGCCCCGCTCGGCCAGGAGGAGGGAGAGGGCCGGGACGGGCCCCGAGCCGAAATCGAGGATCCGCGCCCCCGGCCCGAGGAAGGGCTCGAGGGCGAGCTCGGCGAAGGCGCCGAGGTAGGCCCGGTAGCCCGGCTCGGCGGGATCGTTGCGGTGAAGGCGATAGCGGGCCTCCTCCTCCGCCCGGCTCGGCCAGTGGCGGGGGGCGAGGCCGATGTAGCCGCAGTCCGGGCAGTCCCGGTACTCGAGGCCCCCGGCGAGGCGGGGCAGGGTCGAGTCCGAGGAGCAGAGCCTGCAGCGCATGGGACAGGATAGCCTCGAAGCCCCCGAGGCTGGAAGGGCCGCGGCCGGGCGGCTATACTCTCCCCCATGGAACGAAACCGAAGCTTCCCCGGCATCAGCCCGAGCGCCTGGGAGCACCCCGCCGACAAGGCGGCCCTCGCGGCCTTCTCCTCCCTGCCCCTGGCCGGCGAGCTCGTGCGCCGCATCGTCGGCTCGACGACGGAGCGCTCCCTCCGCCTCTCCACCCTCGCCAATTCGGCCCGGGCATCGGACAGCCAGTTCGCCTCCCTCTACGCGAGCCTCGGGCTCCTCTGCGAGCGGCTCGACTGCGCTCCCCGGCCCGAGCTCTACATCCGCCTCGATCCCTCCCCCAACGCCTTCGCCCTCGGCGTCGACCGGCCCTTCATCGTCCTCACGAGCGGGGCCCTCGACCTATGGGGCGAGGAGGAGCTCGGCTCCGTCCTCGCCCACGAGCTGGGCCACGTCCTCTCCGGCCACGTCGTCTTCAAGACCCTCCTCGTCCTCCTCATCAAGGCCTCCTCCCTCCTCGTCGGGAACCTGCCCCTGGCCGGCGCCGCCCTCTCCGCGGCCATCGCGGCCCTCAAGGAGTGGGACCGCAAGAGCGAGCTCTCCGCCGACCGCGCCTCCCTCCTCGCCGTCCAGGACGCCCCCCTGGTCCTCCGCAGCCTCATGAAGAGCGCCGGCGGCGCCCGCATCGGCCAGATGGACCTCAACGAGTTCTTCCGCCAGGCCCACGACTACGAGTCCTCGCGCGAGGGCCTGGACTCCCTGTACAAGCTCGTCGACGTCCTCGGCGAGAGCCATCCCTACCCCGTCGCCCGCATGACCGCCCTCCAGGAATGGGAGAAGAGCCCGGCCTACGCCTCCATCCTCGCCGGGGACTATCCCCGCCGGGGCCAGGAGGGGGAGCGGGACGCGGCTCGGGACTTCCAGGAGGCGGGAAAGGCCTACTCCTCGGAATTCTCCTCCTCCGAGGACCCCCTCTCCCAGGCGGCGGGGAAGGTCATGGAGACCCTCGGCGGACTCTTCGGCGGCGCCGGCAAGGGCCGTCCCGGGGGCGGCGGGGGCGGCGGCGAGGGTTCGGGATCGGCCCCGAATATCGAGGAGACCATCGACCGGATCTTCGGCAAGCGGCCCTAGCCCTTGACGAAGGGGTGCGAAAGCCGGTATAAAGCCTCTCGCCGTATGGCATGGCGGGATAGCTCAGATGGCAGAGCAAGCGGCTCATATCCGCTGGGTCGAGGGTTCAATCCCCCCTCCCGCTAAACGGAAGTCCAGTAAGCAATTACTGGACTTTTTCTTTTTCGGCGCCGTCGAGCCGCAACCCTGGCCAGATTCCGCGGTCTATAGCGGCGCCGATCCAGCGAGAGCCTCCTCCTGCCGCGGGGCCCTCGTCGGGCTCAGGGGCATGCCGCGGGCCCGGCCCAGCCCCACTTCCGGCCAGAAAGCGAGATCCCCGTGGAAAGCGTCGATTGGCGTGACGAGAAATACCGGGAAGTCTACGAGCTTACCCTCACCGGGCTCGAGCGCCGTCGTTCCGTCGATCCCGGCTTCAGCCGGGCCGACGCCGAGGGCACCCTCCGCCATCTCTATATCCAGGACGGCAACGATTGGGTCGGCCGCGGACCATTGCAGGACATCATCGTCGCGGCGACCATAGCCGCCCACGAGCATTTCATAGCCGAGTGGAAGGAGTAGCCGATGTCGCTCGAGATTCGCCGCGTCGAGGGCCGCCGCGCCCTGAAGGCCTTCGTGCGCTTCCCGCATTCCCTGTATAAAGGCGACCCCTTCTGGGTCCCCCCCCTCGATCTCGACGACCTGGCTACCCTCGATCCCGCCAAGAATCCCGCCTTCGAGTACTGCGAGGCGGAGCTCTGGATGGCGTATCGCGACGGGAAGGCCGTCGGCCGGGTCGCCGGCATCGTCAACCGCCGCTACATCGAGAAGTGGGGTAAAAGGCGGGCCCGCTTCGGCTGGCTCGACTTCATCGAGGACCGGGAGGTCCTGGCGGCCCTCATGGGGACGGTCGAGGCCTGGGCCCGGGGGAAGGGCCTCGAGGAGCTCAACGGGCCCATGGGCTTCACCGACCTCGACAAGGAAGGCATGCTCGTCGAGGGCTTCGGGGAGCTCGGCACCTACGCCACCTACTACAACAAGCCCTACTATCCCGAGCTCCTCGCGGAGCTCGGCTACGTCAAGGACGCGGACTGGGTCGAGTACCGGATCACGATCCCCTCGGGCACGCCCGAGAAGGTCAAGCGGGTCCGCGAGCTCATAGCCAAGCGCACGGGGGCCGGCATCGCCGCGTGGAAGGGCAAGAAGGAGCTCGCCGCGAGGTACGGCGACGAGGTCTTCGAGCTCATCGACGAGGCCTACAGCGGCCTCTACGGCACCGTGCCCCTCAGCGAGGCCCAGGTTCGCTTCTACATCAAGACCTACCTCGGCTTCGTCGATCCCCGCTTCACCAAGATCCTCGTCGACGCCGCGGGCAAGCTCATCGGCTTCGGGATCACGATGCCCAGCCTTTCCCGGGCGGCCCAGAAGGCGGGGGGGCGGCTCCTCCCCCTCGGCTGGTACCACTACCTCAGGGCCCTCCGGCATCCGGAGACCATCGACATGTACCTCGTGGCCGTGAAGCCCGACTACCGGGCCCGGGGCGTGATAGCCCTCGTGATGGGGGCCCTCAACGAGTCGGTCATCGAGGCGGGGGTCAGGTTCGCGGAGACCAATCCCGAGCTCGAGACCAACGTCGAGGTCCAGGGCATGTGGAAGGACTACGAGAAGCGGCAGCACAAGCGCCGCCGCGCCTTCGTGAAGAAGCTCTAGTCGGCGTTCTCGGCGGCCGAGAGACGCCGCTTCTAGTCGGCGTTCTCGGCGTAGACCCGCTCCATCTGCGACTCGATCCTGAGGACGAGGTCCACGAGCTCGGGGTCGAAGTGGACGCCCCGCTCCTGGCGCATCTTCTGGAGGGCCACCTCGTGGGCGTAGGCCGGCTTGTAGCTCCGCTTCATGCGGAGGGCGTCGTAGACGTCGGCCAGGGTCACGATGCGGGCGGCCAGGGGGATCATGGCCCCCTCGAGGTTGTAGGGATAGCCCGAGCCGTTCCACCATTCGTGGTGGGACAGGGCGATCTCCTTGGCCATGGGGTTCGGGTAGCTCGACAGGATGAAGGCTCCGTTCTTCGTGTGCTCCTTCATGATGCCCCACTCGAACTCGTTCAAGGGCCCTTCCTTGTTGAGGATGTCGTCGGGGGTCCCGATCTTGCCGACGTCGTGCATCGCGGCGAGGAAGCCGATGTTGTCGACGAAGTCCGTGTCCACCTCGGGCCAACGCGAGTCGGCGAAGAGCTCCTTGGCCAGGAGGGCGGAGTAGAGGTTGACCCGCTCGATGTGCTTGCCCGTGTCGTTGTCCTTGAGCTTCGAGGCCTCGAGGAGGGAGGAGAACATGTCCCGAAGGAACTTGCGGTTCTCCTCGGTCACGTCGTCCAGGTAGACCGAGTAGGCGGGGGGCTTGTCCCCGGCGGGCTCGTCGGGCCAGAGGGGGAAGATATGGACCTTCGTGATCACCGCGGCGGAGTCCTTGGAGCGGTGGGCGATGGTCCCCTTCCACGCGTGGCCGCGCTCCGTCTTGCCGATCCCCTCGTAGATGGAGCGGGCGGTCTCGGGGTCTATCGCGCGCGCGAGGGTGCCGAGGAAGGAGGAGCTGTCCGGGTAGCTGAAGGCCTTGAGCAGGTCCCTGAAGGGCCGGTTGCGGTAGATGAAGGCGAGGGAGTCGTCGAGGAGGGCGAGTGGCTCGGGGATGGCTTCGTAGCTGCGGGCGACGCAGCGGGGGCCGCTCTCGGAGAGGAGGGGGGACTCGGCGGGCAGCTCGTTGACGCCAGCCTCGAGATCGGAGAGCTCCTCGAGGGGCTCGAGCTCCTCGACGTCGGCTATGTCATCGATATCGTCGCGCATCTCGGGTACGGCCATCGTCTCGCTCTTCCCGGCTCAGGCGTCTCGGAGGGCCGCGCCCTCCTCGGCCTCGCTCGGCCGCAGGTATAGGGGGCCCTCGTCGTCGGGGGAGGGGCCTTCCCGGAGAAAGGCCTCTTCCGCGAGGGCGGCGAGGGCGCGGGCGGCCGGCGTCCTCGCGCGGCGGTCGACGCGGAAGCCCGGCCGCTCCTCGGCGAAGGGCGCGAAGAGCTCGGCGTCGGGGCCCGTCGCGAGGGCCTCGGGATAAGTATCGAGCAACGCGGCCAGCTCCGCAAGCGGGATATCGCGCCAGGGGCCGATCCGGAGGCCTGCCTGGTAGATGGCCGCGTAGACCCGGCCCTTCTTGCCGTCCACGATGGGCGCGACCGCCCCGGGGAAGGCCTCGTAGCCCCAGGCGAGGCAGTCGAGGGTGGGCACGGATACCCAGGGCAGGCCCAGCCCGAGGGCCATGCCCTTGACCGTGGCCATGCCGATGCGCAGCCCCGTGAAGGAGCCGGGGCCCCGGGCGCAGGCGAGGAGGCCGAGCTCCCGCGGCTCGAGGCCGACGCGGGCCATGCAGAAGTCCACGAGGCCCTGCAGGGCCTCGGCGTGCCGGAGGCCCGCGTCGACCGAGGCCTCGGCGCGGCCCCGATCCGAGGCCAGGGCCACCGAGAGGATGTCGGTGGAGCTGTCTATAGCGAGGACGTTCATGCGAGCAGGCTCTCCAGGGCCGCGCCCGAGACCCGCGCCAGGCGGCCGCCCCCGGGGGGCACGATGAGCTCGATGATGGCGGCCCCCGGCGGGAGGGCCGGCTCGATGCGCTCGCTCCATTCGACGAGGCAGACCCCGCCCGGATCGGCGAGGAGCTCCTCGCCGCCGATGGAGTAGAAGTCCTCGGGCCCCGAGAGGCGGTAGGCGTCGACGTGGTGGAGGCGGAGCCTGCCCTCGTACTCGGAGACGATGGTGAAGGTCGGGCTCGTGACGGTCTCCTCGATCCCGAGACCCCGCGCGAGTCCCTTGGTCATGGTGGTCTTGCCGGCGCCCAGGGGGCCGCGGAAGGCTATGACCGTGCCTCCGCCCAGGGAGCGGCCCAGGCGCTCCCCCAGCTCCTCCGTGCCGGTTGCGTCGGCGAGGAAGACTTCCTTCACGGGAGCTTGCCCTCGCGGTCGAGCGCGGCGACGTACTCGCGCAGGACCCGCACGACGGGGAGGAGGGGCCAGTCCACGGGATCGAGCACGCGCAGGCTTATGTCCGGGGGCCCGAGGGGCTTTTGCTCGAGGGTGAATGATATGGCCGCCTCGGCCCTTCCCTCGAAGGACTCGAGCACGGCGACGGCTCCGTATTCGCGGATGTAGTGTATAGGAGCTTCACGCCGCCGAAGCTCTCGCAGCTCGAGGACCCTCATCTGGCTCAATTGTACGGAGGCCGGCTCGGGGGAGTCAAGGAGAAGCCCGCCTCAATCGCCGTACCCGTAGACGAAGGAGAGGATGGCGTTGAGGCTCCGCTGCGAGATCCGGACGAACTGGACGTGCATGACGCCGCCTATGTTCTTGAGCCGGTTCATGCGCACCACCTTCGCGAAGGCGGTCTGGGTCCGCTCGCCGGGATTGAACTCGACCTTGATGAACTCCCCGGCCGCCAAGGCGTTGGCGCTCTGGATGCCCAAGCCCCCCGCCGAGATGTCGATGATGGTGCCCGGGAAGGGTATGCCCTGGACCTTCGCGTCGCGCTGCTTCTTGCCCCTGACCGTCCGTTCGGTCACCGCCACCCGATAGAAGGTGCAGGGCGCCTTGGTCTCGCGGCGGGCGTGGGACCGGGCGGGCAGGGCGGTGACGGCGTCGCTGTGCGCGAGGACCATGGCCTCCTTGCTCCCGAGCTGCACCCAGCTGGCCACCCGGGTGCTGAACTGGAAGCCCTGGTGGGCCTGGGAATAGAAGTAACAGGTCAGCTTCGTCCCCCTCCGGAAGCGGATGGCCTCGCCGTAGGCGTCCTTGACGGGCTCCACCGCCACGCCCCCCGCCTCGACGGCCACGGTGATGGTGGGGTAGGACTCCTCGCCGGGGGCGATGAAGGTGATGGGCGTGCCGCGGCCGAGCTGCCGCGTGCTCGAGACCTTCGCGCCCGCGGCCCGGCTCTTGGTGAGGTTCTCGCGGGCCTTGAAGAGCTTGGCGCGCTTCTCCTCGGCGTCGGCCTCGGATTCGGTCTCCGCCTCGATCCGCCGGTAGACGCTCTTGAAGAAGGAGTCGAGGCGGCCGGGATTGGCGAAGACGAAGTCGGGATTGTAGACCTCGAGGGCCCGGCCGTAGGCCTCGAGGAAGCGCAGGTCCTCCTCGGCGAGGCCGGCCGACCTCGCCGCCTTGCGGAAGGCCGAGCGGGAGAAGCGGCGGCCCGAGCCGCCGAGGGAGCCCGATATCCCGTTGCGGATGATGCCGACGAGGATAAAGGCCGCGGCGATGCAGCCGAGCACGATGTACAGGATCGCGTCTTCCGCGGGATTGGACTGCTTCCAGTACATCTGGGCCAGCACGAGGGTAGGGCTCATTTTGGCAGGGCCTCCTCCATGGCGGAGAAGAAGCTCCGCATCCGGGGCAGGATCTCGTACTCGGCGAGATCGCCTATGAGGACGGCGTCCTTGTTCTCGAAGGCGCCCGTCAGCTCCTTGAGCACGCCGTTGAAGGCGCCGTAGAATTCGGGCAGGGCCTGGTCTCCGACGCGGATGGCGGCGGAGTCGATCCCGGCCTGCCGCAGCTCGGGAATGACGCGGATCACCTTGTTGAAGACCTCGACGAAATAGAGGACCGACTTCATGGCGAGCTCCTCCTTGCCGGTCTGGAGGAGGACGGGCAGGTCGGCCAGCTCCTGGGCGCGGGACTCGAAGAGGAGGGCCGCCGCCCGCATCTCCGCGACCGGGTCGACCAGCTCGGCGTTCCGCTCGCCGAAGACCGAGGACGCGCGGGCGGCCTCGGCGGCGACCGCCGCCCTGGCCGAGGCCCCCGGCGAGTCGCCCGCGGCCTCGAGGGCCGAGGCGAGGCGCTGCACGAAGGCGAGCTCGTCCGCCGAGAACAGGCCGCCGAAGGCGTCCCGGAGGTCCGCGGCCCCCTCGCGGAGCGAGCGCCAGTCCTCGGCCGAGGCCGCGGGCTCGGCGGCGGCGCGGGCGACGAGGCCGAGGAGCTCGAGGAGGGTGCCGATCGTGCGGAGCCGCACCTCGCGGGCGGCTTCCACGGCCAGCTCCACGGAGGCGACCTCCGCGGCGGGGCGGGCCGCGGCCTCGGCGTAGCCGGCGGCCTCGAGCTCGGCCCCGTCGACCTTGATCCCCACGATGATCGAGCCCGAGCCCTCGACCAGGTCGTCGACGGCGGCGAGGACCTCGCCGAGGCTCGAGCCGGGCTTCTCCTCGAAGGCCAGGGCCTCGCCGTTCACCAAGATGTCCATGGGTCCTTCCTCTCTTCGGCCTAGTCGCCGAGGTTCTGCTTGTTGAAGTTGTCGATCGAGCCGGCCGTGCCCTCCATGCGCTGGAGGGCCCCTTCCATCGCGCCGTACTTGCGCCTGAGCTCGGCCTCCTTGGCGGCGAGCTGCCGGTCCATGGTCTCGATCGAGGTCTTCTCCCGCGCCCGCTGCGCGTCGATGGTGCCGGTCTTCAGGGAGAGTATGCCCCCCGTCTCGACGTAGGGCCGGAGCGCCGCGTCGAGGGCGTAGGCGAGGCCCGAGTTCACGATCAGGTCGCCGTCGGTGTCGTTGCCGAAGAGCTGCTTGGCCGCCTCGAAGTGGTCGACCAGGGCCTTCTTGAGGCTGTCCTCATCGATCTCGAGGTAGCCGCGCATCTTGGCCTTGTCGTAGCCCCCGGCGGCCCCGGGGGCGCGGGCGTTGGTGGCGATGCCGAGCTGGGCGGCCAGGGCCATCGCGTTCCCGTCCTTCGTCTCGTAGGGCTCGGCCATCGTCCGCTGGAGGGCGGAGCGGAGGAGGTTCAGGGTCGAGTCGCCTTGCAGGATGCCGAGCCGCTGCTTGGCGGTCTTTCGCTCCTCGTCCGAGAGGTAGTCGAGCTCGCCGATGAGGGACTCGTCGGCCCTGGTCAGGATATTTATGTCCGCCATGAGCCGGTTGTAGCCCCCGACGAGCTTGATGATCGCTTCCTGGGCCGCCTCGCGATCGGGCTCGATCGTCAGCTTCACGGGCTTCTCCGAGGGACCTTTGAGGTTAAGGGTCACCCCGGGGACCATATCCGAGACCTCGTTGGAAGGCCTCGTCGCCTTGATGCCGTCCACGGAAAAGGCCGCGTCCTGGGCCGTCGAGACCGGCCGCAGGGGCCGGAAGCCCCCGGCTTCGGCCGGGTCGAAGACCCGGGCCCCGAGGAGCTCGAGCCGCCTCGTGGTGTCGCGGACCCGGAATCCCAGCCCGGCGAGCTCGGGCAGGTAGCCGGCGAGCTCGATCCTGAGGAGCTGCTCGCCTTCCCCGTCCTGGAGCTCAGGCAGGGCGATCGCCCCTCCGTCGGGGCCGATGAGGCTGGCCATCGAGCGGTCCTCGATCCGGGGCGGCCTCGGGGGGGGGGACCACTCGGGCAGGCCCGTCGCCGAGGGGGCCCCCTGGATCGTGATGCCTTCGTAGCTCGCCTGGCCCGAGGGGCCGATGCTCGGCCCGGGAGGAGGGCTCGCCTCGGCCGCCTGGGCGAGCGGGACGAGGCGGTAGCTGAGCTCGAGGACCATCCCGGCCGATTTCAGGGGGGAGGGGAGGACCAGCTTGGCCTCAGCGACCGTGCCCATCGCCCCTCCGGCCGCCATCGAGAGCACTCCCGCGGCCGAGCTCACGAGGCTCCGGTCCAGGGGGCGCTCCCAGGGGAGGGGCTTCCCGAGGTCGAAATCCCTGCGGGAGGAGACGGCCCGCTCGACCAGCCCCGTCTCCAAGGCGAGCTTCTCCGCGTCTCCGGCGAAGGAGAGCCTATTGGCCGCCCCGGTCTTCAGGGACTCGATCACTAAGGACTTGGTGTCCGGCTTGACCGTCACGACCTGGGCGCGGAGGAGGTTCGCCCCCTTGCGGCTGAGGGCCTCCGCGAAGTCCTGGAGGCTGCCGCCTCCGTAGCGGAGCTCGAGGTTCTTCTCGCCGACGGATAGGGAGTAGGTTCCGGCGGGAACCTTGTAATCCTTGGGCAGCTCATTCGAGAGGAAGCGGTCGGCCGCGGCGGCCCGCTCCACGGAGACCATCCGGGTCTGCTCGAGGGCCTCGCGGGTGGCCGTGGCGCTGAGGACGTCCTCGTTCGCGGACTTGGCTATGCGCTCGTTGAAGGGATTCCGGAAGGAGAAAAGGGACCTGGCGCTCTCCCGGAGGCTCGCGGCGCGCTGGTTGACGCCGAGCCAGGAGGCCTTCTGCTCGTCGAGGGCCTTTACGCGCTCCGCCGCCTTGTCGCGCGGGGCGCGCTCGAGCTTCATGAGGCCTTCGATCATCTTGTCGGTGCCGTACCTGCTGTTGCCGACGCCGGGAATGGAGAGATCGGACATTCGCGCCCCTGCTTGGGAGGCCGCCCGCGAGCAGCCGCGTACGAGGCGCCGCGCGCGAGCCGCCGCGCGCGGGAGGTCGGCTAGGCCTGCTCGTCGAGGAGGAGGCCGATCACCTCGCGGATGCGCTCGTAGACGTGCTGGAGCTCCTCGGGCGGGATCTCCTTGACTACCTTATCGGTGTCGGCATCGATGACCTTGACCACCACCTGGCCGAGCTTCTCGTTCATGCTGAAGGAGAGGCGGCGGTTGAAGGTGGCGCTCACGCGCTGGAGGTCGGCCATGACGGAGCCGAGGTCGGCCGCCTCGCGGCCGGCCGGGCGGGCCTTCGGCCCGGCGGCCGTCAGTGCCGCCGCCGCCTGGCGAGCGCCTTCCGCGGTGGCCAGCGAGGATATGGATGAAACGTCGAGAGCCATGATGAGCCTCCGACTAGGTTTTCAAGAAAAGCGGGGGAGGGGCGCGATCCCCCCCCGCCGAGGTGACACGGGGAATTGGAAAGAAGACGTCCAGAAGTCTCTCCTTACCCCTTATGAACGGATTTCCGTCAGCCTAAAAGCTGCATTACGTTCTGAGCGCGGGTGTTGGCCTGCGCGAGCATAGCCCCGCCAGCCCTGTCCAGGATCTGGTTCTTCACGTAGTTCACCATCTCGCTGGCCATATCGGTGTCGCGGATCCGGCTCTCGGCGGCCTGGAGGTTCTCCGCCGCCACGGACACGCCCTTCGCCGCCATCTCGAAGCGGTTCTGGTAGGCGCCGAGGTCGGCGCGCTGCTTGTTGACCACCTTGAGGGCGGTGTCGAGCTTGCCGATGGACGCGTTGGCGACCTCCGGGGTCTCGATGTTGAGCATCTCGCCGGTGCCCTGCGCGCCCGTGAGCCCGAGGGCCTGGGCGGTCATCGTCCCGATGAAGACGCGCTTGGACTGGTCCATGTTCGCGCCGACCTGGAACTGCATGACCTGGGTACCTTCCTTGGCGAAGCGGCCGGTCAGGATGTTCATCCCGTTGAACTGCGCGTGGGACGCGATCCGGTTGATCTCGTCGACGAGCTGGGACACCTCGACCTGGATCTGCATGCGGTCCTCGGCGGTATAGACGCCGTTGGCCCCCTGGACCGCGAGCTCGCGCATGCGGTGCAGGATGTCCTGCGTCTCCTGGAGGTAGCCTTCCGTGGTCTGGATGAACGAAATCCCGTTCTCGATGTTCCGCGTGGCCTGGTTGAGGCCGCGGACCTGGCTCCGGAGCTTCTCCGATACCGCGAGGCCCGACGCGTCGTCGCCCGCCCGGTTGATGCGCTGGCCGGAAGAGAGCTTCTCGATGTTCTTCGAGATGTCGATCCCGGTGCCGCCGAGCGTACGATTCGCGTACATGGCGCTCATGTTGTGGTTAATGATCATGTGACCCTCCTTGAGGTGTGTACGGCAGCCTTCCATGCCGCCGTCTTGCCTTGCGCGCACGCCGATGGGGGCGGGAATTGGATTCGCGCCTTTCCCGTCCGTTCTTCCCCGTGCGACAAGGAAAGCGTCCCTTCTGACGGACGCTTTCCTCGCCTTGTGCTCGCGGGAGGGTATTTTTCAAAGACCGACGGAGAAGGAGGCCCCGAGGGGCCCCCTTCTCCGTAATAGTACTACCTTACTGGAGCAGCTGCAAGACCTGCTGGGTCTTCTGGTTCGCCTGGGCCAGCATGGCCCCGCCGGACTGGGCGAGGATCCTGTTCTTGGTGTACTCGACCATCTCGTTGGCCATGTCGGTGTCGCGGATGCGGCTCTCGGCGGCCTGGAGGTTCTCGGCGCCGACGTCGATGCCCTTCACGGCGTGCTCGAGTCGGTTCTGGTAGGCGCCGAGGTCGGCGCGCTGCTTGTTGACCCGCTTGAGCGCCTCGTCGAGGACGCCGATGGTCCGGTTCGCGGAGTCGGAGTCCTGGAGGGTGACGATGCCGTCGTTGCCGACGTTCCGGACGCCCAGGGCCTTGGCGGTCATGGTGCCGATGTAGACCCGCTCGCGCTGGTCCATGTTGGCGCCGATGTGGAACCACATCGAGCCGGTGACCATGTTCTCGCCGTTGTCCTTGGCGAAGCGGCCGGTCAGGAGGTTCATGCCGTTGAACTGGGCGTGGCTGGCGATGCGGTCGATCTCGTCGACGAGCTGGCTGACCTCGACCTGGATCTGCATCCGGTCTTCCTGGGTATAGACGCCGTTGGAAGCCTGGACGGAGAGCTCGCGGAGGCGCTGGATGATGTCCTGGCTCTCCTGGAGGTAGCCCTCGGTAGTCTGGATGAAGGAGATGCCGTTGGCGGCGTTCTTCGAGGCCTGGTTCAGGCCGCGGATCTGGCTGCGCATCTTCTCGGACACGGCCAGGCCGGAGGCGTCGTCCCCGGCGCGGTTGATCCGCATGCCGGAGGAGAGCTTCTCCATGCCCTTCTCGACGCCGAGGTTGGTCACGCGGAGCGAGCGGTCCGCGAACATGGCGCTCAGGTTGTGGTTGATGATCATATTCCATCCTCCTTGGACGTGTGTACGGGGCATCCTTGCCCCGAGGATTCCTTCGCGGCCGCGCTCGCTCCGGCTTGCCGCCGGTCGCGTCGCGCGTGGGCGCGGAAAAAGACCTATTCCATGCGTCTCTTCCCCCGACCAGCCTCCTTTCCTCTCGGTCTCTGGCGGGAGGGCTGCGAATTGGCACGCCGCTTGCGTTCAACATTTCGCTAAAGCCCGCCCCGCAGGGGCCGACAATCACTATGAAAGGGGAAGCCATCTCAGGATAGACCTTCGCCGGCATTCCCCTCGTTCCATCCCTATCGGCAGCTCGGAGCTCCGACTTGAGCGAAATCCGCGCCGATCGCTTTTTTCTTTCCTTGCCACCCGGGCGGGCCCCGCATACAATGGCGGAATACCCGTTATGGGGAGGCTCGCAGTGAAAAGCGCCGATTTCCGCCACGTCGCTTCGGATAATAAAGCCCTTTTCGTCCATGGATGGCTGCCCGAAGGGAAGCCCAAGGCCCTTCTCCTCGCCGTCCACGGCATGGCCGAGCACGGCGCCCGTTATGCCCGCCTAGCCGGGCGGCTGACCGCCGCGGGCTGGGCGGTCTACGCTCCCGACCATCGGGGCCACGGCGCCACCGCGGCCCCCGGCGAGCTCGGCTGGCTCACCGAGGCCGGGGGCTTCCGCCGGGTGGTGGAGGATCTCCGCGAGATAGCCCTCGCGATCCGTACCGCGCATCCCGGCCTTCCCCTCCTCTTGTTCGGCCACTCGATGGGCTCGATCCTCGCGGAGGCCTATTGCGGCTTCTACGGCGAGGGCTTGGCGGGCTGCGCCCTCTCCGGCGTCGTCGAGCCCCCAGCCCCGGGCCTCCTGCCGGTGGCGCGCGGCCTCGCCGCCCTCGGCTGCCTCGTGAAGGGCCAGAAGTCCAAGGCCCCCCTCCTCGATTCGATGTCCTTCGGCTCCTATAACAAGGCCTTCGAGCCGGTTCGCAGCAAATTCGACTGGTTATCCCGCGACGCTGCCGAGGTCGACAAGTACCTGGCCGACCCCCTCTGCGGCTTCGTCTGCACCGACGGCTTCTTCCGCGACCTCCTTTCGGGCTTCGAGCTGGTCTACGGCGAGGGCGGCGCCCTCTCGCGGATCCCCGCCCGCCTCCCGGTCCTCGTCATGGCGGGCGAGGCCGATCCCTGCGGCGGGGCCCGCGGCTTCGCCGGCATCCTCGCGGGCAAGCTCCGGGCGGCCGGGCTCTCCGACCTGAGCGAGAAGACCTATCCCGGCGCCCGGCACGAGATCCTCAACGAGACGAACCGCGACGAGGTGGAGCGGGACCTGGCCGCCTGGCTCGAGGCCAAGGCCTCGGCCGCCCGACCTTGACCCTCGTCCTCGCTTTCGAGCTATACTAGGGCCCGTAGCGCATTCTACGTACTAAGGCGAGGCTCAGCTTTGCTCATCCGCTATCGCAGATCCGAGGACGGAAGGCCCGTGGCCAAGGCCTTCGTCTACACCCAGCCCGAGCACCGGATCGACGCCTCGCGCATCGACTCGGAGGCCCTGCGCATCCTCGAGCGCCTGCGGGAGAACGGCCACGAGGCCTATCTCGTCGGCGGCGCCGTCCGAGACCTCCTCCTCGGCCGGAAGCCCAAGGACTTCGACATCGTCACCGACGCCCAGCCCGCAAAGATCAAGCGCGTCTTCCGCAACTCACGGATCATCGGCCGCCGCTTCCGCCTCGTCCACGTCTACGCGGGCGAGACCATCTACGAGGTCTCGACCTTCCGCTCCATCGCCAACGGCACGGTGGGGAACGAGTACGGCAGCATCGACGAGGACGCCCTCCGCCGCGACTTCACCATGAACGCCCTCTACTTCGATCCGCACGACGCGACCTTGGTGGACTACGTCGGCGGATTCAAGGACATCCAGGCCAAGCGCATCGTGCCGGTCATCCCCCTCGGCACGATCTTCAAGGAGGACCCGGTCCGGATGATCCGCTGCGTCAAGTACGCGACGGCGGCCGGCTTCCGCATCCCCTGGCGCCTCAAGCGCGCGGTCAAGCGCGACGCCCTCCTCCTCTCCCAGGCGAGCTCCTCGCGCCTCACCGAGGAATTCCTCAAGATCCTCGGCTCCGGCAAGTCACGCCCCGTGATCGAGTCCCTCGCCGATTTCGACCTGCTCCGCCACATCGCCCCCCAGGCGGGCCGCCTCGCCGCAGCGGACCGCGGCTACCGCTCGGCCCTCTTCGCCGCCCTCGAGGAGCTCGACGCCGAGGCCTCCGACCCTTCGAAGGAGAAGCGGCTCTCGATCCTCCTCGCCCACTACCTCAAGCCCTTCCTCGAGTCCGTACCGGGCCGCTTCTCCGACACGCCCGAGGCCTACCGGGAGGCCGTCCACGAGGCCCGGCTCTTCCTCTCCCCCCTCAATCCCCCCCGGGTCGAGCTCGAGGCGGCAGTCCTCGTCCTCTTCAAGCGCCGGGGGATCTCGCCCCTGCAGCGGCCGCGAAAGCCGGAGCGAAGTTCCGGCAGGGCCGGACCGGCCGATAGGCGGGGAGCGCCGAAGCAGGCTCGCGAGGCGATGCCCGACCTCCTGCGCCCCAACGCCGAGGCCGAGCAGCGGGGGGAGGAGGGCCGCCCGAGGCCCAAGCGCCGGAGGCGGAGGCGCCAGCCCGGGTCCCACGGCGAGGCTCCGGGACCCGACGGCGCCGGTCCGGCCGGCGGCGGCCCCGAGCCGGGCGGCGAGGCCTGAGCCCCCATCCGCCGGCCCTAGCCGGCGCGATGGACGCGCGCGCGGCCTTGACAAGTGTTCTTTATCTTTTCCAGAATGTATCCGTGACTTCAGCGAAGCTCGCTTCCCTCTCCGTCGAGGATCTCTACCTCCTCGCCGACCGCATGGGCCTGGACTTGCCGGTAGGGCTCGAGCGGCCCTTCGTGCTCGAGGAGATCCTCGCCGTCCTCGAGGAGGACTCCGAGGATCGCCAGGCTTCCCGAGGCGACGCCCTCCGCGTCGAGGAGATGAAGTACTCGGGCTCGGAGCCGGACACGCCTTTCTCGGAAGGCGAGCCTCCGCCCTCCCTCGAGCGGCGCTACAATGAGACGATGATCCGCGCCCTCGTCCGCGATCCCTCCTGGGCCTTCGCCTACTGGGATATCTCCGACGCCGAGCGCTCCTCCTTGGGAGAGGAGGAGTCGGAGGCATCGCTCTTCCTTCGCGTGAACGAGCTCGACGGCGAGGAGAGCAAGAAGGAGTTCTTCGACATCCCCGTCTCGCGCGACGACCTCCAGTGGTACATCAACCTCCCCCCCTCCGGCTCGCGCTACCGCATCGACCTCTGCTCGCGGCGCCCGGGCTGCCGCTGCCGCTGCCTGGCCCGCTCCAACGTGGTGGAGGTGCCCCGGCAGGCCCTGTCCCTCGGCCCGGGAGGGCTCGACGCCCGCTCTCGCGAGCTCCTGCGCCTCTCCGGCATCGAGGAGCTCCGCATCGAGGCGCCGGGAGAGCTCCCCAATCCGCAGCGAATACTGAGCGAGTCCGCCGAGGCGGCCGCGCTCGATCGACCCTGAGGCAAGGGCATGGAGAGCGGATACCTCGCCCTGGTGCTCAACGCGCACCTTCCCTTCGTGCGGCGTCCCGATTATCCCCGTTTCCTCGAGGAGCGCTGGCTCTTCGAGGCCCTCTCCGAGTCCTACCTGCCCCTGCTCAGGCTGTTCAGGCGGCTCGACGCGGACCTCGTCCCCTTCCGCCTCACCCTGGCGGTATCGCCGACCCTCGAGGCGATGCTCGGCGACAAGCTCCTGGGCGAGCGCTACCTCTCCTACCTCGATACCCAGCTCGCCCTCGCCGCGGCCGAGGAGGCCCGCGTCGGGAGCGATCCCGCCTTCGGGAAGCTCGCCCGGCTCTATTCCGCCCTCTATCGCGAGGACCGCGAGGATTTCGCCGAGCGCTACGCCGGCGACGTCCTCGGCGCCCTCGACTACTACTACAAGCGCGGCCGCGTCGAGCTCATCACCTCGGGCGCCACCCACGCCTTCCTCCCCCTCTACCGCGACCTGCCCGAGGCGGTATCCGCCCAGGTCGAGACCGCGATCGTCTCCCACCGCCGCGCCTTCGGCAAGCACCCCGCGGGATTCTGGATGCCCCAGCTCGGCTGGTACCCCGGCCTCGGGGATATCCTGAAGTCGTACAACGTGCAGTATACGGTGGCCGGGACGAGGGGCGCCCTCCTCGGCCTGCCCGTGCCCGAGCGCGGCTCCTTCGCCCCGGTGCAGAGCCCGAGCGGCCTCGCGGTCTTCATCAGGGACGCGGGCGCCACCACCGCCGTGTGGTCGGACACCGAGGGCTATCCCGGCGATCCCGTCTACCGAGACTTCTACCGCGACATCGGCTTCGACCTCGATCCGGCCTACCTCGCCCCCTACCTCGAGGAGGGCGGGGCCCGCACCTTCACGGGCTTCAAGTACTGGTCCGTCACCGGCCGCACCGCTGACAAGCTGCCCTACGACCCGTCCGCGGCCGCGGCGCGGGCGGCCGAGCACGCGGAGCTCTTCCTCTCCGAGCGGCGGGCCGCGGCGGCGGCCGCCGCCGGCCTCATGGACAGGCCCCCCCTCATGGTCTGCCCCTACGACGCCGAGCTCTTCGGGCACTGGTGGTTCGAGGGGCCTGCCTGGCTCGAGGCCCTTTTCCGCAGGGCGGCCGAGGATCCCTCCCTCCGCCTCCTGTCCCTGGGGGAGTACCTCAAGCTCTATCCCGAGTCGCAGACCTCCGAGCCCGAATTCTCCTCCTGGGGCGACGGCGGCTACGGCGAGGCCTGGCTCGACGGCTCGAACGACTGGGTCTACCGCCACTCCGCCAAGGCCGTGGAGCGGATGTCCGAGCTCGCCGAGCGCTTCCCCGAGGAGTCGGGCCTGCGCGAGCGCATCCTCAACCAGGCCGCGCGGGAGGTCCTCCTCGCGATGTGCTCCGACTGGTCGCTGCTCATGCGGGCGGGACGCTCGAGCGCCTTCGCCCGGGCCCAGGTCGAGGACGCGATCTCCAGCTTCGGCCGCATCTACGACATGCTATGCGCCAACACCGTGAGCACCGAGTGGCTCACGCGCCTGGAGAAGCGGAACAACCTCTTCCCCGACATCAACTACCGCATCTTCCGCAAGAAGCGCTGAGAGCATGGCCGCGAAGACAAACGCCCTCCGCATCCTCGAGTCCCGCGGCATCGCCCATCGCGTCTTCGAGTACGAGGTCGACGAGTCGGACCTCTCAGCGTCCGCGGTCGCGGCCAAGGTCGGGCTCGATCCCGAGCGCGTCTTCAAGACCCTCGCCCTCCGCGGGGAGAAGTCGGGGGTATTCCTCTGCTGCGTGCCCGGGGACGCGGAGCTCGACCTGAAGAAGGCGGCCAGGGCGGCGGGGGACAAGGCGGTGGCCATGCTGGCGCTGAAGGAGCTGCTCCCGACCACCGGCTACGTCCGGGGCGGCTGCTCGCCGGTCGGCACCAAGAAGGATTTCCCGGTGTACGTCGACGAGACCGCCCAGCTCTTCGACGAGATTTCCGTGAGCGCGGGGGCGCGCGGGATGCAGATGCTCCTCTCTCCCGACCTCCTTTTGCGCGCGCTCGGGAACCGGGCCTCGTACGCGGACTTGATCTGAAGCGGCGGGCGCGGCGCCCGATCCCCCCGCCTCGCGGCGGGCCTTGATCAGGCGGGCCCCGGCATGGCAGTATAGGACATGGAGCCCCGCGACATATTCGATAACATCTCCCCCCTCGACCATCGCTATTGGAGATCCAACGCTCAGGTCTTCGACGCCCTCTCCTCCCGGCTCTCCGAGAAGGCCCAGACGCGCTACGCGGCGCGCGCCGAGGCGGCCCTCCTCGAGACCCACCTCGAGCTGCGCGGCCGCTCAGACCCCGGGATCTTCGCCCGCATCGAGGCGGCGGCCGCCGCCATGGACCCCGAGGAGGTCTACCGCGAGGAGGAGACGACCAAGCACAACGTCCGCGCCCTGGTCAACGTCTTCCAGCGCTCCCTGCCCGAGGAGCTCAGGCCCCTCGTCCACCTCGGCGCGACCAGCGTGGACATCCTCGATACCGCGAAGGCCATGGCCTACCGCGACGCCGCGCGCGAGGTGATCGTGCCGCTGCTCGCGAAGCTCGAGCTCGAGCTTTGCCGCCTCTCGGTGGACGAGGCGGCCACTCCCCAGGTGGGCCGGACCCACGGCCAGCACGCGGTGCCCCTTACCTTCGGCTTCGCCATGGCCGAGTACGCGAGCCGCCTGGGCAAGTCCCTCCTCAAGGTGGACGAGCTCGCGAGGGACCTGCGGGGCAAGCTCGCGGGCGCGGTGGGATCGTACAACGCGCTCTCCATGCTCTACCCGGATCCCGAGGAGGTCGAGCGCCGCTACCTCGCGCGGCTGGGCCTCGAGCCCTCGGAGCACTCCACCCAGCTCGTCGAGCCGGAGCACGCGCTCCGCCTCCTCCTCGAGATGAACGTGGCCTTCGGGATCATCGCCAACCTCGCCGACGACCTTCGGAACCTCCAGCGAACCGAGATAGGGGAGGTCCGCGAGTCCTTCGGCGCCGGCCAGGTCGGCTCCTCCACCATGCCCCAGAAGCGCAACCCCTGGAACTCCGAGCACGTGAAGAGCCTGTGGAAGGCCTTCGCGCCGCGGGCCGTCTCCTTCTTCATGGACCAGATATCCGAGCACCAGCGCGACCTCACGAACTCCGCGAGCGAGCGCTTCGTGCCCGAGTTCTTCGCCGGCCTTGCGGCTGCCGCGAACCGCATGCTCTCCGTGCTCCGCGGCCTGGCGGTGGACCGCGAGCGCATGGCCGCGAACCTCCGCCTGACCGGCGGCGCCGTGCTCGCGGAGCCCGCCTACATCCTCCTCGCCGAGTCGGGGAGGGCGGACGCCCACGAGATGCTCCGCCGCATAACGCTCGCGGCCGAGGCGGATCGCCTCGCGCTGCACGAGGCCATCGAGCGCGACGGCGAGGCCTGGGAGGCCGTCCGCGGCCGCCTCGCCGAGCTCGGGATCCGGGATCCGGAGGACTTCTTCCGCCGCCCCGAGCTCTACCGGGGCCGCGCCGCGGAGAGGGCCCTCGCCATCGGGGAGAAGTACCGGGCCGTAGCGGCCACCCTCGCCGCGCGCGGCGAGGGGAACGCGGAGGGCCTCGAGCGGGGCGGCCGCGCCCGCTAGCTGCATGGGTCCGACCGGCGAGCGTCGGCCCGGGCCGGCGGCCGGGGGATATCGCGCGCCAGCGCCCCTCCCGAAAGGGAAGGGCTCCGGCCGGCCAGCATCGAGGGCGCCCCGCCCGGGAAAGGGAGCGCCAGGGCCGCGCCCCGCGCGGCCGGGGCGGCAAGCATGTTCGAAGAGACTTTTTCCTACGACGACGTCCTCCTCGTTCCCGGCTATTCCGAGATACTCCCGAGGGAGACCGACGTCTCGACCATCCTCGCGGGGGAGGTGCGGCTCAACGCGCCGGTGATCTCGGCGGCCATGGACACGGTCACCGAGGAGCGCATGGCCCAGGCCCTGGCCCTCCAGGGCGGGGCCGGCGTCATCCACCGGAACCTCTCCCCGGAGTCCCAGGCCGAGCAGGTCGCCTCGGTCAAGCGCTACCTCAACTGGATCATCGAGAGCCCCGTCACCGTCGAGGCGGACCGGACCCTCCGCGACGTCCGGATGATAATGGAACGCGACCGGGTGACCGGCCTGCCCGTCGTGGACCCGGGCGGCAAGGTCGTCGGGATCATCACGGCCCGCGACCTCCGCTTCCGGCGGGACGACGGGGCCCTCGTGCGCGACGCGATGACCTCCCGCGTCGTCGTGGAGCGCCTCGACGCGACGCCCGCCAGCGCGCGCGCGAAGTTCGACGAGCACCGGATCGAGAAGCTGCCCGTCGTCGACGACCAGGGCCGCCTCGCCGGGCTCATCACCGTGAAGGACATGGAGAAGCACGAGCGCTATCCCAACGCCGCGACCGACAAGGCCGGGAGGCTCGTCGTGGGGGCGGCCGTCTCGCCCCAGGACTACGAGCACCGCATGCCCCTGCTTCGCGCGGCCAAGGTCGACTTCGTCGTCCTCGATACGGCCCACGGGGATTCGCGCAACGTGGTCGAGGCCATCAGGGGCCTGAAGCGACGCTTCCCGGACGTGCCCGTGATAGGCGGCAACGTCGCCACGCGCGAGGGGGCCCGGCGCCTCGTCGAGGCGGGAGCCGACGCGATCAAGGTCGGCGTCGGGCCGGGCTCCATCTGCACGACGCGGGTGGTCGCCGGCATCGGCGTGCCCCAGTTCACCGCGGTCCTCTGGTGCGCCGAGGAGGCGGACAAGGCCGGGATACCGGTGGTCGCCGACGGCGGCATCAAGTACTCCGGCGACATAGCCAAGGCCATAGCCGCGGGCGCGAGCACGGTGATGATCGGCAACCTCTTCGCCGGCCTCAAGGAGGCTCCCGGCCGCGAGGTCCTCTACGAGGGCAGGATCTACAAGGAATACCGCGGCATGGGCTCGATGGGCGCGCTCAAGGACGGCGCCGGGGACCGCTACGGCATCGCCAAGGACGAGGCCCCCGTGCCCGAGGGCATCGAGGGCCGCGTGCCCTACAAGGGCGAGCTCAAATCCTTCCTCCACCAGCTCGTGGCGGGCCTGCGCAAAGGCATGGGCTACTGCGGCTGCCGGAACCTCGAGGAGCTCAGGCGCTACCGGAAGTTCGTCCGCATAACCTCGGCCGGCCTCAGGGAGAGCCACGCCCACGACGTCCAGATAACGCAGGAAGCGCCGAACTACAGCAGGCCCTAGCCGCGTCCGCGCGCGGCGCTCCCGGGTCCTCGAGCCCAGCGGCGCCCCGCTCCAGTAGGCCTTGGGGCCGGCGGCGGTGTATACTCGATCGGGAAGGCGCCAAGTCCCTCCCGCGACGGAGGTCTCCAGATGAACGTGGTGGTCATAGGCGCCCAGTGGGGCGACGAGGGCAAGGGCAAGATAGTCGACTACCTGGCCTCGGACGCGCGCGTCTGCGTGCGCTTCTCCGGAGGGGCGAACGCGGGGCACACGATCGTGCTGGGCGGGGAGCAGTACGCGCTGCACCTGGTGCCTTCCGGCATCCTCTATCCCGACAAGACCGTCATCCTCGGCTCGGGCATGGTGATCGATCCCGAGGCCCTCTTCTCCGAGCTCGCCGGCCTCGAGGCCCGGGGCGTTGACTGGAAGGGGAGGGTCCTCGTCTCGGAGCGGGCCCACATCGTGCTGCCGCGCTACCGGAGGCTCGACAAGGAGATGGAGGCCGCGCGCCGCAAGCCCATCGGCACGACGGGGCGGGGCATCGGCGTGGCCTACGCGATGAAGTCCTCGCGCGACGGCATCCGGCTTTGCGACCTGGACGATCCCTCGAGGCTCGAGAACCTCGAGGAGGAGGACCGCGAGTACGTCGCCCTCTGGCGGGACCGCATCCTCCCGATGGCCGTCGACCTCGTGCCCTACCTCCGCGCCCGCCGCAACGCCTACGTCCTCTTCGAGGGGGCCCAGGGGGCACTGCTCGACATCGATACCGGCTCCTATCCCTTCGTCTCGAGCGGCATGTCCTGCGCGGCCGGGGCGGCCGCCCAGGGCGGGGTCGGGCCGCGGGACCTCGACCGGATCCTCGGCGTCTTCAAGGCCTATACGACCAGGGTCGGCAACGGGCCCTTCCCGACGGAGTTCGACCCCTCCTCGCAGAGCTCCCTCGAGACCTACATCAGGGAGACCGGCCGCGAGTACGGCGTCACCACGGGGCGCCCGAGGCGCTGCGGCTACCTCGACCTCGTGGCCCTCCACTACGCCGTCACGGCCAACTCGATCGACCGCCTCGTGCTCACCCACCTCGACGTCTACGACGAGCTGCCGGAGTTCGAGGCCTGCGTCGCCTACCGCGTCCGCGGCAAGCTCGTCGAGGACTTCCCGGCCTCGGTCCGCGACCTCGAGGAGGCCGAGCCCGTGCTCCGCAAATTCCGCGGCTGGAAGAGCCCGATCGGGGCCTGCAGGGCCTACGACGACCTGCCGCGCGAGGCCAAGGACTACGTCGCCTTCATAGAGGAGTACGCCGAGACCCCCGTCTCCATGGTCTCCGTCGGCTCCGACCGCACCGCCACCATCGTCAGGGAGAGCCCGTGGACAAGATCCTGATCCTCGATTTCGGAAGCCAGTACACCCAGCTCATCGGCCGCCGCGTGCGGGAGATCGGCGTCTACGCCGAGATCCTTCCCGGCGACGCCGCCCTCGACGCCCGCGCGCTCGCGGGGGCCAAGGGCGTCATCCTCTCCGGCTCCCCGCGGAGCTGCTACGAGAGCGGCGCCCCCCGCCCCGACCCGGCCCTCTTCGGGGCCGGGCTGCCGGTCCTCGGGCTCTGCTACGGGATACAGCTCATGACGGCCGACTTCGGGGGCCGCGTCGAGCGCCTGAGCGAGCGGGAGTACGGCCGAAAGGCCGTGAGCCTCACCGCGGCGGCCGCGGGCGAGCGCCTCCTCGCGGGCGCGGCGGCCTCCTTCTCGAGCTGGATGAGCCACGGCGACTCGATCGCCGCGCCCGCACCCGGCTTCGAGGTCCTCGCGGTATCCGAGGGCGGCATCCCGGCGGCGCTGCGCGACACCAAACGGAGGCTCTGGGGCCTCCAGTTCCACCCCGAGGTTAGCCACTGCGAGGGCGGGACGCGCATACTCGAGAATTTCGTGGTCGGCATCTGCGGCGCGGCCCGCGAGTGGAGCATGGAGGCCTACCTCGAGGAGGTGGGCGAGCGCGTGCGCGCCAAGGTGGGCTCGGGCGAGGCCCTCCTCCTCATCTCCGGCGGGGTCGACTCGACCGTGGCCGGCGCCCTCCTGCTCAAGATCCTGCCCAAGGACAAGGTCCACCTCCTCTATATCGACACCGGGCTCATGCGCAAGGCCGAGAGCGAGGAAGTCATGCGCAACCTCCGGGCCCTGGGCGCGACGCACCTGCGCAAGGCCGACGCCGAGCCGGAGTTCCTCGCCGCCTTGGCGGGCGCCGAGGATCCGGAGGAGAAGCGCCGCATCATCGGCGACCTGTTCATCAAGGTGCAGGAGCGCGAGGTTGCCCGTCTCGGCATACCCGAGGCCTTCCTCGCCCAGGGCACCCTCTATACCGACCTCATCGAGTCGGGGAAGGGCGTCGGCACCAAGGCCCAGGTCATCAAGAGCCACCACAACGTCCGCAGCCCCCTGGTCGAGGCCAAGCGGGCCGCCGGCCGGGTGATCGAGCCCCTCGACAGGCTCTACAAGGACGAGGTCCGCGCCCTCGGCCGCCTCCTGGGCGTGTCCGAGGAGGTCGTGCGGCGCCATCCCTTTCCCGGCCCCGGCCTGGGCGTGCGCATCCTGGGCGAGGTCACGAAGGAGCGCTGCGACATCCTCCGCGAGGCGGACGCGATCTACATCGAGGAGCTCAAGCGCCGCGGCCTCTACGACCGCATCTGGCAGGCCTTCTCGGTCCTCCTGCCCCTGCGCTCCGTCGGGGTCGCGGGCGACGAGCGCAAGTACGGCTCGGTCCTCGCGCTGCGCGCCGTGGTCTCCGAGGACGGCATGACCGCCGACGTCTACCCCTTCGAGGCCGATGACCTCCTCGCGATCTCGAGCGCGATCACGAACAAGGTGGGGGAGATCGGCCGCGTGGTCTACGACGTCTCCTCGAAGCCGCCGGCCACCATAGAGTGGGAATAGCGGGAGCGGCGACAGCGCATCGGATATAGGAAAGCCCGGCGAGAGCATCGCCGGGCTTTATCCATGCCTAGGTCGCCTTGGGCGATCAGCCGAAAGCCGGATACAGCGTCATCGCGATCAGCACGCCGAGGACGCCTCGGACCAGGCCGGGAAGCCAGCCGGCCTTCAGGATGGTCTTTTGGCTGTAGCCGCCGGCGCTCATCGCCATAGGGACGACGGCGGTGGCCAGGGGCGTGACGAGTGAGGACATGGAGGCGAGCGCGACGAGGACGATGGGCCCCCGGGGATCGCAGCCGAGCGAGGTGCAGGTCATGATGGTGAGAGGCACCAGCACCGTGGTGACCGCGCGGTTGTACAGCAGCGAGGTCATGACGAAGCCGAGCAGGTAGAAGGCCGCGCCGATGACATAGCCGTTGGTCGTGTTGCCCAGGAGCCCCGCTATGCTCTTGCCGAGGAGCTCGGCGGCGCCGGTCTTGCCGAGGGCGACCCCGATGACCACCACGCCGACGTACAGGAGGACGGTATCCATGCTCAGGCTGTCGATGGCCTCGCGCCCGGTAAGGACGCCGGTCGCCACGACGAGGACGGCGCCGATCATGGATACCTGCCACGAAGGCAGCCCGAGCATCATCCCGACTATCACGGCCGCGAAGATCCCGTAGCCGAGGACCTCCCGGATCGGGCTCAGGGGCTCCTGCTCCTTGAGCTGGCGGCCCTTGATCATGGAGGTGGGGTACTCGGGCTTGTCGGGGAGGAAGCGGGGAACGACGAAGATGGCCAGGAGGAGCGTGACGATCCCCACGGGCAGGAGGACGGCCGTCTCGGTCCACATCCCGAACTTGGTCGCGGTCCAGCCGTAGGACTGCATGAGGCCGTTGTCGTTCACGTACCAGGCCGCGTAGGGGCCAATGGGCTCGACGATGAAGGCCGTCGAGACCGACGCGATGGCGACGGGGAACATCATCTTGGACGGGCTTATGTCCATCTCCTCGCACATCTTCTGGACCAGCGGGCATACCAAGGCGAACAGGACGACGATGCTGGGGATGAACTGGCCGAGCACGCAGGTCAGGAGCACGTAGGAGGCCAGGACCTTGGTGAACGAGCCCTTCGTCACCTTGTAGAGGAGCCTGGTCAGGTGGGAGATCATCTGGGTGCGGCTCAAGCCCGCGGCGACGACGAACATCGACGCCATGGTTATGACCGTCGTCGACCCGAAATTCTGGAGGGCCGTCGGGGCGTCTATGCACTTGGTGATGACGAGGAGCGGGATGCAGGCGATGGCCGTCGCCCACATCGGGATCTTGTTCAGGAAGAGCATCACGATCATGAAAAGGAAGATCAGCAGGCAAATCAGCATCTGCGACATCTCTCGTTCTCCCTGTTATCGCGGATCCCAGGCTTGGCGATGAACGCGAGGGCGCCTCACGCGCGTCGCCGCCCGCATGGGGCGCGTTCCTTCTCGATCCGTCGGCCGGCCTCCGCCGCTTACGGTATCCTCGGCTTCACGTCGGCCGGTATCGGGGAGACGTAGGCCTCGCCCCGCGTCCGCTGCTCGAGCTCCCGCTTCGCGCGCTCGATGATCGAGGCGTCCTCCAGCGCGTCGATGGCGGCGGCGGCGAGGACCTTGGCGGCATAGAGCATCCCCCGCTTGGCCGAGCCGCTCTTCCCCGCCGCGACGGCCTGCCAGGAGTGCATCGCGGTACCCGCCGGCATGGTCGCGACGGTCACCTGGGCGACGGGGCAGAGGTAGCTGACGTCGCCGACGTCGGAGGAGGCGAAGCCCTGCTTCTCGACAGGGAAGGGCATCACTATGTCGTGTATCTGCGAAGCCGCGTCCCTCTCCAGGCGGGCTCGCTCCTCCGGATCACGGACGTCGGCCGCGAGGTCCTCGAAGTACGTCGTCCTGTCCCTCTGCGTCGCCCGGAGCGAGCGCGCGAATCCTTCGTCTTCCTCGCTTATAGGCTCGCGCGCGACCTGCTCCATGTTCCTCTGGAGGACGCGCAGCAACTCCGTATTCAGGACCGTATCAGAGCAGGCCTTGACGAATTCCGTTTCCACCCTGGTCTCGGTCATCAAGGCGGCTCCCTGAGCGATCTTGTTGACGCGCCCGTAGAGCTCCCTCACCTGCGGAAGCCGGGGCGCGCGGATGAGGTACAGGGCCTCGGCGTAGGGTTGCACGATTCCCGGGGAGTTCCCGCCGGCGTTCGTGATGGCGTAATGGATACGGGTATTCGGGGGAACGTGCTCGCGCAAGTACTGGACCCCGGTATTCATCAGCTCGAGGGCGTCGAGGGCGCTTCGCCCGAACTCCGGCGACATCGCCGCATGGGAGGCAGTCCCGTAGAAGCGGTAGCATATCTGGTAGTTCGCCATCGAGCTTTCGCAGGAGACGGCATGCACGTCGCCGGGGTGCCAGCTGAGGGCGATGTCCAAGCCTCCGAAGACCCCGTCGCGGGCCATGAAGCCCTTCCCGGCTCCGCCTTCCTCCGCCGGGCAGCCGAAGAACCGCACCGTGCCTGGAGCCCCGCTTTCCTCGAGATAGCGCTTCACCGCGATCGCCGCCGCGAGCGAGCCGACGCCCAGCAGGTTGTGGCCGCATCCGTGGCCCGCGCCCCCTTCGACGATCGCCTTCTGCGCCGCGATCCCGGCCGCTTGGCTCAGCCCCGGGACCGCGTCGAATTCGCCGAGGATGCCGATAACCGGGGAGCCATGGCCGAATGAACCGGAGAAGGCGGTCTCGATGCCAGCCTGCCGCGTCCGGACTTCGAAGCCCTCTTCTCGCAAAGCCTGGCAGAATAGCCCTGCCGCGTACGCTTCGTGGTAGCAGACTTCTGGATGATCCCATATGGAGTCGCTCATGCCGTAGAGTCGATCCCTATTCGCATCTATGGCGGAGAGCGCATTAATCTTTAGAATGGACATGCGGAGTACACCCCTCTCTTCGTCGACCATAAAGTCCGTATACTGTCTTGCAATAAAAGACATGTTATGGCGGATTGCCTACTGTAGCGCTGAGTTGTAGACCCGTCAAGAAAATGTTTATAGAGAGACAAGGTGATTAAAAGGTTTGTAAAGCGATATACTAAAAACAATAATAGAATAAGCAATCTATTTATAATAATGATACACTTAGTATTATCCGACTGAGTAGTGTTGATAGAAGACAAATAAAGGACATTAATATGTCATTCTTATTTTTCGACATAATTTTGGACAGTTTTCTTGCTTTTACCCGGATTACTGGGTATACCTGCCTATACGTCGTATCAAGACCCGATGACCAGGGGCTCGCAACGGCGACGGAGGTAAGGCGCTAATGTACTCGATCGGTGTTTTCACGCCCGAACCTTCCTTACGATCGATTATGCGGATAGACCAGGAGATGCGCCGACATGGCAATATCACCTATCTTCCGTACTCCTCCGTCGAGCATCTTCGATTCCTGTTCGAGCAGAACGCCGGTCAATTCGATGGATACCTGTTCAGCGGCTCGTATCCCTATGAGGTGGTCGTCAGGGAGCGCGGCGATCTGGGGAAGCCCCACGCTCACTTCTCCATATCCGACAGGGATTACTACAAGCTCGTGGCCAAGCTGGCGCTGCGCCGTCCAGAGCTCGATTTCTCCAGGGTCTACTTCGATAGGCCCGAGATGCCGATCGACTTCTCGTCGCTTTTCGATCGGCCCGATATCCCCCTGCTCGGCACCGCTCCGATAGACTTCAACTCCGTCGAGGCCGCCGAATGGTACCTTCCCCTCCAGCGCTACTATCTCGAGCTATGGGACAGCGGCAAGGTCGACCTCCTCGTCACCCGGTTCAGCAGCATGGAGGAGTACTTCAAGCAAAAGCAGATTCGCTACGAATTCCTCATACCCTCGCCGGAATCGATGCTGGAGACCTATCACGGGCTGATCATGCAGATGAGCGCCGTCGTGATGCACGACTCGGCTACCTGCATCGGCCTCGTCTGCCCACCGCCCGAGCTGCCGGAATCCCGGATCGCCGCGCTGCGGGAGCGCCTGGAGGGCTGCAATCGGCAGTTCGGCACGCCATTCCTCGTGTACCGTCACGGCGACCGCTTCGAGCTGACCACGAACATCTCGGTCCTCAAGGAGCTGACCCAGCAGTACACCACCTGCCTGGTCACCGCCTACCTCGAGGGCGGCCTGGATTTCCCGGTGCGCGTCGGCTGGGGCTGCGCGAATACCGTGATCGACGCCCATCGCAAGGCCCAGAGGGCCGCGAAGGAAGCCCTCCTGTGCAAGGGCTCCGCGGCCTTCGTCGTGACATCGGACAACGTCATCATCGGCCCGCTCTCGAGCGTCCGCCGCATCAGCTACAGCGACGCGCAGGACCAAAGGGTCTCCAGGCTGAGCGATCGAGCCTCGATCTCGCCGCTGTACGTCAGCAAGATACTGTCGGTCTTGAATCAGAAGGGGAGCGATACGCTCTCCTCGGAGGAGCTCGCCTTCTACCTGGGCATCACGACGCGGAGCGCTTCCCGCATCCTCGCCAAGCTCGAGGCCGGCGGCATCGCCGCGGTGCAGCACAAGCGGCAGCTGAACCTGCGCGGGCGCCCTACGAAGATCTTCAAGATCGACTTCGACGCCGCGCGTTAGCCGGCCGCGCGAGGCGCCGGGCCCTACCTCTCCACGACGACCCGGCCGGCGCCCTTGTCGAGGCGGAATTTGCAGGCCTTGAGGGGCTGGTCGACGACGATGCTCACCCGGCAGATCTCGACGACGACGCCGGGGAAGATATCGCCCTTGACCTCGACGACGGCGCCTGAGTCGGCGTCGAGCTTGGCCAGGAGCTGGGTCACGAGCTCCCTCGCCGCCGCGGCCGCCTTCGAGATCTCCCCGCGGGCCCGCTCGGCCTCGGGGCCGGGCCGGGCCGCGGCGGCGGCCTCGACCTGCCTCGAGCGCGCCGCGATCAGCCTGAGCCGCTCGTTGGCCTGGGCCAGGCGCTGCTCGACGGTGAAGTCGATGCCGGCCCGGATGATCGTCCGCTGCCGGGCCTGGTTGCCGAGCCTCCCGCAGCGGAGGCCGTGGAGGGCGTGGGTCTCGCCGCCCATGACGACGCCCTTGTCGCCGAGGTCGACCGTGCCGAGGCAGAACAGGCGGCTGTTGACGAGGGCCGCCTCTATCCTCGCGTCGCCCCTGACCGCGACCCTGCAGTTCTGCACGTACTTGGCGGAGAGCGAGCCGCCCACGCGGATCTGGGCCCGGCGCCTGCCGATGATGCCCTGGGGGCAGCTCAGGTCCTTCTTGGCCTCGACCTCGAAGGCGTCCAGGGTGGATTTGCAGACGATGGAGCCCCCCGAGCGCACGCGGAAGCCGTCGTGGACCTGGCCCTCGATGATGACGTCGCCGGGGAAGGCTATGTGCCCCGTATGGTAGTCCACCCCTCCCTTGACCAGGAGGACTTCCTCCACGTCGAGCCTCGCTCCGGAGATGGCGAGCCGGCCGTCGACGGTCGCGACGAGGGAGCCCTCCTTGCGGGCGACGTTCGCCCCGGGCGAGAAGCTCTCGGGCGCCTCGCGAGCGAAGGGCACCGGGGTCCCGCGGACGTCGGAGCCGGCGACGCCCTCCTTCTTCTGCACGACGCGCGCCAAGGCCTCGCCCGCGCGGACGACGAAGACGCTCGAGACGGAGCGGAAGTCGACGCGCTGGGCCTTGTCGTCGACGAGAGGACCGGTCCTCCTGAAGCGCGGCTCGAGCTCGGAGTGCTCGGGCAGCTCGGGGACGGGAGGCGCGCCCCGGGCGACGACGACGCCGCGGAGGACGCGGCGGTCGAGGTTGCAGCGCATGATCGCCTCGGTCAGCTCGTCCCAGAGGATGCCCGAGACGATGCCGAGCCTGGCCATGAGCTCCTTGACGTAATCCAGGCTGAGGGGCTGGCCCTCGCCCGCGGCGGGGTAGAGATGGGCCTCGGCCTGCATGCCGTCCGTGGAGACGTGGAGCTCGGCGGTGGCGTCGTTGTGGGAGCCGCTCGTCCGGAAGGAGACCGCCGCCTCGAGCTCGAAGCCCCGCGCCGCCGGAGTCCCGGCGGGCAGGGGCTCGTCGACCGGCTCGGCCTCCGCGATGGGCGCTTCCGCCGCGGCCTCGCGCCGCTCCGCGGGCCCCGCCTCCGCGGAGGGCGCCTCGGCGGGGAAGGCCTCGGCCGAGCCGGGCTCGCCCGCGCCCCGCGCCGCGGGGGAGCCGGCCTTCGCCGCCTCGGCCGACTCGAGTCCCTCGTCCCTAGCCTTCTCGTCCATCTCGCCCCCGAGGCGCGCGAGGATGGGCCGGAATCGCCGGCCTCGCGCCATCCCCTCGGAGTATCGGCGCGCGGGAGCCCGGGCTGAAGGCCCCGTTTCGATGAGGGGCCGGCGCCTCGCTTCCCGATACGGCTTGTCTTTTTCGGCCTTCCATGCGATCATCGGAGGCGAGGTAGGGCCTCGCGAGGCCCGCAATCGACATGAAAGAGCGCCTCGAGCGACAGAAGACAGTCCGCAGCCTCATCAAGACCCACCGGATCGACTCCCAAGAGACCCTCCTCCAGCTGCTCCAGGAGGAGGGATACAGCGTCACCCAGGCCACCCTCTCGCGCGACCTCAAGTACCTCAAGGTCGGCAAGGTGGCCGACGGCCGCTCGGGCTACTACTACACCGTGCCCTCCGACGAGGAGCGCCGCGAGTCCGAGAAGCACAATATCCAGGACTTCCTCCGCGGCTACGTATCGCTGGACTGGAACGCCAGCCTCGCCGTCGTGCGCACCTTCTCGGGGCACTCGGGGGCCGTGGCCCAGGCCATCGACAACATGGGCCTCGAGGAGGTCCTCGGCACCATCGCCGGCCAGGACAACATGGTCTTCATAGCCCTCAAGGAGGGCTGCTCCGGCGAGGACTTCATGGCCGCGATGAAGCGGAAGATCCCCGACCTCGAAGCCTAGGCCCCGCCCTTCCCCGTCATCGCCCGGTGCTCCTCCGAGACATGCTCGAGGAGCTCGCCCACCTTCCATTCCACGTTGGTCGCCGTCGTCGTCGCGAAGGCCGCCTCCCGGGCGGCCGGGAGGGCCGCCTTGATGGCGCGCATCGCGGCCACGGCCTCCTCGGCCGAGAAGCCGTGCAGGAGAATCACCTTCTGTTCCATGCACCGAAAGATACGCGGCCCGGCGGTCCCGGGTCAACTCGCCCCGCGGCCCGGCTTGCCGAGTCCCGCCCGGGAGCGTTATTTTCCGTCCATGGACTACGACCGGTATACCTTGAAGGCCCAGGAGGCCGTGCAGGAGGCCTCGGGAGAGGCGCGCAAGCGGGACCAGGGCCAGGTCGAGCCTGAGCACCTCCTCATCGCCCTGCTCCGGCAGGAGGAGGGCGTCGTCCCCGCCCTCCTCGACCGCATCGGAGCCGATCGGGGCGCCGTCGAGCGCGAGGCCGAGGACCTCCTGGCCCGCAAGCCCAAGGTCTTCGGCGAGGCCGCCCAGCTCTACCTCTCCGCCGGCGCGGCCAAGGCCCTCGCCAAGGCCGAGGCCGAGGCCGAGGCCCTGAAGGACGAGTACGTCGCCGCCGAGCATATCCTCCTCGGCCTGGCCCAGGGGGAGGGGGAGGTGGCCGAGCTCCTCAAGCGCCGCGGCGCCGCCAAGGAAGCCATCCTCTCCGCCCTCAAGGCCCTGCGCGGCAACCGCCGCGTGACCGACCAGGCCGCGGAGGAGAAATACCGGGTCCTCGAGCGCTATTGCCGGGACCTGAGCGCCCTCGCCCGGGCGGAGAAGCTCGACCCCGTCATCGGCCGGGACGAGGAGATCCGCCGGGTCATGCAGGTCCTCTCCCGGAGGACCAAGAACAACCCCGTCCTCATCGGCGAGCCCGGCGTCGGCAAGACCGCCGTGGTCGAGGGCCTGGCCCGGCGCATCGTCGCCGGCGACGTGCCCGACTCCCTGCGGGGCAAGAAGCTCCTCGCCCTGGACCTCGGCGCCCTCGTGGCCGGCTCGAAATTCCGCGGCGAGTTCGAGGAGCGGCTGAAGGCGGTGATCGAGGAGATCCAGAAGTCCGAGGGCAAGGTGATCCTCTTCATCGACGAGCTCCACACCCTGGTCGGGGCCGGGGCGGCCGAGGGCTCCATGGACGCATCCAACCTCCTGAAGCCCGCCCTCGCGCGGGGGGAGCTGCGCTGCATCGGCGCCACCACCCTGGACGAGTACCGCAAGCACATCGAGAAGGACGCGGCCCTCGAGCGCCGCTTCCAGCCGGTCTTCTGCGCCGAGCCCTCGGTCGAGGCCTCGATCGCCATCCTGCGGGGCCTCAAGGAGCGCTACGAGGTCCACCACGGAGTGCGCATCAAGGACGAGGCGCTCATCGCCGCCGCGACCCTCTCGGACCGCTACATCACGAGCCGCTTCCTCCCGGACAAGGCCATCGACCTCGTGGACGAGGCGGCGAGCCGGCTGAAGATGGAGATCGAGAGCCAGCCCACCGAGCTCGACCAGGCCGAGCGGCGCCTTTTGCAGCTGACCATCGAGCGGCAGGCCCTCTCCAAGGAGTCCGACGGGGCGTCTAAAGAGCGCCTAACGCGTCTCGAAGGCGAGATCGCCGAGCTCTCGGGCAGGCGGGACGCCATGAAGCTCCGGTGGCAGGGCGAGAAGGAGCGCATCGAGCGCCTTCGCAAGCTCAAGGCGGGCATCGAGGAGCTCAAGATCGAGGGCGAGCGCTACGAGCGCGAGGGGAACCTCGCCAAGGCCGCCGAGGTGAAGTACGGCAAGCTCCTCGAGGCCCAGAAGCGCCTCGACGGGCTGAGCGCCGAGATGGAGGCCAAGGCCTCGGGCGAGCGGCTCCTGCGCGAGGAGGTCTCCGAGGAGGACATCGCCCGGGTAGTCTCCACCTGGACCGGCATACCCGTCTCGAAGATGCTCTCCTCCGAGGCGCGGAAGTACCTCGAGCTCGAGGCCCTGCTCGGAAGGCGGGTCGTGGGGCAGGAGGCCGCGGTCAAGGCCGTGGCCGACGCCATCCGCCGCAACCGCGCCGGCCTCTCCGACCCGAACCGCCCCCTGGGCTCCTTCCTCTTCGTCGGCCCCACGGGCGTGGGCAAGACCGAGCTCGCCAAGGCCCTCGCCGAGTTCCTGTTCAACGACGAGAAGGCCCTGGCCCGGATCGACATGAGCGAGTACATGGAGAAGCACTCGGTGAGCCGGCTCATCGGCGCGCCGCCGGGCTACGTCGGCTACGACGAGGGGGGCCAGCTCACCGAGGCCGTGCGCCGCCGGCCCTACTCGGTGGTCCTCTTCGACGAGATCGAGAAGGCCCATCCCGAGGTCTTCAACGTCCTCCTGCAGCTCCTCGACGACGGCCGGCTCACCGACGGCCAGGGCCGGGTGGTCGACTTCAAGAACGCCATCGTCATCATGACGAGCAACCTGGGCTCGGAGCTCATCCTCGAGGCCAAGGACATGGCCGGCGTGCGCGCCGCCGTGGAGGGCCTGCTGCGCGCCTCCTTCAAGCCGGAGTTCCTCAACCGCATCGACGAGACGGTGGTCTTCGAGCGCCTGGGCAAGGAGCGCATCCTCGCGATAGTCGACATCCAGCTGGGCCTCCTCGCCGCGCGGCTGGCCTCCCGCAAGGTGGGCCTCGAGGTCTCGCCCGAGGCCAAGGCCTTCCTGGCCGAGGCCGGCTACGACCCGAGCTACGGCGCCCGGCCCCTGAAGCGGGCCATCCAGGGCCTCCTGCAGAATCCCCTCGCCGCCGAGATGCTCGCGGGGAGGATCGCGGACGGGGACCGGGTGCGGGTGGGCCTGGCCAAGGGCGAGCTGGCCTTCTCCAAGGCATGAGCGAGCGCGCGTTTCCCGATAGCCACGCCCACCTCCCCCTCGTGGCCGAGGAGCTCGGCGAGCTCGAGCTGCGCGCCGTCATGGAGGCCTACGCCGAGGCCTGGGAGGGCGAGGAAGGGGAGGGCCGCCCCCTCCTGGTCGACATAGGCACCGAGCCCGGCGACCTCCGCCCGCGCCGCTCCCGCCTTCGCGCCTCCTTCCGCTCCGCGCGCCCCTCCTCGCCGGGGGAGGCGCCTTTCCTCCGCCTCAGCGCGGGCGTCTGGCCTTCCGAGGAGGCCCTCGCCGACCCGGCGCGCGCCCTGCGGGAGCTCGAGCGGGAGATGGCCGCGGACGCCGCGGCCGGGGGCAGCCTCGCGGCGATCGGCGAGTGCGGCCTCGACTACCGCCGCATGAACGGGAGCCGCGAGCGCCAGCTCGAGCTCTTCGCCGGCCAGGCCGAGCTGGCCCGCCGCCTCGGCCTGCCCCTGATCGTGCATTCGCGAGAGGCCTTCGAGGACAGCTTCGCGGCCATCGAGGATGCGGCGCTCGGCTCCCCGGTCCTGATCCACTGCTTCGGCTACGGCCCCGCGGAGGCGCGGGCCTTCCTCGGCCTCGGCTGCTTCCTCTCCTTCGCGGGCAACCTCACCTACAAGAAGGCGGGGGCGCTGCGCGAGGCCTGCGCCCTCGTCCCCCCCGACCGGCTCCTCCTCGAGACCGACTCGCCCTACATGAGCCCCGAGCCCCGGCGAGGGAGGCCCTGCAGCCCCCTGGACGTCGCCCGGAGCTACGCGGCGGCGGCCGAGCTCCGCGGCTCAGGCGCGCGGGAGCTCGAGCTGGAGGTTTCGGCTAACGCCTGGAAGCTTTTCGGCGGCCCGGCTAGGCCTTGAGGGGGAAGCGGAGGAGGACCCTGGTCCCGACGCCCTTCTTCGAGCCGATCCGGACCGAGCCCCGGTGGGCCTCCACGATGTTCTTGACGATGAGCATGCCCAGGCCCGTGCCGCCCTGCCCCGAGGCCGAGTAGAAGGGCTCGAAGAGATGGGCCAGGACATCCTCGCCCATGCCCTCTCCCGTGTCGGCGACCTCGAAGACGAGCTGGCCCGCCGAGCGGTATGCCCTGAGCGAGAGGACGCCGCCCCTCGAGGCCATGGCCTTGCGCGCGTTGTCCGCGATGTTCTGCAGGGCCCGCAGCACTCGGTCCGCGTCGAGGACGACCGGCTCGTCGAAGCGCAGCTCCCGCTCGATGCGGATGCCCGCCCTCGCGAGCCGCTCCCGCAGCCCCTCCTCGAGCTTCGCGAGGAGCTCCCCCGGGCGGACGACGGCCATGTCCAGGCGCACCTCGCCCCGGGAGTAGTCGAGGAACTCGTTGGCCAGGCGCTCGAGCCTCGCGAGCTCGGAGAGGCTCGCCGCGATGTGCGACCGCAGCTTCTCGGGCTCCTCGACCCGCATCTCCATGAGCTGGAGCTGGCCCTTGAGGCTCGACAGGGGGTTGCGGATGTCGTGGAGGATGAGGGAGGAGAACTTGCCCAGGGTCGAGAGCCGCTCGCCGCGGAGCCGCTCGGCCTGGGCCTTCTCGAGCTGGGCGTAGGCCTTCTCGAGCTGGGCGTTCCGCGCGCGGAGGTCCTCGACGAAGGCCTCGTTGGAGCTGCGGACCATGTAGGAGATGGCGGTCATGACCGAGAGGGCTATGGAGGAGCGCTCGCGGATGAGCCGGCGGAAGTCGTCGCGGTAGAGGTACAGAAGGCGCGAGCGCCCGCGCGCGACGACCGTGGCGCTCCGCGGCAGCTCGTCGATGAGGGCCATCTCGCCGAAGAAATGCCCCGGGCCGTGGACGGCGAGGAGGTCGGGCTTCTCGTCGCGGTAGTTCTTCCAG
>JAKLFE010000011.1 GCA_022711355.1 Spirochaetota bacterium | reverse complement strand
AGTGCCCGGCCGCCGCGGCCGCGTCGAGGACCTTCTCGAGCAAGGGCTCCCCGTCCTCGTCCCGGAGGCCGAGGGCGTCCGCGGTGGCGGCGACGAGGGGATCGGCGAGCTCGCCCGAGTTCCATTGGGAGAGGACGACGCGCATCTCGTCGTAGCTGGCGCGGAGGGCCTGGCGCAGGAGGTGGTAGGTCTCGGCGAGGAGCTCGACGAGGAGGCCGTCCAGGGCCGATCGGACCAGGGCGGCGAGGGAGCCCGAGCCGGGGCCGCCGAGGCGGAGGAGGGGGTCCGAGGAGCCGGGGCCTTCCCCCTCCCCGGCCTCCCCCTCGAAGAAGGGCCGGGCGAGCTCCCAGTCCGAGGCAGTCCCCCCGGCGCCCAGGGCGAGGGAGCCCCGCCCCCCGATCCAGCGCGAGGCCCCGAGATCGACGAAGGCCAGGCCTCGCTCCGCGCAGGCGGCGGCGAGGCTTTCGCGCTCCGCGTCCGAGGCCGGAGCGGAGCTCAGGAGGAGGCCGCCGCGCCCGAGGGAGCCGAGGGCCGAGCGGAACAGCTCCCCGAGCCGAGCGGGATCCGCCGAGGGAAGGCAGAGGAGGAGGGCCCCGGGCGGGCACAGGGAGGCGGCCAGCTCGTCGAGGGATCCGGCGAGGCGGAAGTCCATGCCCTCGATGGACGAGAGGGCGCCCGGCGCCGCGCTCGAGGCGTGGACGACGAGGCTGGAACCTGCTTGCAGGGCGCGGCGAGCGACGAGGCCACCCGTTGCGTCGAGTCCGATTACTCCGAGCACGCGCGTACCGCTCATGAGGACTCCCCGAATAGTTTAGGCGATTCTAGTGAAAAACCGGTTTTATATAAAGAGGCCGCCCCGGAGGGGCGGCCGGCGAGCTCCGCGCGGCGGGATTCGATATCCCGCGGGGAGCTCTACGTGGAAGGCGAAACCCGCCTCAGCCCGAGACGATGGCCTCGGTCGGGCAGACCGCGGCGCAGGCCCCGCAGTCGACGCACTTGGCCGGATCGATCCAGCGCGCGCCGTTCTTCTCGCTGATGGCCTCGGAGGGGCACTCGGACTCGCAAGCTCCGCAATTCACACAGGCATCGGTGACCTTGTAGGCCATGCAAACCTCTCTTGGAAACGTAGTTGCAGTACTATAGCACTGGGCGAGAATCCTGGCAAGAAGTCGCGCAGTCCGGGTATTTCCTTGCATTATAGAAATTAAAACCAGTACACTATAAAGCGATGAAGAAGGTCTTGTTCGCCATGATCGAGGCGGGCGGGGGGCACAAGGCTCCCGCCCGAGCCGTCATGGAAGCCCTCGAAGCGAGCTTCCCCGGCCGCTATGAAGCCCTGATGCTGGACTTCATCAAGGAGGTCGGCTGCCCGAAGGTCGACGAGGCCCACAAGAAGAGCTGGAACTTCCTCGTGGGCAAGCCCCTCCTGACCCATTTCGTCTACCAGCTCCAGAACATCATGGGGCCGGTGTCGCGAGCCATCCTCTACCGCAACCTGGCGGCCCCGGCCGTCCCCTTCGCCATCCGCTACCTCAAGCGGAGCCGCCCCGACGCGGTCTTCAGCAGCCACTTCCTCGTCAGCATGATCCTCGTCGAGGCGCGGAAGCGGGCGGGCCTCTCCTTCGAGCTCTTCACCTACCAGACCGAGATATTCACCTACCACTCGCTGTGGCGCCTGCCCGGCACGGACTGGTACCTCACCGCCTCGGACCGGGCGGCCCAGGCCGCGGCCGAGCACGGGATCAAGTGGAGCAAGATCAGGTCCTTCCCCTACCCGATCAGGCCGAGCTTCCTGGCCGATCGCCGCCCGGCCGCCGAGGTCGCCGCCGAGCTCGGCCTCGACCCCGCTCGCCGGACCGTCCTGGTGAGCTTCGGCAACCAGGGCGCCGGCATGATACTCCAGTACCTCCTCACCATGGAGCTCATGAACGTCCCCCTCAACGTCGTCGTCGTGGCGGGGCGCAACGCCGCCCTGCGGCGCCGCTGCGAGTCGATCAAGGGGCTCTTCCCCAAGATCAACCTCCTGCCCCTCGGCTTCGCGGCCAACATGAACGAGCTCATAGCCTGCGCCGACATCTGCTTCATCAAGCCGGGGCCGGCCACGATGATGGAGTGCATGCACTCGCGCAAGCCCATCATCTTCGGCAACGCGGCGACCCCCTGCGAGCAGGCCCACGCCAACTACGCGGTCTTCCGCGGCCTGGGCAAGTACGCGGGCGACGCCATACCCCTCTTCGCCTCGGCCCTCAAGCACTTCCTCAAGGACGAGGTCCGCGAGGAGGTGGCTCGCCGCTACGAGGCCCTCGAGCTCCGCAACGGCGCCGGCGAGATCGCGGCCTTCATCGACGAGCGGCTATCGGCGGGCAAAGGCAACTGAGCCGCGCGGACGCAGGGGAAGGACGTAACACTTCTCTCATGTCCTCTCTGCGCCTCGGCGGCCTTTCCCCTAGCGGGTAAGCGGATCCCCGGAGCGGCTCATGGTGCCGGTCTGGATGAGCTCGTGGATCTTGTAGGTGCCGTACTTGCGCGCCTTGAGGAAGCCCGACCAGGCCGCCTCGGCGAAGCGCCCCTGCTCGAGGAGCTCGAAGAGCCACTCCGAGGCGTAGCGGGGCTCGTCCTGGGGGATCCCCGCCTGGATCTCCTCGAGCCAGCGGCGGTTGAAGATCTCCTGCGAGCCGACCGAGGGCGCCATGATGATGGGGATGCCGAGCCCCACGAAGAAGGACATCTCCGAGGGCTTGGTCCAGATGATGTCCGTCTCGTGGAGGCTGCGGTTGAAGGAATCGAAGTACTCGGCGTCGCCCCGGCCCCCGATCACGGAGACGCCCGGGGCCCCCTCGAGCCCGAGCTCCTTCACCGCGGCCTCGAAGTAGGAGCGGACCTCCGGCCTCACGCCGCAGACGAGGTTCATCCGCATCTGGCCCGCCTGGACCCGGGGCTTGAGGCTCTGGAGGGCCTCGACGGCGAGCTCCTTCTGGGCCCCGGCCCCCCCGACGCAGAAGGCCAGGGTCAGGGGCCGGTCGTGGCGGCTCGCGCAGTTGGCCGGGCCGAGGAAGTGCTCGACCGACTTGTCGTGGAGGGGCCAGAAGCGGTCGGTCGGGTCGAGGTGCCGCAGGCGCTGGCCGAGGTCGGCCTTGAGCACGCCGAGCTCGGGATCGCCGAGGAGCTCCAGGGGGAGGGGGAAGCCCGTCATGAAGATCCGCTCGTCGGGGACCCCGTACTGCTTGAGTCGGCGCATGGCCGAGCCGCAGGGCACGAGGTACTCGATGCGGGAGTTCTTGGGCTCCGAGGCCACCCAGACGCGGTTGATGTCCGCGTCGCAGATGATGCAGTAGACCCGGCCGTAGCCCGCGCGGTCGGCGGCGATGGCGGCGGTGAAGTAGGAGGAGACGAGGGGGAGGGGCTTGGCCTTGATGCGCTCGACCATGCCCCGGCAGACGCCCCGGTCGATCATCTTCTCGTTCCAGGTGGTCTGGAGGGTATGTCCCGAGAGGTCGATGCGGGGATAGGCGGGCTTGATCTTCTGGAAGTAGTCCATGATCCCGAACAGGGCGTTGCCGATGACCGGGATGCCCTTGGCCCGGGAGAGCCGCTCGTAGACGGAGAGGAGCTGGTCCCAGAGCTTCTGCTCGTCGGGCTTGGCCACCTCGGGGCTGTTCACCACGATGATGCCGCCCTCCGCGATGCCCGCGAGGGGCTGGACCGCGCGCTTGTGCCCGAGCCCCATGTTGGCCGCGGCCACCCAGGCCCGCACGCCCTCGTTCCCCTTCGCCTCGCCGCCCAAGCCCATGAAGACCCCTTTCCGCGGAGGCCGCCCGGGAGGGCGGCGCCGCGCATCGTTTCCAGTATCGCTCCCCCGGACCCTCCTGTCAAAGAGTCCTTGCCCTCGGGCCCGCGGAGGGGCCATACTGGGGCCAGCGGAGGACTCGTGAAGGAACAGCTCATCGTCAAGAACCTGCCGTTCATCAAGATCCTGCCCGCCTGGGCCCAGGAGCTCTCGTACAAGTACTGCTCCAAGACCGCCAACCTCTACATCGTCCACGGGAACATCCGGGACTTCCTGCCCCACAAGATGAACGAGGGCGAGTTCCTCTTCGCCAAGATCCAGGAGTACATCTCCGACGTCCTCTTCGGGAACCGCGACGTCATCGTCTACTACGACCGCTCGAGCGGGGTGAGCTTCTGCGACAAGGCCATGGAGCGGGACTACCTAGCCGTCATGCGCAGCCGCCGGCCCGACACGGGCGACGAGGACTTCCGATCCAACGACCCGAACAAGGCCTTCGCCTACCTCGAGGAGTACTTCCTCACCCTGATACCGCAGAAGAAGCGCATCGTCCTCATCGTGGACTACGCCGAGACCGTGGCCCCCGCGAGCGACGTCGCGCGCCTGTCCGAGGAGGACCGCTACTGCTTCGTCACCCTGAACCGCTGGTCCCACGAGCCGGTCTTCACCCGGGGCGACGTCTCGGTCATCCTCCTCACCGAGAACATGGCCGACCTGAACCCCCGCCTCGCCACGAGCCCGAGCACGGTCAAGGTCGAGATCCCCATCCCCGACGAGGCCGTGCGCTGCCAGTTCCTCCGCTTCCTCGAGGCCAAGGGCCAGCTCCTCCTGGACAAGGGCCTGGGCTGCGAGCAGGTCGCGGCCCTCGCCTCGGGCCTCAACCTCCAGAACCTCAACCGCCTCGCCGCCGAGAGCTGGCAGGAGGACAGGCCCATCTCCCTCGAGTACATGCGCCAGCGGAAGAAGGCCATCATCGAGGCCGAGGCCGGCGGCCTCCTGGAGTTCCTCGAGACGGGGGCCGACCTCTCCTACGTCTCGGGCCACGAGTTCGTCAAGCGTCGCTTCAAGAACGCCGCCCGCGCGATCAAGCAGGGTAGGCTCGACGTCCTGCCCATGGGCTACCTCATCGCGGGCCCCGTAGGCACGGGCAAGAGCTTCATGGTCTCGGCCTTCGCCGGCGAGATCGGCGTGCCCATGGTCAAGTTCAGGAATTTCCGCTCGAAGTGGCAGGGGGTCACCGAGTCCAACCTCGAGCGGGTCCTCTCCATCCTCAAGGCGATGTCCCCCGTGGCGGTGATGATCGACGAGGCCGACGCCTTCCTGGGCGACCGGGACCAGGAAGGTGACTCGGGCGTATCCAACCGCGTCTTCTCGCAGATCGCCTCCTTCATGGGCAACACCGAGTACCGGGGCAAGATCATCTGGTTCCTCATAACCTGCCGTCCCGACCTCCTGCCCATCGACTTGAAGCGCCAGGGCCGGGCCGAGGAGCACCTCGCCCTCTTCTACCCCGAGTCCGACGAGGACCGGATCGCCCTCTTCGACACCCTCGTGCGCAAGCTCGACCTCTCCATCAGGAAATTCCCCGTGGGGGATCTCCTGAAGAAGTTCCGCCACGAGTTCTCGGGGGCCGACCTCGAGGCCGTCCTCATCCGCGCCAAGATGCGAGCGGCGATGGAGAGCAGGACCTTCGTCACGAAGGAGGACATGGACGAGACGATGGCCGACTTCGTCCCCCCGGCCTACCCCCACGAGATCGAGCTGCAGAACCTCGTCGCCGTCCTCGAGTGCACCTCCAAGGAGATGGTCCCCAAGCGCCTGCAGAACCTCGACCGCACCCGCCTCGTGCGGGACATCGGGGAGCTCAAGGCCCTCCTTGGCGAGCGGCAGTGACGCTCGCCGGGGAGCGCGGGGCGGCATGATGGCCGCGGTCCGAGCCCGGGGGTGATTCAGACGAAGGCCGAGAGCTTCGCCCGGAGCCTGGAGCGAGCCCTCGCCGGGCCCCTGCCGGGCGAGAGCGCGCAGGCGGCCATGGCCCCCGGGTACCTGGAAGGACTCGGCGGCCCGGAGCCGCCGGGCTCGGCCCGCCGCGAGGCCTCGGTCCTCGTCCTCCTCTACTTCAGCGGCGGCGAGCCGCGCTTCCCCCTCATCCGCCGCGTCGAGTCCGGCGGCCCGCACGGCGGGCAGATATCCCTTCCCGGAGGCGGGCGCGAGCCTGGGGAGAGCCCCGGCGAGGCGGCCCTCCGCGAGACCGAGGAGGAGCTCGGCGCTGATCCCTCCTCGATCCGCCTCCTGGGCGCGTTGAGCGAGCTCTGGCTGCCCTCGAGCCGCTTCCAGGTCAGCCCCTTCGTCGGCTTCCGCGCCGAGCGGCCGGCCTTCCGGCCCTCGCCGGCCGAGGTGGCCGGGATCCTCGAGCCGGGCCTCTCGGAGCTCCTGGATCCCTCGCGCCGCCGCTCGGGCCTCCGCGAGATCGGCGGCAGGCGATGGGAGCTGCCCTACTACCTCCTCGCGGGCGGCGAGGTCTGGGGAGCCACCGCGAGGATCCTCGCCGAGCTCGAGGCCCTGCTACGGGCTGCGGGGCTCGGCTAGGCGCCGTCCCGCCCGAGGGGCCCTACTTGAGGTAGCCGAGCCACTGCCGCTGATGGTCGACCATGAGCTCGACCAGCTCCTCGGCCCGCGAGGGCCCGCAGGCTACGGGGCTCACGAGGAGGGCTTGGATCGCGAGCTCGCGGCTGCCCTTCAGTACGGCCTCGGCCGTGAGGTCGTAGACGCCGCAGTAGTTGCGCAGGAGGGCGCCGAAGGCCTTGGGGTAGCTCGCGAAGCGATGCCCCTCGAGCCCCTTCCTCCCGACGAGGGCGGGTACCTCCACGGCGACGAAGCCGGGCAGGTCCGGGATGAGGCCCTCGTTCGGCAGGTTGACCGCGGCCTCCTCGTAGCGGAGGTCCCCGATTATGCCCTCCATGATCGGCACCACGCGCTCCTTGAGCTCGAGCTCGATCCGCGCCTCGGCGCGGGCCAGGCTCTCGCGGTAGAAGGCGTAGAAGTCGAGGATGCCCCGGTGGTCGGCGGCCTCGTGGGCCCAGGCGATATACTCCCCGAGGTGGCTGTCCGTGGTGATCGGGAGGAGGCCGAAGCGCTCGAGGATCTCCTTGAAGAGGAGGCGGTCGGACCAGGGCCTGGCGCTCTCGACGCGATCGATCGCGCGGCGCCCCTCCGCGCCCTCGGTTCGCGGCATCCTCCCCGTGCGCCTCGCGTAGTCCAGGAGGTCGCTGTAGCCGGGCTCCTTCTCGAAGAAGGCCGGCGCCTTCCGCAGGATATCGGGATAGGCGTCCTTCCCCGAATCCGCGTAGGAGGCCTCGAGGAGGACGCTGCAGTGGTTGAGCCCGGCCGCGCGGAAGCGCAGGTTCTCCTTGGGCGTCCCGAGGATGCCCGGGAGGTAGCGGCCGAGCGAGGCGATCTCGTGGCAGAGCCCGACGAAGCGCAGGCCGGGGAAGCGCCGGAGCACCGTCGTGACGATGGCCGTCATGGGGTTCGAGTAGCAGAAGACGAAGGCCTCGGGGCAGAGCGCCTCGACGTCCGCGCAGATATCGAGGATCGGCGGGATGATCCTGAGGGCGTGGAAGAGGCCGCCCGGGCCGCCGTTCTCGCCGTAGACCTGCCGGATGCCGTACTGGAGGGGCAGCTTCCAGTCCATGTCCCAGAGGGCGAAGCGGTCCCCGACCTCGATGGAGATCAGGACGAAGTCGGCTCCGGCGAGGGCCTTCGCCCGCTCGGTCGAGGCCGTCACCGCGAAGGGCAGGCCCTTGGCGGCCACGAATTCCGCGGCGGCCTTCCGCACCCGCTCGAGGGCCGCGCCGTCGATGTCGACGAGGGCGATCTCCGAGCCGGCGAGGGCCGCGCTCTGGAAGATGTCGCCCAAGGTCCCGAAGCCGAACTGGGCGCTGCCCGCGCCGATGAGGACGATCTTCATGGCGAGGGAGCTTACAGCCCGGCCTTGATGGCGGCGGCCAGGGCGGCGAGCTCGGCCTCGGGGGCGAGCTTCTTGGGCTCCGGCATCATGTCGAACATGCCGCCCCAGGAGCGTCCGCCCTCGAGCTTGGGGACGATGTGGAAGTGGAGGTGGCCCATCTTGTCGCCGAAGGCCCCGTAGTTGAGCTTCGCGGGCTTCACCGCGCCGGCTACGGCCTTGGAGGCCCGCGCGAGGTCGCGGCCGAAGGCGGCCAGGTCCTCAGGCGGGAGCTCGTAGAGCTCCCGGGCGTGCTCCTTGTAGGCGAGGATGCAGCGGCCGGGGTGGCTCTGCTCCTTGAACAGGAAGAGGGTGGAGACCTCGAGATCGGCGATCTCGAGGGCCAGCTCGGCGGGGCGCTTCTCGGGAACGCAGTAGAAGCAGGCAGGATCGTGTTTCATGGCCCTATCGTAGCGCGAAGGGAGGCTTTCGAGAAGCGGCCGGCGGGGGGCTCAGGCGCCGGCCTTCAGCGAGCCGAGCAGGGCCGCGCAGGCCCGCCCGAGCTCGCGGCAGTCGTCCGGCGTCGTGTGGTAGCCGCCCGAGGAAGTAGACTGGCGGATCACCACCGTCCCGTACTCGCCGTCCGAGCCGCCCTCCACCACGAAACCTCGGCTCTTGAAGCGCCTCGCCGCCTCGTAGGCCGGCCCCTTCGTCCCCTTGGCGAGGAGGACCGCGTAGAGATAGGGCACCTTCCCGTTCGGACCCTTGTTGATCGCCGCCTGCACCTGGATCCCGACGAGGTCCTCGGGAGGGCGCTTGGGCTCGAGCATGAGGCGGAGGTCCTCGGGTATGTCGCGTCCCGCCGGGTCCTTGTCGAAGCGGAGGTAGGGGGAGGCGGAAATCCCGGCGGGAAGGGGCTCGGAGAGGAAGGCCCGGAAGGAGAGGAGCTTGAACTGTATGTCCCCCGGCACGAAGACCCGCACCCGGCCGAAGAAGAGGGCCGGCACGAGGAATGCGGCGGCGTTGCCGATCACGAAGGAGAGGTCGCCCCGGCCTATGGCGGCGAGGACGCCGAGGGCGGTCAAGACGATGGGCGACAGCAGCCCGACGAGGAGGCCGGTCTTGAGGTCGCGGGTCCTCTTGCGGAGCTTGACCGATTGGCGGATGCCGTCCTCGAGGCGGTCCACCTCCGCCATCGTGACCGGCCGCCACTCCTCGAGGCCCTGGTCCTCGGGCTTGTTCGTGGCGGGGCGGAGCATGAGGGGGAGCCAGCCCGCGGCCACCAGGGCGAGGCCGGGGAGGATGCCGCCCCGCAGGGCCAGCTCGAGGGCGACCCCGGCGGCGAAGAGGGAGCCCGAGAGGACGAGCCTCGAGCCGAGGCCGAGCTTCAGGAAGCGGAACTCGCCGTGCATGCGGAACCTCCTTGGGCGCGCGGCCCCCTGCCCTCGAGCTCCCCGAGCCCGGCGTAGCGCCAATACAGGGGACAGGCCCCCTGGCAGGCGACGAAGGAGCCGCAGCCGGAGCAGCCCGCCGGGGCGAAGCCCTTGCCCTTCAGGAAGCGGGCCCGCTCCGAGAACCAGATCGACTCGAAGCTCGATTCGAGGAGGCTGCCCAGGCTCTCGTCCCAGGAGGAGCAGGGCAGGATCTCGCCCCGGGGGTTGACGTGGACCAGGCCGTCGGCGGCCGCGCAGCTCTTGTTGCCCAGGCCCCTCGCCACGGGATTGTACAGGCAGTAGGGGGTCGGGCTGTACCAGAGGAAGGAGAGGCCGCAGGCGTGGGCGGCGCGGCGGACGGCGTCGACCATCGCGCCCGCCTCCGAGTAGGGCAGGAAGAGGGAGTCCTCGCCCAGGCCCCGGCCCGCGGGGATGAAGAGGTTGAGGGAGAAGCGGGCCACGCCCAGGCCGGCGAGGAAGTCGGGGAGCCCGAGGAGGCTCTCCGCGTTCTCCCGGGTGAGGGTCGAGTTGGTCTGCACCGAGATCCCGGCGCCGCGGAGGGCCGCGATGCCCGACACCGTGGCCCGGAAGGCCCCCTCGACCCCGCAGAGCGAGTCGTGGATCCCCGGCTCGGGGCTCTCGAGGCTGACCTGGGCCGTGTCGATGCCCGCGGCCCTCAGGGAGGCCGCGCGCGCGCTCGTCGCGAGGCTCCCGTTGGTGATGAGGTTGGTCCGCAGCCCCAGGGAGGATGCGAAGGAGGCGAGCTCCTCGAGGTCGGGCCTGAGGAGGGGCTCCCCCCCGGTGAAGGAGAAGAAGGGTATCTTCGCCTCCTCCTTGAAGACGCGGATGATCCGCTTCCACTCCTCGGTCCCGAGCTCCCCCCCGCCGTCGGCGCCGGCCGCCGCCGCCCCGGCGGGGCCGCAGCCGGCGTAGCAGAAGCGGCAGCGCTCGTTGCAGCGGTAGGTGAGGGCCGCCTCGCCGAGGATGGGCAGGGCGGAGAAGTCGAAGCCGTAGCGCACGCGGGCGAAGCCCCCCTCGGGCTCGCGGCCCTCGCAGGCGGCGCGGAGCTCGTCGAAGAATCGGTAGAGCTCGAGGGCGCGGCCGTCGTCGAGGCCCGGCAGCTCGGCGAGGCGCCCCCCCGCGTCGAGCCAGGAGGCGATGCGCGACGCCGATCCGCCGAGCTTGTAGACCCGGTTCGGCGGGACTATGAGGACCGAGTCCTCCTCCCGCAGGAGGAGCCAGGGCCGCATCGAGCGGTAGAAGGACTCGCAGTCCCGGAGCCGGGCCAGCTCGCCGCGGCCGAGGCCGATCCTCAATGGGCCCCCCCGGATACGCAGGCGGAATGGCAGGCCGAGTGGCAGGCCGAGTGGCAGGCGGAATGGCAGGCCGAGTGGCAGGCGTCGTGGCAGGCGTTGTGGCAGGCCGAGTAGCAGGCGTCCACCTTGCCCCCGGCGGGGGCGAAGCAGCCGGAGAAGCAGGCCGCGCTCCGCATGAACTCGGCGTAGCCCACGTTGAGCTCCTTGGGCAGGGACAGCGCCGCGTAGCGCTCCCGGTGGCGCTCGAGGTAGGAGTAGCCGAGCCAGTAGTGGTTCAGGCCGTCGCGTCGCGCGATCGAGGCCGAGGGCTCCTCCCCGGATTCGGCGGCCTGGATCTTCGCGCGGTAGTGGGCCTTGGTGGCCTCGAGGTCGCAGTCCCAGACCTTCTCCTGGAGCTTCTTTATCGCGGCCTCGAAGAAGTCGGCCATGAGGCCAGAGAGGACCCTCCCCTCGTGGTCGAAGGCGGCGAGGAAGTCCTCCTCGTACTCGCTCTCGGCCTTGCGCCCGGCCAGGACCCGGATGCGCAGGGGATCCTCGGCGAGGAGCTCGACGAGGCCCTGCCGCGAGAGCCCCTCGAGCATGATGGCCGCGACGCGGGGAAGGGGGAGCTCCATGAGGAGGGCGACCTCGACCGGGTGGAGGCCCTCGGCCACCTTGCCGGGCACCTGGTAGGAGCCGACGAGGATGCGCGGCGGGGACCAGGCGTCGCCGGCCCAGCTTATGCCGGCGAGGAGGGCCCGGCGCCGGCGGAAGGCCGCGAGCCGCCTGCCGTAGAGAAAGAGGGCGCAGGCGATGAGGGGGAGGAAGATCGCCGCGGCGAGGGCCGGCCGCGAGCGGAGGCGCGCGTCGAGGCCGCTCTCCCGGGGGCCGGGAGCCGGGGGAGCCTCGCCGAAGACCTCGGCCTCGCCTCCCTCCTCGGCCGCGGCGAGCTCGGCGAGGGCGGCCCCCGGGTCGAGCTGGAGATAGCCCTCGGGGAAGTAGAGCTGGAGGCGCTGCTCGCCCTCGGCGGGGATGTCCTCCTGGAAGAAGAGGCCGGTCAGCCAGTAGCCCCCCGAGCCGTCGGCGCTGCCGTACCAGTCGATCTTGTTCTGCGCGTTGACGAACTCCTCGGTCAGGGCGGGGATCGCCGCCTTCTCGTCCTCGGTCAGGCGCTCGCCGCCGACCCGCCGGGGCAGGACGAGCCGGACCGCGCGGCTCTCCAGGCCCTCGTCCCACCAGACCGGCCCCCAGTTGAAGACCACGAGGCGCGCGCCCTCGGCCGAGGCTGTGCGGGCCAGGAGGCCCGCGGCGGCGAAGTCCCCGGCGTAGGCGAGGTTGTAGTAGGCCCTGCCCGAGAAGCCGCGACCGCCCGCGAGGACGACGTCGTACTTCCCCCGGCCCAGGTCCTCGATGGAGAGGGGGGCGCGGCGTCCGCCGGGCAGGTCGGCCCAGCAGGCCTCGGCGTTCCATACCGGCTCGAAGGACTCGCCCTGGAAGTAGAAGCCGTGCATCTCGCCGCCGGAGGCGCGCCACTCGAGACGATGGGCGACATCGGCCTTGCCGTCGGGGCGCAGGACCACGGTCACCTCGACCGCAGCGAGGTCGGCCGAGAGGGCATGGGCGGCGGCGGGGAGGAAGATGGCCGCCGCCAGGGCGAGGCAGGCGAGCCAGGCGCGCGGGATCCGGGCTTTCATGGGAGCTCCTCGTCGATGGCCACGGCGTCGGCGGGGGGCAGCTCCCCGACGGAGGCGGCGCGCCTGGCCGCCACGAGGGCGGCCTTCTCGCGGAGGGCGGCGGCCGTCCGCTCCTCGGCGCGGGGGAAGGGGTGGGCGTCGGGCAGGGCGAAGCGCCGCTCCGTGGAGGCCTCGTCGCGCTCGCGCAGGAAGGCCCCGAGGAGCTCGAGGCCCTCGGATACCGCCTGGGCCGCCTCGGGATCGCAGGCGCCGGAGGCGGCGAAGCTCTCGTCCAGGCGGCCCGCCTCGAGGACGAGGAGGTCGCGGGCCCGCGCCGCCTCGCCCTCGGGCAGGCGGAGGGCCGCCAGCCGCGAGCGCGCCTCCCGGACGGAAGCGGCCCGCGAGGCGGCCCTGCCGGCGGCCTCGCGCTCGAGCTCGGCGAAGGCAGCCTTCCTCCCCGGGTCGGTGAAGAGGCCGAAGCCGAGGCCGAGGGCCAGGATCCCGAGGGCGGCCGCCCCGCTTCCGAGGAGGCCCAAGCCGAGGGCCAGGCCGGCGGCCAAGGCCGCCGGGGCCGCGCAGAGGGTGGCGAGGCCCCAGGGGCTGCGGAGGTAGCGGCCGAGGAATTCACGGGGGGTCATGGAGGCATGCTAGCTCGGGCCCGGGCCGGAGGCAAGGACTCATTCGAGGATGGTGATCTCGACGCGGCGGTTCCGGGCCCTCCCCTCCTCCGTCGCGTTGTCGGCAATGGGCTGGGAGGAGCCGAGGCCCCGGTACATGAGGCGGGAGGGCTCGATGCCGCGGGCCGCCAGGGCCTCGGCCACCTTGGCCGCCCTCTTCCCCGATAGCTCGAGCTCGCCCGCGGCCTTGCCCACCGAGGCGCTGTGGCCCTCGACGAGGATCCGCCTCCCCGGCACGGCGGCCAGGGCCGCCGCGATCGCGTCGAGGCGCCAGAGCTCCGAGCCGAGGATGGCGTCGGAGTCGGCCACGAAGCGAAGTTCGCGGACGCGGAGGAGGACTCCCGCCGGGCTCGGGGCCAGCTCGACCCCTGCCCCGGAAAGAGTTCCTCCCTCGTCGAGGGGGCTCGCGGCGGAGCCCGGATCGAGCTCGCCGGGACCGGCTCCGGATACGGAGCCGCCTCCGGCGGACGCGGCCGCAGGAGGGGGGCCTGCAGACGAGACAGGGCCGGCCGGCGCGGCGGGGGCGCCTTGGACCGGGCCGCCTTGGGCCGGGACGGGGGACGGGGGACGGGCGGCCGGGGAGGCTGCCCCCCCGCCGGCTCGGCCGCTGAGGGCGAGGAGGGTTCCGTTCCTATCCAAGGGAGGGGAATCCTCGTAGAAGACGAGGTTGAAGCCCGAGCGCCGCTCGCGCCGTCCCGAGGAGAGGGTGAAGCTCTCGTCGAAGCGGTCGCGTATGAACAAGGGCGCGAGGTCCTCGGCCCCGATCGTGATCTCCAGGTCGTGGCTGCCCGAGGCCTCGACCAGGGCGGCGCCGCCCTGGCCAGCGGCGGGACGGGCTCGATACCGCGTGGCGAACTTGGCGAGGAGCTTGATGGCCGGCAGGCCCCGGTACTCGACCTTTCCGGCATAGCGGTACTCGGCGAGGAAGGGCAGGAGGATCGGGGCGGGGAGGCCCTCGAGCTCGAGGCTCCGCTCCCCGGGGGCGGTCCAGCTCGCCCCGGCCTCGAGCTCCCCCGCGGGGAGGCTCGGCAGGCCGCGGAGGCTCGGGTAGCCCGAGTCGGCGAGGAAGCTCGAGGCCAGGCCGGGGAGGGAGGCCGCGCTCGCGGAAAAGCGCGACTCGGCCGAGCGGTCGACGCCCCGCGCCGCGCCGCGCATGTCGCGGAGGGTCTGTTCGAGGAGATAGAAGCGGGCCTCGAAGAGGTAGGAGCCGCGGGAGGCCGGATCGGCCGAGAGGGCGGAGATGCGGCCGCGGGCCTCGCGGTAGACGTGGCCGACGTAGGAGCCGTCGAGGTAGAGGGAGTAGTCGCCCCGCTCGGTGACGCCCCGGGCGGGAGGGAGGCCGGCGCGATCAGGGGCCTGCGCCTCGGCGGGGAGGAGCCGGACGAGGAGGAGGGCCAGGGCCCAGGGGCCGAGCCTCCTCACGCGGCTGCCTCACCGGGCAGGTGGCCCGCGAGGGCGAGCATGCGGGTGAAGGAGGCCGGGCCCTCGCGGCGGAAGGAGCCGAGGCCGGGCTCGCAGCAGGTGCAGGCCTCGATCGAGAGGAGCGAGCCAAGGCCGAGGCGACGCGCTATCGACAGGTTAGCCGACCGCAGGTCGAGCCGGGGCCCTCCCGGCCCCTTGGCCACCGACTCGGGGCCGAACTCCGAGGCGAAGGACTCGGCCCGCTCCCGCGGCACGGCGTAGCAGCAGCTTCCGATAGCCGGCCCGAGTATGGCCGAGATGGCCCCGGGCCCCGAGCCGCCCCGGCGGCCGAGGAGGCCGACCGCCTCCTCGAGGATGCCCGTGCCCTTCCAGCCCGAGTGGAGGACCCCGTAGGCCCCGGTGGAGCGGTCGAGGATCCAGATCGGCATGCAGTCGGCGACGGTGACCGAGGCGAAAAGCCCCGAGTCCCGTCCCAGGATGAGGCCGTCGGCCCCGCCCCCGGCCGCGGCCAGGTCGAGGAGCGATCCCTGCTCGATCGGGCCGGCGGGGAAGAGGACCCGCCGCGAGTGGGTCAGCTCGAGGCCGAGGACTGCCCCCGCCTCGAGGCCGAGGCCGCGGAGGAGGCGCTCGCGCCCGGGGCCCGGGCCCGCGCGATCGAAGCCCATGTCCCCGGCCGAGCGGAGGGAGAGGAGGGCAGCGGGCTCGGAGGCGCCCGCCGCCTTGCCCGGGAAGGAGAAGCGCAGCCACCCCGCGCTCCCGGGCGCCAAGCCGATCCGGTGCAGGTCCATGCCTAGCGGTAGGCGCCCGAGAGGTCGAGGCCGGAGAGCTCGGCGAGGAAGGAGAGGGCTCGCTCGCAGCGGTCCTTGGCGGCCGCCAGGGTCTTGAGGAAGTCCTTGTTGGCCTTGCCGTCGAGGAAGGAGACGTTGGAGAGGGAGTCGTAGCGCCCCCCCGCCTCGCCCTTGAGGATGCCCCCGAGGAGCTTGACCATGGCCACGAAGGCCTCGGCGGCCGCGCGCACGACGCGCTCCGCCTCGTCCTCGGCATCGCGCTCGGCCCCCTGGAGCTTGCGCCGCTTCACCTGGGCGGGCGCTATCTCCGCCTTGGCCCGGGCCCAGGCCGAGCCGAGCTCCCCCTCGGGCCCGAGCCGCGCGTCGAGGGAGGCTATCGCGTCGGGGACCTTGAGGAGGGCGTCGTAGGCGTCGGTGTACTCGATGCGGTTGTCCTTGCGGTAGAACTCGCCGTCGACGAGGACGAGCTTCAAGGGCCGCGCCAGCTCGCGTTGGAAGAGGCCCCGGAAGAAGGCGTCGAGGAAGAGGAGGGCGGCGTCCTGCCGGACGCGGAGGGACTCGCCCTCCCCGCCCGCCGACAGGCGCGGGAGGGCTGCGGGGCCCGGGGCGCCCACGAAGGCCGATATCTCGTCGGCGAGCTCCCTGCGGCGACGCTCCGCCTTCCACTCCTCGACCTGGGACTCGATGTGCTCCCGCCAGAAGGCCTTGAAGATGACGAGCCAGTCCTCGCCGCCCGCCAGCTCGCGGGGGGAGTAGGAGGGATCCCCCGAGACCAGGCGGGAGAGCTCGCACAGGGGTATCCGGGCGTTGAAGGCCCGGATGCGGCCGAGGGCCGACTCGGCCCGGGCGAGGTCGGCCGAAAGGATGGCCTCGGCGTCCGGCTTCGAGATCTCCTCGCGCTCGACGAAGACGAAGAGGGCCTCCATGAGGCGGGCCGAGGGGGGATCTGACATGGAGGTCAGGATGTCGGCGAGCTCGAGGAAGAGGTCCCGCGCCTCGGGGAAGGTCGCCGCCTCGCTCCCCTCGGGGCCGATCCCCGGATGGAAGGTCCCGAGGAGGCGCTCGAAGAGGAAGCCGGAGAGCCGCTTGAGGAAGAGGATGCTCCGCAGGTCGCGGTACATGGCGCGGCGGCCCTCCTCCTCCATGTCCTCCATGACCTTCTCGAAGGCCTCGAACATCGCCCCGCGCAGGTCGCTCTCGCTCGCGCCCTCGGGGGCCGAGGCGAAGGGGTCGGTCTCGGCGACGAGGCGGCCGTAGAGCTCGGGCATCTCGACGGAGAAGAGGAAGGCGAAGAAGGCCGCCCGATCCTTCTCGACGCTCCGGTCGAGGAGGTCGTAGAAGAAGCGCGCCGCGTCCCGGAGGCGCTTGAGCTCCTCGGCGGCCTGGGCGAGGATGACGCCCTGCCGGTGCTCGACCAGGCCGGGATAGCGGGACTCGAGGCCCCGGGCGATGAGGCGGAGATCGTCCTCGCGGAGGAGGTACTCCCTGGTCTTCCCGGTGAACATGACGCGGATCGCCAGCACGAGCCGGGCGATTAAGCCCAGCGAGGCCGCCCGGGACTCGTAGTCCACGGCGGGGACCCGCAGCCGCTCGGAGGCCTTGAAGAGGGGCTCCTCCGAGACGGTCGCCCGGGAGACGATGCGCTCGAGGAGCTCACGCCGCTCGGCGGTGGAGAGCTGCGCGGCGAGCTCGTCGAATATCGATTGTTCCGCCATGTCCCATAACACTATCGGAGGCCAGGTCAAAAAGCAACGTGCCCGAACGGCCCCTACTCGATCACCTGCTCGAGGCCCGTCCCGGGGTGGACGAAGCGCAGCCGCGCCGCATGGAGGTAGAGGCGCTCCGCCTCGGCCCCGCCGTAGAGGGGGTCCCCGAGGATCGGGAGGCCGATCCAGGCGAGGTGGGCGCGGATCTGGTGGCGGAAGCCCCGGTCGAGGGAGGCGCGGAGCTCGACCAGCCCGCCTGCGGCGCGGGCCTCGAGGATCTCCGTGGCGTAGGCCGCGGCTCCGGGCTTGGCCTCGTCCGGCCCCAGGCAGGCGACGCGGGCCGCCCCGGGGCCGTAGGGCTTGAAGGAGGATTCGATCCGGGGAGGCGCCGCCCGGCCGGCCCCGAGGAGGGAGGCCAAGCCAGCCGGCTCTCCAGCGGAGCGGGCGGCTTCCCAGGCCCCGGGCTCGACTCCCCGAGGCGCTGCCTGGGGCGGACGCGAGCCGGCCGGCTGGAGGGCGGCTGAAGGACGGGAGCGGACGACATACTCCTTGAGCAGGCGCCCCGCTTCCTGCTCGCGGCGGAGGAAGGCGAATGCCTCCTCGTCGCGCGCGAAGAGCACCAAGCCCGAGGTCTCGTAGTCCAGGCGGTGGAGGAGGCCGCCCTCGCCGGCTCGGCCGCAGCGGGCCGCTTCCGGGAAGCGGGCGAAGACCCAGGCGCAGAGATTTTCGGGGGAGAGGCCCGGCGCCGTGTGCATGCGGATCGGCTTGCGGACCGCGAGGAGGCGTCCGTCCGCCGCGGCTAGTTCCGGCTCGCGCAGGGGCGCGAAGGGATCGACCATCGCTTATTTATACACGGTCCGCCGGAGCTTCGTGAAGGCCGAGGCCCTGCGCGCCGATACTCGTAGCGGAGGCGAGAGCGTGGACCCAGTGCTAAAACGAACGAGACCCGCCGCGGCTGGCCCCTCGGCGGCGATCCGCGCCGCGCGGATCGCGACCGTCCTCGGCCTAGCCCTCGGCGCGGCGGGGATAGGGCGCGCCTCTGCCCAATCCGTCCTCGACGCGCCGAGCCCGGCCCCCCGGCCGGCTCCCGCGGCCCTGCCCGGGGCCGAAGCCGCCCCGGCGCCCTCGGCCCCGGCCGCGCAGGCCGCCGAGGGCGGGGAGGCGGCGGTTCCCAGCTCCTTCCGCGGCATCGAGCTGGGCATGGAGCGGGACGAGGTCATAGCCGCGCTCAAGAAGGACCCGGTCTACGCCTTCCGGGGGCCCGAGGACGTGAGCCTCCTGCCCTCCCCCAACCAGAGCCTCATCGACGTATCGGGCCTTTCCTTCGTGAAGCGGGCCTTCTTCCAGTTCTACGAGGGCAAGCTCTGGGCCATCATCGTCCAGCTCAATCCCGACAAGATCGATCACTACTCCGTCTACACGAGCCTCTCGGCCAAGTACGGGGAGCCGGGCCTCCTCGACCCGAAGGAGTCCCGCTGGGAGGACGGCTCGACGCGCCTCTCCCTGGAGCGCCCCCTCAGCCTGCGCTACCTGGACATGAAGGCCTACGCCAAGCTCCGCGAGCTCTCGGCGGCGCGGGAGTCGGCGGACGAGCTCGACCGCAAGGACTTCCTCGGCGGGCTCTAGCCCCTCCGCGGCCTCGGGCAGCCCTGACCGGGCCGCCCGGGGGCCGATCCTCCCCGTCCCGCCTCATTTTCCGGCCGCGGACTCACGCATCAAAGCCGATTCGCGCAACGCGAGGCTCCCGCCCAGGCAGGCGAGGGAAAGCAGGGAGAAGCCCGTCAGGACGGGGCCCATGAGGCCGCCGACCCCCATGAGGGCCATGAACAGGATGCCGGAGACCTGGCCCGACAGGAGGAGGAGGGCCTGGGAGGTGGACTCGGGGGCGGGCCTGCCCACCTCGGCCGCGTACTCGAAGCCCACGGGGCCGGCCGCCATGACGAAGAAGCCGAGGACGCCCGCCGAGATCCGGGCGACGAGGTAGGCCCCCGCCGGGTCGGGCGCGAGGAAGCGGGCGAAGGCCAGGCCGGCGACGCCGGGGACCATGCCCGCCATGCACAGGACGAGGAAGGGCTTGCGCTTGCCGGCGGCGTCCGAGAGGATCGGGATGACGAGGGCCCCGAGGATGCCCGCGCCGATCATGAAGGTCCCGATGAGGCCGTCGGAGTCCACCACGCCGATGTGGGCCGCGACGGAGTCGACCAGGGAGCTCAGGGCGTTGAAGACGCCCAGCCCGATCGTGAAGCAGGCGAGGAGGAGGCGGTAGTCCCGCGAGGCGAAGAGGGTCTTCAGCCCCGCGAGGGAGCCCTGGCGCTCGAGCGGGGCCTCGACGGCCTCGCTCGGGCGCTCGCGGATGACCGCGAGGCTGAGGAGGGCCGCCGCCGCGGTGCCGATGCCGTAGGCGAGGAGCATCCGCTCCACCCCTGCGCCGTAGTCCGGCCGCGAGGGGTCGCCGACGACGAAGAGGGGCCCGGCGACCATGGCGAGGACGATGCCGAGGTACTGGGCCAGGGAGGCGAGGCCCACGGCGAGGCCGCGCTCGCGGAGGGCGAACCAGCGGACGCCCAGGGCGGTGGCGGCGTTGATGATGAAGGGCTGGGCCAGGGCGAGGACGAGCTGCCCGGCGAGGACGGCCGCGAAGCTCGCGGCGAAGAGGCCCTTCACGAGGCCCCCGACCAGGGCCAGGACGGCCCCTATGCCGACGCCCACGCGGATCCCGTAGGTGTCGATGACGTAGGAGGCCGGCAGGGCCGCTACCAGGTAGAGGAGGAGGTAGGACATGGCCAGGAAGTCGACGCCGAAGGGGGAGCCCTGCCCGATCTGCGAGCCGTAGAAGCGGCCGGCCGCCCTCGTGACCGGGGCCAGGGCCACCCACTGGACCTCGACCGCGACTGTGACGAGCATGAAGGCCGCGAGCACGGCCCATCGGTAGGGCGACCCTGACTTGGCTTTTTCCATCATTCCTCCGTCTTCCCGCCGAATTGCAGGCGGTAGAGATTCCAGTACAGGCCCCGCCGCTCGAGGAGCTCCTCGTGCCGGCCCTCCTCGGCCACGCGGCCCTGGGAGAGGACGAGTATCCGGTCGGCGTGGCGTATGGTGGACAGCCGATGCGCGATCACGACGCTCGTCCTGCCCGCCAGGAGCCCCTCGAGGCCGCGCTGCACCATGCGCTCGGTCTCCGTGTCGATCGAGGCCGTGGCCTCGTCGAGGATCACCACCGCGGGATCGTGGGCGAGCACGCGGGCGAAGGAGAGGAGCTGGCGCTGGCCCTGGGATATGTTCGTCGCGCCCTCGGAGAGGAGGGCGCGGTAGCCGCCCTCGATCCGCCCGATGAACTCGTCGGCGTGCACCGCGGCCGCGGCGAGGCGCATGCGCTCCTCGCTCACCTCCGGGCCGAGGCGGATGTTGTCCTCGATCGTGCCCGAGAAGAGGAAGACGTCCTGGGGCACGGGCTGGATCGCGCGCCGCAGGCCCGCGAGGGGCAGCTCCGCTATGGGGATCCCGTCCACCTCGATCCGCCCCTCCTGCGCGTCCCAGAGCCGGGTGATGAGGTTGGCTATCGTGGTCTTGCCGGCCCCGGTGTAGCCGACGATCGCCACCATCTCCCCGGGCTCCACGGCGAAGGAGAGGTCCTTGAGTATCCACTCCCCCTCCTTGTAGGCGAAGCGGACGCGGTCGAACTCGATCTTGCCGCGCAGGGGCGAGGGCATGGCCCGGCGCCCCTCGTCGGGGATGGCCTCGTCGGCGTCGAGGAGGCGGAAGACCCGCTCGCCCCCGGCCATGGCGCTCTGCAGGATGGTGTACTTCTCCGAGATGTCCGTCACCGGGGAGTAGAACATGCGCACGAGGTTGACGAAGGCGACGAGGGTCCCGAGGGAGACCAGGCGAGCCCCTATGAGCTGGGCGCCCGCGTAGACGACCGCCGCGGTGGTCAGGGTCGCGAGGAAGTCGACGATGGGCCTGAAGACGGCGAAGACGTACATCTCGCCCAGGTTCGCCCGCAGGAGCTCCCGGTCGTGGGCCTCGAACTCCCGCCTCGAGGCCTCCTCGCGGGCGAAGAGCTGGACCACCGCGATGCCCGAGATGCGCTCGGAAATGTAGGAGTTGACCCGGGATAGCCACTGGCGCTGGCGGCGGAAGGCGTCCCGCGCCCTGGTCCGCGATACCGAGGTCGCGACGAGGACCGGCGGGAGGGTGAGCGCCACGACGAGGGCGAGGCGCCAGTCCAGGGCCACGAGGACGGCCAGGACCCCGGCCATCACCGCGGCGTCCTTGAGGAAGGCCGACAGGACGTCGGTGAAGAACTGGTTGATGGTCTCGACGTCGCTGGTCATCCTCGTGACGAGGCGGCCGACGGGCTGCCGGGAGAGGTAGGCGAGGGAGCGCGTGGAGGCGTGCCGGAAGAGCTCCATGCGCATGTCCTTCATGATCCGCTGGCCGATGAGGCTGGAGAGGAAGATATGGAGGAAGGAGGCGGCGAGGACCGCGGCCAGGGCGGCCAGGAGGATGGGCGCGTTGCGCGCTATATATGCCGAGTCCCTGGCCCTGAGCGCCCGGGCCTGCTCCGGGCCGAGGCCGCGGAGCTCCGCCTGGCTCAGTACCGCCCACCTCCCCTCGCGGCGGGCCCCGGCGGCCTGGGCCGCGGCGGCCGCGGCGGCCCGCCGGTCGGGGCCTCCCGCGTCGAGGTCGGCGACGTAGCAGGGCTCCTCGCCGAGGAGGCCCTCGGACTCGAGCCTCGCGCGCTCCGACCGCGGGAGCTCGGCGAGGGCCCGGGCCGCGACGTAGGCGGCGCCGCCCACCCGCGGCTCGTCGCCGGAGAGCCGCACGAGGCCCTCGGCCCCGGGCTCGACGGCGTACCAGGAGGGGACGAGGGCCTCGTCCACGATGCGGCGCACGAGGACGGGCACGAGGAGCTCGCCGGCCGTGGCGAGGGCGAGGGCGATGAGGGTGAGGAGGACCGAGGACTTGTAGGGCTTGAGGTACGAGAGGATCCGCCGCATGATCCGGGGATCGTAGTCCTTCGTGACGACGTCCGACTCGAAGTAGTCAGCCACGGCTATGCCCTCCCCGCCGCGCCGGAGCCGTAGCCCGCCTCGAGCTCCTGGAGGCGGGCCATCTCGGCGTAGTAGCCGCCCGAGTCCGCGAGGAGCTCGGCGTGGCTGCCGCTCTGCGCGACGCGGCCCTCGTCGAGGACCACGACGAGGTCGGCGTTCCGCAGGGTCGAGACGCGGTGCGAGACCAGGATGTTCGTGCGCCCCGCGCGCTCGCGGAGGAGTGCGGCGAGGATGGCCTTCTCCGTCTCGGCGTCCACCGCGGAGAGGGCGTCGTCGAGGACGAGGATGGCCGGGTCGGCTGCGAGGGCCCGGGCTATGGCCACCCGCTGCTTCTGGCCTCCCGAGAGGGTCATGCCCCGCTCCCCCACGACCGTCTCCCAGCCGGCGGGGAAGAGCTCGACGTCGCGGTCGAGGGCCGCGATCGAGACCACCCTCCGGAAGCGCTCCTCGCCGAGCTCCGGGACGGCGAAGCGCACGTTGGCCGCCACCGTATCGGAGAAGAGGAAGGAGTCCTGGGGAACGAAGCCGAAGGCGCGGCGCAGGTCGCCCAGGTCGAGGGAGAGGACGTCTCGCCCCCCCACGAAGACCGTGCCGGGAGGCGGCTCGACGAGCCGGGGCAGGGCCTTGAGGAGGGTGGACTTGCCCGACCCGACCCGGCCGAGGACGCCGAGGGTCGATCCCTCGGGCAGGCGCAGCGAGACGCCCTCGAGGGCGGGCCGGCCGGCCCCGCCATAGGTCAGGCTCAGCTCCCGCAGCTCGACGGATCCCGATGGACGGCCGCGGATGGCGCCGGGGGCCGAGGCGATGGCCGGCTCGGCGGAGAGGACCTCGGCCACGCGGGACAGGCTCGCGGCCCCCCGCTGGAGCATGGTGACGGTGAAGCCCGCGCTGATCATCGGCCAGATGAGCATCTCGAGGTAGGCGAGCATGGCGACGATCTCGCCGGGGCTCATCGCGTTGCCGAGCACGGCCCGCCCCCCCGCCAGGATGAGGATGGCCGTCGTGAGCCCGGAGAGGAAGGAGATGAGGGGGAAGAAGAAGGCGAAGACCTTCGCGACGGAGAGGGAGGCCTCGGCGTAGCGGTCGTTCGCCTCGGAGAAATCCGAGGCGAAGCGCTCCTCCTTCACGAACGACTTGACCACCCGTATGCCGGACATCGTCTCCTGCGCGATGCCCGAGAGCCGGGAGTAGAGCTCCTGGACCTTGTGGAAGCGCCGGCCCACCATGCCCCCGAAGCCGAGGATGAGGAGGGTGATGGCCGGCAGGGGGATCACGGCGAGGAGGGCTACCCGCGGGTTCTGGGCGAACATGGCGACCAGGACGGCCGCCGTCATGAAGACCCCGTCGAAGAGGGTGACGAAGCCCATGCCGAGGGCCTGCCGGACGTTCCCGAGGTCGTTGGTGGCCCGGGCCATGAGGTCGCCGGTCTTGTTGGCCTGGAAATAGCCGGCGGAGAGGTCCATGAGCCGCGAGAACAAGGCGTCGCGCATCGCGGCCTCGATGCGGCGCGAGGAGCCGTGGATGAAGTAGCGCCAGAGGAAGCGCGAGACCGCGATGGCCAGGGCGGCCAGGAGCATCCAGAGGCAGACCTCGAGGACCTCGCGCCGGGAGAATGCGCCCGAGGAGACGAGGTCCACCGCGCGCTTGACGAGCTGGGGCATGAGGACCTGCGAGCCGTCGACGACGAGGAGGCAGAGGGCGCCGGCGGCGTACCTGCCGCGGTGCTCGCGGAGGTAGGGCAGTGCGGTTCGGTATTCTCGGAGCATTGGGGCCCCAGTGTACCCTCGGGCCGGGCGAGGGGCAAGCGGAAAGCGCTCGGGGAGGCGCCAGGTATTGCGGGGTGAGCCGGCTTGAGCCATACTGTCCGCATGAACCGAGCGACCCTCCTGGCCGCCGCCTGCGCCGCGGCGGCCTCCCTCTCCCTCGGATCCTGCGCCGTCCTCGGGGCCGCCTCGAAGGCCCAGGCGGTCTTCACCGGGGAGGAGGACCCCGAGCTCGCCGCGGCCGCCCTGCCCACCTTCATCAAGGCGAGCGAGATGCTCCAGGCCGCCGACCCGAAGGACCGGGACAAGGCCGTGACCACGGCCTCCCTCTACGTCATGTACGCGAACGCCTTCGTCTACGGCCCGGCCTCCCGGCTCCCCGACGAGCGCTTCGAGGAGCGCAAGGCCGCGGCCGATCGGGCCGGGGCCCTCTACCGCCGCGCCTTCCGCATGCTCGCGGCGGCCCTCGAGGCCCGCGCCCCGGGCGCCCTCGCCGCCGCGAGGGAGGGCGACGCCGGGCCCCTCGGCCGCCTGCGCGCGGCCGACGTCCCCCTCCTCTACTGGTCGGCCGCCTCGATCATGTCGGCCTTCGGCCTCAACCCCCTCGATTTCGAGAGCGCGGGCAACCTGGGCGTCGCCGGCCTCCTCGTCGCCCGCGCCGCCGAGCTCGAGCCCGGCTGGAACGAGGGAGCGATCCAGGAATTCTACCTGCAGTACTACGCGGGCCTCCCGGCCTACCTCGGCGGGGACCGCGCCAAGGCCCTCGCGGCCTACGAGAAGGCCCTCTCCTACTCCGGGGGGCGCTCGGCCTCCCTCTTCGTGGCCTACGCGACCTCCATCTGCCGCCCCGACGATGACTACGAGGGCTACCGCGCCGCCCTCGAGCGGGCCCTCGCCCTGGACCCCGCCGCCCGCCCCGAGAACCGCCTCGCCGCCGAGCTCGCGCGGCGGGACGCCCGTTTCCTCCTCGATACCGCCGACCGCTACTTCATCATCGACAAGGGAGAATGAAGCATGGCAGCATCCAGCGCCCGCAGCCCCTCCGCCTTCGCCGGCCTCGCCCTCGCGCTCGGCCTCCTCGCCGCGGCCCCGGCCGCCGCCGCCCCCATCGCGCTCAAGATGGCGGCCAACGTCCCGGTCAACAGCCCCTGGGACCTGGGGCTGAAGCGCCTCGCGGCAGATTTCGACCGGGCCTCGGGCGGCCAGGTCAAGCTGACCTTCCCCCAGAGCGTCCGGGTCGCGAGCGAATCGGACATCATCCAGAAGATGCGGCTCGGCATCGACGGGGCCCTCCTCACCACCATCGGCCTCGCCGAGCTCTACCCCGACAGCCTCGCCCTCTCCCTGCCCTCCCTCGTCCGCAGCGACGCCGAGTTCGACGCCGTGCTCGAGGCGATGACGCCCCTCGTCCGCAAGAGCATCGGCGATCGCTACGAGCTCCTCGCCTTCTCCCGCGGCGGCTGGATCAGGACCTTCTCCCGCCAGCCGATCGTCTATCCCGAGGACCTCGCCCGGATGCGCGTCTCGGTCGATCCCGTCGACGAGAAGGTGACCAGGCTCCTGCAGAGCCTGGGGGCCCGCACGGTCAAGGGCGACCTCGGCGCCTTCCTCCTCCAGCTCAACTCGAACGCCGTCGACTCGATCCTCGTCAGCCCGGTCTACGTCGCGAGCCTCTGGTCCCAGGTGCGGGGCAAGCTCGCCTACATGAGCTCCTTCCGCGTCTCGCCCTTCATCGGGGCCGTCGTCTTCAACAAGTCCAGCTGGGCCAAGATCCCCGCCGATATCCGCCCCAAGCTCGAGGCGGTCCTCCTCGAGAACGCCGCCCGCATCAGCGCCGACAGCGCCAAGCTCGAGGAGGACGCGATAGCCGCGATGCGCCGCGACGGGCTCGCCCTGCCCCAGGCCCCGGCCGACGCGCCCAAGCGCTGGGACGCCATGATCACGTCGAGGCGCGACGGCCTCATCGCCGAGATGTTCTCCGACGAAATCCTCGGCGCGATCGACGCGGCCCTCGCGAAGGCGCGGGCCGCCCGATGAGCCTCCGCCGCGCGCCGCGGACCGCGCTCGAGGGCATCGCCGTCGCGGCCGTAGCCGCCCTCGTCGTCCTCCCCCTCGCCGACCTGGTCGCCGCCCGCCTCTTCTGGAAGGGCATCGCCGGCGCCTCCTCCATCGCCAACCACGCGGTCCTCGTCCTCGCCTTCGTCTCGGCCGGCCTCGCCTCGCTGGACCGCCGCCACCTCGCCCTCGCGAGCCCCGATCCCGAGAAGGGCCGCCTGGCGGCCGCGGCCCTCGCCTTCGCCGACCTCATGGCCTCCCTGGCCCAGGCCGCCTTCTTCTGGGCCGCACTCGCCTTCGTGCCCCAGGGCTTCTCCGCCGGCTCCCTCGCCGGCTTCATCCCCGCCGAGCTCTTCGCGGCGGCCATGCCGCTGGGCTACCTCGTCATGTGCGCGGCCATGGTCGGGAAGCCCGGATTGGCCGCCTCGCGGCGCTGGGCCTCGGCCGCCGGCCTCGCGCTGGGCAGCCTCCTCGCCTCCTCCTCGATCCGCAACCTCGCCGCCGTCGCCTTCGGCTCCGCCCCGCCCTTCCTCGACTCCCTGGCCCAGGCTGCCCAGCTCGCCGCCTCGGCCCTCGCCATACCCCTGATCCTGGCCTTCGTCCTCGCGGCCTTCCTCGGCGCCCCCATCTTCTGCGTCCTCGGCGGCGTCGCCTCGATCCTCTTCGCGGCCTCGGGCTCCTTCCTCGAGCTCGCCCCGAGCGAGGCCTACTCCCTCCTCCGCGGCGGCTCCATAGCCCCCATACCCCTCTTCGCCCTCGTCGGCTTCCTCCTCGCGGAGACGGGGGCGGGCAAGCGCCTCATCGCGGTGCTGAGCGCCCTCTTCGGCTGGATCCGCGGCGGCGAGGCCGTGGTCGCCGTGCTGGCCTGCGCCTTCTTCACCACCTTCACCGGGGCGAACGGCATCACCATCCTCGCCCTCGGCGGCCTCCTCGCCGCGGCCCTGGTCGACTCGGGGGAGTACCCGGAGGACAAGGCCCGGGGCCTCGTGGCGGCGAGCGGGACCATCGGCCTCCTCCTCCCGCCGAGCGCCGCCGTCATCGTCTACGGCATCAACGCCCAGTTCATCTACAGCGGCTCGGGAGGCTTCGACGTGGTCTCCCTCTTCAAGGGCGCCCTCGTCCCGGGCCTGGCCCTCGTCGCCGCGATGTGCGCCGCCGGGGTCCTCGCCGCGCGCAAGCGCGAGGGCCCGGCGAGGCGCCCCTCCCTCGCCGCCGCCGCCGGGGCCCTAAAGCCGGCGGCCCTGGAGCTCCTCGTGCCGCTCCTCGCCATAGTCCTGTACTTCACCGGCATGGCCGGCCTCACCGAGGTCGGGGCCGCCTGCCTCGCCTACATCGCCCTGGTCGAGACCCTCGCCAAGCGCGAGCTCGGCCTCAAGGGACTCTTCTCGGCCCTGGCCAAGAGCCTGCCCGTGCTCGGCGGCACCCTCATCATCCTCGCCTCGGCCCGGGCCCTCTCCTACTACGTCATCGACGCGAACCTGCCCGCGGCCTTCGCCGCCTGGGTCACGGCCCGCATCTCCTCGCGCTTCGTCTTCCTGATGGCGCTCAACGTCTTGCTCCTCGTCGTGGGCTGCCTCATGGACATATACTCGGCCATCCTCGTCGTGGCCCCCCTCCTCATCCCCCTGGCCTCCTCCTACGGCATCGGGCCCGTCCACTTCGGCGTGGTCTTCATCATGAACCTCTGCATCGGCTTCCTGACCCCGCCCGTGGGCATGAACCTCTTCCTCGCGAGCTACGCCTTCAAGAAGCCCGTCGGGCAGATAGTCCGCGACACCCTGCCCTACCTCGCGGTCCAGTTCGCGGTCCTCCTCCTGGCCACCTACGCCCCGGGCCTCTCGACGCTCTGGAAATGAAGGAGGGCGGCGATTGACGCCGCCCTCCCCGCCCCGCCATACTGCCCCTCCATGGAATCCATCGTCATCTACACCGACGGGGGCTGCTCCGGCAACCCCGGTCCCGGAGGCTGGGCCTTCGTCCTCCGCCGCGCGGCGCAGGGCGCGGCGGAACAGGCCGAGATCTGCGGCTCGGGCGGCGAGGCCGCGACCACGAACAACCGCATGGAGCTCCGCGCGGTGATCTCCGCCCTCGAGGAGGCCGAGCGACTCGCCCCGGGGGCCCCGGTCGTCCTCTACACCGACTCCCAGTACGTCAAGAACGGCATCACCTCGTGGATAGCCTCGTGGAAGCGAAACGGCTGGCGCACCGCCTCCAGGCAGCCGGTGAAGAACCGCGAGCTCTGGGAGGAGCTGGACGCCGTGGCCGCGCGGGTCAAGCCCCGCTTCCTCTGGGTCGAGGGCCACGCCGGGGTCGAGGGCAACGAGCGCTGCGACGCGATGGTGCAGGAGGAGATCCGCAAGCTCCGCTAGTCCAGCTCCTCCGCGATGCGGGCGAAGAGGCGCCAGGCCGCGACGGCCTTGCGGTTCGCGTTAAGCTTCTGGGAATGGGCCGAGGAGCAGTCCCACCACTCGCCGGGGTGCTCGTCCTGCCAGTCGAGGGCCCAGTTGCGATCCCCGCCCGAGGGCCCCGACTCGCCGCCCTCCGCGACGCCATCCCCATCGTAATCGTAGTTGCAGGCGTCGGTCACGAGCTTGTCCCCGAAGTACGCCCCATCGGGGTCGTAGCACTCGATGTCGTAGAAATCGAAGAGCCACTTCTCGTTCTCTTCGCAATACGCGCGGATCTGCTGGTCGCGGAGGTGGAGGTTGCCCGCAAGGCCCGAGCCGTCGGCGTGGCCGGTCATGTAGACGAAGGCTACGCCGGTGTACTCGGACTCGAGCCCGTCCATCGCCGCGAGGTAGGCGTCGATCGCCTCTTCCGAGGAGCCCGAGACCTGGCCGCACCAGGAGGCCATCACCACGTTCGTGCCGGGATTGCCCGCGAGATAGCTTCGCACATCGTCTTGGAAGGCCGCGAAACTGCCGAAGGCGCCCACGTCGGGCGATCGCTCGACGAGCGGCAGCTCGCCGGAAGCGGGCGACGAGCCATACGTATACAGACCCTTCCCCCCGAAGAACCCGTCCATGCCCGTGACGAGCTGGCTCCCGTGGGAGGTGTGCCAGTAGGCTATCGAGAGCGCGGCCTTGGCGGCCTTCACCTCGGGCTCGGGGAGGGCCTCGAGCGCGGCGTGGCGGTGGTCGATGACCCTTCCGGCATCCTCGCCGCCTATGCCCGTGCCGATGGCCCAGCCCTCGCAGGAGGCGAGGAGGGCCCCTGCCAGGATGGCCGCCGGGAACAGAGCTGCCTTCACGGCGGCATCCTAGAAGTAGACGACGAGGCCCAGGAGGGCCCCGCCCGCCTCGCCCTCGGTCCCCGAGACGCCGAGGCTGATGGAGGAGCCGTCGGCGTCGAAGCTCGCGACGAGCTCGTATTCGGCGAGGAGGGAGAGGTTGCGGTAGAGCTCGAGCTCGACCCCGAAGAGGGCGCCGAAGTAGAGGTCGACCTTGTTGTCCTCGTCGGTCTCCGAGAGGAAGCGCGCTCCCGCGAGGGCTCCCGCGTAGGGCGAGACCGGCGCGGGGGCCAGGTGCCACTCAGCGGCCAGGCCCAGGCCGATGGCCTGGTATTCCGTATCGGCCTCGTCGTCCTCGTTGCAGTAGATACCGAGGAGGCCGCGGAGGGCGAGCTCCTCCCCGAAACGATACTTGAGACCGGCCCCTGCCTGGTAACCGTCCTGGTAGGATTCCAGCGAGAGGATATCCCCGAGGTTGAAGACCAGGCCCCACGAGTAATCCCTCGCCGCCGGGGACTCCGCGGCGAGGGGCAGCGCGAGCAGGCATACACTGGCGAGGAGGATGCATCCGCGTCTCATAGCTACTCCTTCGTTTTTTCGATGGGAAGCGCCTCGGGTTAAAGCCTCGCCTCCTCGTCCTCAGTATACGGAGTAATACTATCGCGTCAGCCCGGCCGCCGCAGTAAAGCGGTACCCCGAATAATCTGCCCCCACAAGTAAAAAACCCCGCCTCTATTCGAGGCGAGGCTGAGGGACTCGCGGGACCAGGGTGAGTCGAACACCCGACCTGCTGCTTAGAAGGCAGCTGCTCTATCCAGTTGAGCTATGATCCCCGGCGAAGATAAGTATCTGCAATTAAGATAATTATCTTCGCCTTGCGCTAACCAAGACCCGTTGCGCGGGGCTTGGGTATCACCCATCTATTGTCGCGCCGTCCCTCGAGCAGCAGGTATCCTCGGGCCGCCCGTCCTTCGAGCAGCAGTCTTCCTCGGGACGGGCGGATTTGAACCGCCGATATCTTGGTCCCAAACCAAGCGCCTTAGCCCCTGGGCCACGTCCCGCAAAGAGCGAGGCTTACCGTAGTATCCGCGCGGCGGCCTTGTCAAGGACGAGGGTTTCGGCCCTTCACGGACGGGCAAGCCGCAGCGGCGCCGAAGAGTTCGATCCGATCGCAGCCGATCGAATCTCCGCTTCGTGCCGCTGCGGCCGTTTCTCGAGCCCGTCGGCGCGGCCGGGATGGCCTCAGCGCTTGGCGTCGCGCTCCATGCGCTCGAGGACCTCGCCTATGCTGCCGGAGAAGGGGCCGGGCTTCTCCATCTTGATCGAGCAGAGGGCGGCGGCGAAGCGGACCGCGTCCTGGGGATCGTGGTCCAGCCGCCGCGTGAGGTAGGAGGCGAAGGTCGTGTCGCCCCGGCCCGTCCGGCCGGAGAGGTTGGCCGGGGTGAAGGGGGCTCGGAAGATCCTCCCCTCGACCAGGACGATGACTTCGCTGTTGTGGGTCACCATGACCTCCTGAGCTCCCCAGGAGGCGAGGGTCCGGGCGGCCGCCTCGCGGTCCTTGAGGCCGGTCAGGATCTCCGCCTCGGCGGCGTCGGTCTTGAAGAAGTCGACGGAGGGGAGGTAGCGGCGCTTGCCCTCCCAGTCGGCGAAGAGCATGGCCCCGCTTGGGTCGGCGCGGCGCAGGAGGCCCTGGGCGTCGGCCGCTATCCGGCCCCGTCCCTTGAGCTCCTCGATGAGGGAGTCGGGGAGCTCGCCCACGAAGAGCCCGGCCAGGTCGATGATCCTGGCGCTGATCTCGGCCGGCAGGTCCGAGGCGACGAAGGGGGCCGCCCGCGAGAGGAGCTTGGTGTCCCGCCGCTCGTGGTCGGCGGTCTTGAAGACGTTGAGGATCGAGGTCGTCTCGGGGCTGGGCAGGACGATGAGCCGGGCCGCCTCGCGCCTGAGCGGCTCGAGGGAGGCCGCCTCGCCGGCGGCCGCCTTGGTGACCACGAGGACCTTGGCTCCGGCACGGGCCGCCGCGGCGCAGGATTGCACGACGGCCCCGCCCAGGAGCCGCGTCTCGGCGCCGAGGTGGTCCACGATGATGTCCTTGGAAACGTGTCCGAGCATCGCGATATCGAAGTCCATGCTGTTCCTCCCTTAGGCTATCGTTCGTCGTTCTCGCGCGTAGCGGGCGTATCGCCGGGCCGCGGCGGCCTCATTTAAGGTCCAGGGAATAGGCGCTCGTCATCTGCCGGAAGACCACCCGGGAGAAGGCCATGATCGGCGCCGTCGCCAGGATGCCGATGGCCATGAGCTGGCCCCAGAGGGTCTCGAACTCCCCGATGAAGCCGGAGACCACGAGGGGCAGGGTCATCTTGTCGGGGCTGCGCACGAACAGGAGGGCGAAGAGGAACTCGTCCCAGGCCACGATGACGCTGAATATCGCGGTGGCGACGACGCCCGTCCGCACGAGGGGGAAGGCGATGCGCCAGAGGATCTGCGAGTTCGAGGCCCCGTCGATGTCGGCGGCCTCCTCGAACTCCCGGGGCAGGGCCTTCACGAAGCCGAAGAGCATCCAGATGCAGTACGGCAGGGTGTAGACCTGGTAGACGAGGACGAGGCCGGGTATCGAGTTGACGAGGCGCAGGCGCGCGAAGAGATCGTAGATCGGCACGGCGAGGACCACCGGCGGGAGCATCTTGGCCATGATGATCCACACGAGGAAGGCCTTGTTGGCTCCCAGGGGGAAGCGGTAGCGGGACAGGGCGTAGGAGGCCAGGAAGGCCAGGACGAGGGAAGCCCCCGTGGAGGCGGCCGTGACGACGAGGGAGTTGGCCACGTTCCGCAGGTAGCCGCCCTTCGCGATCTCGGCGTAGTTCTGGAGGGTAGGCTCGTGGGGGTAGAAGGTCGGCGAGGTCGAGATCACCTCGACCGGCGTCTTGAGCGAGGTCGCGAGTATCCAGTAGATGGGGAAGAGCGAGAGGGCGAGGACGAGGGCCATCGCCAGCGGGAAGAGGATGCCCCTCTTCTTCTGCACGTAGCTGGCCACGGTCAGTCCTCCTTCAGGATGCGGCGCATGTAGGCCATGGAGATGAGGACGACCGCGGCGAGGGTGATGATCGAGGCCGCGGAGGACCTGCCGAGCTTGAAGTAGGAGAAGGCCTCGCGGTAGATGAAGAAGGAGGTCGTCTCAGTCGCGTTGCCCGGCCCGCCCCGCGTGAGGGCGAAGACCTTGGCGAAGATCTTGAAGGTGTCGATGGTCCTGAGCAGGACGAGGAGTAGTATCTGGTCCCTCAGGATGGGCAGGGTCACGCGGAGGACCCGCTGCCTCGGGTTGGCCCCGTCGATGAGGGAGGCCTCGAATATCTCGGCGGGTATGGAGGCCATGCCCGCCTGGACCACGATGAAGGCGAAGGGGGTCCATTGCCAGACGTCGACGGCGGCGAGCGATACGAGGGCCTTCCCGCTGTCGATGAGGAAGCCGACGCGCCCGAGGCCGAGGGAGCTCAGGATCTGGTTGAAGAGTCCCAGATCGTAGTGGTAGAGGGTCTTCCAGACCGCGCAGACGACCATCGTCGAGAGCATCATGGGGAGGATCGCCGCTATCATGAAGGAGCTTTTGCCCCGGAAGTCCCCGTAGAACAGGAGGGCGAGGAGGATGCCCAAGGCGACTTCCACGACGGTCGTGCCGACGCAGTAGACGACCGTGTTCAGGAAGGAGCGCTGGAAGAGCTCGTCGCCGAGGATGTCGCGGTAGTTCCCGAGCCCCGTCCACCTCCTGACCTCCGTGAGGTAATTGTAGTCCTGGAACGAGGTGACCAGGACGTTCAGCATCGGGTAGAGGGTGAGGAGGAGCATGACGGCGAGGGCCGGCGAGAAGATGGCCCAGTAGAACGGGGCCCTGCCCCTCAGTCGTCCTTGATTAGCCATAGGCGATCACTCCAGCGCGGAACGTTGCGCGAAACGAAGCTCGAATGCGAGGGCCAAACGGAAGAGAGTAAAGAGAGACACAGAGGCACAGAGGAAGAAGGAGAAGACCAAAGATGGACCAAGAGGAAGTGGCTTCTCACTATCTGCTCCCCTGTCTCTTCTCTGTGCCTCTGTGCCTCTCTTATCCTGATTATACGTTCCCCGGAAGGGCGCGCTTACTTTATCGCCTCGGCGATCTTCTGGTTGGCCTCCCGGAGGGCGGCCTCGCCGGTCTTCTCGCCGATGAGGGCCTGCTGGAGGTAGCCGCCCAGGGTGTTCTCGATCTCGGCCCAGTAGAGGGTGCGGGGCCTGGCCTTGCCGTTGGCCAGGGCGTCGCGGATGGCGGGGTACCAGGGCCTGAGCTTGAGTATCTCGGGGTCGTCGTAGATCGAGGAGCGGCTCGGGGGGAGGCCCACCTCGACGGACATCTTCTTCTGGATCTCCTTGCTCGTGACGAACTGGAGGAAATCGAAGGCCGCCTGCTTGCTCCTGGAGGCGGCGGGGATGGCGATGTGCCAGATGCCGATCATCGAGGCGGACTTGGTGACCTCGCCGGGGTGCTTGGCGACCTTCACGAGGCCGGCGACCTTGGACTTGCTCGGATCCTCCATGGCGCCGAGCCAGGCGGGCCAGACCTCGGGGGCGATGGCGGCGCCCCCCGCGAGGAGGGTGTCGCGGACCTGGGCGGTGTTGTTCATCGGGGTGCCCTTGGGCGCGTACTTGGCGAGCTCCAGGAAGTAGGAGATGGCCTTCATGCCCGCGGGGGAGTCGAGGGTCGGCTTGCCGGACTTGTCGAGGATCTCGCCGCCGAAGGCCCAGAAGATGGGGAGGTAGGCGGTGACGATGGGATTGCCCTTCACGCCGCGGAAGACGACGGCGCTCGCGGCCTCGCCCTCGCCGGCGGAGATCTTCTTGGCGGCGGTAAGGACGTCGGTCCAGGTCCTCGGGTCGCCGAGACCGTACTTCTTGAACAGGTCCTGGCGGTAGGCGAAGAGGGAGACGTTGCCGACGAAGGGAAGGCCGTAGAGCTTCCCGGAGGCTCCGTTGGGGAAGCGGCAGAGATCCATGGCCGAGGCGATGAAGTCTGGATCGACCTTCTGGCCGGCCTTCTTGTACAGGGGGCCGAGGTCCTCGAGCCAGCCGGCCTTCTGGAACTGCATGGCCTTGGGATCGTCGATGAGGATGAGGTCGTAGCTGCCCGAGCCGGTCTTCAGGTCGATGACGGTCTTCTGGTAGATGTCGTCGCCCGAGAGCTTCAGGAGCTCGATCGTCACCTCGGGATGGGCGACCTTGTAGGCGTCCACGGCCACCTGCATGGCGTTGCCGTAATCCCCGTCGCGGCCAGCGATGACGAGCTTGGCCGCCTTTTGCGCCTGCGCGCAGATCGGCGCGGCGAAGGCGAGGATCAGGGAGAGGGCGAAAAGCATGGTCTTTTTCACGTCGGAAGCCTCCTTGTGAACACTGAGAAGTTCACAGTATGCCCAGATTGGACGCTCTGCAAGCGTTTCCATATAGCGATTTCCTATAACATTTTTGTCTATTTACTTAATCTTGTTTTAACGAGATAATTCGCTAATTAAGCAATTAATGCATGCTTAACAGGAGCAGGCATGGCGAAAACCCGACAAAGGCTCAATCGGAACGAGCTCGTGGCCGCCCTCTTCATCCTCTTCTCCGAGGAGTACGATCGCTCGAGCGCCGACTCCATCCTCGACCTCGACCTTCCCCTGAGCGCCGTGCGCGACCATCTCCGCGAGCGCTTCGGCATAACGTACACGAGCGACACCTGGATCGGCACCCAGCTCCGCAAATTCGAGGAGGAAGAGGGGGTGCCCCTCTTCCGCAAGAGCGAGGGGCCGGGCGGCGAGAGCCGACTCGGCATCGCGAGGGAGATGCGCTCCTATTCCCAAAAGCGCCACCTCTACGTCACGCAGAAGATCAAGGTGGCCAACGCCGTCCTCGACCTCGTGACGAACGAGGGCAGGGGCGCGTCGGGCGGCTCCGTCGGCATCCTCCTCGGCGCGGGGAGCACGGTCACGCGCATAGCCGAGGCCCTCGCCGAGCTCGTCAGGCCGCGCCGCTCCGAGGGCCGCCAGCGCGCGGAGGGCGAGCGCCGATGGCTCGTCGCGACCCACAACCTCGGCGCCCTCCAAGCCCTCGGCTCGAGCTCCTGCCGCGGCGGCATGGAGCTCCTCGTGCCCGAGGGCCGCGTCGACCCGGCGACCTACGCCATCCTCGGCCGGAACGAGGAGCTCTATCGCCGCCTCGAGCTCGATTGGTCGGTGGAGGGCACCTCATTCCTCCACGCCGGACGGCTCTTCGTGGAGAGCGCCGAGGAGGCGCGCGTCAAGTCGGCCATCCTCAGGGACTGCCCCGGCAGGAAGGTCCTCGTCCTCACGGGCCACGAGGCCGTCGAGTCCCCGCCGGCCGGCCTCGAGCCCTTCGGCTCCGTATCGGAATACGACTTCGTCGTGCTGCCGCGCGCTCCCCTCGAGGGCAGGGCGCGGAGCCGCTTCTACCTGGCCATGGAGGAGCTCAGGGCCTTCCTCGAGCCCTGGGTGCTCAACTGGAACTACGAAGTGCTCCGCGTCAGGCGGGCCCGGGCCTGAGCCGCGGGAGCGCCTCGGGCCCTCCCGCGAGGAGGAGGCCTAATTTGCTGTTGACAGCGTATTGGAGCGGTTTATAATACCTCGGTTTACTTGTCTTCCGACGAGAACACCGCGGTTGCACATCCTTTTAAGGAGTTAGTATGGCGTATTCTACGGACCTCATTCGGAACGTGGCGATAGCCGGCCACGGCGGCACGGGTAAGACCACGCTGCTCGAGCATATACTCTTCCAGGGTGGGGCCATCTCCAAGCCCGAGACCATCGAGTCCGGCAAGACCGTCAGCGACTACGGCGAGGACGAGATCGCCCGCAAGATCTCCGTCAGGGCCTCGCTCTCCCACCTGACATACAAAGACGCGAAGCTGAACTTCATCGATACCCCCGGCTCCTCCGACTTCGTCGGCGAGGTCGTCCTCGCCTTCCGTTCCTGCGAGGCGGCCCTCCTCCTCGTCGACGGCAGGACCGGCGTGCAGATCGAGACCATCAAGCTCTGGCGCAGCCTCGAGTCGCGCTCGAAGCCCCGCATGGTCTTCGTGTCCCGCCTCGACGAGGAGCGCGCCTCCTTCGCCAAGTCCCTCGAGGACGTCAAGGACAAGTTCAAGGTCGCTCCGGTCGCGATCACGATCCCCATGGGAGAGGGCGCCGGCTTGAAGGGCGTCGTGGACGTCCTCAAGGGGGTGGCCTACCCCGCCCCCTCCTCCCACGAGCAGAAGGAAGCCGAGGCTCCCGTCCCCGCGGACATGGCCGCCGCCCTCGCCGAGTATCGCGCCAAGCTCTACGAGGCCGCGGCCGAGGGCGACGACGAGCTCATGGAGAAGTACCTCGGCTCGGGCGAGCTCTCCCCGGAGGAGACCCTCAAGGGGCTCAAGGAGGCCTTCGCCGCGGGCCGCATCGTCCCCGCCTTCGCGGGGGCTGGGCTGCGCAACATAGGCACGGCGGCCCTCGTCGACTTCATCGCGACCATCGGGCCGAGCCCCGCGAGCCTCGCCCCCGAGCCCGCGACCGAGGCGGGCGCCTCCGTCGAGATCCGCGTCGACCCCGCCAAGCCGGCCTCGGCCCTCGTCTTCAAGACCCAGATCGACCAGTTCTCGGGCCGCCTCTCCTACGTCAAGGTCATCACCGGCGTCCTCGCCCCCGACCTCGAGATCGTGAACGCCCGCGACGGCCGCAAGGAGAAGCTCGGCAAGCTCTACACCCTCCAGGGCAAGAAGCTCGAGGAGGTCAAGGAGATCCCCGCCGGCGACATCGGCATCATCGCGAAGTCGGCCTCGCTCAAGACCAACGACACGATCTCGGCGGCGGAGCGGCCCCTCGCCTACCATCCCCTCCGCCTCCCGACCCCCGTCCACATGATCGCCATCTCGGCGGTCAACAAGAAGGAGGAGGACAAGCTCAACGAGAACCTCCTCAAGGCGGCGGAGGAGGACCTCACCTTCCAGGTGCGCTTCAACGCCGAGACCAAGGAGACCGTCGTCTCCGGCATGGGCGAGCTCCAGATAAACATGGTCCTCGACAAGATCCGCAACGCCTCCAAGATCGCCGCGGAGACCCGCGTTCCCCGCGTCGCCTACCGCGAGACCATCACCAAGAAGGCCTCCGCCGAGTACACGCACAAGAAGCAGACCGGCGGCCACGGCCAGTACGCCCGCGTCGTCTTCGACGTCGAGCCCCTCGAGCGGGGCTCGGGCTACCAGTTCGAGAACAAGCTCTTCGGCCAGTCGGTCTCCAAGGGCTTCATCCCCGGCATCGAGAAGGGCATCCACCAGGCCATGGAAGCGGGCATCGTGGCCGGCTACCCCGTCGTCGACGTGAAGACCGCCATCACCGACGGCAAGGAGCATCCCGTCGACTCCTCGGAGATGGCCTTCAAGATCGCCTCCCGCGGGGCCTTCCGCGAGGCGACCAAGAACGCCAACCCCGTCCTCCTCGAGCCCGTCATGAACCTGCGCGTCTTCGTCGAGGAGAAGAACCTGGGCGACGTCATGTCCGACCTCTCGGGCCGGCGCGGCCGCATCTCGGGCCAGAACCCCCTGGGCGGCGGCATCGTCGAGATCGACGCCCAGGTGCCCCAGGCCGAGCTCCTGCGCTACGCGATCGACCTCAAGTCGATGACGAGCAGCACGGGCTCCTTCGAGGTCGAGTTCGACCACTACGCCCCGATCACCGGCAAGATCGCCGAGGACGTGATCAAGGCCGCCGCGGCCTTCAGGACCCAGGAGGAGGAGGAGGAGTAAGCGGCTCGCCGGAACGGGCCGCCGACCGGAAGCCGAAGCCCCTCCTGGGGGGCTTCGGCTTTTCATTTCCGGCATCGCGCCGGGCGACCCCTTACCCATCTCCCCCGATCGAGCTATCCTAGGCCGTATCCGTATTCGCGTTTCGGCGGCACAAAAAGGAATCGCCCAGCGGGGCTTCGTATGCGCACAAAAAATGCAGGGCCCGGTCGCCGCTCGGATCACCGAGACGCGGCGTCCGGGGAGGAGCTCGCCCGCCTCGAAGCCGAGAACGCGGCTCTGGCCGCGGCGCTCGGCGAGGCCGAGCTCCTCTTCGCCTCCTTCATGGACCAGATCCCCGACCGCTGCGTCCTCCTCGACGAGGAGCTCCGGTATCGCTACCTCAACCGGGCGGCCGCCGCCGCCCCTTCCTTCGATCCCCTGGCCAGCGTCGGCGGGCCGATACGGACCCTCCGGGAAGGCGATCCGAATGGCCTGCTCGAGCGATATCGCGCCGTCTTGGCAGGCGGCGAGAGCTTCGTTACGAGCGTGTCATTGCACGACGAGGAGGGCGCCGAGCGCCGCTTCTCGCTGCGGGCCTTCAAGGTCGGCTCGGGGCTCGGCCTCGTCTGGACCGAGGTCACCGAGAGCCGCCGGAGCGAGGAGCGGCTATCGGCCGTCGAGGCCGAGCTCGGAGCCCTCGCGCAGCACATCCTCGAGGTGCGGGAAGAGGAGCGCAAGGCCGTGGCCCGGGAGCTCCACGACGAGCTCGGCCAGGCCCTCACGGCCATCGAGCTGGAGCTCCGGGCCATGGCCCGCGTCCATAAGGACGTCGGGGAGGCGCAGCGAAAGAGGCTCGGTGAGCTCCTGTACATGACGAACCAGGCTATCCGCTCCGTCCAGCGCCTCTGCTCGGAGCTCCGGCCCGCCGTCCTCGACCGGCTCGGCCTCGCGGCGGCGATCGAATGGCTCTCGGGCGAGATGGCCTCGCGCTCCGCCCTGATCCCCTCGCTGCGGATAGCCGTCCGCGAGGGGGCCATCGGCCCGAAGGCCTCCACGGCCCTGTTTCGCATCATCCAGGAATCCTTGACCAACGTCGTCCGGCACGCCGGCGCCGCTTCCTTCGCCATCGAGCTCGGCGAGGAGGGAGGGGCCGTGCTGCTCCGGGTCAGGGACGACGGCGTCGGCATCTCGGAGGCCCAGGCCTCCTCGCCGGGCTCCTTCGGCATACAGGGGATCCGCGAGCGGGCCAGGGGCCTCGGCGGCAGCGCCTCGATCCGCGGAGGGCCCGGGCTGGGGACCGAGCTCGAAGTGCGCATCCCCCTCACCCCCGAAGGGAGGCTCCCCTGATCCGGGTCCTCGTCGCGGACGACCACGGCATCGTGCGCCGCGGCATCGTCGCCATCGCCTCCTCCTGTCCCGACATCGCCGTCACGGGCGAGGCGGGGAGCGGGGAAGAGGCGCTGGAGCTGGCGCGCAAGGAGCCCTTCGACGTCGTCGTCCTCGACATATCGATGCCGGGCAGGGGCGGCCTCGACGTCATCCGCGACCTGCGGGCGGCTCGTCCGGGGATCAAGGTCATCGTGCTCAGCATGCACTCCGAGGAGCAGTTCGCGGTCCGCAGCCTCCGCGACGGGGCCTCGGCCTACCTCACGAAGTCGAGCGCCGACGGGGAGCTGGTGGACGCGATACGCGCCGTGGCCTCCGGAAGGCGCTACATCACCCAGGAGGTAGCCGAGCGCCTCGCCTACTACGTCGAGTGCGACTCGGAGCTTCCTCCCCACGAGCGGCTCTCCCAGCGGGAGTACCAGGTCCTCCTCCTCGTCGGCTCGGGACTCACCCTCTCCGAGGTCGCCGCGCGCCTCGCCCTGAGCCCCAAGACCGTGAGCACCTATCGGGCGCGCATCCTCTCGAAGATGGGCCTGGCCACCAGCGCCCAGCTGATCAAGTACGCCGTGGACCACCGGCTGGCCTAGCATAGGTATTTCCCCTACAAGGATCCTCCCCCCTCCCTACGTAAAAACCAGCCTCCCTCCATCTTTCCTCCCCCGGCCTCGGCGCTAGAATGCACGAACCCGACGGGGAAGGCCTTGGCCAGGAATGAGCCCGAGAGCCTAAAGCGGCTAACCTCTCGCTTCCACGGCGGGCGGGGACGCCTTATTCCGGCAAGGAGGACGTTGTGCGTTTCAAGATCGGCACGAAGCTCATGCTCGCGGGGGCCGCGATCGTGGCCATACCCTTCGCGATCATGACCTTCATCGTCTCATCCCGGGCCCAGGCCGGCATTGGGTCCATCGTCGAGGGCAACCTCGTCAACATCACCAGCAGCATGGCCGACTACGCCGAGCTCAAGCTCCAGGGCGACCTCCGGACGAGCCACGCCCTCGCCTCCTCCCCCGATCTCGCCCAGGTGGTCGAGGCCATGAACCGGGGAGCCCCGAACGGCCGGTCCCTCTGCGACGAGCTGAGCGCTAAGCTCGCGGCGCTCTACAAGGGCGGCCAGTACGCGGGGAGCTACAGCGAGATATTCGTCGTCGCGGCCAACGGCCGCGTCTGCTCCGCGGCGGTGCAGAGCTCCTTCGGCGTCGACGTCTCGGAGCGGGAGTATTTCAGGAAGGCCATCGCCGGCGAGCGCTTCATCAGCCAGATGCTCATCGACAAGATCACCAAGGAGGCGACTGTCATCATCGGCGCCCCCATCCCCGGCCAGGGAGGCAAGCCCGCGGGCGTCCTCGGCCTGACCATCAAGACCTCGGTCATAACCTCCGAGATGGCGAAATTCGTCCTCGGCCGCTCTGCGTACTTCGCGATGGTCGACCGCGACGGCCTCTTCGCCCTCCACCCGGAGGCCTCCGTCGCCCTCAAGGTAAACATCAAGGACATGGCCGGCCTCGAGACCCTCGCCGGGCGCATCTTCGAGGAAAAGGCCGGTTCGCAGGCCTTCACGTACAAGGGCGAGAGGAAGGTCTGCGGCTTCGCCTCGGTCCCCTCGATCGGCTGGGTCGTCCTCGCGCAGATACCCGAGCGGGAATTCCTCGCGACGGCCACGGCCATCCGCTCCCTCATGCTCGCGGTGGCCGGGACCGCGCTGCTCGCCGCCTTCGCCTGCCTTTACCTCCTCTCCCGCTCCATCAGCTCGCCCATACTCGCGAGCGTGAAATACGCCGGGTACCTGGCCGAGGGGGACTTGAGCCGTCCCATCCACGAGGAGTTCCTGCGGCGCGGCGACGAGATCGGCGAGCTGGCGGGAGCCTTCGAGAGGATGGTCGACAACCTCAAGCGCGTCGTGGGCGAGGTCCAGAGCTCGGCCCAGAGCGTATCCCAGGGGAGCGAGAGCATCAGCGAGGCGGCCCAGGGCATGAGCCAGGGCTCCACCGAGCAGGCGGCCAGCGCCGAGGAGGTCTCCGCCTCGGTCGAGGAGATGGTCGCCACCATCAGGCAGAACGCCGACAACGCCGTGGCCACCGAGGGCATGGCGACCAAGGCGGCCAAGGACGCCGCCTCGGGGAGCGCGGTGGTGGACCAGGCCGTCGAGGCGATGAAGCGGATAGCCGACAAGGTCGGGATCATCTCGGAGATCGCGCGGCAGACGAACATGCTGGCCCTCAACGCGGCGATCGAGGCCGCGCGGGCCGGGGAGTCGGGCAAGGGCTTCGCGGTCGTGGCGAGCGAGGTCCGCAAGCTGGCCGAGCGATCCCAAGCCGCGGCCGGCGAGATAACCGCCCTGTCCGGCGGGACGGTCGCCCTCGCCGAGGACGCCGGCCGGCTCATCGGCGGCATCGTGCCCGACATCGGCAGGACGGCGGAGCTCGTCCGGGAGATCGCCGCCGCCTCGAGGGAGCAGAGCGCCGGGGTCGAGCAGATCGGGAAGGCGATGCTCCAGCTGGACACCGTGATCCAGTCGAACGCGAGCGCGAGCGAGGAGATGGCGGGCATGTCGGAGGAGTTCTCCGGCCAGGCCCAGCAGCTCGCCCAGGCGGTGGGCTTCTTCAAGATGCCCGGGCCAGCCGCGGCGCCCCCCCCGCGGGCCGCGAAGGCAGGAGCCTCCACGGCCCTGAAGCCGCTCGACGGCGGCCTCGACGGCGACTTCGAGCGTTTCTGAGGACGAGGAGGAAGGCGGCCATGGGAAACTACCTGACCTTCACGATCGCCGGCGAGAGCTGCGCGGTCGAGGTGCGCGACGTCGAGACCGTGCTCGAGAAGACCGAGCTCGGCCGCATATCGGGAGTCCCCGGCTACGTGGCGGGGCTCCTGGACCTGCGCGGCGAGGCCATACCCGTCATCGACGTCAGGCGGAAGCTCGGCCTCGATCCCGGCGAGGCGACTCGGGACCAATGCATCATCGTCTTGGCGATGGGAGGCTCCGGGGCGCGGAGGCCGGTGGGAGCCCTCGTCGACTCGGTGTCGGAGGTCGTCGAGATACCCGACGGCGCCATCGCCGCGTCAGCCGATTTCGCCGTGCGCTTCGACCGGGCGATCGTGCGGGGCATCGCGAGGCTCGAGTCGGGCTTCGTCACGATGATCGAGGCGGAGCGCCTCTTCGAGGCGCCGCCGACGGGCGCCTAGGATGCGGGACGCAGCGGATACGGGGCCGAAGGCCAAGCTCCTCCTCGTCGAGGACGAGCCCCTCGTCCTCCTCGACGAGCGGCGCAAGCTCGCCCTGCGCGGCTACGAGGTCGAAACGGCGCGCAGCGCCGCCGAGGCGATAGCCGCCGCCGAGCGCGCCGAGGACATCGACCTCCTCGTCACGGACGTGGACCTCGGCCCCGGCATGGACGGCATCGAGGCGGCCAAGGCGATACTCGGCATGAGGCCGATGCCCGTCGTCTTCCTCTCGTCCTGCGACGAGTCCGATATCAGAGAACGGGCCGCGGGGATAGGGACGTACGGCTTCCTCGACAAGGCCCAATCGACGGCCGCCCTCTACAAGGCCGTCGAAGCGGCATTGGCGGGAGGGACCCACGGGCCAGGGCCCCGCGGGCCCGCGGATCCGGTCGGCGGCGGGCGGGATCCCGCCGGCGATCCAGCAAGGAGGAGCGCATGAAAATAGGCCAAAAACTAACCCTCATCGGGGCGGCGATCGTTCTCGTCCCCTTCGCCGCGATGGGCGTCGCCGCCTCGCTCCGCGCGCAGAGCGGCATCACCAAGCTCGTCGGGGAGGACCTCAGCTCCCTGACCTCGAGCCTCGCCGACTTCGCGGAGAGCAAGATCCAGGGCGACCTCAGGACCTGCATGGCCCTCGCCGCCTCGCCCGCCGTCGCGTCGACCCTGGGGCAGGTCAACCGCGGGGCCCCGACGGCCAGGGGATCGGCCGCCGCGCTGAGCGCCGAGCTCAAGGCGCTCCACGCCAGCACGCAGTACTCGTCGAGCTACAGCGAGATCTTCGTCGTCGCGGCCGATGGCCGGGCCTGCGCCTCCGCGGCCCAGGATTCCTTCGGCGTCGACGTCTCGGAGCGTGAGTACTTCAAGAAGGCCATCGCCGGCGAGCTCTTCATCAGCCAGATGCTCATCGACAAGGTCACGAAGGACTCGACCTTCATCATCGCCTCGCCGGTCGCGGGTCCCGAGGGAAGGCCCATCGGCGTCATGTGCTTGACGATCCGCACCTCGGCGATCACCGACGAGATGGCGAAATTCGTCCTCGGCTCCACGGGCTATATCTGGGTCATCGATCGCGAGGGTCTCGCGGTCCTCCATCCGGACAAGGATATCATCCTCAAGGTCAACATCAACCAGGTGCCGGGGATGGAGGAGGTGGCGAGGAGCGCCCTGGCCGACGAGACCGGAATCAAGGCCTACTCCTACAAGGGGGCGAGCAAGTACTGCGGCTACGCGCCGGTGCCCTCCATCGGCTGGAAGGTGATCTCGACGATACCCGAGGAGGAGTTCCTCGCCACGGCCAGGGCCATCAGGGCCACGATCGTCATGATCGGCCTCGCCGCCGCCCTCCTCGCCATCCTCTGCCTCTACCTCCTCTCGAGGTCGATCAGCCTCCCCCTCGAGCGGGGGGTCGTCTTCGCCGAGGCCGTGGCCCGCGGGGACCTCTCCATCGAGGTGAAGGAAGACGTGCTCGCCATGCAGGACGAGCTGGGAGACCTCGCCCGCGCCCTCAACGGCATGTCGGCCCACCTCGCCGGCATCGTCACGGAGATCCAGGGCGCCGCGCGCGGGATCGCCCAGGGCAGCGAGAGCATCAGCGGATCGGCCCAGGCCATGAGCCAGGGAGCGACCGAGCAGGCGGCGAGCGCCGAGGAGGTCTCGAGCTCGGTCGAGGAGATGGCCGCGACCATCAAGCAGAACGCGGACAACGCGGCCGCCACCGAGACGATCGCCGAGAAGGCGGTCAAGGGAGCGGAGACGGGGAGCGAGGCGGTGGCCAAGGCGGCCGCCGCGGTGCGCGACATAGCCGAGAGGACCTCCATCATCAGCGAGATAGCCCGTCAGACGAACATGCTCGCCCTCAACGCGGCCATCGAGGCGGCGCGGGCCGGCGAGTCGGGCAAGGGCTTCGCCGTGGTGGCGAGCGAGGTGCGCAAGCTCGCCGAGCGCTCCCAGACCGCCGCCGGCGAGATCACCCTTCTCTCCGGCAACACCGTGGCCCTGGCCCAGGAGGCGGGGATGATCATAGCCGGGATAGTGCCGGATATCCGGAGGACCTCGGAGCTCGTCCGCGAGATAGCCGCGGCGTCGAGGGAGCAGAGCGCGGGGATCGAGCAGATCGGCAAGGCCATGATCCAGCTCGACGAGGTCATCCAGACCAACGCGAGCGGGAGCGAGGAGATGGCCGGCATGTCGGAGGAGTTCTCGGGCCAGGCCCGGCAGCTCGCCGCCGCGGTCGGCTTCTTCAAGCTCGCCCAGGCCGCGCCCGCGGCCCCCGAGCCCGGGAAGGCCCCGCGCGCCGAGGCAGGCCGAGCCGCGGCGAAGGCGATAGCCCTGCCGCGCCGGGCGGCGCCGAGGGGGAGCGGCGGCTCCCGATCCATGCTGCCCGTCGCCGACGCGGAGGACGAGGGCTTCGAGGCCTTCTAGGAGCCGAGGGGCCAGGAAGGCAGGGAGCGGGGATGGCGGCTCGGGGGCTAGAAGAGGATGACCTCTCCCTCCCGCTCCCCGGGCTGCTCGATGGCGTTCCTCCAGTAGCGCTGCTCCTCCGCGACCACGCCTTCGAGGGCGCCCTTCTTGATGAAGCGCCGGTAGACCTTGAAGGTGTCGGTGTGGAAATGGATCACCCGCCCCTGGATGCCGCCGAGGTCCTCGGAGAGCAGGGGGATGGCCTCGGTCTCGAGGAACTCCTTGATGAAGCGCTGGTTGACCTCGTTGACGCAGATGAAGCGGTCGGCCGCGCTCAGGCCGAGGACGGAGGCCCCGCCGAAGACCTTGGCCTTGAGGCGCTTGCGCGAGGCCCCGAGCTTCATCATGGCGTTGATGAGGAGCTCCATGGCGTGGATGCCGTAGCGGCCCGCCTCGGTCACGGTCAGGGGCATCGACCTCGCGTAGCGGGGCGCGGCGAGGAGGAAGTGGTTGAGCCCCGCGATGCAGGCCTCGTCGTCGTAGAGGCAGGCGGCGACGCAGGAGCCCAGGAGGGTCTTTATATCGTAGGGGTTGCGGGCGCAGAACTGCTCCCCGGGCTGGACCTCGATCCGGGGGAGGTGGCCGGGCAGGGCCATCGCCGCGAAGCTGGACGGCTGGCGCGGCTGATGCGGCTGATGCGGTTTGCGCGGCCGAGGGGCAGTGGGGGCGGTTTCCATGGCTCAAGCCTAGTGCCGCGGCATCGGGGAATCAAGCTCGATGCGCCCTCCTCACCATAGGATCATCCTTCCCCGGTCCGCCTCGAAGCCGGCCGCCCTGAGGGCCTGCGCGTAGGGAGAGCGCGAGGCCGCCTCACCGTTCACCGCCTCGATGGCTATCCGCCGCTCGGGCGAAATGGGCCGCTCGCGCGCCTTCTTGTAGAAGCCCAGGAGCTCGGGAAGGCGGGGATCCTCGGGGTCCAGGGAGAGGCCGAGCTCCTGATAGGATCGAGACGAGACGGCGGCGAGGGCCCCGTCCAGGACGCAGATCCGGTTCGCGGGAACGCGCTGGGGGAATGCGAGGGGAGAGCCGGCGGCGGGATCGAGGGCCGAGGCCGCCGGATCGCAGGAGCTGAGCCAGAGGGGAGCCTCGCGGCTCGTCCCGAGCTCCTGGAAGCCGCGCAGAAGGCCGGCCCCGAGGAACTGGGGCCCCTCGATGCCCTCGAAGAAGCGCCCCGCGAGGAGCTCTCCCGACAGTTCGAGGCGGCGGAGGGCGGGGAAGAGCCTGCCCCAGCGGAGGGCCGGGAGCTCCCGCTCGAGGAGGGCGCGGCAGAGCAGGCCGTAGCGCCCGACGAGGATACGGACCCTAGCCGCGTCGAGCTCCTCCTCGTCCAGGGGATCGCGGGCCTCGGCCTCCTCGAGCTCGAGCCGGAACCAGGAGCCGCTCACCGGCGCGCCCGCCCTCCAGCGCTCTCGCAGGGCCCGGGGGAGGCGGCGTCGGGCGCCGAAGGGCGCGGCTCCGTCCCGTCCTTCCTCCTCGCCGGCGGCCCGGCCGAGCTCGGGCAGGTCGCGGCCGAAGCGGTTGACCAGGCCCTCGCGCAGGGGGGCGAAGGAGTCGGCGGAGACCAGGCCTTTCCAGGCCTCGGCCCAGAGGGCCAGGGCGGCCTCGCGGGAGGAAAGGCCCGAGGAGGAGCGGATGGCCCAGAAGTCGAACCCGGACTCGCCCCCCGGCAGGAGGCGCGAGGCCGCCCCTCCCGCGGAGAAGAGCTCGAGATCGGGGAGCTTGGCGAAGGAGAGCTCCTCCCGCCCGGAGCCGAACCAGAGCCATTCGCCCGAGGCCAGGGCCTCGTCGGCGGCCCGCGCCGCCGCCTCGGGGCCGAGCCTGGCGGGGAGGATGTCGCTCTCCCAGAGGGAGGCGGCGAGGGGGTAGCCCTCGAGGGCGGCGAAGGCTGCTCGCCAATCGCCGGGCGAGCTCCCCTCCCCTCGGAGGCCCTGGACGCGGGCTACGAGGCCGAAGAGCTCGGAGCGGGGCCGGGCCACGACCGGGGGCCGCGCGGCCCGGCGCTTGCGCCTGAGGAGGACCTCGAGGTTCTGGGAGTCGGCCAGGTACTCGGCCTCGTCCCCCTCGACGAGGCGCCCCAGGACGGCGAGGCCTTCGTCCTCGAGGCCCTCGGCGAGCTCCCGGGCCCCGCCGGCGGGCAGGCCGAAAATAGAAGTTAGGCGATCGAGCGTGACGAGGGCCTCGCGCCTGAGCCACTCGGCCACGAGGGAGGCCGGATCGGCGAGGAGCGCGGGGCGCCGCTCGGGATGGACGAGGAGCTCCTCGGAGGCCCCGGGCAGGGTGAGCCGCAGGAGGCGCCGGCCGCATGAGGGGTCGGCCTCGAGGGAGGCGGCGAGGGAGGGCCCCGCCGCCTCGAGGATGGCGGGGAGCTCGGAGGCCGGGATGAGGACCCGCTCCTTGGCCCACTCGGCCAGCTCGGCCCCGTCCCCGGGGGCCCAGCCCGGGAGGAGGCGCTTGAGCCTCCGCTCGTAGTCGAGGACGAGGTCGCGACCGAGGGCCGGCCGGGCCCGGGCCGAGCCGAGGGCCTCTGCTATCACCCGGTCCGAGACCGAGGAGGAGGCGCGGCCCCCCAAGGCGTCGCCCTCGTACATGTAGGCGCCGGTCTCTGCCCAGAGGGTCTCCCTTCCCAGGGGAGAGGGCAGGCGGCTGCGGATCGAGGCGAGCTCGATCTCGCCGGAAGCCAGGCCCCGCGCGAGCTCGGCCGCCCCCTCGAGGTCGAAGAGGTCGGCGAGGCAGGAGCGCCAGGTCTCCACGATGGCCGGGAAGTCCTCCCTGCCCCGCAGGGCCGCGAAGAGGCGCTTGGCCCTGAGCCGCGTCACCCACAGGGGCATGCGCTTGCCGGGCAATCCCCGCGGGAGGAGGAGGAAGCGCCCGGCGTTCTCGCGGAACTGGGCCCCGAAGAGGCCCGAGCCCTCGAGGACCCGCCGCACGAGTCCCTCGAGACGTCCGCCCTCGCCCAGTCCCCCGAGGAGGCGGGCGGCCAGCTCCGAGGGATCGCCCTCGGCCAGGGCCGGGACGACGAGGAGGATGCTGTCGTCGTCGGCGATCGACCTGATGGGCAGGCCGGTCTCCTCCTCCCAGGCGGCCTCGAGGGCGAGGCGCACAGGCTCGTTGATCGCCAGGCCGCGGAGGGTATGGAGGACGAGGCGGGCGCAGTCGGCCGAGCGCGACGGGTCCTCGTGCCGCTCGAGCACGACCCGCCTCGTCCCGGGAAGGGCCGGGAGGCCTAGGCCCGAGGCCTTCTGGGCGGCCACGAAACGGGCGCAGGCCCTGGCCGCGCCCTCGTCGAAGCCGTAATCGCGCCGAAGCAGCTCGCTCCCCCGATCCGCGTCGAGGGGGTCGAGGCGGTCGAGGAGCTCGAGGGCCCGCCGGCTGATCTCGGGGCTCCGGAACCGGGCCTCGCCCTTCCAGAAGGGCACGATGTCGGGATCGGGGCCCGTGGGCTCCACGAAGACGGCCTCGCTCCCGATCTCGACTATCCTCCAGGTCTGGGTGCCGAGGGAGAAGGCCTCGCCGACCTTGCGCTCCCAGACGAATTCCTCGTCGAGCTCGCCGAGCTTGGCTCGGGAGCCGGCCAGCCTGAGGCTATACAGGCCCCGGTCGGGTATTGCGCCCCCGGAGAAGTTCAAGAGGGCCCGCGCGGCATCCTTGGCCTCGACCCTCCCGGTCGCGCGGTCGAGGGAGAGCCGGGGCTCGAGCTCGCGGAGCCGCGAGCCCGCGTAGCGTCCGGCCAGGAGCTCGAGGACCGAGTCGAAGAGGTCGCGCGTAAGGAGGCGGAAAGGCGGGAAGGAGCGGACGGTGTCGTACAACGCGTCCACGGTCCAGCGGCCCTCGCCCGAGCTCTCTTCCCCGGGCGCGGGCGTGAGCTCGGGCTCGAGCGTAAGCTCGAGGAGGGCCTGGGCCAGCACGTCGAGGGGGCAGGAGGGCGGCCGCAGCTCCTCCACGGCGCGCTCGGCGCAGCCCTTCGCTACGGCGGCGGCCAGGACGAGGTCCATGCCGTTGAAGGGATAGAGCCGGCCCCGCGAGGCCTCGCCCACGCCGTGGCCCGAGCGCCCCACCCGCTGCAGGGCCGAGGATACGGAGTTGGGCGAGCCGGCGAGCAGGACCTCCTCCACGCTCCCCACGTCGATGCCGAGCTCGAGGGAGGCGGTGGCCACGACGCAGTCGAGCTCGCCGGCCTTGAACCGGGCCTCCACCGCCTGCCTGACCTCCTTCGACAGGGAGCCGTGGTGGGCCCAGGCCGTCCCCTCCCCCTTCGCCTCGTTGATCAGGAAGGCGAGGCGCTCGGCCCTCCGCCGCGCCTCGGAGAAGACCAGGACGCCGCTCGTCGCGTCGATGCGCGAGCAGATCGCGGGCACGATGGCGGCGTAGCGGGCCGAGGCCGCGTCGGGCTCGCCCTCGGCGGGCAGGGGCGCCTGGGGCCACTCGACCCCGAGCTCGATGCGCTTCTCCGAGGGCGGGGCCACCACGGCCACGCGCCGCTCCTCGTAGACGGCCTCGCCGCCAGGCCCCCGGGACAGGCGCCTGCCGCCGACGAAGGCCGCCACGGCCTCGGGCGGCCGCACCGTGGCGGAGAGGGCGAGGCGCTGGAACTCCCCGGCTAGGAGGGCGAGCCTGCCCACCTGGCAGGCGAGGAGGGCGCCCCGCTTGCTCCCGGCCACGGCGTGGACCTCGTCGAGGATGACCAGCCGCACCGAGCCGAGCATGGCCCTTTGCAGGCGCGAGTCGAGGATGATCGCCAGGCTCTCCGGGGTCGTGACGAGGATGGCCGGGGGCCGGGCGAGCATACGGCGCCGCTCGGCCTGGCTCGTGTCCCCGGAGCGCGTGGCCGCGCGGATGGGGGGGAAGCTCTCGCCCCGCTCCCGGAAGAGGGCCGCGAGCTCGGCGAGGGGGGCCTCGAGGTTGCGCCTAACGTCCTCGCCGAGGGCCTTCAGGGGGGAGACGTAGAGCACCGAGCAGCGGTCCGCCGGCAGCTCGCCCGAGGCCAGCCGCGACAGGGCGTCGAGGAAGGCCGCGAGGGTCTTGCCCGAGCCGGTCGGGGCCAGGGCGAGGACGTGCTCGCCCGAGGCTATCCGAGGCCAGGCGGCGGCCTGCACGGGGGTGGGCCGGCCGTAGCGTCCGAGGAACCACTCGCGGACGAGGGGATGGAAGGCCGAGAGCTCTTCGTCTGCGCTCACGCAGAGGATACTAGGGCCGCGAGGCCGCTCTGGCAATGGGGCGGCCGGCGAGGCGCGGCCGGGCGGATCAGGGCCCGCGGATCCGCGCGCCGGGGGCGCTCCGGGCGATCGCCTCCCGGAATGATTCCATCTCCGCGGGCGAGTAGGGAGCGAGGGAGTCCCAGGCCGGGTCGAGGCAGCCCCCGGGGCGGAAGGCCTGGAGGACGACCCGGTCCCCCGCCTCGAGCTCCTCGGCGAGGGCGGCGAGGTCCCCGGGCTCGAGGACGCCAGGGGCGCAGGTTATGCGAACCTCGAACTCGAGCCGGCCCTCGGCCGCGAGGGCGCGGAGGAGGCGGAGCGATTCGAGGGCCCGCTCGCCCGCCCCGGGGAGCGAGGGCGCCACCCGGGCGTAGGCCGCGGGGGCGGTCTTGAGGTCGAGGGCCACGTAGTCGGGCCGGACCTCCTCGATGCGCCCGGGGAAGGAGCCGTTCGTGTCCAGCTTTACCGCGAGTCCGCGGGCGCGGAGGGCCGCGGCGACCTTGGGAAGGTCGGCCCGGAGGAGGGGCTCGCCGCCGGAGAGGACGGCCCCGGAGAGCACGGCCCGGCGGCGGTCCAGGTGGGCGTAGAACTCCCCCAGCTCGTCGAGCTCCCCCTCCGCCCTCGCCGGGTCGACGAGGCCCGCGTTATGGCAGTAGGGGCAGGCGAAGTCGCAGCCGGGGAAGAAGAGGACGGCGGCGACCCGGCCCGGGAAGTCGACGAGGCTCGTCTTGCGGAAGGCCACGCGATCGTCCATCGCGCGGCCCCGGCCTAGGCCCTGGCCGCGCCGAGGCCGGCCTTGAGCTGGCCGAGGTCGAGGGCGCGGAAGAGCTCCCGGCCCTCGGCGTCGAGGCCCAGGACCGTCGGCGTCGAGAGGACGCCGTGGCGGCGCGCCAGCTCGAGGCCCTCGGCCAGGTCCACGTCGACGAAGGTGGCGGGGAGGCCCGAGCCGACGACGTAGTTCTTGACGGGGGGGCAGTTCGGGCAGGCGGCCCGCGTGAAGACGAGGTAGCCCTTCCCCGGCTCGGCCCTCGCCGGCTCCCTCGGCGAGGAGGGCGCCGGGGCTGCCTCGGCCGGGGCCGCGGGCTCGGCCGGGGCGGGCCTCGCCTCGACGGCTGCCTGGCCCCGGGCCTGGCCGAGCCTCGGCATGGAGAAGGCCAGGCGCTCCGCGTACTCCGCGCGCTTGCCGGCGTTCCAGTTCCGCACGGGGCGGTAGTAGCCGACGATCCGGCTGTAGACCTCCGTGGGCCTGCCCTCCGCGCGGGCGAGCTCCCCCTCGAGCTCGGCGATCCGCGCCTCGATCCTCTCCCGTTCCGTCATCTTCCTCCCCTTTATGTTCCCAGTCTTCTTGGCGTCAAACCGCGGCGAGCTCGGCCTCGAGCTTCCTGATCTCGGCCCGGATCCGCTCCTCCGCCTCGGCCTTGCACTTGGGGCAGTTCCACTGCTCCCCGGCGAGGTAGCCGTGGACGGGGCAGACGGAGAAGGTGGGCGATATGGTGTAGTAGGGCACGCGGTAGCTCGCGGCGACGGCCTTGACCAGGTCGCGCACGGCCCGCCAGTCCTCGGGGGCCTCGCCGAGGAAGGCGTGGAAGACCGTGCCGCCCGTGTAGGAGGCCTGGAGCTCCTCCTGGTGGTCGAGGGCCTCGAAGAGGTCCTCGGTGCGGCCCACGGGGAGCTGGGTCGAGTTCGTGTAGTAGGGCTCGGAGCCCTGGCCGCCCGAGGCGGCGATGTCGGGCCAGCGCTCCCGGTCGTGCTTGGCCAGGCGGTAGCTCGTCGACTCGGCGGGCGTCGCCTCGAGGTTGAACAGGTCCCCCGTCGCCACCTGGTACTCGGCGAGGCGGCCGCGCATGTGGGCGAGGACCTCGAGGGCGAAGGCCCGTCCCTCGGCGGTCTCGATGCCCCCGCCGAGGAAGTTCAGGCAGCACTCGTGCATGCCGACCAGCCCGATCGTGTTGAAGTGGTTGTTGAAGCTCCCGAGGTAGCGCCTGGTGTAGGGGAACAGGCCGCCCTCGAGGAGGCGGGTGATGACCTTGCGCTTGATGGCCAGGGAGCGGGCGGCCAGGTCCATGAGGCGGTCGAGCCGCGAGTAGAAGTCGGCGCGGCCGCGGGCGAGGTAGCCCAGGCGCGGGAGGTTGACCGTCACGACGCCGATGCTGCCGGTCAGCTCGTCGGAGCCGAACAGGCCCCCTCCCCGCTTGCGCAGCTCGCGCTTGTCCAGCTGGAGGCGGCAGCACATGGAGCGCACGTCGCCGGGGTCGAGGTCGGAGCTCACGAAATTCTGGAAGTAGGGGGTGCCGTACTTCGCCGTCATCTCGAACAGGAGGCGCGCGTTGGGCGAATCCCAGTCGAAGTCCTTGGTCACGTTGTAGGTGGGTATGGGGTAGGCGAAGCCGCGGCCCTCGGCGTCGCCCTCGATCATGAGCTCGATGAGGACCTTGTTCACCCTGTCCATCTCGGGCTGGCATTCGCCGTAGGTGAAGCCCGTCCCCTTGCCGCCGACCACGGCCTCCTTGTCCCGCAGGTCGGCGGGGCAGACCCAGTCGAGGGTGACGTTGGTGAAGGGCGCCTGGCTGCCCCAGCGGGAGGGCGTGTTGACGCCGAAGAGGAAGCTCTGCATGCACTGGCGGACCTCGGCTTCGCCCAACGCGTCCTTGCGCACGAAGGGGGCGAGGTAGGTGTCGAAGGAGGAGAGGGCCTGGGCCCCCGCCCACTCGTTCTGGAGGACGCCGAGGAAGTTCACCATCTGCTGCACGAGGGTGGAGAGGTGGGAGGCGGGCTTGGAGCTGATCTTGTCGGGGATGCCCCCGAGGCCCTCGGCGATGAGCTGGCGGAGCGACCAGCCCGCGCAGTAGCCGGAGAACATGGACAGGTCGTGGATGTGGAAGTCGGCCTCGCGGTGGGCGGCCGCGATCTCCTCGGGGTAGATGTTCCGCAGCCAGTAGTTGGCGGTCACGGTGCCGGAGTTGTGGAGGATGAGGCCGCCGAGGGAGTAGTTGACGTTGGCGTTCTCCTTCACGCGCCAGTCGGCCTGGGAGAGGTAGCCGTCCATCGTCGTATTGATATCGAGGGTGAGGCGGGCGGCGTCGCGCATCGCCTCGTGCTTGGCCCGGTAGAGGATGTAGGCCTTGGCGGCCCTGGCCTCGCCCGCGGCGATGAGGCAGTCCTCGGCCAGGTCCTGTATCTCCTCGATGGCGGGGATCGAGTTGGGGTGCCGGGCGGCCATGAGCTCGCGAAGGCGCGACTCGACCGAGGCGACGACGGCCTCGACCCGCGCCGCCCGGGCCGGGGCGGCCTCGGCCTCGGCACCCCGGAGCAGGACCGCGTCGAAGGCCTTGCCGATGGCCGCGGCGATCTTGGCGCGGTCGTAGCGCTGCACCTCGCCCGAGCGCTTGGCCACCTGCCGCACCGGCCCGGAGGAGCCCTCCTCGCCGAGGAAGGCCTTCCACTCGGGGAAAAACTGCTGCTCAGACATCGATCCCGCCCTTCGGAGCCGCCCCGGCCTCCGGCTCCGCCGCTGGCGGCGCCGAGGCGAGGTGCTCGATCTCCTTCAAGAACTCGTCCATGGTCTCGAACTTGCGGTACACCGAGGCGAAACGCACGTAGGCAACGCGGTCGATGCCGAACAGGCGCCTGAGCACCATCTCCCCGAGCTCGGCGCTCGAGATCTCGTTCGCGCCCTTTCCCTTGAGCGCGGCCTCGTCTTCGACCTCGTTGACCAGGTTCTCGATGCTGAGCTGGGAGACGGGTCGCTTCTCGAGGGCGCGGATGATGCCCCGCTCGAGCTTGGCCCGCTCGAAGGGCTCGCGGCGGCCGTCGCGCTTCTCGACCATGAGGGGCTTCTCCTCGATCCGCTCGTAGCTCGTGAAGCGCAGGCCGCAGGAGAGGCATTCGCGGCGGCGCCTGATGCTCTCGCCGTTGGCGAGAGTGCGAGAATCGATGACCTTGTCGTCGAGGCTGCCGCAGTGGGGACAACGCATATAGCACCTGATTTAGTATCGGTCTTTTTTCGACGCCGCTATAGATAGCGGGATTTCCTATGACGACTACAGGATATAGTAGGTATTGCCCCATCTGTCAAGGCGGAGTCCGCGTTTTTTTAGCCCGCCGCGAGGAAGCGACCCGGGCATATCGGAGCGGGAAAAGCTGGCTCGAGGCCAGGATCCGCGCTAGAGTGGGAGCAAGGCGAGGAGGCTCAAGGACATGACGCTCTCCGAAAAGATCCAGGATCTGATGAACCGGGGCATCGCGGCCTCGCGGGAGGCGGTCTCGAAGGCGGGGACCCAGGCCCAGGTCTGGGGCGAGATGGGGGTCCTCAAGGTCGAGATCATCCAGTACCGGAGCCAGGTCGAGAAGCTCAGCGCCCAGCTCGGGGCCGAGGTCTACGCCACCTTCGCGGAGAAAGGCCAGAAGAGCCTCTCCGCCGAGTCCCCGGCCGTCCGCGACCTCATAGGTAGGATCCGCGATACGGAACGGGCCATCGAGGAGAAGGAGGGGCGCTTCCGCAAGCTCGGCGGCAAGGACGCCGACCTCGACCAGCCGGCCGGCTAAGCCCGGGAGGGGGCCTTCTGTACCCTGCAGACGTACAGGGGGCCGGCCCCGCCGGCAGCGTCCGGGAGGAAGATGAGGCCGCGGCCGAGGCGCTCGGCCCGCGGCTCGCGGAGCTCCTCGAAGACCGCCTCGGCCCCCGCCTTGGCCGCCAGCCGCGCCGCGACCTGCTCGTTCTCCTCGGGGGAGAGGGAGCAGGTGGAATAGACGAGGCAGCCGCCCGGGGCGAGCATGATGAAGGCCGAGGAGAGGAGGGCCCACTGGCGGGCGGCGAGGTTCCGCGTCCTAGCCGGGCTCCACTCGGCCAGGGCGGCCGGATCGGCCAGGACGTGGCGCTCGCTCGAGCAGGGCGCGTCGAGGAGGATGGCCCCGAAGGCCGCCGGCAGGCGCCGGCAGAGGGCGGCGGCGTCGCTTCCCCGGATATCGACCCGGGCGCGGAGCTCGGGCGGGAGATGGCGGTCGAGGACCGCGGCCAGCCTGCGCCGCCTATCGGCCGAGAGCTCGTTCGCGACGAGGCGGGAGCCGGGGGGGAGGCGCGAGGCCAGGACGAGGCTCTTGCCCCCCGGCGCCGCGCAGGCGTCGAGGACCGGGAGGGCCTCGCCCTCGGGGCCGGCGGGCGCGCCCAGGTCGAGCGCGCCCGCCGCGAAGACCGAGGCCGAGTCGAGGTAGTAGGGCTCGGAGCCGGGCGCGGCGCGGAAGGCCACCGAGTCGGGAGGGGAGCCCAGGGCCGACTCGAGCATCGCCCAACGCTCGCCGTAGAGGGCGCGGTAGCGCTCGCGGAACGCCCCCTCCCCCCTCGCCGCAGCCCTATCCTTCCCACTCATTGACGCTCCTCGTCCCCTTCGGCGATACTACCCTCCCCGCCGCGCCCGCGGAAAGCGCCCCGCGCGGCGGCCATACACGCGAATGAAAGCAGCCATATTCGATCTCGACGGAACCTTGGCCGACACCATCGGGGACATCTCCGCGGCGGTCAATCGCTCCCTCGCCCGGCGGGGCTTCCCCGTCCACGGCGCGGGAGACTACAAGCTCATGGTCGGCAACGGCTTCCGCAATCTCGTGACCAAAGCCCTCCCCCCCTCCGAGCGCTCCGAGGCCCGCATCGAGGAGCTACGGGCCGAGTCGGCGGCCGATTACGAGGCCCACTGCTTCGACCTGACCCGCCCCTACCCCGGAGTCCGGGAGCTCCTGGCCGCCCTCGCGGGCGAGGGGCTGCCCATGGCGGTGCTCTCGAACAAGATCCAGGCCCTGACGGCCAAGGTCGTCGCCGGGCTCTTCCCCGAGATCCCCTTCGTCCTCGTGCGCGGCGAGGGCCCCGGCTTCCCCCGCAAGCCCGATCCCGCCGCCGCCCTTGACGCGGCGAGGCTCCTCGGCGTCCCCCCCGCCGAGGTGGCCTACCTCGGCGACTCCGACGTCGACATGCGCACGGCCGCCGCGGCCGGCATGCTGGCCCTCGGGGCGGCCTGGGGCTTCCGCGGCGAGGCCGAGCTCAGGGCGGCGGGGGCCGACGCGGTGCTCGCCGAGCCCGGGGAGATGCTGCGCTACTTCTGAGCGGGCCCGCGCCGCCGGGCTACCCGGGGGCGCCGATCGGCACTAGAATCGAAGCAGAGGACGAGGAGGGAGGGCGCATGGACCACGACGCTATCAAGGCAAGGGCCACGGACTATATAGCCAAGGAGACCGACCACGCGTTCCGCGTCGAGGTCCTGTCCCTGCTCCAGGCCGGCGACTGGAAGGAGCTCGAGGACCGCTTCTACCGCGACCTCGAGTTCGGGACCGGCGGCCTGCGGGGGGTGATCGGCGGGGGCTACAACCGCATGAACCTCCTCGTCGTGAGCCGCGCGACCCAGGGCATGGCCGACTACCTCAAGAAGGCCTTCCCCGGCAAGGCCCTCTCGGCCTGCCTCGCCTACGACTCCCGGCGCTGCTCGGCGGAGTTCGCCGAGGCCGCCGCCCTGGTCTTCGCCGCCAACGGCGTCAAGGCCTACCTCTTCAGCTCGCTCAGGCCCACGCCCGAGCTCTCCTTCGCGATCCGGCTCCTGGGCGCGGACACGGGCGTCGTGGTCACGGCGAGCCACAACCCGCCCAAGTACAACGGCTACAAGGCCTACTGGAACGACGGCGCCCAGGTGATAGCGCCCCACGACGAGGGCATCATCGCCATGGTGGGCGCCGTGAGCGAGGTCAGGACGATGGGCCGCGCCGAGGCCCTCGCCGCGGGCCTCCTGGTCATGATCGACCGCCAGGTCGACGAGGCCTACGTCGCCATGGTCAAGTCCAAGCTCCTCCGCCCCGGGCTCATCAAGGAGCTGGGCGGCAAGGTCAAGATCGTCTACACCCCCCTGCACGGCACGGGGGCCCTGCACTTCGAGCGGGTCATGCGCGAGCTCGGCCTCGCGGTCTCCACCGTGCCCGAGCAGCGCGAGCCCGACGGCTCCTTCCCCACGGTCTCCTTCCCCAACCCCGAGGAGCCCGCCGCCCTCAAGCTCGCCATCGAGCTCGGCGTGAAGGAGGGAGCCGACGTGGTGATGGCCACCGATCCCGACGCCGACCGGCTCGGCATCGCGGTGCCCGACGGCGCAGGCGGATTCTCCCTCGTCACCGGCAACCAGCTCGGCGCCCTCCACCTGGACTACCTCCTCCTCACGATGAAGGAGCTCGGGCGCCTCCCGGCCAAGCCGGCCTGCATCAAGAGCATCGTCACCACCGACCTGCAGTCGCGCGTGGCGGCCAAGTACGGCGCGACCATGTTCGAGTGCCTCACCGGCTTCAAGTGGATCGCCGCCCTCATGCGCCGCTTCGAGTCCGACGGCAAGGGCTATACCTTCGTCTACGGCACCGAGGAGAGCTACGGCCACCTCGTCGAGGACGAGGTCCGCGACAAGGACGGGATCTCGGCGGCGGCCCTGACCGCCGAGGCCGCCCTCTACTGGCGCTCCAAGGGCAAGTCCCTCCTCGAGCGCCTCGACGAGCTCTACCTCGAGCACGGCCTTTACGAGGAGCGCGGCGTCTCCAAGTACTTCGAGGGGCCGACGGGCATGGACACGATGCGCGGCATCATGGAGGGCTACCGCCGCGCCCAGCCGGCCTCCTTCGGCGGCATCCGCGTCGCGCGGATCCGCGACGTCAAGGCCGGCGCGGCCTGGGAGCCGGGCCGCGAGGCCGCCGCCGAGAAGGTCGACCTGCCGCCGAGCGACGTCCTCCAATGGTACCTCGAGGACGGGACCATGGTGACGGTCCGCCCCTCGGGCACCGAGCCCAAGATCAAGTACTACGTCCTCTGCCGGACCGAGGCCTCCGGCGGCCTCGCCGAGGCCCGCGCCGCCTCGGCGGCCAAGGCCTCCGCCATCGTGGCCGAGATCCGGAAGGCCGTCGGAGCGTGACCGCCCCGCGCCCCTGGGCCCGGGAGGGGACGGCCTTCCTCGCCCTCGACTTCGAGACGACCGGCCTCGACTGCCGCCGCGACCGGGTGGTGGAGATCGGGGCCCTCCGCTTCCGCGCGGTCGGCGGGCCCGGCGGCGCGGCGGCCTTCCGGGAGGAGGCGGCCTTCGCCGCCCTGGTCGATCCCGGCATGCCGATGCCTTTCCAGGCCCGGGCCATCCACGGCATCTCCGACGCCGACCTCGAGGGGGCGCCCCGCTTCGCCTCCCTCGCCCCGGCCCTCCTCGCCCTCGCGGGCGACGCCATTATAGTGGCGCACAACGCGCCCTTCGACCTTTCCTTCCTCGAGTCCGAGCTCGCGCGGGCCGGGCTGGCCTCGCCGCGCAACGCGTCGCTCGACACCAGGCGCCTGGCGAAGGAGGCCTTCCCCCTCGAGCGGAGCTACCGCCTGGGCTCCCTCGCCGAGCGCCTGGGGATAGAGCCGGGCCGGGCCCACCGCGCCCTCGACGACGCCCGGGCCTGCATGGACCTCCTCGCCGCCTGCGCCTCCGCCCTGGCCGGCCATCGGGCCTCCCGCAGGAGCCGCGCCCCGGAGCCGGCCTCCTCGGGCCGGGAAGGGACCGGCCTGGGCCGTGGATAGGCAGCCGGTCTTCCTCAGGGCCGTGGCGGCGCTCTGCCTCCTCGGCATCGCACTCGCGGCCGGCTCGACCGTCCTCCGGACCAAGCCCTCCTCCCTGGCCCCCTCCTTCGGAGCCCCGGGCGCCGCCCCGCCCCGGGCGGAGGCCCTCGTCCTCGGCGCCCTCTTCAGCCCGAAGCGGCTGGCCGCCCTCCCCGAGGAGCTGGTCGGCCTGGCGGCCCGCGACCTCGCGCGGGCCGCCCGGGACTCCGGGGAGGCCCGCGAGGAGCTGGCACGGGCCTTCCCCCCCGGGCGGGCCGTCCTCGCCCTCCTCGCCCTCGACCGGGACGTCGACGACTTCGTGGAATCCTCGGACCTTCCCGGACCGGCGGGCGAGCACTACCGCGAGGCGGCCCGGCTCGCCTCCGAGTACCGGCCGCTCAGGGCGGCCTACGAGACCCTCTACGCCGCCGCCTACGAGGCCCTCGCCGGGCAAAGCCCGGCCGCCGGGCAGGCGCAGGCTGAAGGGCAGCCGACCCCGCCGGCCCTGGCCGCAGCGGCGGCGGCGCCAGCCCGAGCCAGGCCCTGCCTGGCCGCCCGAGGCGCGGTCTATCCTCCCGCGCGCAGGGAACTCCCCCTCGCCCATCCCTACGCCCTCGACGTCTTCTTCACCAGCTTCGATCGCCGGGGCGAGGCCCACATCGGCCCCCGCATCCTCTCCCTCTCCCCGGGCATCGTCGTGGCCTCGGCCGCCGACTGGCGCGGCGGGGCCGGCCCGGCGAAGTGGAAGAGCGGCGGGCTCTCGCCGGCGGCCGGGAACGGGCTGGTGATCTACAACCCCGTCGAGCGCCGCTACTACTCCTACTTCCATTTGCACGAGGTGCAGCTCCTGGTCGGCCAGACCGTGGAGTCGGGGACGGTCCTCGGCAGGGGGGGCAATACGGGCATGAACGCCCGCAGGCCCAACCATGGCGGCCATGTCCACCTCGAGGTCTTCGACGCTGCCGAAGGGCGGGCCTGGAGCGCCGAGGAGATCCTCGATTTCCTGTTTGCCTGAATACCAGACCTGGTAATTCATTTGCGCACAGCATTTTATTTGATGTATTAGACATTTTAGATTTTTATGCCTCCCCGAGCTATGCTTGTAGTGTCGATCCCATTCGACAGGGAGGTTCCATGAGAAAGATCAGCGCGCTCCTTGCGCTCCTGCTCCTCGCGGCATTCGCTTCCGCCCAATCCTTCGGGAGTTTCGAGTCGGCCTTCAAGGACTTTTCCTCCGATATGGCCAGCGTCCTCATCCTCAACGCCACGACCGGCGCCAACTGGTCCGACGCCTACGTGGGCGGCTTCCCCCACTTCGGGGCGGGCCTGGCCATCGGGGCGGCCTTCACCGGCAAGGGCAGCGCCGAGCCTCTCTTCGAGGCCCTCGGCCAGGAGATGCCCTCGGGCCTCGAGAACCTCGGCATCCCCATCCCGGCGGCGGCCCTGACCTTCAAGATCGGCCTGCCCATCATCCCCGTCGACGTCGGCCTCACCGGCGGCGTCATCCCGGCCTCCCTTGGCGAGAAGCTAGGCGACGCCAACGTGGAGTACAAGAGCATAGGGGCCCAGGCCCGAGTCGCCATCCTCAAGGAGAAGCTCCTCCTTCCCGACCTCAGCTTCGGCCTCGGCCTGAGCTACCAGCAGGGCAGCGCGAGCGCCGCGATGGGCGCGGGCAACCAGGAGATCATCAACGAGGACATCGGCGGGGATATCTGGATAGTCGAGGCGAGCGACCCCGACATGCGGATCGAGTGGGAGTCGCTCGTGGTCGACGCCACCCTCCAGGTCTCCAAGCGCTTCCTCTTCATCCGCCCCTACGCGGGCCTGGGCTACAGCTTCGGCAAGTCCACCGTGGAGGGGGGCGTCTCCAGCGAGCTGACGATCACTCAGGACGGAAGCCCCGCGACCTACCAGCAGCTCGCCTCGGCCATCGAGGCCGCGGGCGGCGACGCGCCCTCCCTGAGCGACTCGGGCTTCAGCTACAAGGTCGAGGCGACCGACCCCGTCTTCCGCCTCTATGGCGGCATGTCCTTCCACCTCCTCATCGCCCTCGACGCCCAGTTCGTCTACGTGCCCTCCACCGAGGCCCTCGCCGCCTCCCTCTCCGCCCGCTTCCAGCTGTAGGACCTCGAGGGCCGCGCCTCGTGCGCGCCCGTCCAGGCTCGGCCGCCCGCGATGCCCGCGGGCGGCCGCTCTTTTACCCGCGGCCCGCCGGGCTCCAGGGCAGCTCGGCCACCCGGCAGGGGGCGCAGGCGTAGGGCAGGAGGCGAAGCTCCTCCTCCGGGCCCAGGCTCGCCGAGCCCGGGTCGATCGGGCCGCGCGGGAGCGGCCCCGCCTGGGCGCCCCGGAGGAGCCAGGAGCCGAGGCGGCGTCCCCGCGCCTTGAGCGAAACGGGAGGTGCCCCGGCCTTGAAAAGGAGATCGGGGCTCGCGTCGATCTCGGCGCGGAGGGAAGCGGCCCGATCAGCGGGGTCGAGGACGAGGGCGTAGTTCCAGGCCCTGCGGGGCCTCGCCTCGCGGTAGTCGAAGGGCGCCTGGCCGCGGAGGCTCGACCAGGAGGCCCCGGCATCGAGGGCGAAGAGGAGGGGTCCCCGATGGATCGCGACCGCGCCCCGGGGCCGATCCTCGACGCGGATGGCGAGGGGGATCTCGGCCTCGATGCGGTCCCCGGCCGCCCAGGGGCCGGCGCCCAGGAAGGCGAAGGAGCCGGGGGGGCCGAGGAGCTCGGGATCGCCGCCGCGGATCGAGGCGCTCATGCCCGCGGCCCAGGAGGGGACGCGGAGGTAGAGGGGGAACTCGTGGCCCTTCCTCCCGGCCCCGATCGGCGCGGCCGCGGAGGCCTCGAAGCTGAGCTCGATCCGGCCCGAGGCCGGGTAGTCCGTGCGCAGGACCAGCTCGAGCTCGCCGCCGGCCGCGCGGGGACGGGCCCGCGAGGGGGCGTAGACGGAGCAGGCGAGGCCCCCTCCCTCGGTCGAGAGCCAGAGGTTCCGCGCCAGCTTGGGGAAGCCCTGGTGGAAGTTGGCGGCGCAGCAGCCGAACTCCGGCTCGAGGCCGAAGAGGCTGGCCTCCCTCCCGTTGTCGTACCAGGGCCGGCGCGCCCGCGTGACGAGTACCTGGTTGACCTGCTGGAGGTACTGGTGGCCGCGCATGTCCTCGGTGAAGGCCGCGGGGAGGGCGTTGAAGGCGAGGAGCTCGAGGCGATCGGCGAAGCGGGCCTCGCCGGTGAGGCGGACCAGGAGCTCGAGGCTGTGCATGAGCTCGACGATGCCGCAGAGCTCGATGCCCTGGGTCGGCGCCGGCCCGGAGAAATGCTCGTCCCCCGACCAGATGCCCAGGGCCAGGCCGTGGCTCCCGAGGGCCGCCTCGATCGCCTCCTCGGCCCGGGCCGCGGCCTCGCGCCTGAGCCCGGCGGCCGCCCTTCCCCGGGCCGCGGCGCCCGAACGGGCCAGCTCGAGGGCCAGCTCGATGGCCGGCCGCTTGACCGCCATCGCGTAGTTCACGTTGTGGGTGAAGTGGTAGTGGCGGAAGAGGGGCTTGGACTTCAGGCGCTCGGCTTCGGCCGCGCCCGGGCGGGCGGGGGGATCGCCGTCCCGTTTCGACGCGTTGCGCGCCTTCATCCGGCCCAGGGCCAGCATGGCCGCCTTGGCCGCCCGGAAGGGCAGGCGGGGCAGGTAGGCGCCGGTCTTCCGGTGATAGGGGAAGCCTCGGAAGATCGAGTCCCAATCGAGCTCCTGAGCGAGGCACTTCCCCGCCAGCTCGAGGAGGAAGCCCTCCCCCGTCGCCCGCCAGAGCTCGAGGGCGACGAGGGCGTTCTCGGTCCCGCGGGCCGCGGCCCAGCCGGAGAGGGGCTCCTCGTCGATCCGCGAGAGCTGGTAGCGGCAGTAGCCGAGCATGAGGCGAAGGACGCGCTCGTCCCCGGTGGCCTCGAGCCAGGAGAGGAGGGCCTTGAGGGCCACGCTCCGCGGCCACCAGTCGGGATTGGATGGGGGACCGAAGGAGCCGCCCGGCCTCCCGCTCGCCAGCATGGCCTCGACCCACTTCCGCGCCCGCTCGATGACGCGATCCCTGCCGAGGAGGAAGGCTAGGGGAACGAGGCCGTCCAGGTAATAGGGCCCGCGCTCCCAGGCCTCGCCCCCGCCGCCGAGCCAGGCCGAATCCGGTCCCAGGTCGGGCCAGAGCTCCTCGATATGGCCGCCGAGGCCAGCTTCCTGGAGCTCGAGCCGCTCCCGCAGCCAGCCCTCCGGCGAGAGCTCCCCGAAACCGAGCTGCCCGAGCTCGGGCGAGCCTTCCGTTTCGCGCATTGCCGCAGTGTAGGCGCCCCGGGGCCCCGGGGCAAGCGCCTCTTCTCATGGCGCGGCTTCGGCCGCTATCATATGAGTATGATCTCCTCTCGAACGGCCTACGATCTCGTCGTCCTCGCCGGGGACGTCGGGGGCACGAACACCAATTTGGCCCTCATCGGGAAGAAGGGCGGGACCTTCACCCTCCTCTTCGACCGCCACTACAAAACCAAGGAGGAGCCCTCCCTCCTCGAGCCGCTCGGGCGATTCCTCGAGGAGGCCAAGCGGGCCAAGCCCGGCCTCGAGCCCGAGCTCTGCTGCGTCTCCGGCGCCGGGCCCGTCGTCGACCAGCGCATCCAGCTGACCAACGCCCCCTGGGGCATCGACGCGCGTCAGATCGAGGCGGCCTTCTCGATCCCCTCCCGGCTCGTGAACGATTTCACCGCCGTCTCCTACGGCGTCCTCCTCCTCGACCCCGCCAACCCGGCGCAGATAACCCGCCTGCCCCACCTCGACGGCTCCCTGCCCGAGCCCCAGGGCGGCGGGGTCAAGGCCATCGTCGGGGCGGGCACGGGCCTCGGGGTGGGCTACGTCCTCCGGGTCCGCGACCGGATCGAGGCCTTCCCCTCCGAGGGAGGGCACATCACCCTCCCCGCCTACGACGACGAGACCAGGGACTTCCAGCGCTGGCTCGGGGCGAGGTACGGCTTCGTCCCCGGGGCCGAGGCGGGAGTCTCCGGCCAGGGCATCGCCCAGCTCTTCGCCTTCCTCGCCGAGCGGGCCGAGGCCTCCGGCGAGAAGCTCGGCCGCGGGGCCGCGGCCGTCCTCGATGCCTCCGAGCCGGAGCGCCCCGCCCTCGTCGCCGCGCGCTCCGCCCAGGATCCGCTCTGCGCCCGCGCCATGGAGCTCTTCGTGAGCCTCTACGCCCGGGTCGCCGCCGACCTGACCTCGACCTTCCTTCCCTCGGGGGGCGTCTACCTCGCCGGGGGCATCGCCGCCAAGAACGAGGCCCTCTTCCTCGGCGGGAGCCGCTTCATGGCGAGCTACGAGCGGAGCTACCTCCCCCACATCCGCTCCATCCTCGCCCGAACCCCGGTCATGATCGTCAAGGACTACTCGATCTCGCTGTACGGCGCCGCCAACGCGGCCGCGCAGCTCCTCTAGGAGGCGGGAATGGCGGCGCCCGAGACCCGCTTGAGCCGCGCCCTCCTGGCCGACATGGCCGCGAAGGGCGTCGACGCCGAGCTCAGCCTCTCCATCCTCGACGACTACAACGCCGGGCTCTACGACGGGGTCGCCCCCCTGCGGGCCTCGGGGGTGCCCGCGGTCGACGGCCGGAGCGTCGTCGAGCTGGGCCCCGCCCTCTCCTACGCCCTTCCCGAGGCCGAGGCCCGCGAGCGCCTCGCCGGCCTCGGCCTCGAGGCCCCGGCCGCCGCGCGCGCCTCGGGGGGCAGCCTGAGCTTCGGCCGGGCCGAGCTCAAGGAGCTCGGCCTCGCCCTCCTGAGCCGGACCGCCTACGGCATCCTCAACGGCGGCTCGGCCACGAGCTACGCCGACTCGAAGAAGAACCTCGCCTTCGGGGAAGCGGCCTTCGAGGCGATGCGGCCCTCTTTCGAGTCCCTCGCCCCCCTGTGCAAGGATCGGCCCAAGGGCCTGACCCCCGCCTTCGTGAATCCCGACGGCAGCCCGGGCCCGAGCTTCCTCGAGCTCAAGCTGCGGGCCCGCCTCCTCCTGTGCCGCGCCTACCGCGAGCGCTTCGGCGAGCCGGGCCGGCCCGTCCTGCCGGTCTACCAGATGTCGAGCGTCGGCAACGACGGCCAGCTGCGCGAGGCCTACCGCGGCTACGAATCCGAGCCCTTCCTCGCCGAGCCGGCGGCCCGGGCCGGCGAGGCGCCCTGCGACCTTGCCACGGGGGTCCAGCCCCTGATAGCGGCCTACAGCCACTCGGCGGAGGGCCGCCCCAAGCGGGTCTTCGACCGGGCCTACGGCCGCCCCGACAGCGTCGTGGCCCTGCCCGGGGGCCACGGCCAGTGCTTCCGGGTCCTCGCCCCGGTCCTGCGCGCCTTGCGCGGCTCCGAGATCCGCTTCGCCTACCTCGGCAACGTCGACAACCTCGGCTACCTGCCCGATCCCGCCGAGCTGGCCCTCCTCGCCCTCTCGGGCCTCCCGGCCGGCTTCGACTTCTCCCTCCGCACGCCCATGGACGTCAAGGGAGGGATCCTCGTCGAGGCCGCCGACGGATCCCGCACGATAGCCGACATAGGCCCGGCCATCTCCTTCGAGGAGGTCAGGCGGCTGGAGGCGGGCGGCTCCACCATCCTCTTCAACTGCGCCACGGGCCTATTCGACCTCGACTGGCTCGTCCCGCGGATCGAGGGGCTCGGGCGCGAGCTGCCGGTGCGCTTCACCGACCAGGACAAGGACGCGGGCCGCTACTCGCAGGCCGAGCAGGTCACCTGGGAGGTGGCCTCCCTCCTGCCGGGCTTCCTCGCCTTCGCCGTGGAGAAGAGCGAGCGCTTCATCGCCGCGAAGCTCCTCGCCGAGACCCTCCTCACCAGCGGCGTCGCGCGGGGCGACCGCCGCATCCCCCCCGAGCTCGCCGCCACCTCCCGGCGGCTCAGCGAGGGCCTCGCGCGCAAGCTCGAGGGGGCCTACGGCCTCGAGCTGCGGGGAGGCAGGTGGGAGGCGGCCTCCTAGGCGCCCGGCGCGGGAGAAGGGAGCATGGCGATGGCGTCGACGGGGCAGGCCGCGGCGCAGAGCCCGCAGCCCGTGCACTTCTCCGGCCTCGCCATCTCGGGGAAGGCCTTGTTGTAGCGCTCGAGCCCGGTCTTCCTGTCCTCCAGGCAGCTGAAGGGGCAGGCGTCCACGCAGGCGCGGCAGGCCATGCAGGTCCCGTAATCGAAGCTCGGGCTCGCCTTAGGCATGGACGGCCTCCTCGGCGAGCAGCTCGTCGAGGCCCAGCCCGCGCAGGGTCGCCTCGGTGGGGATCCCGCTCGCCTCGTCCCAGCCCCAGGCCTTCCAGTAATAGGGGATCATCTCCTCGGTCCTCAGGAACAGGCCCTTGTTGTGCCCGTCCTTGAGGGGGGGCCTCCCCGCCGCCCGGTCGTGGATCCGGACCTTCCTCGGGTCGTAGCCCTGCTTGATCCCGAAGAGCTGCCTGAGAGTCTGTATCCGCTTCCCGATCTCCATGTACTCGTCGGGGCTCTTGGTCCAGCCCGTCGCCGCGTTCAGGTACTCGAAGATGCGGAAGTGGGGCACGCCGGTGAGCATGGCGTAGTAGCAGGCCCCCGCCCCGTCGATGAGCATCTTGAAGGAGGTCATGGCCACGTTCTCGAGGGCGCCCCGCTCCGAGGGCTCGTAGTCCTCGGCCTTGGGATGGATCTTGAAGCGCGGCAGCCAGGACACGCGGGTCCACAGGAAGGAGGTCGAGTAGTACAGGCCCCCGCTGGTCGTGTGCCTGCCCGGGGTCGGGTCGGCGGCGTAGGTCACGCCGAGCATGGGGTCGATCTTCGGGTCGTGCATGGGAAGCTCCTGGCCCCCGACGTGCACCGCGTAACGCTCCGATCCCTTGCCGATCCGCTCGGCCGCGCGCTTGACGCCGTCGGCCAGGAGGTCGCCCAGCCCCTCGCGCGCGATCATCATGCGCAGGAGGGCGATGATCGCCTCCGAGTCGCCCCAGCGGAGCTCGAGGCCGCCGGTGTCCTCCTTGCTGAGGATGCCGTTCTCGTAGCACTCGATGGCGAAGGCCACGGCCCCGGCCGCGGAGATGGTGTCGAAGCCCGCCCGGTTCATGAGCTCGTTGATGTAGAAGATGGAGTCGAGGTTCTTGTTCATCATCAGGCCGCCGAAGGCCATGATGGTCTCGTACTCCGGCTTGTGGGTATGGGCGTACTCGCCCTTGCCGAGGTCCTTGATGTCGCAGACGCCGCCGCAGCCGAGGACGCAGGAGTAGCAGTGGTACTTCCTCGACTCGCGGGCCAGCACCCGATCGGGATTCAGGTGGTGGTAGTACTTGAAGGAATAGTCGGCGTTCGACCCGCCCCAGTTCTTGAGCGGCGCGTCGCCGTTGGTCATGCCGTAGGTGCTGTTCATCGCCGTGCCCCAGCGCTTGAACATCATCGCCGAGACCATGCCGTCCAGGGAGTAGGCGACCTTGACGGCGCCCAGGGCGGCGCCCATGAGGGGGAGGACCGCGCCCTTGAGGAAGGCGGGCATGTTGACCAGGCGCATCGTGCGCGAGTAGGCCTTGCTCAGGTTCTTGACGGCCTCGGGGTCCTCGCCCCTGATGGCCTTGGTCCCGGCGAGGACGAGGGCCTTGAGGCGCTTCGAGCCCATGACCGCGCCCACGCCGGAGCGGGCCGCGTATCGGCCGAGGTCGTTCGATATCCCCGAGATGAGGGAAAGCCGCTCGGCGGCGGGGCCGATCGCCGCGACCGCGGGCTTCTTCGCGGCCCAGCACTCCGCGACCAGCCGCTCCTCGGACTCGACCGCGTCGAGGCCCCAGCAGGCCGAGGCGTCCCTGAGCTGGACGCCCTTGTTGTCGACGTAGGCGTAGACCGGGCGGGGGGATATCCCCCGGAAGAAGATGGCGTCGAAGCCGCAGTGCTTGATGGCCGGCGCGAGGCTGCCGCCGCAGTTCGAGTCGCCCCAGCCGCCGGTGAGGGGGGATTTGCAGACGGCCATCCATCGGCCCGTCATCACGCTGCCCGTCCCCGTGAGGAGGCCCGAGGTGAAGCCGAGGATGTTGTCCGGGCCGAGGGGATCGGCGCCGGCGGGAATGTTCCGGTAGAGGTACCAGGCGCCCAGGCCCACGCCGGAGAGGAGGTTCTCGTAGACTGCGTCATCGACCGCCTGCACCTCGGACTCGCCCGTCCCCAGGTCGACGAGGAGGATCTTGCCCGTATAGCCTTTCACGCTCCCAACCTCCCGCCGCGGTCCAGATCGAGCGACCGCTCACCGAAATCTAAGCCGGTATCCAGGAGCCTGTCAACTTTATTCTCGGTGCGGGCTCCTCGAGCGCGCCGCGGTCCGCCTTCCCGCCGCCGCCGCTTGGCCGCCCCCCGCGCGCCGTAGTAACCTGGGGACATGGCGAGCGGGAGCGGGCGGACGAGGCGGAAGGCGGTCATCTTCGACCTGGACGGGGTGCTGGCGACCACGGACGAGCAGCACTATCGGGCCTGGAAGGCGATCGCGGATCGGGAGGGCATAGCCTTCGACCGGCGATCGAACGAGGCCTTCCGCGGCGTGAGCCGCATGGCCTGCGTCGAGATCCTCGTCCGCGACGCGGCCAGGACCTACGGGCCGGCCGAGAAGGAGGAGCTCGCCCGGGCGAAGAACGAGCTCTACCGCTCCCTCCTCGAGGGCCTGGGCCCCGAGGCCGTTCTGCCCGGGGTCGCCGGGCTCCTCGCACGGCTCAGGGCGGAGGGGATCCTCCTCGCCGTGGGATCCTCGAGCAGGAACGCCAAGCTCATCCTCGAGCGGACGGGCCTCGCCGGGAGCTTCGACGCGGTGGCCGACGGCGAGGATATCTCAAGGAGCAAGCCCGATCCCGAGGTATTCCTGGCCGCCGCCCGCAAGCTCGGGGTCGAGCCCGGCGACTGCGCCGTCGTCGAGGACGCCGAGGCGGGCATCGACGCCGCCCTCGCGGCCGGCATGCTGGCCGTCGGCGTGGGCCCCGCCTCGCGGTACGCGAAATCGCAGCTCAGGCTCGAGGGCCTGGACGGGCTCGAGGACCTCTCCCTCCTCCTGGGCTGAGCCCCGGAGGCCGGCGGGCATCAGCGCAGGAGGGCCCCGTCCTCCTCGAGCCGCCCGCCCCTGGCCTCGCCGAAGAGGGCGACCAGGCCCTCGACGTCCATGCCCTCCTTCGCCGCTCCCTGGAGGTCGGCGACGATCCTGCCCTCGTGCATCATGAGGAGGCGATCGGCCTCCTCGAGGGCGCGGCCCATGTCGTGGGTGACCGCGATGGAGGTGAGGCCGTGCTCCGCGACGAGGCGCCGCGTGAGCTCGGTCACGATCCGGGCGTTGCGCGGATCGAGGGCCGCGGTGTGCTCGTCGAGGAGGAGGACGGCCGGCCTCGCGAGGGCGGCCATGAGGAGGGTCAGGGCCTGGCGCTGCCCGCCGGAGAGGCGGTTCACGTTCTCGCGCAGGCGCTCCTCGAGCCCCATCCCGAGCTCGGCCACGCGCTCGGCCAGCTCGCGCCTGAGCCTCGGCGTCACCGCGGGGAGGAGCCGCCGCCTACCCTTGCGCGAGGCCATCGCGAGGTTGTCGAGGACCGACATCTCGCCGGCGGTGCCGGCGAGGGGATCCTGCCTCACCCTGCCCACGCAGCGCGAGCGCATCCACTCCGGCTCACCGCTCCGGTCGCTCCCGTCGATGAGGACCCGCCCCGCCGCGAGGCGCACCGAGCCGGCGACGGCGTTGAGCAGGGTGGTCTTGCCCGCCCCGTTCGAGCCGATGACCGAGACGCGCTGGCCCTTGGGCACCTCGAGCTCCACGCCCCGGAGGACCCGCCGCTCGTCCTGGGTCCCGAGGCCGAAGGCGACCTCGACCCCCTCGAGCCGGATCACGAGGCTCCTCCCCCGCCGCGGGCGGGGCTTCCCCGGCCGCGCTTGGCGCGACGGAGCGCCGCGTCCCTGGAGAGGCGCGCGCGGCCCCTGCTGGCCGCGAGGGCCGCGACGACGAGGAGGGCATTGAGGAGCCTTAAGTCGTTCGGCGTGATGCCCGCGAGGTAGCCCCAGGAGCGGCCCGCGTACATGATGGCGCGGAACAGGACCGAGCCGGCGAGGACCCGGAGGAGCTGGACGCCGATCCGGCTCGAGGGCAGGAGCAGCTCGCCGAGCATCACCGAGGCGAGGCCCGCCGCGATGACGCCCGAGCCGAAGTTGACGTCGGCGAAGCCCTGGTAGGAGGCCGCGAGGGCCCCGGAGAGGCCGGCGAGGCCGTTCGCGAGGGCTATGCCGATACTGCGGAGGGCCGTCGGGTCAGCGCCGACGGAGACGACCGAGGTCTCGTTGTCGCCTAACGCGCCGATCGCGATGCCGAGCTCCGTGTGGAAGAACAGGTCGAGGGCGAGGACCAGGGCCAGGGCACCCAGGCCGAAGGCGGCGGCCGAGGCGAGGACGGGCGGGACGCCGGGCCCGAGCCAGGCCTCGCTCCCCCGCATCACGGGGTTGAACGTTATGAGGGGGAGGTTGGCCCGGCCGCCCAGGAGGCGGAGATCGACCGAGTACAGGCCCGTCATGGTGACGATGCCCGCGAGGAGGGGCGGGACCTTGAAGCCGTGGTGGATGGCGCTCGTGGCGCAGCCGGCCAGCGCCCCCGCCGCGAAGGCGGCGAGGAGGGCGGCCGGCGCGGCCGCGCCGCCGGCGAGGAGGGCCCCGCCCGCGGCGGCGCCGAAGGGGAAGGAGCCCTCGACCGTGAGGTCGGCGAAGTCGAGGACCCGGAAGGCGATGAAGACCCCGAGGGCCATGATCCCGTAGACCAGGCCCTCGATGAGGATGCCCTCGATCATGCGGTCACTTGCGGTGGGCCGCGCCGCCCTCCACGAGGACCTGGGCCCTCGCGAGGACGGCCTCGGGCAGCTCGAGGCCGATCTTGGCGGCGGTGTCCTCGTTGAGGACGAGGAGGAAGTCCCGCGGGTCGGTCGAGAGGTAGGCGGGGATGGAGGAGGTCTTCTCGCCGGCGAGGACCCGGAGCGCTATCCTGCCGGTGGCCCTGCCCATGGCGTAGTAGTCGAAGCCCAGGGCCGCGAGGACGGGGACGCCGGCCTCGGCCGAGCTCGGGTCCGCGGTGACCAGGGGGAGCTTGCGCTGGATGGCGACCTCGGCCACGGCGTTTATGGCCGAGAACACGGTGTTGTCGTTGCCGAGGTAGATGGCGTCGATCCGGCCGGCGATCGAGAGGAGCGCCTGCTTGACCTCCGACGAGTTAGTCACCGTCGTCTCGACGAGGCTCATTCCCTTTTCCTTGCAATAAGCCCGCACGAGCTCGGCGAGGCGGGCGGAATTGGCCTCGCCCGCGTTGTAGACGTGGCCGAGCCGCTTGACGGGCTTGAGCGAGCGGAGGAAGTCCAGCTGCTGCCGCACGGGGGTCATGTCGGAGCTGCCGGTCACGTTGGGGCCGCCACGATCGAGGGAGGCGACGAGGCCGGCCGCCACCGGATCGGTGACCGCGGCGTAGATCACCGGCGCCTCCTTGATGGCGTTGGCGAGGGCCTGGGCCGTCGGCGTCGCAATGCCGATAGCCAGGGCTACCTTCTCGTCCTTGAAGCGTCGCGCGATCTGGGCGGCCGTGCCCATGTCCGCGTTGGAGTTCTGCAGGTCGAACTTGATCCCGGGACGGGCGGCCGAGATCTCGTCGACGATGCCCTTCTCGATGGCGTCGAGGGCCGGGTGGGAAACGAACTTGGCCAAGCCTACCGTCTGGGCCGCCGCGCCGGAGAGGACTGCGGATAGGAGGAGGAGGGCAAGGCCCATCCTCGTTGCGGAAACGCGCTGCATAGCTACTCCCAATGTTACTACTTGCAGTAACATTAAAAATGATCCTACCCCGAGTCACGCTCGACAGTCAAGTGAAAAAGCCGGTATCCGCCTGGGCTTTCATGCGGCGCCGACTATTTGTTGACAGGTGTATAGACTGATGGTACCGTATGAACCGTAAAATAAGTAAAAATGAAAGGACAGAAGTACAGAAACCAGCATAAAGCGCGCGCATCCCCTTCAGAAAGCCCCGCACGGAAGGTCCCGGAAAAGGGAATCAAGCGTATGCCGGGCATAGGCCTTCCTCAGCAACGCGGCGCCGAGAGCCGCGGAGACCGCGAGGAAAGCAAGAATCAAGGAGAGGTACATGTCACGAAGCAGAATCAATCTCTTGACCCTAGCGGCGCTCGCGGCCCTGGCCGCATCGGCCTTGTCCTCCTGCGCGAGCGCGCCGCGCCCGGAAAGCGAGGCGGACAGCCTCGTCATCGGCTCGATCGTCCTCGACTACCCGGAATCCTTCTTCGATTTCGGCCCGAAGACGATAGATCGTAACCTGGCGGTGGAGTTCGAGAACATTACCAAGGGCAAGACCTTCACCGTCATGACCATGGCGGGCGGCTACTTCTTCTTCGTCAGCAACGGGGCAGACTCGTATCGCCTGCGGCAGGTTCGCTACGATTTCAGGAGCAACCAGGCGAGCTACAAACTCTCGACCAACCTGGACATCCCCTTCGCGGCCTCCCCGCACGCCATCATGTACCTGGACCACATGACCATCACGAATTCCCTGCTATCCGCTCCCAAGGACGATCGGGTGGACGGCGGGCATTACTCCTGGAGCTACAAGCGGAGCTTCTCCAGCGCCGATCGGCGGGAAGACATGCTCGCCTTCCTCCGGGAGTCGGATCCCCAGTCGCCCTGGGAAGCCGGGTACGAGGTCAGGAGGCTCCTCGACAGGCCCTAGCCGGGTCCCCGCGAGCCCTCACTCCCCCAAGGCTATGGCCAGGACCTCCTCCATCGTCTCGACGGGATGGAAGGAGATGCCCTTCTTCACGTTCTCGGGGATCTCCTCGAGGTCGCGCTCGTTGGCCTTGGGGATGATGATGTCCCGGATCTTGTTGCGCTTGGCCGCGACGGTCTTCTCGCGCAGGCCGCCGATGGGCAGGACCTGGCCGGTCAGGGAGAGCTCCCCCGTCATCGCGAGGCGGTCCTTGATCTTCTTGCCCAGGACGAGGGACATGAGGGCCGTGGCCATGGTGACGCCGGCCGAGGGTCCGTCCTTGGGCGTCGCCCCCTCGGGTATGTGCAGGTGGATCTGCCGGGACTCGAACCAGGCCGAGCCGATCTCGTAGCGCTCCGCGGCGAGGTGCCGCGCGTAGGTGTAGGCTATGCCCGCCGACTCCTGCATCACCTCGCCCATCTTGCCCGTCAGCTTGAAGCCCTCCTTGCCGGGATTCGACACCGCCTCGATGATGAGGGTGTCCCCGCCCATGCTCGTCCAGGCGAGGCCCACCGTCATGCCCGGCTGGGTGGCGCGCTTGATGTCGTCCTCCCTGAACAGGGGCTTGCCCAGGTGCTTCTGGACCGCCGACTTGTCGATGGGGAAGCGCTCGGACTCCTTGCCCTCGAGGACCATGGCCTTGGCCACCTTGCGGTGGATCTTGTCGAGGGCCTTCTCGAAGTTGCGCACCCCGGCCTCGCGGGCGTAGGACTCGGCGATGAAGGCGAGGGCGTCGCGGGTGTAGCGCACCGCGCCCTTGCGGATCCCGTTCTTCTCCATCGACTTGGGGATGAGGTAGTGCTTGGCGATCTCCAGCTTCTCCGAGTCGATGTAGCCCGGGAGCTGGATGATCTCCATCCGGTCGATGAGGGGGCCGGGCACCGTGTCGAGGGTGTTCGCGGTGCAGATGAAGAAGACGTTGGACACGTCGAAGGGCAGGTCGAGGTAGTGGTCCCGGAAGGAGAAGTTCTGCTCGGGGTCGAGGGTCTCGAGCAGGGCGCTCGAGGGGTCGCCCTGGTAGGACGAGCCCATCTTGTCGATCTCGTCGATCATGAAGACCGGGTCCCGGCTCTTGGTGGTCTTGAGCCCCGCGACGATCTTGCCCGGCAGGGCTCCGACGTAGGTGCGGCGATGGCCCTTGATCTCGGCCTCGTCGCGCATGCCGCCCACCGAGAAGCGGTAGAACTGCTTGTTCATGGCCCGAGCGATCGAGCGGCCGACGCTGGTCTTGCCCACGCCGGGCGGCCCTACGAGGCAGAGGATGGAGCCCTTGGCGTCCTTCTTCAGCTTGCGCACCGCGAGGTACTCGATGATGCGCTCCTTCACGTCCTTGAGGCCGTAGTGGTCGCCCTCGAGGATGTCCTGGGCCTTGGCGAGGTCGAAGTCCCCCGAGACGGGGGCCTTCCAGGGCAGGGAGCACACGAGGTCGAGCCAGTTGCGGGTGACGATGAACTCGCTCGAGTTCGGGTCCATGAGGTTGAACTTCTCGAGCTCCTGCTCCACCTGCTCCTTGACCTCCCCCTCGAAGCCGAAGCCCTCGATCCTCTCCTTGAAGCGCTGGTAGTCCGTGCCCTTGGCGTCGGTGGGCATGCCCAGCTCGCCCTTGATCGCCTTGAGCTCCTCCTTGAGGAAGTACTCGCGCTGGCTCTTCTCGATCTTCTCGTTGATCTCCTGCTGTACCCGCTTCTGGATCTTCAGGAGCTCCTGCTCCTTCTTGATGAAGATGAGGACCTTCTCCATGCGCTCGCGCACGTCCGTCATCTCGAGGATCTTCTGCTGGTCGTTCTTGTCGATGTTGAGGATCGAGGCGATGAAGTCGGCTATCTTGCCCGGATGGTCGATATTGATCATGTTCAGGCGCATCTCCTCGGAGAACAGGGGGTTGTTCTCCGAGATCTGCTTCATCTCGCCCAGGAGGGCCCGGGTGAGGGCCTTGATCTCGTCGGTGTCGTCGTTCTCCTCGTCGAGGTAGCCCACCGCCGCGACGATGGGAGTCTCCTTGGAGAGGAATTTCTTGATCTTGAAGCGCTTCAGGGTGGAGATGAAGATATTGGCCCCCCCGTCGGGGAGATTGATCTTCTTGACGATCTTGGCCGCCGTGCCGACCGGATGGAGGTCCTCGGCCTTGGGCTTCTCGAAGTCGTTCTTGATCATGACGAGGCCCACCATGCCGTCGGCGAGGAGGGCCTCCTCGACGACCTTCACGTCCTCGGGATTGCCGATCATGATCGGCGTGAAGATGCCGGGAAAGATGGGCCTTCCCGACAGGGGGATGATGGGAAGCTTGTTCGGCAGGAGCTGCTCGATGGGGATTATTTCGGTCTCGGGCATGGGTTTCTTCCTCCGGGCTCGCCTCGTTTTCGAGGCTTTAGTCATAAAAATAAGGCTTTTGACCGCGAAGGACAAGGTTTAGCCCTTCGATACGAGGATATTGCCTTAAGGCATGGTCTTTCAAAGCGAATCGGAGTCGGCGGCGAGGGGGCAGGATGGAGGGATGGGAGGCTTGCTAGAGGTCGAGGACTTCGATGACGCGCCTGAGCCGCTCGGGATCCACGCCGAGGCCCGGCACGCCGAGGACCTCCTCGGCGATGCGGTTGCCGAGCCTGAGGCAGCGCTCGGGCGGCAGGCCCCGGTCCCTTCCCGCGAGGAAGCCGGCGGCGAAGGCGTCGCCCGCCCCCGTCTCGTCCACCGGCCTTTGCTCGCGCACGGGGCTCTCGATGAGCTCGCCGCCGCGGGCCCAGATGGCGCCGCGCTCGGCCAGCTTGATCACGAGCTCGAACTCGCAGCTCCCGAAGAGCTCGATGCCCTCGCGGAGGGGAAGGCCCGAGAGGGCGGCGAACTCGTCCTCGTTGGCGAAGAGGATGTCGCAGTTGCCGGGGAGGATCTCGAGGAGGTAGTCTCGGTGGGCCGCGGTCAGGGCCTGGCCGCCGAGGTCGATCGCGACTTCCATGTCGGATCGCTTCGCCCGGCCGAGGCACTCGCCGAAGTAGGCCCGGTTGCGCAGGAGGTAGCCGTCCACCAGGAGGAGGGCCCCCGGGCGGAAGAGCTCGTCGCGGGGGGGCTCGAGGTCGAGGTCGAGGGCCGCGCCGGGCGAGACGATGAGGGTCCTCCCCCCGTCGGGGCGGATCAGGGAGCAGTAGACCCCCGTCTCGGAGCTCGAGCGCGAGAGGAGGGGCTCGACCCCGGAGGCCTCGAGCTCCTCGGCGTAGCTTTCGCCGAGGAGGTCCAGGCCGACGCAGCCCGAGAAGGAGGCCGCGGCGCCGAGGAAGGCGGCCGTCCGGGCCACGTTCGCTCCCCCGCCGCCGGCCGAGGCCTCGAATTCCGGGAGGAGGGGAAGGATTGCGTCGAAGTCGCGGCGCTCGAGGTGGAGGACCGCGTTGTTGTGGATGCCGAGCGAGGGGGCGAAGTCCTCCTCGACGAAGGCGATGAGATCCATGAGGGCGTTCCCGACGCCGAGCACTTCCATCGAGCCCTTCCTCCCCCGAGAATCCTTCCGTATCTTAGCACCGGGAAGGCGCGCGGGCAAGCAGAGGCGCCTCTCGCCTTGACCCCGCCGCTCGCCCCGTGCTAGCGTCTGCTCGGGCTCGGGGGCGCCGCGCGCGCCCGCCGCCCGGATAGGGGCGCTTGGCTCAGCTGGTCAGAGCGCCTGCCTTACACGCAGGATGTCGCAGGTTCGAACCCTGCAGCGCCCACGATGAGAGCCGCCGCGAGGCGGCTCTTTCATATCCCGCTGCAGGGTTCGATGGGCGCCCCGCGATCGCGAGGGAAGGCCAAGGATGGCCCGCGGCGCTCAGGGCCGGGCGACGAGCCCGGCCGCGACGAGGAGCTCGGAGTAGAACCTCGGCTCGATGTCCTCGGGGCCGAGCCCCGAGCGCGCGAGCAGGCCGCGTATCTCGCCCTGGGCGAGGGCCACCGCCGCGGGGTCCTCGTCGGGCAGGAGGATCTCGATCTCGAGGAAGTCGCCGAGGCCCTCGACCTCGACGAGCTCGATCGAGGCCGCGCCCTCGCATCCGGGCAGGTCGCGGCCGCAGGGCTCCGCCCGGAAGCGGAGGCCGCGCTTGCGCTTTTGGTAGAAGGGCTCGCAGCCGAGGCGTTGCGCGAACTCGATGAAGGCCGAGGGGTCCGATACGCCGAATTCGGTCTCGCGGTTGATCTCGATCCCCCCCTCGGCCTTCTTGGTCTTGAAGGTGACGACGCTCTCGCCCCCCTCGGCGCGGATCCGGAAGCCCCGCTTGCCGCGCTGCAGCCGCCAATCGGGTCCGTGCCAGTAGGAGTCGAGCTTGTCCACCGGGCCCTCGAGGCTGGCGAAGGAGGCGACGCGCGCCTCCACCGCCTTGCGGTCCGCCACGCGGGCCTTGAGCTCGACCTCTATCACGGCGGCCGTCCCTAGCCCTTCATGACGAGGACGGAGGGATCGTAGCCCTCGGGCGGGAGGAAGCCGAGGAGCTCGAGGCAGGTCGCCGCGAGGGAGGAGATGCCCAGGGCCTTGCCGCCCGACTCGGAGCGGAGCTCGCGCTCGTACTCGCCCTTGGACTCGGGATCGAAGACGATGCAGGGCACGGGGTTGAGGGAGTGGCTCGTCTTGGCCCGGGGGCTGCCGTCGGCCTTGCGCAGGACGGCGCCGGACTTCTTGTCGTGCTCGTACATGTCGTCGGAATTGCCGTGGTCGGCCGTGAGCACGAGGATGCCCCCGGCTTTCTCGATCGCCGCGCGCAGCCTTCCGAGCTGGAGGTCCATGCCCTCCATGCCGGCGACGACGGCCTGGTAGACGCCGGTGTGGCCGACCATGTCTCCGTTGGGGAAGTTGAGGCGGATGAAGGAGTACTTGCCCGACTCGATCGCCTCGAGGACCTTGTCGGTGATCTCGGCGCACTTCATCCAGGGGCGCTGCTCGAAGGGGACGCGGTCGGAGGGCACCTCGACGTAGTCCTCGAAGCGCTCGTCGAACTTGCCCTGGCGGTTGCCGTTGAAGAAGTAGGTCACGTGGCCGTACTTCTGGGTCTCCGAGATGGCGAGGAGCCTGACCTCGGACGCAGCGAGGTATTCGCCCATGGTGCGCTCGATCGAGGGCGGCTCGACGATGTACTGCCGGGGCACGTGGGCGTCGCCGTCGTACTCCATCATGCCCGCGTACTCGATCTTGGGCCGCCTCTGGCGGTCGAACTTGTCGAAGGACTCCTCCTCGAAAGCGGCGGTGATCTCGAGGGCGCGGTCCCCGCGGAAGTTGAAGTAGACGACGGAGTCCCCGTCCTCGATGGTCCCGACGGGCGCGCCGCCCTCGGCGACGACGAACTCGCGGAGGTCCTGGTCGATGACGTTGGGCTTCTCGGCCCTGTAGGCCTCGATGGCGGCCTTCGCGCTCGGGAACTGCCTGCCCTTGCCCAGGACGTGGCAATCCCAGCCGCGGCGGACCTGCTCCCAGTCGGCGCCGTAGCGGTCCATCGTTATATACTGGCGCCCGCCGCCCGAGGCTATGCGGTAGTCGAATCCCTTCGCGTTGTGCGAAGCCAGGAAGGCCTCGAAGGGCTCGACGTAGTCGAGGGCGCTCTGCTCGCCCACGTCGCGGCCGTCGAGGAGGACGTGGACGCGGACCCGCCTCACGCCCTCGGCCGCGCATCGCGAGACCATGGCCTTGAGGTGGTCGATGTGGGAATGGACGTTGCCGTCGGAGAAGAGGCCTATGAAGTGCATGGCGCCGCCCGCGGCGCCCGCGCGGGGGCGCTTGGCGTTCTCGACGAGCTTGCGCCAGGCCGCGCCCTCGAACATGGCTCCCGACGCGATGGCCCCGGAGACGAGCTTGGCGCCCTGGGCGTAGACGCGGCCGCAGCCGATGGCGTTGTGGCCGACCTCGGAGTTGCCCATGTCCTCGTCGGAGGGGAGGCCGACGGCGGTGCCGTGGGCCTTGAGCCGCGTATGGGGCGAGGCGGCCTCCATGGCCCTGAGCGCCCACATCTTGGAGTCGGCGACCGCGTCTCCCTCGGCGTGCTTCCCGTAGCCGACGCCGTCCATGATGACGAGGACGACGGGGCCGCGCCGGCCCTTCCACGACGGGTTCTTCCTCAAAGCCTCGACCATCCCGGACCTCCATTGGCTCGCGAGCGCTGGGACAACTATAGGACCTTCCCTCGGCCCGCATCAAGCGGGATATCGCGGCCCGCATCAGGCGGGATACCACGGGCCGAGGGGCGGCCCGCGTCGAGGAGGCCGAGGGGAGCCGGGGCCCCTACTCGCCGAAGTACTCGATGAGGGTGTCCATCCGGAGGCCGCCCAGGGCCTTCGCGTAGTCGAGGAAGGGCAGGCCGATGACGGAGAAGGCGGCGACGGGCTCGGCCCCCGCGCGGCGGAGGAGCTCGGCGGCGGCCGCGATGGTGCCGCCGGTAGCCACGAGGTCGTCCACGATGAGGACGCGGCCCTTCGGTATGTCCTCGACGTGCATCTCGATCTCGGCCTCCCCGTACTCGAGCGCGTACTTGGCGCCGATGGTCCTGCCGGGGAGCTTGCCCTTCTTGCGCACGAGGAGGAGGGGCAGGCCGAGGCGCTCGCAGAGGGGGGCCGCGAAGACGAAGCCCCGGGACTCGATCGCGGCTACCGCGTCGAGGCGCTCTCCTTTATAGAGCTTCTGCATGGCGTCGACGCAGTAGCGGAAAGCCCGGGGATCCGCGAGCACGCTCGTTATGTCGTAGAAGAGGATGCCCTTCTTGGGGAAGTCGGGGACCTTGCGGATAGCCGCGTCGAGGTCGAAGGATTCGCGCATGGATACCTCGCTTGCCGCTCGGGTCAGGCTAGCCCGCGGAGCCAGGCGGCGATGGCGATTCCGTCGAGTCGCTTGCCGACGAGGTCCGGATGGGCGGCGGCGGCTTCCGTATCGGCGCAGAGGCCGCGGAGCCGCGCTACCGCCGCCCCCGAGGAGCCGAAGAAGACCGCCTTCCTGCCGGCGAGATTGATGCCCCGCATCACGCGGGCGATCTCCGCGTAGGAGGGGGAATCGTTGGTCTCGGCCCCGAACGCGAAGAGGCCCGCGGCGAGGATATCCGGGATGGATACCGAGGAGGCGGCGAGGGCCTTCGCCGCCCGCCCTCCGCCCTCGAGCCGCTCCGCGATGGCGCGCGCGGCGCGCTCGATATCGGGGCAGCCGTCCTCGAAGACGACGAGCGCATCGGCGGTTTTGGGGGTCGTGACCACGGAAGCCAATACTAGTCGGGCTCTCCCCCCCTGTCAAGTTCGGCCCCGCCGCCCTTCCCGCCGAGGGCATCGGGGGGCCCTCCCCCGGGTTCGGCCGGGTCCTCGCCCGCCGCGGCCGGCGCGGGCGCCGCGGCAGCGGGGAGCTCGACGGGAACCGGGGCGGGGGCGAGCTCCCTGCGCAGCTTCGCCCGATGGATGAGGGCGTCGACCCCGGAGAAGGCGAGTGAAAGCCCGGCGGCGACGGCGATGCGCAGGTAGAGCTCCGGCTCCTCCGGCTCTACGGCGTTGTCGCCCTTGAAGGGCCAAGGCGCGTAGTCCGAGTCGAAGCCCTCCGAGGCGTAGCGGCTCAGGTCGAAGCCCCAGTCCACGTAGAACAGGACGATGGGGAAGGCGCCGAGGGCGATGATCTCGAAGCGGCGCCAGGGATTCTCCTCGGCGCCCGTCTTGAAGCCCGGGGGGAGGGCTCCCGGCTGGGCGGCCGGGGCCTCCACGTTCCCCGCCGGCGCCGCGAAGGCCCCGAGGGCGGCCTGGGCGAGGAGGAGGGCCGCGGCCAGGCGCGAGGCGGCCCTGCTCACGCGCGCCTCTCGCCGAAGATGGCGGTCCCCACGCGGACGAGGGTCGAGCCTTCCTCGACGGCGAGCTCGTAATCGCCGCTCATGCCCATGGACAGGACGTCGAAGCCGGGGAAGGCGAAGCGCCGGGCCGCCTCCTCGAGGGCGGAACGGAGCCTCCGGAAGGCGGCCCTGACGGGCGCAGGATCGCTCGCGAGGGGGGCCATCGTCATGAGGCCCCGCGGGACGGCGCTCGCCATGCCGGCGGCCGCCTCGCAGGCGGCCCAGAGCTCGTCGAGGCCGGCGAATCCGGACTTGGAGTCCTCGCCCGTGCGCAGCTCGAACAGGAGCTCCAGGCGCAGCCCCGCGGCGGCCGCGCGGCGATCGAGCTCGGCGAGGAGCTCGACCGAATCCACGGACTGCACGCGGGAGAAGAGCCCCGGGGCCTTCCGGGCCTTGTTCGACTGGAGGTGGCCGATCATCTCGAGCCGCGCGTCGGCATGGGCCGCGAGGAAGGCGGGGTACTTGGCCTCCGCTTCCTGCACGCGGTTCTCGCCGAAGAGCCGCGCGCCCGCGGCGTAGGCCGCCTCGACGGCCTCGAGGGGGTGGAACTTGGTCACGGCCAGGAGGGAAACCTCCTCGGGCCTCCGTCCCGATCGGGCCGCCGCCGCCCCGATCCCCTCGAGGACCCGTGCGTAGCGCTCGGCCACGAAGCCATACTCTCCCATGCCGCCTCCCTACCGCGTCTCGGCCATCATAGGAAGTCGCGGAGGGACTCGTCTATGCCCTTGCGCATCTCGAACCAGAAGGACAGGGCGGCCTCGGCCGGGTCGGACTCGAAGTCCGCGATCCATCGGGCGAGCTCCGGGCTCGCGTCGCCCTCGACCTCGCGCCTCCGGGCGAGATAGGACCTAAGGAATTCGACGTTGCGCGAGCTCTCCCAGTAGACGGCGGAGTTGCGGCTGTTGATGCGGCTCGACGCCACCGAGAGGGCCGCGAGGTAGGCCTCCTTGAGCCCGTAGACGGAGCCGATGGCCTCGCCCATCATCTCCTCGCCCCAGGCGCGGTGGAAGCGGCACAGGCCCGCGTCGTCCATGCCGAGCTCCTTCTTGAGCCGCTCGGCGCAGGCCCGCCCGAGCTCGCGCGGCGGGAGGAACTCCGGGCCGTAGTGCATGTAGTACTTGCCCATGATGGCCATCGGCGCGAGGACGCCCGGCGTCCAGTACTGGTTCGGCACCATCCAGCCCCGCCGCCCGTTCGCGGCGTAGACGAGGCGGTCGAGGACGCGCGCGCCGCCCTTGCGGCGGAGGGCCCTCCCCCACTTGCGCGGGCCCTCCGAGAGGTCGAGGCCGGTCTCCCTCGCGAGGATCGAGTCGACGAGCGCGAGCCCGAGGGCAGCGTTGTGGGCCGAGTCGGACACGGGCTCGAAGCCCTCGGCCTCCCAGCGCGGCAGCTGCGCGACGCCGAGCTCCTCGGGCTTGAGCTCTCCCGAGTCGAGGCAGTCCATGAGCCAGGCGAGGACCCCTCCCAGGGAGATCGCGTCGAAGCCCGCCGCGTCGGAAGCCCGGTTGAGGGCCTCCGCGGCGCGCTGGTCGAAGACGCCGCAGAGCGGGCCGAGGGCCTGGTAGGGCTCGTAGTCCTTCTTGAACTCGCCGCGCAGCTTCTTGCAGACCGCGGAGCAGGGCTCGCCGCAGGTGGCCTGGGACTTCTCCGCGATGGTCTCCTCGTTGAACTGCTTGAGGTAATGCCCCAGGATGAGCCGCTCGTGGAGGGCGAGCCGTTCGGCCTCGGACCAGGAGACCGTCCGGTAGTTGAAGGCCAGGAGGCGGCCTCCGACCTGGGCGTAGTTGACGCCGAGGGTGCCCCCCGTCTCGAACTTGGGATCGAAGCGGTACTTCGTCGTCGCCTCGAAGTCCTTGACCGCGAGCTTCTGCTTGTACTTGGCCTCGAACCACTCGTCGGCCACCTTCCGGTCGCGGAAGTCCTCGTCGACGACGGTGCCGCCGTAGACCACGGCGGCGATGCCGTGCTCCTGGAGCATCTTGGAGCCGAGGCCTCCGCGGCCCGCCCAGGTGTCCACGTCCGTCGCCCTGCCATCCTTCACGGGCGCCGAGAGGATGCCGCCGAAATCCGTGGACGCGGCCGCGGGACCGACCGCGAAGGCCCGATGCTCGCCCTCGAAGCGCGCGCCGAAGCGCTCGAGCGCGTAGTCCATGAGGGCGTAGGCGCCGGCCCTGGAGGCGCCGGCCCCCGGGCCGCGATCGCCGCCCAGGAGGCCCGCGCCCCGGGCCAAGGCCGCGGCTCCGGGCCAGGCCCAGACCGCGCGGAGGTCGACGGGCTGGATCTCGACCTCGATCTCCTCGCCGTGGAGGCGGTTCAGGTAGAGGACCGAGGGGAGCGCCGCCTTGCCCACGAGGCTCACGAGGTTGATGCCCAGGTTGTCGAAGACCAGGCCGGCGCCTCCCATGCTCGAGACGTAGAAGCTCCGCCAGCAGGGCGAGAAGCCGGTGAAGACGAGGCGGTTCGAGCCCGGAAGGATGGAGCCGGCGAAGAGGCCTACCCCGAAGTTGAGGCTCTGCGTGCGGCCCGAGATATGGAGGCCGAGATCGACGGGGCCGAAGTAGTCGCCGACCTTGTAGCGGCGGACTCGGTAGAATCCCGTCGACGCGTCTACGAAGAGGGCTTTCTGGGTGGTTTCCATGGGGGCCTCCCTAGGCCCCAACTGTAGCCCGGGCCCGGGCCCGGCTCAAGTCCCGGACCGCGGGCCTCCGCCCCTCGCTACCGGGCCTTCCGCGCCAGGACCGCCATCACGTCGCCGCGGCCGCTCCGCTTGGCCCAGGCGTCGAGGGGGGCCTTGAGGAAGGCCGGCTTGAGGCCCGCCGCCCAGCCGCCCCAGGTCACCTCCCGCTCGACGCGGAAGCCCCTCGACTCGAGCATGGCGCGCAGGGTCCTGAGCGAGAAGAGGTAGAGGTGGTCGTAGATCGCGCTCCTCCAGCGGGAGCCCAGGAGGCGGGCCTGGAAGCCGTCGGCGTTCGGCGTCGCGAGGACGAGGATGGCCCCCGGGGCCATGACGCGGCCGACCTCGTCGAGGAAGGAGGCCGGGTCGCTCAGGTGCTCGATGAGGTGGGATGCGTGGACCAGGTCGAACGAGGCGTCGGGGAAGCGGGCCGAGGCGAGGTCCCCCGCGTGGATGGGCAGGCCGAAGCGCGCGCGGCCGTAGGCCGCGGCTGGGGCGCAGAGCTCGACGCCCGCGGCATCCCATCCTCGATCGCGCAACGCGTCCAGGAGGGCGCCGGTCGCGCAGCCCACGTCGAGGGCGCGGGGCCGGGAGCCGGCCGGGCGGCGCTCGGCGAAGAGGGGCGAGCCAGGCTCGGGCAGGCCCAGGTCGGCCAGGGCCAGGAGCTCGAGGTCGCGGTAGGCGAGCTGGTTCGCCTCCTCGTAGGCGAGGTACTCGCCGTCGTAGCGGGAGGCCACGGCGGCGGGATCGGGCTGGGGATCCTGCTGCACGAGGCCGCAGCCCCGGCAGGAGGCGAAGGAGAAGCCGCCGCAGTCCCATAAAGGGACGGGCCCGATCCGGCCGCAGAGGGGGCAGGGCCGCGAGGCCCGGGGCTCCGGCCGAGGCCTCGTCGCGAAGGTCTTGACCGGGGCGCGGCGCCTCATTCGACGAGGACCGACCAGGAGGCCGAGCGCCGGTTGCCGGCCGCGTCCTCGACCTGGACCTCGAAGACGACCTTCCCCCGGGCGAGGAGGCGCTCGGCGAGGACGTAGCGGCCCTCACCGCCGCGGAGGGCCGCCGCGGCCCGCGGCCCCTCGGAGAAGAAGACCAGCTCGCCGCCCGAGGCCCGGGCCACGTCGAAGACGCACCTGGCCGCGAGGGCCCCGTCGATGACGAGGCGGATGGAGTAGGGCGCGAGGGGCCCGGCCGTCCAGGGGGCGGCCGAGGGATCCGAGGACTCGAGGGCGATCCCGTAGACGCCCTGGCCGAGGGACCTGGTCTCGCCGAGGGGGTAGGACTTGCCCGCGCGGAGCAGGGAGAGCGAGCGGATGACCGGCGGCTTGTCGTCGCCGAGGGGGGGGAGGAGGAGGAGGGGGTTAACCCAGCGCCCCTCCTTGCGGTCGAAGGCCTGGAACAGGAGCCCCTCCCCCTCGGTCCAGCCCGAGGCCCCGGCCGCGCCGAGGATGTCGCCGGGCTTGACCTTGCGCAGGTAATCGGAGGCCGAGCCCGGGGCCAGGTGGGAGTAGACGCCGGCCACCTGGCGGGCGTGCTCGACGATCACGAAGGAGCCGAGGGCCGAGGGAAGGGGGCTCCTCCCGCCCGGCGCGTCCGCGCAGAACAGGATCTCGCCTCCCTCGACGGCGCGCACGAGGCCTCCCGTCGAGGCGAGGGCGAGCCCCGTGACGAGCCCGCCGGGGGCCGCCGTGCCGAAGGTCGCGGCGAGGGAGGGCGAGGAGAGGGGCCAATCGAGGGCCGCGAGGGCGGCGCCGGCAGCGCAGGCAAGCAGGGCCGCAGCGCGGCCGCGAAGCGCCAGTCTCGCCATCATTCCTCCCGGAGGTCCATCCTGATCAGGTTCCCGTCGAGCCCGAGGAAGAAGGAGTTCCCGTCCACCTCGAGCGACGCGTCGGAGGCCCGCAAGCGCAGGTCGATGAGGCGCCGGTCGTCGGGCGAGGCGCATACCAGGAGGCGCTCCTCCCCCGAGCCGGCGAGGAGGGCCAGCATCCCGAGGCCCTCGACGGCCTCGCCGACCCGGCCGACCGAGCCGGCGGCGATGAGGGACTCCCGCCTGGTCCCGCGCTCGTAGATCCCCGCCCCGCCGGGGGCCTCGTAGACGAGGTTCCGCCCGTCGGCGGTGAATGACATGGCGAGGGGCCTGCGGAAGTCCGAGTCGAGCCAGCGGTGGAAGGTCACGCGATAGGCGCTCGAGCGCTTCTCGAGCACGACGAGGCGCTGCTTGTCCAGGCCGCAGACCGCCGCGACGAGGAGGCCGTCGGGCGAGACGGCCACGCCGTAGATCCCGGGAAGGCGGGAGCCGCCGGGGGCGAAGGAGAGGAGCTCCTCCCCCCGCAGGCCGAGGCCGACGATGCTGCCGTCCATGAGGCCGAAGGCGGCGAGGTCGGGGCTGCCGCCGTAGGCGGTGATCACCGAGCCGAACTGCCTGCTCCACAGGGCCCGGCCATCGGGCCCGATCTCGGTCACCGAGCATTGGTCCGGGGCGAGGACGAACCTCCGCCCGGCGTCGAAGAAGGGGTAGCCGGGCAGGCTCGCGCGGGCGAGCTCCTCTCCCGAGGGAGAGCGGATCGCGAAGCCGGCCGAGAGTCGCTCGTAGGTGGCGAAGGCATCGGGCGCGAGGGCCACGCCGTAGGGGACCGCGGCGGAGTAGAGCAGCTCGCCCTCCGCGTCGAAATAGCCGAAGCGGCCCGCGAGGGAGAAGTAGTGCGGCTTGGCCGAGGATTCGGTCCCGGCTCCCCCTGCCTCGGCCGCCGGGCGGGCGCCCTGGGCCTTCGCGGGCTTGGCCGCGGGGGCGCCCCCGGCGGCAGGCTCGAGGCTCCGCGCCCAGACCGGCTCGAGGACGAGCTCCTTGCGGAGGGGCGAGGCGCATGCGAAGAAGTACAATATGCCGGCGAATACCGCGGCCACGGCCGCCAAGCGCCTCTTCCCGATCTCTTCCACCTGGATGCACCTCGCTCTTTGCCGTTCGATGGTATATAGTCGGGGGACGCGCTGTCAACCGACGGCGCCTGCCGTAGCCGCGCATCGGGCGCCGCCGGACGCGCGGGGAGCAGGGAGGATCGCGATGGATATAGACCGGCTCTACGGTCTCGCCCTCGAGGCGGCGAGCTCGTCCTACTCGCCCTACTCGAAATTCCGCGTCGGGGCCGCCCTCCTGTGCGCGAGCGGCAAGGTCTATACCGGGGCGAACGTCGAGAACCGCTCCTTCGGCCTGACCGTCTGCGCCGAGCGCTCGGCGATCTCGGCGGCCGTGAGCGCCGGCGAGCGGGACTTCGAGGGCATCGTCGTCGCCACCCCCGACGCGTCCTACCCCGTCAGCCCCTGCGGCGCCTGCCGCCAGGTCCTCTCGGAATTCCTCGGGCCCGAGGCCCCCGTGGCCTTCGGCGCCTCGCGCGGGGGCGTGGTGCGGAGCACGATGGGGGAGCTCTTCCCTCACGACGCCCTCCACGACCTGAAGGGGTCGTCGTGACGACGCCCTCCACGACCTGAAGGGGCAGTCCGCGACGAGGCTCCCCGCTGGGGCGACGGGCCGATCGGCCGGGGCTACTTCCGGTGCTCGTCGGCCCGCTTCTGGTCGGCCTCGAGCTTGGAGCTCCAGATCTCGATCTTCTTCTTGAGGGTGTCGGCCTCCTCGCGCTCGGCGAGGACCACGTGCAGGCGCCGGAGGGATTGCAGGTAGACGATGGCCTTCTTGAAGTCCTCCTGCTTGTGCGTGTACAGCTCGTACTGCTCGCGGTACTTGTCGGCGCTGCGCTGGAAGAGGCTCTTCACGAGGCCCAGGTGGGCCAGGACCACGTTGCGGACCGGGGAGTTGAAGTCGGTGTCGGCTATCGCGGTCTTCAGGTTGACGAGGTTCTTGGAGACGGCGGCCATCTTGCCCCAGATCTCGATGAAGGAGGCCGAGTACTTCGAGTTGTCCCCGAAGGCGTCCTCGAGCGACTGGACCGCGAAGCCGAGCTTGCGAACCAGGCGGTAGCGGCTGTCGGGGTCGAAGTCCTTGATCTCCTCGAGCTTGGCCTCGTAGTCGGAGAAGGGGGAGTCGAGGAAGGGCGACACGGTGTCCTCGAGGTATTTGATGGAGCGGACGAGGACCTTGCGGGCCTCGATGAGGTAATCCTCGTTCTTGATGCCCAGGAGGGACACGGAGAGGGTGTTGATGAGCACGTACCAGGAGCAGAGGTCGAGGGTGGACTCGGCCAGGGCGAGCCGCTTGTAGCCCGTCCCGTTCGCGTCCTTGGCGACGAGCTCGCCCAAGGTCTTCTCCTTGGCCAGCCCCGCCTCGATCGTCTTGCGGTGCTCCTTGACCTTCTCGAAGTAGCGGTTCCGCTGCTCCTGCGTGATCTTTCCCATCAGCCGTCCGTCCAGTCGCCGTGCTTCCGAAGCAGCTCCATCGCGTGGGCGATGGAGGCTTCCTCGCGGCTGTCGCCCGCGAGCATCCGGGCGATCTCCTCGGCCCTCGCCCTCCCCTCCATGCGCGACACGCGCGTGGAGGTCCGGCCGCCCGAGATCTCCTTGTCGACCCTGTAGTGATTATCGGCGCGAACGGCGATGGAAGCCAAGTGCGTAATGCAGAGGACCTGGCGGCTCCTCCCGAGGGCCTTCAGGTGCTCGCCGACGGCCACGGCCACCTCGCCGCCGATCCCCGCGTCCACCTCGTCGAAGATTAGGGTGCCCACGGCGTCGGCCCCGGCCAGGACCGTCTTGGCCGCCAGGGCCACGCGGGAGAGCTCTCCCCCCGAGGCGATCCGGGCCAGGGGCTTGGCCGGCTCGCCGGGGTTCGGCGCGATGAGGAACTCGACCTCGTCCACCCCGTGGGGGCCGACCACGGGCTTGCCCCCGTCGAGCTCCTTGCGGGCGATCCGCGCGAGGAAGCGGGCCTTGGGCATGCCGAGGGTCCGGACGATGGCCTCGATGCCCGACTGGAGCTCGGCGGCCGCGGCCTTGCGCTTCTCCGAGATCGCGAGGGCCTCGGCGAGGAGCCTGCCCTCCATCTCGGCGATGCGGCGCTCGGCCTCCCCCCGGTCCTCCTCCCAGTGCTCGAGCCGGTCGAGGCGGAGGCGGTCCTCCTCGAAGCGGGCCAGGATCCCCTCGATCGTGGAGCCGTACTTCTTCTTCAGCTTGTGCAGGTCAGCCAGGCGGGACTCCACCTCCTCGAGCCGCTCGGGGCTGAAGCGGAGGCCCTCCTGGTAGCGGCGCAGGGAATCGGCCACGTCCTCGAGCTCGTAGAAGGCGTCGTCGGCCCTCCGGGCGAGGTCGGAGAGGCTCGGGTCTATGGCGAGGGCGGCCTCGAGGCCCGCGCGGGCGCGGCGGAGCACGGGAAGGGCGCCGCCGCCGGCCTCGGCGCCGCTGGCGGAAAGGGCCTCGTGGGCCGCGTCGACCGCGGCGAAGAGCTTCTCGTGCTGCGAGAGCTTGCGCTCCTCGTCCTCGAGCTCCTCCTCCTCGCCGACCTTGAGCTTGGCCTTGGCTATCTCGTCGACGGCGAAGCGCAGGAACTCCATCTCCCGGCCCCGCTCGCGCTCGGAGGCCAGGGCGGCCTCGTAGGCCCTCCGCTCGGCGGCGAGCTCGGAGAAGCGGGCGCCGAAGGCCTCGACCTCGGCCTGGATCCGGGCGTAGCGGTCGAGGAGGAGGCGGTGGTTCTCCGGCTCGAGGAGGGACTGGTGCTCGTGCTGGCCGTGGAGGTCGACGACGAGGCGGGTGAACTCGGCGAGGTCGGAGCGGAGGGCGCTCTGGTTCTGGATGTAGGCCGAGCCCCGGCCGTTGGCCTTGATGCCGCGGCGGAGGAGGACCCTGCCTTCCTCCGGCTCGAGGCCCCGGTCGCGGAGCCAGGCGAGGGCCGCCTCGTTGCCCGATACGTCGACGATCCCGGTGACCAGGCTCTCCTCCGCCCCGGCGCGGATGACCCCGGTGTCGGCCTTGGCCCCGAGGAGGAAGGAGAGGGCGCCGACGAGGAGGGACTTGCCCGCCCCGGTCTCGCCGGTGAGGAGGTTCAGGCCCGGGGAGAAGCCGACGGTCAGGCGGTCGATGAGGGCGAAATCGCGGACCGAGAGTTCCTCAAGCATCGGGGCCCCCCGACCAGGAGAGCTTGGTCCGCAGGACCTCGTAGAAGCTCCGGCTCGGCGGCGAGTAGATGCGGACTCGCTCCGCGGCGCGGGAGAAGCAGACGCGGTCGCCCGGGGCGAGGGGAACGGTCTCCTGGCCGTCGACGGTGAGCATGAAGCCCGTGCGCTTGCCCCGCTCGATCTCGACCTCGATGCGCTCGGAGCCCGGGACCACGAGGGGCCGGTTCCAGAGGGTGAAGGGGCAGATCGGGTTGAGGATCATGGCGTCCATCTCGGGGTGGAGGACGGGGCCCCCCGCGGCCAGGCTGTAGGCGGTCGAGCCCGTCGGCGTCGCGACGATGACCCCGTCCGAGCGATAGGTGCCTAGGCTCGTGCCGGAGACGCGGACCTCGAGGCCGATGACCTTCGCGATGCCCTGGCCGGAGACCACGCCGTCGTTGAGGGCGAGGTAGCTCTCCTCGCCGCGGCCGCCACGGCAGGCCCGTATCTCGAGCATGGCGCGGGGGCTCGGCACGAGGAGGCCCGAGAGCCAGCCGTCGATGGCCGACTCCCACTCGCCGCGCTGGAAGCCGGCGATGAAGCCGAGCCTCCCGAGGTTGAAGGGGAGGACGGGGACCCCCGCGGCGACGGCGGCCCGCGCGGTATAGAGCACCGTGCCGTCCCCCCCCAGGGAGACGGCGAGGTCGTAGCCCCGCGGCTCGGGAGCCTCGCCGGGGGCGCCGGAGAAGGCGAAGAGGTCGACCTCGGCGCCCCGGGACTCGAGTCGCAGGCGCATCTCGCGGGACAGGCTTCCCGAATCGTCCTTGTCGAGGTTGGCGACGATGAGGACGCGCCTGGCAGCTCCCGGCATCGCTCTCCTCCTCAGGGCAAGGTCGCGAGGACCTTGGATACCTTCTGCGCCCCGGCGGCCCCGAGCCGCTGATGGAGGGGGAAGAGGAGGCAGCGCATGAGGAGTGAGCGGGCTCGCGGGCACTCGCCCTCGGGCACGAGGCCACGGCCGACGAGGCTGTCCTCGAAGGCGGCCTCGGTCTCCACTTCCTTCTTCTTGGCGTAGGCCCTGACGTCCTTCATGCCCGAGTCGAGGACGACCGGGAAGGAATAGAAGCCGGCCTCCCCCTCGACGGCCTGGGCGAGGATGCGGTGCCTCGTCCGCGCCAGGGACTGGGCGAAGGCCGCGGCGAGCTCGCGCCGCTTGGCGATCGAGGCCTCGAGCTCGCGCAGCTGGGCGAGGCCGAGGGCCGCGTTGTAATCGGTCATCCGGAGCTCGGGAGGCAGGGACTCGGCGAGGTTGCGCAGGACGGCGGCGTCGCGGCGGGCCTGGGCGAAGAGGAGGGCCCCTCCCCCGGCGGTCACCAGGCCCCCGTGCTCGAGGCCGAGGATGGCGAGCTGACCGAGGCTGCCCGCCTTCCGCTCGCCGGCGTAGGCGCCGAGGGACTGGGAGATGTCCTCGATCACCGGGATCCCGAGGGCGGCGACGGCCTCGGGATCGGGGAGGACGCCCTGGGCCTCGAAGAGGAGGAGGGCCTTGGGCTTGGCCGCCGCGGAGGCGATGGAGGCGAAGTCGGGCGCGCCCGAGTCCGGATCGGCGTCCAGGTAGAGGGGAAGGAGGCGGCGCTCCCGGAGGGCCGCGGCGTAGTAGGCCGGGGCCAGGGCGGGCAGGGCCACGACGTCGCCCTCGGCGAGGGCGAGGGCGTCGAGGGCGGCCAGGAGGGCGGAGAGGGGGCTGCGCAGGGCGAAGCCGAAATCGAAGCCGAGGCTCTCCCTGGCGGCCTTCTGGAACCGGTCGAGGTACTCTCCCGGACCCACCGAATCGGTGACCAGGCAATTCAGCACCGTGTCCATGTCCTTGCGACGGATGTAGGAGCGGAAGACGGGGATGCTCATGGACGACGTATCCTTCCTAAGGCGGATCCTAGCGCCGGATCTCTTCGATCTTTTTAAGCTCTTTCGCGCTGAACAGCTTGCGTATATCGAGGAGGATGAGGTAGCCCGACTCGCGGTTGACGACGCCCTGGATGTACTCCGCGCCGATGCCCTTGAGCATCTGGGGCGGGGGCTGGATCTCCGCCGCCTCGATCGCGACGACACGCTCGACCTTGTCGATGATGACCCCGAGCTTCATGTCTCCGAGGTCTATGATTATGAAGCCCGAGAGGAGCTCGTCGTCCTCCCCGAGCTGGGCCCGCTTCAGGTGGAAGCGCTTGTGCAGGGAGATGATCGGGATGATCTCGCCGCGGAGGTTGAAGAGGCCCTCGACGTAGCTCGGGGCGTTCGGGATCGCCCGTATGTCCTGGACGCGGACGATTTCCTTGACGTCCATGATGTCGATCCCGTAGAGCTCCTCGCTGATCTGGAACGTGACGAGCTGGATCTGCGTGTCCTGTTCAGCCATCTGCCTTCCTGGGTCCTTTCGGCTTGCGCTACCGTAACTCCTGTACAGTGTAGCATCTTTCAAGGCGACGGGCAAGGCGAGGTGATTTCATGGAAAAACCGCCGTTTAAAATAAAAAAGCCTGGCGACGACCTACTCTCCCACCCTAAGGCAGTACCATCGGCGTTGAGGGGCTTAACTTCCGTGTTCGGAATGGGAACGGGTGTTTCCCCCTCACAATAATCACCAGGCAAAATTACCG
>JAKLFE010000010.1 GCA_022711355.1 Spirochaetota bacterium | reverse complement strand
TGGTGAAGGCCTTGAGGTAGCCGTTGCGGATCCAGTTGATGGCCGTCTGGTTGACGACGCCGCAGAGGTTCGCCACCTCGAGGGCCGAGAAGATCCGTACTTTCTTCGTGTTCTTGGACATTATCCTTCCTGGCTATGCCGGGCTAATTATAGCCATTATATCCATAATGTCAAAGCACAGTTTTCGGCCTTCGCCATCGTCCCGAGCGCTCGCGCGGTCTATTGATTTTTCGCCGCGGAATCCGTACCGTAGCCGCCATGGAATTGACCGAGACCTTCGTGAACGAGCTCAAGGTCGACGAGGTGGCCGTCATGGCCCGCGTCGCCGCCGAGCTCGGCATCAAGACCGCCCAGGTGTCCGCCGTCGTCTCCCTCGTGGCCGAGGGCTGCACCGTACCCTTCATCAGCCGCTACCGCAAGGAGCGCACCGGCAGCCTCGACGAGGTCCAGGTGCGCGACTCGGCGCACAAGTACGAGTCCTACAAGGGCCTCGAGGAGCGCAGGCTCGAGGTCGTCCGGGGCATCTTCGCCCTGGGCAAGCTCACCGAGGAGCTCTACGGCAACCTCCGCAAGGCCCAGACCCTCACCGAGATCGAGGACATCTGGCTGCCCTTCAAGAAGAAGAAGAAGACCCGCGGCATGCTCGCCCAGGAGCGGGGCCTCGAGCCCCTGGCCGAGATCATGCTGAGCCAGGGCGAGGAGGCGGTCGACGAGGCCGCGCCGTCTTTCGTCCGCGAGAGCCCCGACAAGCCCGAGCTCGCCGTGGCCAACGCCCGCGAGGCCATCCAGGGCGCCATGGACATCATCGCCGAGCGGGTCTCCCAGGACCCGGACAACCGCGCCGCGGTCAAGCGCCACTACGTCTCCGGCGGCCGCCTCGTGGTCAAGGGCGTGGGGGACGAGGAGAAGAAGGCCAAGTCCACCTACCAGATGTACTGGGACTACGCGGAGCCGCTCAACGCGCTCAAGCCCCACCGCATCCTCGCGGTAAACCGCGGCGAGCGCGAGGGGGAGCTCGAGGTCCGCCTCGAGGTCGACGAGGAGGGGGCCTCGGCCCTCCTCCAGGAGCGGGCGACCACCTTCAACCGCTACCACCGCGAGGCCATCGACGACGGGGTCCGCCGCCTCCTGGGGCCCGCGGTCCTCCGGGAGATCCGCTCCGAGGCCTCGGACGAGGCCGACGGCCACGGCATCACGGTCTTCTCGACCAACCTCAAGAACCTCCTCATGCAGCCGCCCATCAAGGGCACCCGGGTCCTCGGCGTGGACCCGGGCATCCGCACGGGCACCAAGTGCGCCGCGTTGGACGAAACCGGCAAGTTCCTCGACTACTTCGTCGTCTACCAGGAGCAGAAGCCCGACGCCGCCCGCGCCGCCATCGCCGAGTCGGTCAAGAAGCACGGCCTCGCGCTCATCGCCGTCGGCAACGGCACGGCGAGCCACGAGATGCAGGAGATCGTGGCCCAGGCCATCTCCGAGAGCTCGCTCCCCTGCGAGTTCACCGTGGTGGACGAGGACGGCGCCTCGGTCTACTCCGCGAGCGACGTGGCCCGCGAGGAGTTCCCCGAGCTCGACCTCACGATCCGCGGCGCCATCTCCATCGGCCGCCGCCTCCAGGACCCCCTGGCCGAGCTCGTGAAGATCGACCCCAAGTCCATCGGCGTGGGCTTGTACCAGCACGACGTCAACCAGAAGCGCCTCTCCGACGAGCTCGACGAGGTCGTCGGCTCGGTGGTCAACAACGTCGGCGTCAACCTCAATACGGCCAGCCACTCCCTGCTCAAGTACGTGTCCGGCATCAACGCGGGCACCGCCAAGAAGATCGTCCGCTACCGCGAGGAGAAGGGCGCCATCGCCGGCCGCGACCAGCTGAAGGCCATACCCGGCATGGGCGAGAAGACCTTCGAGCAGTGCGCCGGCTTCCTCAAGATCCCCGAGAGCCCGAACCCCCTGGACAACACCTGGGTCCACCCCGAGAACTACGCCCTGGCCGAGGAGCTCCTCGCCTCCGTGCGCGAGGGCGTGGAGCCCGATCCCGAGGCGCGCAGGGCCCTCAAGGAGAAGTACTCCGTCGGCGACGCCACGTTGAGCGACATCATCGCCGAGCTCAAGCGCCCCAACCGCGACCCCCGCGAGGGCTTCCCCAAGCCCGTGCTGCAGAAGGGCGTGATCAAGTTCGAGGACCTCGCCGAGGGCATGAAGGTCACCGGCAAGGTCAAGAACGTCGTCGACTTCGGCGCCTTCGTCGAGATCGGCATCAAGGAGAGCGCCCTCATCCACGTCTCGGAGATGTCCGACCGCTTCGTGCGCGACCCCATGGAGTGCCTCAAGGTCGGCGACGTCAAGGAGTTCCGCATCATCTCCCTGGACCCGGTGCGCCGCCGCATCGGCCTCTCGCTCAAGAGCGCCCCGGGCTCCGCGGGAGCCTCCCGTGGAGCCCCGCGCGGCGAGCGGCCTCCCCGCCCCGAAGGCCGGCCCGAAGCCCGTCCCGAGGGCGAGCGCGGCCCCCGCCGCGTGGTCGTCCGCAAGGCCGGCGAGGGCCCGGCTCCCCGCCCGCAGGCCGACCGGGCCGGCGAGGGCCGCCCGGCGCCCCGGCCCGAGAAGAGCTACGACCGCCGCCCCGCGCCACGGGAGCGCGAGGACGACGGCATGACCTACAACCCCTTCGCGGAGCTGCTCAAGAACCGGAAGAAGTAGCTGCTGCCTCGAAGCTTGTTGTTGCGGGGACGAGCGGGGAGGGGAACCTTCCAAGGTTCAACGCATCTCGAATCGCTCACGGGATCGCGATTCTCGTCGCGTTTCCCCGCGCCCCAGCCTTCCAAGAAGACGGTTGGCTCCGGCGAGCTCAGAGAAGGGCCCGAGGCGGTCGTCGAGGGTTCGGGCCTCGAAGAGCTCGGGCGGCTCCACGGCGAGGCCGGGCGTCCATGCCGGGTTTCCCGGGCCTTCCATCCTCGTCTCTACCACGCGCGTAGGCTGGCTGGACGATTGAAGGGCCTCGCCGCTCCTTCAGCCGGCCTTGTATGTCTGCAGTCCTCATGCTAGAGTTTGTTCACGAAATGAACGTTCTCCCGCCGAGGCTCGCGGAAGCCGCGGCGTCGAGGCATAGGAGCCTGCGAGGGGTGAGCGCGTGTTTCGGCCGCCTTTCCCGATCGCTGGCCGTTATTTCTACTAGTAGAAACCGCCTCACGCGAGGCGGAGGGAATGCTTTTGTCCTTACGCTACAACGATCTGCCAAGATCGGCGCAACGACCATGAAGACCACAAGCTATAGCGAACCCGAGCTCGCCCTTCTCGAGGGAATCGGCGAGGCGGAACAGGGCGGCCTCCGCATCACCCAGCGGGAGCTCGCGAGCAAGGCGGGTCTCTCCCTGGGCATGACCAACGCCCTGCTCAAGCAGTTCGCCGAGGTGGGCTGGGTCAAGCTGACCAAGCTCTCCACAAGGTCCATGGTCTACGCCCTCACGCCCGAGGGCATGGCCGAGGTCGCCCGGCGGACGGCCGGCTTCTTCCGGAGGGCCTCGCGGAACACGGGCCGCTATCGCGAGCGTCTGGAATCCTTCATACTGTCCGCCAAGGCCTCGGGGGCCTCGACCCTCCTCCTGGCGGGGACGAGCGACCTGGACTTCCTCCTGGAGTACCTCTGCGAGCTCCACGGCCTGGTCTACGTCAAGAGCGCCGACCCGGAGCGGGCCCGGGCCCTGGGCCGGCGCCCCAACGTGAGCGTGCTCTACGCCGAGGGAGCGGCCCCCGATGCGCCCGGAGGACCGGGAGCCTCGGTCCGCCTGGCCGACCTCCTCGAGGCGCGCCTGTGAATGCCCGCGGATCCGTGCGACCGGACCCCTATCCTTTCCTGAAGGGAACCGTATGAGCAATCGGCGACATGGGGCGGCCCTGGCCTGCGCCCTCTTCCTCCTCCTCGGGGCGGCCGGCCCAGCCCTGGCCCAAGACGGCGTTTGGCTCGGGGCCGCGGTCGGGGGCGGCTACCGCATCGGCAAGGTCAGCTTCGAGATCGAGGGCAGGACCAGGTGGTACTACGCTCGGCAGGCGGCGGACATCGAGGAGGGCAAGCTCTTCCCCGACCGTCCCTCCCTCGAGGTCTACCTGGCGGACCGGACCCAGCTCCTGCTCAACAAGCGGACCATCGAGACGGCCTCCATCGAGCCGGTCTTCGGCGAGGCCGGGGCCGACGGGGTCGTCCCGGTCGACCTCGTCGTCCGCCTCAAGGACACGGTCAACGTCATCGTCCTGCCCTACTTCAAGTACGACTCGAACGACGGCCTCCTCCTCTCGGCCCGGGGACGGAACTACAACTTCCTCGGCACCATGCAGCCCCTGCGCGTCGACCTGAACTACACGGTCGACGAGGACGGCGACCAGGAGTTCGAGCTGGAGGCCGAGCTCGACCTGCCCTTCCGGATGGCCGAGCGCGACTTCGTCTGGGGCCTCGACCAGAGCCTGTCGTACAACGCGGAGGCGGGGCTGTTCAGCTACGACCTGTCGACCGGCGTCGACGTCAAGCTGCCCCTCTTCGGCGGGGACCTCGTCTTCGGACCTTCCCAGAGCCTCTCCATCAACCCGAGCGACGACGACTACGAGGACGACATCTACCGGGGCTGGTTCCTCAAGAGCAGGCTCGGAGGCTCGTACAAGATCCCCCTTCCCCTCGACCTGGGCTACTTCGGCCCCCTATACGGCAAGCTCGGCGCCGAGGCCTACCACTACTGGCGGCCCGGCGAGGAGGTCCCCGCGGATTGGTCCGGCCCCGTCCTCGCCTTCTCCCAGAGCCTCTCCTTCGGGCGCGTCGACTGGATCGGCAATCTGCGCCAGGGCCTGGAAGCTTCCGCCGGGACGACGGAGTCATACAACTTCGACGATGTAGCGTGGACGAGCAAGATCTCCGGCTCGGTTGACGGGCACTACCGCTTCGGGCCCAGCCTGGGGGCCTCGGGCCGGCTCATGGCCTTCCATACCTTCAACGATACCGACGACGAGGCGGGCGAGGCCCTGCGCGGCATCCTCGACGACCGCGTCGACACCGACACGGCCCTCTACCTGAACCTCGAGCTGCCCTTCCGGGTCTACCACTACATGCCCCACGAGTGGACGGGCGTCGACTGGCTGCAGTACATAGCCCTCGAGCAGTACTGGTCCCCCTTCTTCGACATGGCCCTGACCCACGACAAGGCGACGGGAACCTGGTTCGATCCCAAGGAGGGCTGGTACGCGCTGGGCCTCGAGGTCATCACCTATCCCCACAAGTTCCGGAGCTTCTACATCCGCGTGAGCGCCGGCTTCGAGGTCTGGCCCCTGGTCAAGACCAAGTCCATCTCGGGGCGCTCGACCCGCGACGACGAGATGGGCCGAGAGATCTACATCGGCCTCGGGCACCACTTCTAATCGACAGGAGCTTCGAGATGAGCAAGATAGCGGTCATCGGCACCGGCTACGTGGGACTGGTGAGCGGGGCCTGCCTCGCGGACTTCGGGAACGCCGTGAGCTGCGTCGACGTCGACGCGGCCAAGATCGAGGCCCTGCGGCGGGGGAAGATCCCCATCTTCGAGCCGGGCCTGGACGATGTGGTGTCGCGCAACGTCGCCGCCGGCCGGCTCTCCTTCACGACCGATCTGGCCCTGGCCGTGCGCGGCTCCGAGGTCGTCTTCATCGCCGTGGGCACGCCGCCGGCGGACGACGGGAGCGCCGACCTCAAGTACGTCGAGGCCGCGGCGCGGGAGGTGGCGCGGGCCATGGACGGCTACCGGGTCATCGTGGACAAGAGCACCGTGCCCGTGGGCACGGCCCGCAAGGTCCGCGCCTGGGTGGCCGAGGAGCTCGTCCGCCGCGGCGCGAAGCCCGATTTCGACGTGGTCTCCAACCCCGAGTTCCTCCGCGAGGGCTCGGCGGTCCAGGACTTCACCCACCCGGACCGCGTGGTCATCGGCGCGGAGTCCGAGCGGGCCCGGGCCGCCATGAAGGAGGTCTACCGGGCCCTCTACATCGGCGAGACCCCCTACATAGAGACCGGCCTCGAGACCGCCGAGATGATCAAGTACGCCTCCAACGCCTTCCTCGCGGTCAAGATCACCTTCATCAACGAGGTGGCCAACCTCTGCGAGCGGGTCGGAGCCGACGTCCAGGACGTGGCCAAGGCCATGGGCCGGGACGGCCGCATCGGGCCCAAGTTTCTCCATCCCGGCCCCGGCTACGGCGGCTCCTGCTTCCCCAAGGACACCCAGGCCATGGCCCGCATCGGCCGCGACCACGGGGAGCCTCTGTCAATCGTGGAGACCACCATCGAGGCCAACGAGCGCCAGAAGGAGCGCATGGTGGCCAAGATCGAGGCGGGGCTGGGCGGCCCGGGCTCCCTCGCCGGGAAGACGATCGCGATCCTCGGCCTGGCCTTCAAGCCCAATACCGACGACATGCGCGAGGCCCCGGCCATAGCGATCTGCGAGGGCCTGGCGGCCCGGGGAGCCCGGATCCGCGCCTGGGACCCCGAGGCGGCCAAGGAGGCGAGCTGGCGCCTCGCCTCGATCAAGGACCGGCTCGAGTTCGCCAAGGACGAGTACGACGCGATCGGAGGCTCCGACGCCCTCGTCCTCGTGACCGAGTGGAACCAGCTGCGCACCCTCGACCTCGAGCGCGTGATGTCCCTCCTGAAATCGCCCAACTTCTTCGACCTGCGGAACGTCTACAAGCGCGACGAGCTCGAGGCCAGGGGCTTCCGCTACTTCGCCGTGGGGCGGTAGGCGCCCGGCCATGCAGAAGCCGATCATCAAGGACCCGCGGGCGGCCCTCGAGAATATGGTCATCGCGCGCGACGTGCTCGAGGCCGCGGGCGTCGCGGTCTTCCTCAACTTCGGGACCCTCCTCGGCGCGCTCAGGGAGAAGGGCTTCATCCCCCACGACGACGACGTCGACATGGAGATCTACGAGCGCGACGAGGCGGCCTTCCTGGGCTGCCGGGCCGAGCTCGAGGCGAGGGGCTTCTCCTTCGTCGAGAAGATCGAGCAGATGCGGCTCTACACCTTCAGGCGGAACGGGGAGCAGATCGACTTCTTCGTGGCGAGGGAGCGGAGGACCATCCTCGGCCGCCGCTGGGACCTCGAGGGCCGCTCCACGGTCCCGGCCCGCCACCTCGACTCCCTCGAGCCCCTTGACTTCCTCGGCCAGCGCTTCATGGTGCCCGCCGATCCCTACGGGCTCGTGCGGAACCTCTACGGGAGCACCTGGAAGGTCCCCATCGCGAACCGGCCCTCCCGGATCGGCTGGGGCTTCCGCCTTCGCAAGCTCCTCCGGCATCCCGGGAGGCTCTTCTTCTACGCCGGCCGCTTCCTCGCGAGGCGGGCGCGCTGGCTGGGCCTGGCGCTCCGCGCGGGCGGCTCGCCGAAGCCATGAGGCCCTTCTACCTCGCCTTCCTTCTCCTCGCCCCCGCCCCGGCCTTCGCCTACCTGGACCCGGGCACGGGGAGCCTCCTGCTCTACGCGATAGTCGGCATCGCGACGACGGCCGCCTTCGCGCTCCGCAACCTCTGGTACTGGGCGAGGGGCCGGGTGTCCCTGGCCGGCGCGGCCGCGGTCTCGAGCCGGCTGCCCGACGTCGTCTTCCACTCGGAGGGCGGGAAGTACTGGCAGGTCTTCAAGCCGGCCCTCGACGCCCTCCTCGCCGAGGGCGTCGAGTGCGCCTACGTGAGCGCCGATCCCGCCGATCCGGGCCTGGCCTACCGCGCGAGCGGGCTCCGCGGCCTGCGCCCCGGCGGCGAGGCCGCCACGATAGCCTGGATGAACGCCGCCCGCGCGGCCCTGGTCGTGTCGACGACGCCCCACCTCGACGTGTACATGCTCCGCCGGTCCCGCGGCGTGCGGCGCTACGCCCACCTCTTCCACGCCCCGACCGACCTCTGCTTCTACGAGAAGTACGCCTTCGATTGGTACGATTGCTTGCTGACCGTCGGCCCCTTCCAGGAGAAGAGCGTCCGCGAGCTCGAGCGCCGGAGGGGCACGGCCGAGAAGGCCCTCCTGCCCACCGGCTGCTGCTATTTCGACTATATGCTCGACGAGCTGGGCCGTGCGCCCGCCCCGGGCCGCGGGAAGGAGCCCGTCCTGCTCTACGCTCCCGCCTGGGGCGTGCGAAGCTCGGTCCTCTCGCACGGGGCGGCTATCATCGATGGCCTGGTTGATTCGGGATTCCGGGTGCTCTTCCGGCCCCATCCCCAGTTCTACGTCTCGCACAAGCCGATCATCGCCGAGCTCGAGAGGCGGTTCTCGGGCTCCTCCCTCGTCGAGATCGACCGGAACAGGACGGGGATCGCCTCGATGTCCCGCTCGGACGCGATGGTGACCGACCTCTCCGGCGTGATCTTCGACTACGCCTGCCTCTTCGGGCGGCCGATCCTCCTCGCCAACGCCGAGGCGAGCCCCGCCGGGCAGGAGGGCGAGGATCTCCCGGGGCCCCTGTGGGACGTCGAGTCCGCCCTCTCCCTCGCGGCCGCCCGCCTCGGGCCGGATCCGGGCGAGGTCGGGACCCTGGCCCGGGCCGCGCTGTCCCGCGGCGGGGACAGCGCCCTGGCCTCGCGGCGCTTCCGCGAGGAGCAGTTCTACAACTTCGGCGCGGCCGGGGCCGCGGCCGCGCGCAACATCATCTCGATCCTCGGCGGCGCCGCGTGAGGTACGCCTACCTGGCCCTGATCCGCCCGATCGAGCTCCTCCTGGGCTGGCTGTTCGAGTCCTTCTTCCGCGCGAGCGGCGACTACGGCCTGTCGCTCCTCCTCCTCAGCTGCTCCGTGACCCTCCTCACCGCGCCCCTGTACTACCTCGCGGAGCGCTGGAAGCGCGAGGAGGAGGAGGTCGCCCGGCTGATGCGGCGGGACCTCGAATGCGTTAGGCGAAATTATACCGGCCAGAAGCGCTTCTACCTGACGCGCAACGTCCACCGGCTCTTCGGCTACCGCCCGGAGCTGCAGCTCAAGGCCTCCTTCGGCCTCATCGTGCAGATCCCCTTCTTCCTCGCGGCCTACGGGCTCCTGAGCCGCCACGAGGGCCTGCGCGGCCGCTCCTTCCTCTTCCTCCAGGACCTCGGCAGGCCCGACGGCCTCCTGCCCGGCGGCAACCTCCTGCCCCTCGTCATGACGGCCGTCAACCTCGCCTCGGCGCTGGCCTACACGAGGTCGCTCTCGATCAGGAAGAACCTGGCCATGCTCCTCATGGCCCTTGCCTTCCTCGTCCTCCTCTACGACCGCCCCTCGGCCCTGCTGCTCTACTGGAGCATGAACAACCTCCTCTCGCTCGGCAAGAACCTCTTCTTCCCCGCGAGGCGGGCGGCCGAGCCCGAGGAGGCCGAGCCCGAACCCGGGCCCCTGTCCTGGCTCCGCGGGCTCTTCGGCGGGAGCCTCCGTCGGCCGGCCCTCCTCCTCGCGGCCCTCTGCGCCGTCGCCGCCCAATGCTGGTGGCTGACCTTCCGCCTGGCCTCCTTCGAATACTGCCTCGCCGCCGCGGCGGCGCTGGCCGGAGCCCTGTCCCTCGCCGCCGCGATCCGCGCCTTCGCCGGCGAGGGCTGGAGGCGCGGCGCGGCGAGCCTCGTCCCCCTCCTCGCCGCCTGGGCCCCCTTCGCCGCGAGCGCCTGGGTCCTCGTCTTCGACCGGAAGCAGAACGCCTTCGTCTCGAACCGGAACATCAAGCTGCTCGCGACCCTGCTGGCCGACGCGGCAGCGATGGCGGCGGCGGCCCGGCTGGGGCCCCGGGCGCCGGGCCGCGGCGGGAGCCGGACCCCGGGAGCCGGGCTCTACCTGTCCGGCCTCGGCTTCGCCGGGCTCTGGCTCTTCGCCCTCGCCCCCCTGCGCGTGTACTTCTCCTCCCCCGCGGACATGGGGGTCTCCGCCCTCGAGCTCCTCGGCGGCAACCTGCCCGCCCTGGCGATCTTCCTCCTCGCCGGCTCCCTCCCGGTCCTGGCGGAGCTCGCCGCGCGACGGCTCCTCCCCTCCGGGCGCGCTCGCCCCGCGACCGAGCCGGCGGAGCTCCTCCTCGCCGCCCTCCTCCTCGCCGGCGCGGCTTTCTCCCTCGCCTCGAGCTCGGCCTACGGGGTCCTGAGCGATTTCTCGCTCGAGAAGGCCTTCCTCCTCGAGAAGCCTCCCCTATGGCAGTACGCCGCGGATGTCGCGATCCTCTTCGCCTCCTTCGTCGTCGCCCGCTGGGCGCTCCGGGAGCGCCGCGGCGCCGCGGCCGCCTGCCTCGCCATCATGGCCGCCGCGTCGGTCGCCCAGGTCCTCGCCGCCTCGGCCCGCGTCGAGCCGGGCGAGCTGGCCTCCGTGGCCTCGCCCGCCGCCCGCGCGGAGGGCGAGCTCCTGCCCGGCGACGCGGCGGAGCTCCACCGCTTCTCGCGCCGGGGCAGGAACGTCGTCTTCGTGATAGCGGACATGTTCAACGGCAACTACCTCGGGCGGGCCGTCGAGGAGCGGCCGGAGCTCGCCGAGCGGCTCGATGGCTTCACCTGGCGCCCGAACGCGCTGGCGGCCGGCTCCGTTACCGCCATATCCCTGCCCTCCATCTACGGGGGGCCGGCCTTCGAGCCCGAGCGGCTCGGCTCCCTGCCCGGGACCGGCCGCGACAAGCTGCAGCTCGCCGCCGGGCTCTTCTTCGGCCGCCTCCAGGAGGCGGGCTTCTCGGTCACGGCGACGGACGCGCTCTACGCCGACTACGCGAGCCTCTCGCGCGGAGGCAAGCTCCGCCTGGCCGCCTCCGAGCGCTACGTCGGGGCCTGGAAGGCCCGCGAGGGCATGGCCGCCGAGGCCATGGAGGGATCGAAGAACGCCCTCCTCACCATGCTCGGCCTCTTCGGCGCCGCCCCGTACATGCTCAAGCCGCGGATCTACGACGAGGGCAGCTGGATCCTCTTCCGCAGATCCTACCAATTCGGCTACATCGCCCGGAAGACCGCGAGGAATTTCGCCTACCTCGACCTCCTGCCCGAGCTCTCGAGCTCGAGCGAGGAGGCCCCGCCCCTGGCCCTGTTCATCCATACGCAGTTCACCCACGAGCCCTACGGCATCGACGCCGCGGGCGAGATCATACGGGACGAGTATCCCGATCCGGCCACGAGGAGCTTCGTCGACGGGCGGAGCGCCTACCTGACCGCGCGGGCCTTCGTGGACGCCTTCCTCCGCTGGACCGACTGGATGAAGCGCGAGGGCATCTACGACCGCACGATGATCGTCCTCCTCTCCGATCACGGCAACGGATCCCAGGACAACGGCATCGCGGCGGGGCCCGGGCTCGACAACCCGATCGATCGCCACGCCCTCTCCCGCGCCCGCGCCCTCCTCATGTATAAACCTTTCGGGGCCCGGGGAAGGCTGCGCGAGGACGGGCGCCTCGCCGGCAGCTCGGACGCCGGGACCATCCTCTTCGCGGGGCTCGGGCTCGGCGCTCCGCCGCCCGAGCCCTCTTCCGAGGGGAGGACCTTCTCGGTGATCAGCGGCGATTGGGCGGATTTCCTCGCGGGCGAGCGGGCGGAGTACAGCGCCTACCGCCTGCGGGGGGCCATGGACGATCCCTCGGCCTGGAGCAGGGAGTAGAAGCGGTGGAGCAAAGGAAGCGAAGCGAGATGACGACCACGAATGCGACCGAGGGCGATTGGGACCTCGTGATCAAGCCCAAGACCAACCTCTTCGACTTCAACCTCCGGGAGCTCATCCGCTACCGGGACCTCGTCGGCCTCCTCGTCAAGCGGGACCTCGCGAGCGTGTACAAGCAGACCGTGCTCGGTTGGCTCTGGTTCATCATCCAGCCCCTCCTGACCACGGTGATGTACATGTTCGTGTTCGGCAACATCGCCAAGATCGGCACCGACGGCATCCCCCAGCCCCTGTTCTACTACTCGGGCACCGTGCTCTGGACCTTCTTCTCGACCAACCTCATCAAGAGCTCGGAGACCTTCGCCGCCAACTCGGGCCTCTTCGGGAAGATCTACTTCCCGCGCTTCACCGTGCCGCTCTCCTACGTGGCGACCAACGCGTTCAGCATGGGTATCCAGTTCCTCATGCTCCTGGCCTTCTACCTCTACTACCTGGCCGCGGGCTACGCCTTCCTGCCGACGCCCATGATGCTCCTCCTCCCGCTGCTCGTCGCGCAGCTGGCCCTCCTCAGCACGGGGCTAGGCATCACCATCTCGGCCATGACGACCAAGTACCGCGACCTCAAGCACCTCGTGAGCTTCGGCATGCACCTGTGGATGTACGCGACTCCCGTGGCCTATCCCGTCTCGCAGGTCCCCGAGAAGTGGCGCTGGGCCTACGCGGTCAATCCCGTCGCGCCCATCGTCGAGGCCTTCCGCTTCGCCCTCCTGGGCAAGGGCTCCTTCGACGCCACGGCCTGGATCTGGAGCATTATCTTCTCCGTCTTCATCTTCCTCGCGGGCGTCGCGGTCTTCAACCACAACGAGCGCACCTTCATCGACGTCGTGTGAGCCGAACCAAGGAATTGCACATGAGCACAGCAGTGAGGATCGAGGGCGTCTCGAAGGAGTACCGCCTCGGGGTCATCAACAACGGCCGGCTGTACCGCGACCTGCAGAGCGCCTGGGCGCGGCTGCGCGGCAAGGAGGACCCCTGGTCGAAGATCGGCGAGGAGGGAAGGTTCGGCCGCTCGGGCAGCTTCTGGGCCCTCCGGGACGTGAGCTTCGACGTGGAGCAGGGCGAGCGGATCGGCATCATGGGCCGCAACGGCGCCGGCAAGTCGACGCTCCTCAAGATACTATCGAGGATAACCGCCCCGACCGAGGGCAGCATCAAGATCCGGGGGCGCTGCGCGAGCCTCCTCGAGGTGGGCACCGGCTTCCATCCCGAGCTCACGGGCCGGGACAACGTCTACCTGAACGGCGCCATCCTCGGCATGAAGAAGGCCGAGGTGGCGCGGAAGTTCGACGAGATCGTCGCCTTCAGCGAGATCGAGGACTTCATCGACACCCCGGTCAAGCGCTATTCGAGCGGCATGTACGTGCGCCTGGCCTTCGCGGTCGCCGCCCACCTGGATTCGGAGATCCTCATCGCCGACGAGGTGCTCGCGGTGGGCGACGCGAGATTCCAGGCGAAGTGCATGGGCAAGATGCAGGACGTGTCGGAGAAGCAGGGACGCACCGTCCTCTTCGTCAGCCACAACGCCGCGGCCGTGAGGGGCCTCTGCACCAGGGGTGTGCTGCTCGAGCGCGGGCGCGTCACGTTCATCGGCGATTCGATCGGCGCCGTCGTCGATACCTACGAGAAGATGCTGAACGCGTGATAGGGGCGACACGGCGCGATATGCTCCGGATGACACCTCATCCCGTATGCCGATTCTCCCTAATGCGAGGTTAGCTTGAGCCGCGTGCTGCTTTCGTTCTATAACGGCCTGAATTCGCTCGACCGCATCCCGGTTTTCTACGACGGGCTCATCCGCGCCCTCGAGCGCGCCGGCAACCAGGTCCTCGTCCTGAGCGCCAACCTCTTCATGGACACCGCCGCAGCCGAGGTGAACTCCCTATCCAAGATCCGGAATCGCCGAGGCTTCGTCTCCAGGATCCTGTCCTTCCAGCCCGACCTCGTCGTCTCCTTCAACCACGCCACTCCCCTGGAGCTCCTCGACGCGCTCTCCTGCCCGATACTGGTGTGGGAGGCCGATTCCGCGATTTATTTCAGCAATCAGGGGGACCTGCGCAAGCGCAAGGAGAGGTACCATTTCGGGATAGTCACGAAGAGCTCCGCCCCCCTGCTGCGCGAACGCTTCGGGGTCGAGCCGCGGGCCATGCACTACCTGCCCTTCGCGACCGATATCAGGGCGCTCGAGCTGCCCCAAGACAAGAACATCAGCTTCATCGGGTCCTATTTCAACCGCGGCGAAGAGCTGATCCGGGCTTGCTCGGAGTATTCGATCGAGGAGAGACGGAGCGTCTCGGCTTTCCTCGACCATATCGAGCGCGATCCCTTCGCGGGGCTCGATGACCTGCTTCGCCTGCACGAGGTGCCCCCGGCGATCGCTCGCCTTTTCAGCAGGGGTATCCTGCACAACCTGATTTCGACCAATCTCCGCGTGGAGCTCCTGAGCGAGCTCGCCGATCTCGGTCTGACGGTGTACGGCAACGCGGATTGGACCTATGCCGCGAATTCCTCCTATCGGCTCGCCCTGGCCTTCGATCCGACGCCGGTCTACGACATGGCGCAAAACGAGCGCGCCTACAACAGCTCGAGAATTTGCGTGAACGTCAGCCACCTGCAGGCGACCGAGGGGCTCAATTGGAGGATCCGGGACGTCATGGCCTCGCGGGCCTGCCTCGTGAGCGACCGCCAGGACGACCTGGGGGAATTCGCGCCCTTCGTCGAGATCCCGGTGTATAGGGACAAGTACGAGGCGCGGTCCCTCTGCGCCTCCCTGCTCGAGGACGAGGGGAGGAGGGCGGAGATCGTCGCCGGGTCGAACCGCGCTATCGAGAGCGGCCATCGCTTCGCCCACAGGCTCGCGGCGATCTCCGAGATCACCGGCGTGCCGCTCGCCGGCGAAGGCCCGGGCTCGAGGACGGCCGTGGATCCCGCGGAGTTCGGCTTGATCGGCGAATGGCAGGGCACGGGGGCCAAGCGCCGGATCGTGGAAGGAATCCGCGCCCTGCTGGGCCTGCTGCCGGAGAAGACGAGGAAGTCGGTGAAGCGGATGCTGAGAGGGGTCGCGAGATGATGCCAGCCGAAGGGGCGTTCGAGGGCGAAGGGCGGAAGCTCCTCTGGCGCGTGCTCCATTTCGACCCTATCGCCGATTCCCGGGGGAGCCTGATCTCGCTCGAATTCGGGGCCGCCGTCCCCTTCTTCGCCAAGCGAGTGTATTACATCTACGCCACGGCCCCCGAGGTCCGGCGCGGAGCCCACGCCCATCGCGCGCTGCGGCAGGTGATGGTCGCCGTGCACGGGAGCTGCAAGGTCGTCCTCGACGACCGCTCCCGCCGCGAGGTCTTCGAGCTCCGCTCCTGCGAGACCGGCCTCTACCTGGGCCCCGGCGTCTGGCGCGAGATGTACGATTTCTCACCCGACTGCGTGCTCATGGTGCTCGCGAGCGAGCACTACGAGGAAGCCGACTACATCAGGAACTACGACGACTTCCTCGCGATGGGCCTCGGCCGCTCGAGCGGGGACGAAGGAGCCGAACGATGAGCGATGTGCCTTTCCTGTCCCTCCGGGACGTCAACGCCCGGCACCGAGCGGAGCTGGTCGCCGCCTTCGAGGAGACCCTGGACGCGGGCTGGTTCATCAAGGGCGAGCGCTGCGCGGCCTTCGAGCGCGAGTTCGCCGCCTTCTGCGGCGCGGGCTCCTGCCTCGGCGTCGCCAACGGCCTCGACGCCCTCCGGCTCATCCTGCGCGCCTATAAGGAGACGAGGGGCTGGGACGACTTCGACGAGGTGGTGCTGCCCGCGAACACCTTCATCGCGACGATCCTCGCCGTGACCGACAACCGCCTCAAGCCCGTGCTGGTCGAGCCCGATCTGTCCACGTTCCTCATCGATCCCGAGGCCGCCCGCGCCGCGGTCGGCCCGCGGACCCGGGCGATCCTTCCCGTCCACCTGTACGGCCAGGTCGCCGACATGGAGCCCCTGGCGCGGCTCGGCCGGGAGCGGGGGCTCGTCGTCATCGAGGACTCGGCCCAGGCCCATGGCGCGCTCTATCGCGGCAGGAGGGCCGGCTCCCTCGGCGACGCCGCGGGCTTCAGCTTCTATCCGGGGAAGAACCTGGGCGCCCTCGGCGACGGCGGCGCCATCGTGACGAGCGATCCGAAGCTCGACTCCTGCGCGAGGATGATGGCCAACAACGGATCCGTCGAGAAGTACGTCCACGAGATCAAGGGAGTCAACTCGCGGCTCGACGAGCTCCAGGCGGCTTTCCTTTCCGTGAAGCTGAGGACGCTCGACGCCGACAACGAGCGACGAAGGGCCATATCGCGGCGGTACCGCGAGGGGATACGCAGCCCCCTCGTGGCCCTGCCGCGCTGCGACGACGAGGAGCGCCACGTCTGGCATATCTTCGCGATCCGCTCTCCCGAGCGGGAGGCGCTCAAGGCCCATCTCCAGGAGCGCGGGATCCATACCATGATCCACTACCCGATACCGCCGCATCTGCAAGGGGCCTACCGCGAGCTCTCCTCTTCCTCTCTTCCCGTCACCGAGCGGATCCACCGCGAGGAGCTGAGCTTGCCCATGAGCCCGACTATGGATGATGCGGAAGTCGAGATGGTGATCGAGGCAATAAACAGCTACTGAGTCGAATCCATGGAGGGAGAAAGATGAAAATCGGTATCGTTGGACTTGGCACAATCGGAAGTAAGCTGATCGAGTACTTGCCTCAAAAAGGATTCCAGGTCATTGCTTATACGCATCGAAACATTGAAAGCCATGCAGGCATTTTTGAGAAATCCATAGAGAAAAAAGTCAAGTATGAGAAGCTGGATTATGAGTTCATCGGTACAATGAAAAGCAGGGTCGAATTCTCTCAGTCTATCGCGGCAATCCACGATTGCGACTTAATTATCGAATGCGTGAAAGAGGATTATGAAATAAAAAAAGGAGTATTAAGGGATATCTTCAATTCTGTTGATAGTGACGCGAACGTAGTGTCAACGACTTCGAGTCTTGATTTATTCAGATTGGTCGATCCCAAAGAACGATACCGTTTTTGCGGCATGCATTTCTTCAATCCCCCCACGAAAATGCGCTTAATTGAGCTGTCCTTTTTAAGTGAGAATACTACGGATTTCCGAACTGCTATATATAGGTTCTTAAATTCATTGGACGATAAAAAGATAATCGAGCTTCCCTGCATCCAGGGATTCGTAGTGAACCGCCTGCTTTTTGCATACCTGAACCACGCGATGAACTACGTTGCATCGGAAAAGGTCGCTGTTCAGGATGTTGATGATGCGATGAAATTGGGAACAAACGCTCCCATGGGCCCCTTCGAGCTGATGGACTATATCGGAATTGATGTTACGCTGCAGATTCTGAACACTCTTCACGGCGATTTAGGGAACGAAAATTATCGAGCCAATGCGATGTTGGAGGAAATGCTAAAGCGGAACGAATTAGGCAGAAAGACCGGTAAAGGCTTTTACGCCTATCAGTGAGGTGTCGTATGCATAAAGAAGATTTAGCAGAACGCTTTCCGGGAGTCTCGTTCGGAGAAAATGTCCGTATCGGCGGCAATGTCCGAATAGATCAGCGATCAAGTATTGGCGCTAATACGGTGATTGGCGACTTCTCAATCATCCACGCCAATTGCCATGTGGGTAGTAATTGCAATATTGGACCGTATTCGACGATAGGTGAGCCTTGCTCTTCATATTATGCTTGCCCGGATGAATATGTATTTCCTGAGACCCGAATCGACAGCGGCTCTTTGATCCGCTCTCATGCCGTGATTTACGCGAGTGTGATCATTGGTGAGCATTTCCAGTGTGGGCATCGAGTGACCATACGAGAGGAAACCATCATTGGGAGACATGTAAGAATCGGGACGCTGTCCGATATACAGGGGTATTGCTCAATTGGTTCCTACGTTAGTTTGCATAGCAGCGTTCATGTCGGTCAAAAGAGCACGATCGAGGATTTTGTTTGGATATACCCATATACGGTTTTGACCAATGATCCGACTCCCCCATCCGCCACGCTGAACGGAGTAACGGTAAAACGTTTTGCTGTAATTGCTACGGCGACCACCATCCTGCCCGGTATTGTCGTTGAAGAAGATACGCTCGTCGGCGCGCATTCCCTCGTAAGGGAGAATGTCCATACTGGCACCGTCGTGGCTGGCGTCCCCGCTAAGGAAATCGCGACTATCGATAAGGTCAAAGATAAGACCACCGGGGAGTGCCTCTACCCATGGCGTTTCCACTTTGAACGCGGAATGCCTTGGGAGGGTGTCGGGTATGCTGTATGGGCTGGACAGGAAAAATAGATCGGCTATTGGATTCGTTGTCCGTGCTTATCGCTTTTTCGATGAGCTTGGATGTATGCGTTTGTGCATGAGGCCTATCCGTGTGCGCTGTTGTGAAAAAGATATAGAGTGAATACTACCATTCAGAGGTGTCCATGGTCGGGACATTGAGCATCGTCGTCGTTACCTACAACCAGGAAAACACCATCGCCGGGACCCTCGATTCGGCGGCCAGCGTCAGGGCGCCGGGCCTCGAGCTGATCGTCTGCGACGACGCGAGCCGGGATGGGACGCGAGCCGCGATCGAGGCCTGGCGGGAGCGGCTGCCCGAATCGGGCCCGAGCGTCAGGTGCTTGTTCCACCCGCAGAACCTCGGGGTGAGGGGCAACGTCCTCTCGGGCTGCGAGGCGGCCGGCGGCGAGTACGTGAAGGTCATAGGCGGCGACGACCTCCTCATTCCCGAGGGGCTGGCCGCCATGTTCGAATGGCTGCGGAGCTCCCGCCTTCGGGTCGCCTTCGGGCGGCCCTTTTTCGATATAGAGGATCCCGCCTTCTCGAGCGACGACGAGCGGAAGCGGGAACGATACAGGGCCTTTTCCGCGATGCCCGCGCCGACCCAGCTCATCAAGCAGCTCCAGTGCAACAGGGTCTTCGCCCCCTCGGCCGTCTTCGAGCGGGCCCTGCTCCTCGAGCACATGCGGAAGATCGAGGCCTACTCCATGCTCGACGATTGGCCCTTGTGGCTGTCGATCTCCCGCTCCGGCGTCCACATCGAGTACTTCGATACCCCCATCGTGCGGTATCGCGTCCATGCCGGCAGCCTGTCCCGGAGCACGAAAGCCTCCGCGACGAGGATCGCCTACCAGCGGGACCTCGCCCGCCTCATGGCGGCCTGCGAGCGCGAGATGCCCCGGCGCCTCGTCCGCGAGCGCGTGCAGATGAGGCTCGACCACATCCGCCTGGCGAAGGAAAACGGCTTGCTCGATCCAGGCGCGCGCCGCGCCTCCGTCCTGGCGCTGAAGGCGGCGCGCAAGATCCTGTCCCTCGGCCGCCCCCGCGATATTTGACCCGAAGGAGATGCCGTGCGCCCGAGCCTGAACATCGCCATCCTCGCCAACTCCCAATCGATCAGCGGCGGGAACAACGTCCTCCTCGAGCACGCGGGCAACCTCGTCGACCGCGGCCATAGCGTGACCATGGTCGTCGAGGGGGAGGTCGACCGGGGCAAGCTCTCCTGGCATCGGCGGGCCCCGGGCCTGGAGTGGCTCTCGCTCGACGCCGTCGGCGAGCGCCGATTCGACCTCGCCATCGCCTCGTTTTGGCGCACCTGCTACCAGGTGGCGCGGATACCCGCCGAGCGCTACGTCTACTTCAACCAGTCGGTGGAGTCCCGCTTCTATCCCGAGGCCGAGGTCCTCACGAGGAGCTACGCGGACCTGACCTACTGCCTCGGCCTGGACCTGGTCACCGAGGCGAGCTGGATACGGGAGCATATCAGGGAGCGCTACCGGCAGGAGGCCTACCTGGTGCCCAACGGCGTCAGCAAGGACCTGTTCAGACCCGAGGGACCCCGCCACGCCGAGCGGGTCCCGGGGCGCCTGAGGCTCCTCGTCGAGGGTCCCTTGGACGTCGGCTTCAAGAACGTCAAGCGCTCGATCGAGCTCTGCCGCCGGGCGGGCGCGGACGAGCTGTGGCTCCTCACGAGCACGGCGACCTCGAGCGTCCAGGGCGTCGACCGCGTGTTCTCCCGCGTGCCCATCGCCGAGACGCCGCCGATCTACCGGTCCTGCGACGCGATCGTGAAGCTCAGCTACGTCGAGGGGATGTTCGGCCCCCCCCTCGAGATGTTCCATTGCGGAGGCACGGCGGTCGTCTACGACGTCACCGGGCACGAGGAGTACATCCGCCACGGCGAGAACGCCCTCGTCGCCGCGATGGGGGACGAGGCCGAGGTCCTGCGCCACATCGAGCGGCTTCGCGGCGACCCGGAGCTCCTCGCGGCGCTCAAGGCCCGCGCGGCCGAGACCGCCCGGGAGTGGATCGACTGGCCGGCCTCCACGGACCTCCTCGAGCGGGCCCTCGAGGAGATCGCGGCGAAAAGGCCTTCCAACGCCGCGACGGTGAAAGTCCGGTCCGAGCTCGTGGCCGCCCTCGCCTCGAGCGCCTCGGGAGATATAAACGCGAGGCTCGAGGAAGCCATCCTCCGTCTGCCGGTTAAGAGATTTACCGCTCTTGCTAAGAAGTACCTAACGGGCAAACTGCGCAAGCGGATGAAACGGTACTAGGCCTCGGCCATGGGCCTAGCTGTTTAATTGATTATGGTGCGATGAGTCTTGCAGGATCCGGTAATATGATAGCCCCGTCGAGCATGTAAACGAATTTCCGTCAAACCTGGAGCGGTTTTAAAGGCGGTACCCGTGAATATGCGTTCGAAGATATATCGCAAGTTGAGGGGTTGTTGTTCTTTGTTTTATGGACGAAGCGCTCGGCTATTATCGGAAAGGATATCCTTATCTATCCAGCCGTTGCGGCACGAAATCGCCCTCTGTCGTGTAAGGCGCAAGGCTGATTCAGGCCAGAGGATACGAGTCGTTTTCTTGGCGACGTATGCATCGGTATGGAAATATGATCGTATCTATAAAATATTGGAACAGAATCCACGGTTCGAAGTCTCCATATTAACTTGCCCGGTCGTGAACGTCGGTCGCGCCAAGATGCTTTCTGAAATGAAGAAGGCGGATGCTTTGTTTCGGGGTAGGGGATATAGCGAGTTACTCGCATATGACGAGGCTAGGGACGAGTACATCGATATCGCTCGCGATCTGCGTCCCGATTTGCTTTTCTATACTAATCCGTATAAGGGACTTATAGATGACCGGTACTATATCGATAGATTCCGGAGCACGCTGACCTGCTACGTGCCATATTCCTTTTTCGCGACCGATGACAGGAAAATGTATGATAGCCAATTCTTTAATAGCGCGTGGCGCGTATTTTGCGAAACGGACTATCACGAGAGGGAAATTGCAAGCGTCCAGAGGCGCAGGGGGCGAAACGTCGTTTCGCTCGGATACCCAGGTTGCGACGCCTTCGCGAATGGATCGAATGTAGCCATCCCCGGTCCTTGGCGTCCTGACGCATCGCCGAGGAAGCACCTTATTTGGGCGCCTCATTGGCTTCCGCTCGAGACCTTCCTTCGGGACGCGATGTTTTTTTTGGAGCTTGCAAAAGACTACGAGTCGGTCTTGCAGATCGCGCTCAAGCCTCATCCATTGCTTTGCGGCGCGCTAGAGAAGGTTCCCGGATGGGGCGTGGAAGCCGCGCAGGCTTATTTCGAGTCCTGGCGCTCGTCGGCGTCCACGATCCTCGTCGAGGGCGATTATACGGATCTATTCCTAACGTCAGACGCCCTGGTTCACAATTCTGGATCGTTCCTTTCGGAGTATTTGGTCACGCGAAAACCCGCTCTTTTTATTGGCGCTGACAACGAGTATATGGTAAATGGTAGCAAGTACAGCGCGGGGCAGATAAAGTGGAACGCATATGGGAAAGACGCTATAGCGAAGCATTACATCGCGGCTAGCCAGGATCAGATCAGGAGCTTCATTGAAAGAGTTGTGCTATCTGGTGACGATTATATGAAGAACCAACGAAACGAGTTTGTTGATCACGTCATCCTTCGATCCGGCGGCGGTTCATCGAGCGAGCGCATTGTCGGGTATATAAAGGATGAGCTCGGCATAGCTTAGCGAAACCGCGAAGGGGCCTATATGAGCGAAATAACGTTCCTCGATTGTACCTTCAGGGATGGCGGCTATTACAATGCCTGGGATTTTAGCCAAGCCTTAGCCGACGAGTATCTGGAAACCATGGCCGCGGCGGGAGTTGACGTCGTGGAGCTTGGATTCCGGTCGATCAACAACGAGGGCTTCAAGGGCGCCTTCGCATATACCAGCGACGATCTGCTGGGTGAGCTGCATATCCCCTCGAGTCTCCGCATTAGCGTAATGGTCAACGGCTCTGAAGTCGCGCTGCATGATGGCATGCGAGCCGTCCTTGAAAAGCTGTTTCCCGTCGACGCAAGCGAGTCTCCGGTCGACATTGTCCGATTCGCGTGCCATTTTACCGATCTCTCGTTGGCGTTTCCTGCCAGTACCTTGCTCAAGAAGAAGGGGTATCAGGTTTGCTATAATATTATGCAAATTGCAGATCGGACAGATGCGGAAATAAAAGGTCTCGCCAAGTCCGCTTCGGAATGGCCCATCGATGTCCTCTATTTCGCCGACAGCTTGGGTAGCATGAATACCCAGCGTACCGCCGCGATTATCGAGCTATTGCGGAAGCATTGGAAGGGAGCGATCGGATTGCATGCCCATGACAATATGGGCATGGCGCTGCAGAACTCCTTGGCTGGGCTCGCGCTCGGCGTATCATGGGTCGATGGCACCGTCTTGGGCATGGGCAGAGGACCGGGCAATACGAAGACTGAGGAGCTGATGATTGAGATCGCGGATAAGGATGGCAGGGCTTTCTCAATACTCCCTCTCATGCGCTTGATTAAGAACCGTTTCCAGCCGCTGCAGGAGCATTTTCTGTGGGGGCCCAACCCGTATTACTACCTGGCAGGGAAATACGGCATCCATCCCACGTATATTCAAGAAATGCTTCATGACTCCCGCTACAGCGACGAGGACATCATCTCGGTCATCCATCAGCTGCGTGTCGATGGCGGGAAGAAATTTGATCGCGAAAACCTGGTTGGCATCCGGAAATTCTATTCTGGGAGTTCCGAAGGCTCATGGGCTCCCGCTACCGTATTGAAAGGGCGGGATGTGCTTATCCTTGGGACGGGCAATGGGGTCGTCGAGTATAAGAATGCGATTGAACGATTCATACGGAGATACGGGCCAGAGGTGCTGGCGCTAAATACTAAAGAGAGTATTATTCCTTCGTTGATAGGTTTTCGCTTGGCTTGCCACCCCGCAAGGTTGCTTGCAGATTTCACGAAGCATGCGCAACTCATGGAGCCGCTGATCGCTCCCATCAGCATGCTGCCCGATGGCGTCGTGTCGTCCTTGGGAGGAAAGAAGCTGTATGATTTCGGGATAAAGATATCGAAAGGGAGATTCGAGTTCTATAGGACGGGCGCGTCCTTGCCCGTCGCCCTGGTCATCGCTTACGCTCTAGCCGTGGCTACGTCAGGAGAAGCACGTCGCATTTTCCTGGCCGGTTTCGATGGCTATCCCGCGGGCGATCCACGAAACGATGAGATGAATGAATTACTGAGCTGCTACTCGGAATCCGAGAGGCATCGAGAGATCATCGCGTTAACGCCGACGACGTATGCGATCAAGAAAATGAGCATCTTCGGTGAGTTCCACGAGGAGACGATATGAATGTCACGTGCTTCCTTCCATGCCGAAGCGGCAGCCAGCGCGTTCCGAAGAAGAATGTCCGTCCCTTCGCCGGATTCAAACATGGCCTCGTCGAGATAAAGCTGAATCAGCTGATCCGCGCCGATCTGATCTCCAAGGTGATACTCTCCACCGACGATCTCGAAATCATGGAATATGCTAGATCCCTGGGCAGCGCGAAGATCGAGATTCATGAAAGGACGGCAAGTTTAGCTAGCAGCCAAACCAGCACCGATTCCCTCGTCGCTCACGCCGTCGAGTTGATCCCTTCCAGTATAATACTATGGACGCATGTCACATCGCCTTTTGTCGGCCACGAAGACTATGACTCGATCGTTAAGGCGTACTTTCAAGCTCTTGAAAATGGCTATGATTCTCTCATGACGACTACCGCTATTCAGGATTTCCTGTGGAGCGATGATGGACCGATCAACTACGATCGTTCGATCGAGAAATGGCCGCGGACGCAGACCCTTAAGCCCGTGCATGAAGTCAATAGCGCGGCGTTCGTCGCGAGCTCGGATATCTATAAAGCCAAGCATGACAGAATTGGAGATCGGCCCCTACTTTTCCCTATGGATCAGATAAAGAGCTTCGATATCGACTGGCCCGATGATTTCAAGCTGGCAGAGTGCATGGTGAGCGCTGGGTTAGCCTCGGGGATTTCTTGAGCTGTATCGTGCACTAGCTGAAGATCGAAATCGATAGAAGGATTCGATCCATCGATGCCGAATGATGGTACCGAAAGGACGATGATGGAGACGATGAGGAGCGGATCGACGCCCCTGGTGAGCATCCTCGTGCCCGCCTACAACCAAGCCAAGTACCTCCGCGCGACGATCTCGAGCGCCCTCGCCCAGGAGTACCCGAGCCTCGAGGTCGTCGTGGCCGACGACAGCTCCACCGACGATACCGCCTCGGTCGTCGCCTCCTTCGGCGATCCGCGGCTGCGGTACGAGCCCGCCCCGCGCAACCTCGGGCGGGTCGCGAACTACCGCCGCGGCCTCTACGAGCTGGCCCGCGGGGAGTGGATCCTCAACCTCGACGGCGACGACCTCCTCATCGACCCGGGCTTCGTGGGCGCCGCCGTCGCCGCGGCCTCGCGGGACGACTCCGTCGTCCTGGTCTGCGCCGACCGCTACGAGCGCGCGGATCCGATCGATCCCGCTTCCTTCGGGCCCGGGAGGGCCGCCCTGGTCGAGCCGAGCTTCGTCGACGGCACGGCCTACGTCCTGTCCCTCCCCCGGCCGGCCTGGCGCATGCACCACCTGACGGCCCTGTACCGGGCGGAGGCTGCCCGCTCCATAGGCTTCTACCGGGCCGATATCGTGAGCTCGGACTACGAGTCCCTCTTCCGCCTCGCGCTGGGCAATCGCGTCGCCCACCTCGAGGCGAGGGTCGCGGTCTGGCGCAGGCACGGCGGCAACGCCTCCTGCGAGCAGGACGCCGAGAAGGCCATCCGGAACTACGCCCTGTTCCAGGGCGTGCGGGATTTCGCGGTGGCGCGTCTCGGGCCGGGAAGCGCGGCCTCCTTCGACCCCTGGCTCATTCGCACGGTCGCGAACCGCTACTACGTCACCCTCATGAGCTACCTCCGCGACGGGGATCTCCGGGGCTTCCTCCCGGTGGATCGCTACGTCGAGGCGACCTATCCGAGGGCCCGCGCCCGGGCCCTCGCCCATCCCAAGACCTATATCAAGGGAGCCCTCGCCTGGGGTCGGGGGCTGGCCCGCTCGCTCCGCCGCGCGCGGCCGGCGCTCTAGCATGACCATCGTCGGAGCCTTCCTCGGCAAGCAGATCCGCACCGGCGGGCACGTGCGCTACCTCGAGCTCATGGAGGGCCTGGGCCGCCGGGGGAACCGGGTCCTCGTCCTCATGAACGCGCTCCTCGGCTACGAGGCCGCCGCCTTCCGGGAGCTGGCGCGCGAGGTCCCGTACCGGCGCAAGAGCTTCCCCCCGGCCTCCTGGGTCTTCTGGGCCGAGGCGGGGCGGCGCGCCGGGGAGATCGGGGCCGCGGCGGGCAGGCCCGACGCGGTGCTCGTCTTCGGGGAGACCCATCTCGCGGCGGGCGCGCGCCTGGCGCGGGCCTTGGGCGCCCCCCTCGTCTACGGCCACCGCTCGAACGCGGTCAGGGAGTCCCTGACCTACCTCGAGGAGGCCGGGCACGGCCGGGCGGAGCGGGCGCGCATCCGCGCCGGGCTGTGGAAGTCGCGCCTCGACGAGGCCCGGATCGCCCGGCTCGGCGACCTCCTCGTCTTCCAGAGCGCCTACGACCGCGACGACTTCCTCGGGCGCAATCCCGCCGCGGCGGGGCGCTGCGCCGTCATCCGGGGCGACATCTCGGGGCCGCGCTTCAAGCCCGAGTACGCCCGGGCGAACGCGAGCTCCGCGCTCAGGCGGGTCTGCTTCATGGGTACCCAGGGGCCGCGCAAGGGCATCGACTACCTCGTCGACGCGATAGTCGAGCTCAAGCGGCGGGGCCTGGGCGAGCTGCGCTTCCGGCTCTGCGGGCCGGGCGAGCGCCGCGAGGAGCTCGAGGCCCGCCTCGCCGCGGGCGGGGCCGCCGGGATGGCCGAGCTGCTCGGGCGGGTCCCGAATCCCTTCGAGGAGATCGTCGCCGCGGACCTCCTCGTCGTGCCCTCGCTCTTCGACAGCTACCCGAACACGGTCCTCGAGGCCCTGCACGCGGGGACGCCCGTCATCGGGAGCGCCGTGGGGGGCATCCCCGACATGCTCGCCAGCGAGGAGCTCCTCTTCCCGCCCATGGACGCGGCGGCGATAGCAGACCGGATCGAGCGCTGCGTCCGCGAGCCCGCCTTCTACGCCCGGCTGCGCGAGCTCTGCGCGGCGCGGCGGGGCGAGTTCGACTTCGATTGGGCCGAGGCCTGGGAGAAGGAGATTCGCGAGCGACTCAAGCCCTCGTGAGCCTCTCGTAGACCCCGATGAGCTTCCTCGCGCTGTCCTCCCAGGAGAACAGCGGCAGGCGGGCGAAGCCGCGCTCCCGCAGGCGGGCGCGGAGGGCCTCGTCGGTCGTGGCCCGATGCAGGGCCTCGGCGAGGGCCACGGGATCCGAGGGGTCCTCCACGACGAGGGCCGCGTCGCCGACGATCTCGCGGACGGCGAAGGCGGGCGTGGTGACGACGGGGCAGCCGCAGGCCATGGCCTCGACGTTGGGCATGCCGAAGCCCTCGGCGAGGGAGGGGAAGACGAAGGCCCGGGCGGCGTTCATGAGCTCGACCGCGTCGCGCTCGGTGATGAAGCCGGGCGTGCACAGGAGCTCGGCGATGCCGAGCGAGCGGGCCCGCTCGAGGACCTCCTCGCCGTTCCAGCCGCCGCCGGCGCAGACCAGGGAGCAGGGGCTGTCGTGCTCCTGCACGAGGCGGGCGTAGGCCTCGAGCAGCTTCCAGGGGTTCTTGCGCTCGGAGAGGCGGCTGATGTGGAGCACGAAGGGGCGGCGGACGCCGTAGCGCTCCGGGGCCGTTATCTCGGCATCCGGGAGGACGCGATAGGCGGGGCCGAGCCCGTTGTAGCAGACCGTGATCCGTTCGGGGGCGACCCGGTAGCGGCGGACGAAGAAGTCGGCGCTCGCGTTCGAGACGGTGACGATGGCGTCCATGCGCCGCGCGTAGGGCGGCACGACCAGGTACTCGTGGGCGAGCTCGACCTTCCCGTAGAACTGGGGGACGAGGAGCTGCTCGGCCCCGTGGATGGTGGCCAGCTTCTTGCCGGGCACGCCCCAGATAGGGGCGTAGATCGTCAGCGGGGAATAGTGGACGAGGTCGAACTTCTCCCGGCGCAGGACGGCGGCCGAGCGAAGCGGGCTGCGCGGGACTACGAGCTCGCGGACGCGCTTGTAGATCGGGTTTTGGCTGGGCTTGTAGTGCACGAAGGTGAAGTCGAAGCGGCCCTCGTTGAGGTCGAGGACGGCCTTCATGATCTCGTCGAGGTGGTGGCCCGAGCCCGAGGTCCAGTTGTCCAGGGGCTTGGTGAAGACCGCTATCCGCGCCGCGCGCCCGCGCCCCGAGTCCTTGCCTTCCATGCTTTCAATGATATACGTTTCTCTCGCCCCGGCGCAAGGCGCGGGGCCGATCGGAGTCCCATGACCCCCTTCCAGCTCCTCCGGCGGCTCGTCCTCACCCCGCTGACCGGCTTGTTCTACCTCCTCGAGTCCCTCTCCCTCCCCGCCTCCCTCGACGAGCTGGCCTACGACGAGCCGGTCCGGCTCCGCGTGCCCACCTACGAGGGATCAGGCCAGGCGACCCACCCCGATATCCTCGGCCCCGACGCCTCCGGCCGCCCCTTCCTCCTGGCATTCACGCCCTATCCCTTCGAGGCCGACCGCTACGAGAACCCCTCGATCCTCGCCTCGGGGGACGGGCTGCGCTTCCGCGAGGAGCGAGCGGGCCTCAACCCCCTCGCGCCCGCCCCCGCGGTCGACCACAACGACGATCCCGACCTCTTCCAGCGCGGCGGCGAGTACGGGATCCTCTACCTCGAGACCCTCAGGCCCGAGCGCCAGAACCTCGTTCTCCTGCGCAGCCGCGACCGGCTCTCCTGGGAGCGATCCGTGGCGGCCAGCTTCGAGCTCCGCGGCCCGAGCCCCGATCCCTTCATCCTCTCGCCGGCCCTCGCCTCGCGGGGCGAGGAGCTGTACCTCTATTACGTGGACAAGAGCGCCTCTCCCTACCGGATCGAGTACCGCGTCGGCCGCGATCTCGCCTCCTGGGGCGGCGTCGCGGGCCGGCCCGCCTCCTTCGATCGCCTTCCCTTCGCGCCCTGGCACGTGGACGTGGCCGGCGCCGAGGGCGAGTACTACCTGCTCATCACCTCGGTGGGGCCCGACGCTCGCGGGGGCAAGACCTACGACCTGTGGGCCGCGCGGAGCGCCGACCTCGAGTCCTGGGAGCTGGCCCCCGCGCCGGTCTTCGCGACGAGGCCCTTCGGCTGCCGCGACGTCTACCGAAGCAGCGCCTTGGTCCGCGGGGGCGATCTTTTCGTCTACTTCTCCTACAAGACGAGGGCGGCGGAGTGGAAGCTCGGCCTCGTCCGCAAGCGGCTCTCGGATCTCTTTCCCGGGACCTCCGCGGGAGGCCGCTAGATGCGCCTCGCGGTCCTCGTCGGCTCCTTCCCCGAGCTCTCGGAGAAGTTCATCCTGAACCAGCTCTGCGGCCTCATCGACCGGGGCATCGCGCCCGAGGTCTTCGCGGCCATGCGGGCCCCCGGCGGGCCGGGCGCGAAGGGCCACGAGCTCGCCGGGCGCTACGGCCTCGCCGCCCGGGCGACTTATGCCGACCTGCCGCGCTCGGCCGGGCGCCGCCTCCTCGAGGCCCCCGGCCTCCTCGCCTCCTGCCTGGCCCGGGATCCCGCCTCCGCCCTCCGCGCCCTCCGGATCTCCGACTACGCGACCGCGGCCAAGAACCTGAAGACGCTCTATTTCCTCGAGGCCTTCGCGGGCCGGCGCTACGACATCCTCCACTGCCACTTCGGGCCGAGCGGCCTCGTCGGCGCCTTCCTGAAGGACTGCGGCCTGGCCCGGCGCCTGGTCGTCACCTTCCACGGCTCGGACATCAACGGCTATCCCCGCCGCCACGGGGAGGGCGTCTACCGCGTCCTCTACGACCGGGCCGACGCCGTCACCTGCGGCTCCCGCTTCATCCGCGACCGGCTCGTCGCCAACGGCTGCCCCCCCGGGAAGATCCGCGTGATCCCCGTCGGCGTGCGCCTGGACGAGTATCCCGAGCCCTCCGAGCCCCGCGAGGAGGGCCTCGTCCTCTCGGTGGGCAGGCTCGCCGAGGCCAAGGGCTTCCGCTACGCGATCGAGGCCCTCGCGGCCCTGAAGCCCCGCTTTCCGAAGGCGCGTTATGCGATAGCGGGCGGCGGGAGCGGCCGGGCCGAGCTCGAGGAGCTCGCGCGCCGGCTCGGGGTCGCCGATTCGGTGAGCTTCCTGGGCGACCAGAGCGACCTCGAGGTGGCGGCCCTGTACCGCCGCGCCTCGGTCTTCGTCCTCCCGAGCGTGCGCGGCTCGAACGGGGCCGAGGAGGGCCAGGGCCTCGTGCTCCAGGAGGCCCAGGCCTCGGGCCTTCCCGTCGTCTCGACGAGGATCGGAGGCATCCCCGAGGGCCTGGTCGAGGGCGAGACGGGCCTGCTCGCGCCGGAGCGCGACGGGGCCGCCCTCGCCGGCAGGATAGCCGAGCTCCTGGGCGACGCCTCGCTCCGCGAGCGCATGGGCCGGGCGGGCAGGGCCTTCGTCGCCGAGCGCTACGACGTGGCCAAGCTCTCGGGCGCGCTCGTCGGGCTCTACGGGGAGATCCTATGAGCGGCGTCACCGTCCTGGCGATCCATGACCGGATCGCCTGCTTCTACTCCCTCGCGGCCTTCCTCCGGGCGCCCGATCAGGGGAGGTTCACCTACACCGACTCCCCCGAGTGGTGCCTCGAGCGGGACCGCAACCGGGTCCTCGTCATGGTCAGGCGCTTCATCAAGCCCGACCTCGTCGACCTCGATCTCATGAAGAGGCTGCGCGCGAAGTACGAGCGCGTCGCCTTCTTCCACGACGACGCGGGCGGGGGCATCCCCCGGCTCGAGATCCTGCCCTACGTGGATCTCTTCTTCTCGAAGGCCCTCCTCAGGGACCGCTCGCTCTACCTCCGGCCCCTCTACGGCAAGGAGCTCTACTCGGACTACTACCACGGCAAGTACGGGGTCGTCGATCCCGACCACCGCGACCGGCCGCCCGCCCGGGACCTCGCCGAGCTCTCCAAGCTCCGCCTCTCCTGGAACATCGGCGTCGGCGACTATCCCCGGGGCAAGCTCCGCCAGCGAGCCGGCGTCGCGGCCTCGATGGCCTTGGGCTTCAAGGCCGCGCGCCTCTTCTACGGCCGCGGGCCTAAGCCGCGCGACCCGGTTTCGGCCAACCCGGGCAGGATCGGGGTGCACGCGCGCATCCTCCTCGCGGGCCGGCCCTCCATCGCCTACCAGCGCAAGCTCATCCTCGAACGCATCGGCTCCCATCCCGCCTTCCTCACGGGGGAGACCTCGCAGCGGGCCTACAACCGCGAGATCGCCTCCTCCAAGATCGTCCTCTCGCCCTTCGGCTGGGGCGAGCTCTGCCTCCGGGACTTCGAGGCGGTGCTCGCGGGAGCCCTCCTCATGAAGCCCGACATGTCCCACCTCGAGACCTGGCCCGACGTCTTCGTCCCGGGCGAGACCTACGCGCCCTTCTCCTGGGACGCCGAGGACCTGGTCGAGAAGGCGGAGTACTGGCTCGCGGAGGACGCGGCCCGCGAGCGCGTCGCGCGGCGGGCCTACGAGCGCTACCGCGACCAGCTCGCGGGCCTCGGCGCGCGCTTCGAGACGGCGATGGCCGAGATAGCCGGATGAAGGGGAAGAGATGAGCGTTAGGCGATACAGTTACGCCGAGGTCAGGGCCTCCCTGAGCCCCGAGAAGCGGCGGGCCGACGGCCCCTGGACGCGCTTCGTGCTGCGGCCGCTGTCCATGCCGGCCGCCTGGCTGTGCATGCGGCTGGGCATGGGGGCGAACCAGGTGAGCTACCTGGGGGCCCTGTGCAGCCTCGCCGGCGGCGCCCTCCTCGCCCTCGGCTCGCCCGGGGCGGCCTGGGCCGGGCTCGCCCTCCTCTTCGCCTTCGGCGTCCTCGACTGCGCCGACGGGAACATCGCGCGCACCGTCAAGGCGGGCTCGATCTGGGGCGAGTGGGTCGACGCGGTCTGCGGCTACGTCGCCTACGCCGCGGCCCTGCTCGGCGCGGGCGCCTGCGCCGAGCTGCAGAGCCCCGGCCTCCTCCCCCTCGCGGGGGGCCTGGCCCTGCCCTGGCCGGGGAGCTGGGGCCTCGTCGGGGGCCTGGCCGCCTCGGGCAACCTCTTCATGCGCCTGGCCTACAGCGGCTACCGCCGCGTGCGGCCCGAGTCCGCCTCGCTGGGGGCCGAGAAGGGCCTGTCCGAGACCATCGGCATCACGGGCCTCCTCGTGCCGGCCCTGGCTTTGGGATATGCGTTAGGCGCACTTGCAATCATCGTCCTCGCCTACGCCGTCGTCTACTGCGGCGGGGCCCTCGTCGTCACGGTCAAGCTCCTCGGGCGGGCCGAAGCGGAAGCCAGGGCTGCGAGATGATCCGCGTCCTCGACCTCATCACGACGCCCCAGGGCGCGAGCCGCCTCCTTTTCAGGCGGGTGCGCGACATCGACGCCGACCCCGAATTCGAGAACGCCCTGGCCTGCCCCGCCGACGAGCACTTCGCGCCGGCCTTCGCTGCGGCCGGTATCCGCTTCTTCCCCCTGGCCATGGACCGGGGCATGAGCCCCCTCTCCCTGGCCCGCGAGATCGCCGCCTTCACGCGGATCCTGCGCGAGTACGAGCCGGACATCGTCCACGCCCACACCTCGATGGCGGGCGTGGTGGCCCGCCTCGCCTGCGCCGCGCGGAACGCGCTCCGCGCTAAGAAGATCATCGTCGTCTACCAGGTCCACTCCTTCTACTTCAACGCCTTCTCAGGCTTCAAGCGCCGCGCCTTCCGGGCAGCCGAGGTCTTCCTCGCCCGCTTCACCGACCTCATCCTCTTCCAGAACCGCGCCGAGCTCGAAGAGGCGCGGAGCCTGGGCATGGGCCGCCGGGCGAGGCTGGTCGACATCGGCAACGGGGTCGACCTCGCCGAGTTCCCCCCCGCCGCCGAGGCGCGCCGCCACCCGGGATCCGGGGCGGAATTCCGGCTGATCTGCGTCGCGCGGGTCGAGCCGAAGAAGAACCACCGCATGCTCCTCGAGGCCGTACGGATCCTCCGCGAGGAGCTCGGGAAGCCGCAGGTTCGCCTGACCTGCGTCGGCGAGCTAGGCGATCCCGGAATTCCCGATGAGGCGCGGCGGATGAGGCTCGGCGAGGCCGTGGCCTTCGCGGGCATCCTGCCCCGAAGCGGGCTTCCCGCCCTCCTGGACGGCTCCCACGTTGCCGTCCTCTCCTCCTTCGCCGAGGGCAAGCCCCGGGCCCTCATGGAGGCCATGCTCCGCGGCCTGCCCTGCGTGGCGACCGGGGTAACCGGCACGGAGGAGACGGTGGCCGAGGGGGAGGACGGCTTCCTCGTGCCGGTCGGCGACGCGCGGGCCATGGCCGAGCGCATAGCGCGGCTCATGGACGATCCCGCGCTCTACGAGCGCTTCTCCGCCCGCGCCCTCGAGCGCGCGAGGCTCGAGTTCGACGAGGCTCGGGTGGTGGCCGCCTTAAAAGGGCTGTATACAACGGAACTATCGAGGGAGAGGACATGAGGCATCTCGTCACCGGGGCCGCCGGCTTCATCGGCTTCCACCTGGCCAAGCGCCTCCTCGAGCGGGGGGACGAGGTGGTCGGCATCGACTCCGTCAACGACTACTACGACCCCGCCCTCAAGCTCGCCCGCCTGGCCGAGCTGGGGATCGGGCGCGAGGCCGAGGCTTGGGGCGTCGAGGCGCGGAGCTCCGCCTACCCCGCCTTCCGCTTCCTCCGCTGCAAGCTCGAGGACCGCGGCGCCCTGGAGTCGCTCTTCGAAAGGGGCGGCTTCGACCGGGTCTGCAGCCTCGCCGCCCAGGCGGGGGTCCGCTACAGCCTCGAGAACCCCCGGGCCTACGTGGAGTCCAACGTCGTGGGCTTCCTGAACGTCCTCGAGTGCTGCCGCGCGGCCCGGACCCCCCACCTCGCCTACGCCTCGAGCTCCTCGGTCTACGGCATCGAGGAGGCCCGGCCCTTCACCACCCGCGCGGCGGTCTCGCATCCGGCGAGCCTCTACGCGGCCACCAAGCGGGCCGACGAGCTCATGGCCCACACCTACAGCCACCTCTACGGGCTCCCGACCACGGGGCTGCGCTTCTTCACGGTCTACGGCCCCTGGGGAAGGCCCGACATGGCCTACTTCAAGTTCGCCCGCGCCATCCGCGAGGGGCGGCGCATCGAGGTCTACAACGGCGGCGACATGTACCGCGACTTCACCTATATCGACGACATCGTCGAGGGACTCGTCCGCGTGATCGACCGGCCGCCCCGGGCGGATCCCGCCTGGGACGCCTCGGCCGCCGATCCCGCGAGCTCGAGCGCGCCGTACCGGCTCTACAATATCGGCAACAACAATCCGGTGAAGTTAGGCGACTTTATCGCGACGCTCGAGCGCAAGCTCGGCGCCGAGGCGGCCAAGGACTACCTGCCCATGCAGCCCGGCGACCTCTACGCCACCGAGGCCGACGTCTCGGGCCTCGAGCGCGACTTCGGCTGGAGGCCCTCGACCCCGGTCGACGAGGGGCTCGGGCGCTTCGCCGCCTGGTTCGACTCCTACCGCGGCGGCCGGGAGGCCGGCAGATGAGGAAGCTGACGCGCTCGGACGCCCGGATCGCGCTCGCCCTGGTCCTCTTCGCCCTCTTCTTCCGCCTCGCCACCCTCATGATGATCCATACGGGGGTCGACGAGCGGGACTACTGGTTCTCGGCCAAGGCCCTCGCCTTCGGCCTGCCCTATCCCGAGCTTACCCACCGCACGGTCCGCTTCTCCGTCATCCTCCCCGTGGCCGCCGCCCAGCTCGCCCTGGGCGAGGGCCCGAACGTCTACTACGTCCTGCCGGTCCTCAACTCCCTGCTCCAGGCGGCCTTGGCCTTCGCCCTGGGGACGAAGGTCCGCGGGAGGCTCGCGGGCATCCTCGCCTCCCTGGGCATGATCCTCTTCCCCTACATGATCCGCTCGGCGAGCCAGGTCAGGCCCGAGGTCTTCTCGATGACCTACATCCTCGCGGCGCTCTGGTGCTTCCTCGCGTACCTCGAGGGCGGCGGCCGCGCGAGGATCGCCCTCGCCGGCTCGGCCCTCCTCCTCTTCGCCGCCTACGAGGCCAAGGTCACGAACCTCTTCTTCCTCCCCGGCATGGCGGCCGTCATGCTCCTCCGCCGCAAGCCCTTCCGCGATCTCCTCCTCTTCGGCGGGATCCTCCTCGCCCTCTTCCTCGCGGAGACGGGGCTCTACGCGGCCTTCACGGACTACCGCTTCGGCCAGCTCCAGGTGATCGCCCGCAACCACCTCGAGGGGAACGAGGCCTTGAAGGAGATGGGCTTCCTCGACCTGTTCAAGCGCTACGCTCCGCCCTACCTCCAGGCCTACTGGCAGGCGACCTTCCTCCTCTTCGCGGCGGCCGCTGCCTATTGCCTACGCGCCCGGGGGCAGGGCCCCCAGAAGGCCCTGGCCGTCGTGGCCTTCGGCTTCTTCCTCTGCATCACCTTCGCGGTGACGGGCCTCGATCCGGTGGTCCCGGCCGAGCCCTTCATCAACCGCTACTTCAGCGCGGTCCTGGGGCCGGTCTTCATCGTCCTGGGCTCGGCCGCCGCGGACCTGGCCTGGCGCCTCGCCCCGAGGCTGGGCAAGCGCCTGGACGGCATCCGTCCCGCGGCCTTCGGCGCCCTCCTGGCTTCGGCCGCCTTCGCCGCTGCCGCACTCTTCTCCTCCGGCCTCCTGCCGGAGGGAGCTCGGGAGTACGCCCACTCCTTCCTCCGGCCCGCCGAGCATCCGCTGTCGCTCAACGCGCGCTACCGGGCCGAGGCCGACGCCGCCCTCGCCTCGGGCCTGCCCATCGTGGCCGTCCCGGGCCAGGCCGGGTCGAACGCCCTCGCGACCTGCTCGAGCTACTACCTCTCCCTGGGCTCCTTGAGCGGCGGGCGCCGGCCCGAGCCGAGGGACCTTGAGCTGGGGGGCGTCGCGCTGCGGGCCCTGGGCGGCGCGCCGGGCGCGGGCGAGGTCCTCGCCGCGGTGCGCTCGCCCTTCAGGCTCCGCCGCCTGCCCGCGGCGGGGCTCGCCGGGCTCGGGCCCGAGTCCTTCCCCGAACGCGAATAGGAACGAGGAGCCGCAGATGAAGCTGATGATCCAGATGCCCTGCTACAACGAGGCCGCGACCCTCCCGGTGGCCCTGGCCGAGCTGCCCCGCTCCGTGCCGGGCTTCGACACGGTCGAGTGGCTCATCGTGAACGACGGGAGCCGCGACGACACGGTGGAGGTGGCCCGGCGCTGCGGCGTCGACCACGTGGTGAGCTTTAAGCGCAACCAGGGCCTGGCGCGGGGCTACGTCGCGGGGCTCAGGGCCTGCGTCGAGCTCGGGGCCGACGTCGTCGTGAATACCGACGCGGACAACCAGTACCGCGCCTCGGACATACCGGCCCTGACGGCGCCTATCCTCGACGGCCGGGCGGATATCGTGATCGGGACGAGGCCCATCGCCACGATCGCCCACTTCTCCCCCGTCAAGAAGGCCCTGCAGAAGCTGGGGAGCTCGGTGGTGCGCGCGGTGAGCGGCACGGACGTCGAGGACGCGCCGAGCGGCTTCCGCGCGGTGAGCCGCGACGCGGCCATGCGCCTCCACGTGTTCAACGACTATACCTACACCCTCGAGACCATCATCCAGGCGGGACGGAAGAACATGGTCGTGCTCTCCGTTCCCGTCGGCGTGAACGAGGACCTCCGGCCCTCGCGCCTGGTCAAGAGCATCCCGAGCTACATCAAGAAGTCGATCCTCACCATGGTGCGGATCTTCGCGGTCTACCGGCCCTTCCGCTTCTTCATGGGGATCGGCGCGGCCGTCTTCGGCCTGGGCTTCCTCGTGGGCCTGCGCTTTCTGGCCCTCTACCTCGGCGGCGACGGGGAGGGGCACGTCCAATCCCTCATCCTCGCCTCGATCCTCCTGGGGATCGGCTTCCAGACCATGCTGACGGCCTTCGTCGCCGACCTCCTCGGGGCGAACCGGAGCCTCCTCGAGGACATCGAGTACCGGGCCTGGAAGGATCGGGAGGGGTCAGGCGGCGGGCGCGCCCGGGATGGGGCCCTACCTAAACAGTAACCATTTGCGGGCCACGTACTTCCAGGTATAGCCGATCACCGCGGAGACCATCCGCCCGTAGACGTAGTGGAGGCCGAAGAGGCCCACCCAGCCCCAGAGGATGAGCTCGTTGACGCCTAGGCCGACGAGGCCTATGGCGACGAAGATGGCGAACTCGGCGGTCTTGCTCTCGAGCTTGCTCGAGTGGAAGACCCAGGCGCGCGACAGGGCGTAGTTGACGACGAGGCCCGTGAGGTAGCCGGCGACCGCCGAGACGAGGTAGTGGAGGCCGAGGAGCTCGGTGAGGGCCGCGAGGACGCCCGTGTCGACGAGGAGGGAGATCCCCGAGACGATGAGGTAGCGGAACACCTGGATCGTCAGCTTCTGGGTCTTGCGCTTGAACGCGAGCTCGGCGAGTTCCTTCAGCTTCATCGGCCTCTCCGGGCCCGATGATACCGATCGCGGAGCGGGACCGCAAGGCTCCTTCCCTTTCGCTTGCGCAAAGGGGGATATCGCGTGCATAATAGGGACTCGCTATGACGCTCGACCGTTTCGATGGATGGTATCGCGCCCGCTACGGGCGGACCACCTCGGCCTTCACGACCCTGGTCTTCATGCTCGGCGACCTCCTCGCGACCATGCTCTCCTTCGGGGCGGGCTTCTTCCTCGTGAACCTGGTCAACGTCCACTACATCAACTTCAAGTCCTTCGTGACCTACTGGCCCTACCTGCCCGCCTTCGTCGGGGTCTTCTACGTCGCCCACCTCTATCCCGGGGTGAGCATGGCCCCCGCCGAGGAGCTCCGGCGCTTCTTCGTCGGCTCGCTCTGCGCCCACGCGGCCATCATCCTCGCGCTCTACATCGAGAGGCCCAAGATCACGCCGATCTCCGCCGCCTTCATGACGAGCATGATCCTGAGCCCCGTCGCCCTCCTCATCGGCCGGAGCAGCCTCCGCTCCATCATCTGCCGCATGAAGTGGTGGGGCATCCCGGCCGTGGTCTTCGGCGGGGGCAGGACGGGCAGGAAGATCGTGGACCGCCTCCTCGACCACCGGCGCCTGGGCTACCTTCCCGTCGCCATCCTCGACGACGACCCGGGCCTGCCCGAGGACTACCGCGGCGTGCCGATCCTGCGTGATACCTCCCTCGGGCCCGAGCTCGTGGCGCGCTACCACCTGCGCACCGCCATAGTCGCGATGCCCGGCGTCGAGCGGCAGAAGGTGGCGCGCATCGTGGACAAGTACCTGTACCCCTACCGCTACCTCATGCTCGTGCCCGACTTCTTCGGCATGACGAGCATCTGGCTCTCGGTCCGCGACTTCGGGGGGGTGCTGGGCCTGGCCTCGAGCCAGAAGCTCAACCTGCCCTGGAACCTCGCGGCCAAGCGCTGCCAGGACTTCGTCCTGACCCTCCTCGGCGGCATCCTCGCCCTTCCCTTCCTCCTCCTCATCGCCCTGGCGATCAAGCTCGACTCCCCGGGGCCCGTCCTGTACGGCCATACGCGGCTGGGGAAAGACGGACGGCCCTTCAAGGCCTGGAAGTTCCGCTCCATGGTCCTTGGCGCCGACGCCCGGCTCAAGGCGCATCTCGAGTCCGATCCCGCGGCCCGGCGCGAATGGGAGGAGTCCTTCAAGCTCAAGAGCGATCCCCGGGTGACGCGGGTCGGGCGCTTCCTCCGCCGGACGAGCCTGGACGAGCTGCCCCAGCTCATCAACGTCCTCGCCGGCGAGATGAGCCTCGTGGGCCCCCGCCCCATCGTCGAGGCCGAGCGCGAGAAGTACGGCGACGCCTACGAGCGCTTCGCGCGGATGACCCCCGGCATGACGGGGCTGTGGCAGGTGTCGGGGCGCTCGGACACGGGCTACGAGGAGCGGGTCGCCCTCGATTCCTTCTACAGCCAGAGCTGGTCGGTCTGGCTCGACCTGTACATCCTCTACAAGACGATCGGGGTGGTCTTCCGTGGCCGCGGCGCGTACTAGCCTCCTCGCCCTGGGCCTCGCCCTCGCCCTGGCGCCGGCCGCGGCCGCGCCCCGCCCCCTGGACGCGCTCTATCCCTCCCTCGATCCGGCCCTCCTCGAGAAAGCCCGGCAGGCGGGGGGCCTCTCCGCGCCGGCCGACTCCGCGGCCGCCCTCTCCCTCGTCCCGGCGGGGGAGGCGGGAGCGGCGCTCAGGAAGGCCTTGGAAGGGCGGCGCTACTCCTTCCTCGTGGAGACCCTCGCCCTCGTCGCCGAGGGCATCCCGGAGGGCGAGGGGAAGCTCGGGCTCTTCAACGCCATGACGAGCTTCCGCGAGCTCTCGGGCCTGACCTACCGCTCCCATTCCCGGGGCGAGGGAGCCGTCCTCTTCGACGAGGCGACGCGGATCTCCGACCTCAAGAAGGCCGCGCCCCTGCCGGACGAGGCCCTGGTCGCCCTGCCCGAGGCCGCCGAGTACCTCGTCAGGCTCAAGGACGCCAACTTCGGGACCTCGTACTACCGGGTCGGCATAGACTCGCGGCTTCCCGGCCTCCTGTTCTCCATGGTCAACGCCAAGCCCCTATCCGTCTTCCTGGTCACGGTGGCCGGGGAGGGCGAGTTCTTCTCCCTCTTCTACGTCGAGCGGGTCGAGGAAGGCCTCCTCGTCTACGGGCTCTCCGGGGCCAAGGTAGGCGGCTTCGCGGCCAAGCGGGTGGATCTGCCCTCGGCGGTCCGCAAGCGCGCCGCCGCCCTGCGGACCTGGATCACGGGCTCCCGCGGCTAGGGCGCCCGAGCAATCACGAGCAAGGAGTCATCGATGCGCTGTATCCTCGCCTTCCTCGCGGCGGCCCTCGCGGCGAGCCTCGTTCCCCTTCCCCTCGCCGCCCAGGAGGCCCCGGCCGAGGCCCCCGCCTCGCCCCAGGCCGCCCCGGAGGCGCTCCCCGCCGAGGCGGCCGCGCCTTCCCTCGTCTCGCCCATCATCACCATCGGCGCGGAGGCGGGCTACACCAAGACCGGGGCCTACTACGACGGCAAGACCGGCAGGGCCTACGTGGCGATCGAGGAGGCGATGGAGCACCTGCGGCTCTTCGGCGAGCTCTCCATGTACGCGGACGACAAGTACGCCCCGGCCAAGGCCAACCTCCCGGGGGGAGAGCTCCTCGGGCTCTACTTCATCATGGAGGAAGGCGGCATCGAATCGAGCTTCGGGCCCGTAAGCCTCCGCGCCGGCCGCTTCAAGCACTACGACGTCATCGATTCCCCCTACAGCCTCTTCGTCAATTCCCGGGGGAACGCGGCCCTCCTCGCGAACATCCGCTACGAGGACGACTTCTTCTTCTACGAGAGCCGCTGGCTCTGCCTCAACCAGGACGCCTACATGGACGCCTGGGGCGACGCCACCCACACCTTCTCCGACACCGCCTGGCCCGAGGGCTACCCCGACCGGGGCGCGAACATCAAGACCTACGGCTTCAAGCTCCGCAACGGCATGCGCTTCGGCTTCCAGGACGCGGCCATCTACACCGGCCGGAGCTTCGACCTCGAGTACCTCCTCAACCCGATCCCCCAGTACTTCATCCAGTACGCCAAGACCAACGGGGGCAGGCCCTGGGCCACTGGCTCGAACGAGAACGACATGATCGGCGCCTTCTGGGACTGGAAGCGCGACGACGGCTACGACTTCAACGCCCAGGTCCTCATGGACGACTTCAACGTCGGCGGCTTCGGCGATACCCCGCGCAATCCCTGGAAGCTCGCCTGGGCGCTGGGCGGGCGCAAGAAGCTCGCCGTCGGCTCGGTCGGCTTCTACCACGCCGGCGCGACGAAGTACAGCTTCTCCCCGATCACCATGGGCGAGGACGACGACGGCGACAACCTGCTCGACGAGGGCCAGGTCGCCCAGAACGCCATCAGTGCCTACGGCTACACCTACTATCCCGACACCCGCTTCGACCGCTCCTACGACTTCGACTTCAGCGACAGCTGCGAGATCGCCATCGAGGACAACGCCATCGGCTACAAGCACGGCGAGAACAACCTCGCCTTCCAGGCCGACTACACCTTCGAGTACCGGGACAGCTACATGGTGAGCGCGGCCCTCGAGTTCGTCCTCGCGGGGGCCAACAGCCCGGCCAACCCCTGGCAGGACGACAACAAGCACCCGATCGGGACCAAGCTCCTCAACGACGAGGTCCTCGAGAAGCGCATCGTCCTGAAGCTCGCCTCGACCTGGCGCGAGGGCGATTGGAGCTACTCGGTGCGCATCGACGGGGGCATCAGGATCGACGCCATGGAGCTCGTCGAGCCCGACGCCACCGATAACGTCTGGACCCGCAACCTCTGGATCTGGAAGCCTCAGGACGGGAACAACGTCCCGGTGGCGCGGATCATGCTCGGCGCCAAGTACGCCTGGAAGCTGCGATAAGCCCATGCGCCCGAGGAGCCTCCTTCCCTCCCTGGCCCTCCTGGCCGCTATGGGCGCGGTCCCCCTCCTCGCGGAGGAGGGCCCGAGCCTCAGGACCGAGCTCGACTTTTCCTTCCTCTACCGCTACCGGAGCTCCGACGAGCTCGTCGAGCCCTACGCGTACAAGAGCGGCATCGACCTCGCGCGGAACTACTTCGACCTCCCGCCCTTCCTCCGGGCCTCCTTCGACGCGGGGGGGGCCGAGGGCCTCGCCATCGGCTTCGAGGCCGAGGCGCGGCGCGAGTTCTCCGAGGACTACAAGGACGGCTACTTCCAGGAGACGAACCTCGCCGTCCTCGGCCGCTCGGGCAACCCCCTCGCCTTCGAGAAGGCGGCGATCACCCGGGGAGCCCTCTACTGGCGGAGCCCGGGCCTCGAACTGGCCCTGGGCCGGGACAAGGCGGACTACGGCTCCGAGCTCGAGGGATCCCTCTATCCCTCGACGCGCCTGCCCTACTTCGACGCCTTCCGCGCCCGGGGGCGGATCGGCCGCTTCGGGATCGACTGGATGGTCGCGAGCATGGACGCGATCGAGTCCTGGGACGGCATCGACGTGAACCCGAACTGGACGGAAAACGCGGTCGCCCCCGGCATCGTCGACGATCCCGACTCCGTCTACAACGTCCTCGAGGACCCCGCCTACGGCTTCGACATGGACGAGGAGCCCTCGGCCATCTTCGAGGTCCTCCACCGCTGGTCCTGGGACTTCGGGACCTTCCGCCTCGGCTTCGCCGAGAACTGCGTCCTCGTCCGCCGGAACAACCGCTTCACCCTCACGGACTTCCTCCCGGTGATCTCCTGGCACCAGACGAGCGTGATGCCGAACAACGTGACCCTCCTCGTCGACCTGGCCTGGGAGCCCGCGCCGGGCCTCCTCGTCGCCGCCCAGGGCGGCTTCGACGACATCAACGGCTCCCTGGTCGGCGTGGGCGACTCCGAGGTCCCGACCATCGGGGCCCTGGTCGCCGGCGCCCGCTACGAGTCGGCCTCGGCCTCGGGGGCCCTGGAAGCCTATCTCGAGGCGGGCTACACCCACTACCTCTGGGGCAACTTCAGCGCCCACACCCAGGGGAGCATAGACGACATCGCCCCCCTGGCGCGGGCCGTCTACCGCTTCCGCCTGAACTCGGGCGGGGCCCTCCTCCCCCTGACGAGCCCCTACGGGCCCGGCGCCCTCTGGGCCCGGCTCGAGGGAGGCTGGCGCTTCGCCTCGTCGAGCTGCCGCGTCGGGGCCGAGCTCCTCCTCCTGGGGAAGAACGCCGAGGCCAACCTGATCTCCACCCCCTACGACACGAGCGCGAAGGACGGGGATATCCTCTTCTTCGGCTCCCTCGCGGTACCCCTGTCCTGGGTAGCGGGGCCCTTCGAGCTCTCCCTAGCCCCGGCCGCCCTGGTCCGCGATCGGACCTGGTGGATGGAGGCGAGCCTCGGCGCGACCTACCGCTACCGGAGCGAGCGAGCCCTCCGGGGCCCGCGGACATGAGGCGCCCCGCCTGCCTCCTCCTCGGCCTAGTCCTCCCCGGCCTGGCGGCGGCCGAGGCCCCATCGCCGCGCGAGGGCGCGCATAAGGCGCCGCGGAAGATCTCCTTCGAGGTGGAGCGCGTCGCCTCGCCCGACGGCCGGGAGTGGCTCGACATGCGCGCGGAGAACGAGGCCGTCTATCCCTACGCGATCGAGGAGGTGGCCGGCCTCCTGCGCGACTTCGAGGCCGGCTCCGAGATCTTCTCCCGCGTGGGAAGCGTGCGCACCCTCTCCGACGACGGGACTACGGCGGTCTACGAGCAGACGAGCGTCGTCCGGGTCCTCGGCCTCACCTTCGTCTCCAAGCTGACCTTCCGCAACGAGACCGAGTGGGAGGGCCGCGAGCGGGTCGTCTTCCGCTTCCGGGCGATCGAGACCGACGGCTCGGCCTATTCGAGCGAGGGCTCCTGGGAGCTCGCCGCCCTCGGCGAGGCCGCGACCTTGGTGCGGTATAGGGCCGAGACCTGGGTCGAGCCCCGCTTCCCCGGCCAGGAGGGGATCATGCGGGCCTTCGGGGCGGCCGATTTCCAGCGCGTCATGCGCGAGCTGGGCAGGGCCCTCGAGCGCCCGCCCGCCCGCGGCCGGGCCGGGCCTCAGTCCCGCGGGCCCGCGCGCAGGGCCGCGGCTTCCTCGTAGACCTCGAGGAGGCTCCGGGCCGCGGCCTCGATGCCGAAGCGGCGGGACCAGGCCACGGCCTCGGCCGACTTGGCGGCGCGGAGCTCCTCGTCGCGCAGGAGGCGCAGGACCGCCTCCGCGAACTCGCCCGGGTCGCCTTCGACCATGAAGCCGCCGTGGTCGCCCTGCATGACGTCGCGGGTGCCCATCTCGCCGATCGCCACCACGGGCAGGCCCGAGGCCATGGCCTCGATGGTGCACAGGCCCAGGGTCTCGGTGCGCGAGGGGAAGGCGAAGACCGCGCCCGCCCCGTAGACCAGGGGGAGCTCGGAGCGGGGCACGTAGCCCATGAAGGCGACCTTGCCCGTGAGGCCCCGGCGCTCGACCGCGGCGGCCAGGGCGGCCTTGCCCGGCCCGTCCCCGGCCACGAGGAGGGCGACCCCGCCCAGGGCGGCGTCCACCCGCTCGAGCACGGGCAGGAGGAAGCCGACGTCCTTCTCCTCGGTGACGCGGCCCGCGAAGACCAGGAGGCGCTTCCCCGCGAGGCGCGGGAAGCGCGCGTCGAGGCGAGCCCGGTAGGCGGCGACCTCGCCGCGGGGAAGGGGCGCGAAGAGGGCGGGGATCCCCGTCGGGATCACGTGGAAGGCCTTGCCGACCCCGTAGCCGGCGAGCTTGCGCTCCATGGCCGCCGAGGGCGTGACGAGGATATCGGCCGACTCGAATATCCGCCGCATGACGAAGCGGGCCAGGGCCCGGAGGGCCCGCGGATCGACGTGCCGGACGTAGTTGGAAATGTAGTCCTCGTAGTCGGTATGGGCCGTGACGAGGACGGGATAGCCGCGCCGCCGGGCGTAGAGCTTGGCGGCTATGGCCATGGTGAACTCGGTGTTTATATGGATGACCTCGGGCCGGAAGTCGTCGAGGTCGCGGAAGAGATCGGGTATCTGATGCAGCAGGATGAGGCGGTCCTCCTTGGAGAAGGCCGCCGGCATGGAGGGGTAGCGGTGGACGTTTCGTTCCGCGGGCGAGGGCCCGCGGCTCTCGGGATAGGCGGGGCAGAAGATCCGGGCGTCGTGGCCGCGCCGCTCGAATTCCTCCCTGAAGGATTGGACGGAGACGCTGACCCCGTTCACGCGGGGCCAGTAGCTGTCGGAAACCAGGGCGATCCTCACCGGGCGGGCTCCTCTAGGTTGCGCGTTTCGCCGTTCGCCCCCGCTGGCCTGTCCCGCGGCGGCCTCACGATTATAGCCGCCGCGCTCGGGAGGGACAATCGACGGGCCCTCCTCGCCGCCCTCTCCTGCCTCCTGGCCCTCGCCGGCCATCCGGCCCGGGCCGAGGGCCGCCAGGATCGCCGCCCCCTCCCGCCCCGCGAGCTCGTGGGCAGGGAGCGGGAGCTCGAATTCGCCGTATCGCGGAGCTCCGAGCCCGAGGGCATCGCCCTGCGGGCCCGCTTCGAGACCGCCGTCCCCGCCCCCCTCGAGGAGGTCCTGGCGACCCTCCGCGACTTCGAGGGCTCCCCGGCGGTCTTCTCGCGGATCGAGGCGGTCCTCGTCCTCTCGAGGGAGGGCGACGCGGTCGTCACCGAGCAGCGGACCGTGATCAAGGCCCTCGGGCTCCGCTTCCGCTCCGTCGCCACCTTCCGATCGACCCTCGAGCGAAGCTGTCCCGGCGAGGCCCGCTGCGGCTTCGAGGCCATCGGCTCGGACGGGTCCCTCATCTCCACCCGGGGCTCCTGGTTCCTCCGCGACGAGTCGGACGGGGAGGGGAGCCTGACCTATATCAGCTACGAGCTCGAGTCCTGCGTGCCCCCGACCCTGCCCGGCCAGGAGTTCGTCATGCGGACCTTCGGCTCGGGGGACCTGGCGAGGACCCTCCGCGAGCTCGAGCGCGCCGTCCTCAGGCGAATTCGCGGGGCCGGCTCGGGTTGACAGGGCCTGAGGCGCGTTACACTATTACCCCATGGGCATATTCCCGGTCGCCGTCGTCGCCGTCGTGCTCCTCAGCTTCGCGATCGGCGGCATCCTCATCGCCACGGCCCGCCGCGGCGAGCCGATCGGCCGCGGCGGCAAGCACCTCCACGTCAAGGACAAGGCCCAGACCCTCAAGGAGGCCAACCGGCGCCTGGCCTCCAACCCCAAGGACCCCGAGGCCCTGGCCGCCCTGGGCGACATAGCCTGGCTCGAGCAGAACTGGGAACGGGCCATGAAGCTCTACGAGACCCTGGCCGAGTCCGGGGCCGGCAATCCCGAGGTGGACGAGTTTACGGCCAACGCCCGCTTCGGCGTCTCCGCCCTCAAGCTCGGCCGCCTCGAGGAGGCCTATAAGGGCCTCGCCATCGCGCGGACCTTCCGCCAGGACGACTTCGACGTCAACTTCAACCTGGGCTACCTCGAGTTCCAGCGCCGCGCCTACGAGAAGTCGGTGGCCCTCCTCAAGCAGGCCTCCCAGCAGAATCCCGAGCACGCCATGACCCTGCGCTACCTCGGCCACTCCTGCTTCAAGATCAAGCTGTACAAGGAGGCCCTCGCCGCCCTGCGCAAGGCCATGGACCTCGAGCCCGGCGACAAGGAGTCCCTCTTCGCGGCGGCCGAGTGCTACTACGAGCTGGGGAACCTCGACCAGGCCCTCAAGATATTCACCCACCTCCGCGCCGACCCCGACCTCGGGCCCCAGGCCGCCCTCTTCGCGGGCACCGTCCACCTGAACCAGCGCCTCCACGACCGCGCGATAGCCGACTTCGAGCTCGGCCTCAAGCACCAGAACGTGAGGATCGAGACGGTCGTCGAGCTCAAGTACCGCCTCTCCGCCGCCTACCTCAAGACCCAGGACATCGGGAGGGCGGTCGCCCTCCTGGGCGAGATCCAGGCGGTCTACCCCAACTACAAGGACGTGCCCGCCCTCCTGGCGAAGTACAAGGAGCTCAACTCCAACCGGAACCTCCAGACCTTCCTCCTCGGCTCGACGAGCGACTTCGTGACCCTCTGCCGCAAGATCTCCCTCATGTTCTTCCCCAAGGCGAAGGTGAAGATCACCGACATCTCCGTGCAGGGCAACGAGTACGCCGACATCCTCGCCGAGGTCGAGACCACCAAGTGGTCCGACGTCATCCTCTTCCGCTTCATCCGCTCCCAGGGCACGGTCGGCGAGATCGCGGTGCGCGACTTCCACGCGCGGGTCAAGGACCTCAAGGCCGGCAAGGGCTACTGCATCAGCGCCGGCACCTTCTCCGACGAGGCCAAGCGCTTCGTCGAGGCGCGCCTGCTCGACCTCATCGAGAAGTCCTCGCTCATGCAGCTGCTCAACACCATCGATACCCGGGCCAAGGGCATGCTCGCCGAGTGAGGGCGAAGCCTCGGCGCCGAGGGCCTCGAAGCCCATCCCGCCCCGGCTCGCGCATCCGCGTCGAGCGCGCTCGAGCGCATTCTGTTCCATGGAGGTGATAGACTTGAAAGGCATCATCCTGGCCGGCGGCGCCGGTACCCGGCTCTTCCCCGCCACGCAGGTGGTCTGCAAGCAGCTCCTGCCCATCTACGACAAGCCGATGATCTACTACCCCCTCTCGGCCCTCATGCTCGCCGGGATCAGGGAGGTCCTCGTCATCTCGACGCCGGAATCGACGCCCCTCTTCGAGAGGCTCCTCGGGGACGGGAGCAGGCTCGGCATGCGCTTCGAGTACAAGGTCCAGGAGCGGCCGAACGGCCTGGCCCAGGCCTTCGTCCTCGGCGAGGAGTTCATAGGCGGCGACAGCGTCTGCCTCGTGCTCGGCGACAACATCTTCCACGGCCAGGGCTTCTCCGAGCTCCTCAAGGAGGCCGCCGCGGAGAAGGAAGGCGGCGTGGTCTTCGGCTACTACGTCAACGATCCGGAGCGCTACGGGGTGGCGGAATTCGGCCCCGACGGCAAGGTGGTCTCCATCGAGGAGAAGCCGGCCGAGCCGAAGTCGAACTACGCGGTGGTGGGGCTCTACTTCTACGACAAGGAGGTCGTGCCCATCGCCAAGTCCTTGAGGCCCTCCGCCCGGGGGGAGTACGAGATCACCGACGTGAACAAGGAGTACCTCCGCCGCGGGCGCCTCAAGGTCAAGCTCATGGGCCGCGGCTACGCCTGGCTCGACACGGGCACCCACGACTCGCTGGCCGACGCGACCGCCTACATCAAGACCATCCAGGACCGCCAGGGGCTGAAGGTCGCCTGCGTCGAGGAGATCGCCTATCGCATGGGATTCATCGACCACGCGCAGTTCGCCCGCCTGGCGGAGTCCCTGGGCAAATCGGCCTACGGGGAATACCTTTCGCGGATCGCGTCCGAGCGGGTCGCGCCGGAATGAGCTTCACCTTCAAGGAGCTCGGGATCCCCGGGCTCGCGCTCGTCCAGCCGCGGGTCTTCCCCGACGAGCGGGGCTTCTTCCTGGAGACCTACAAGCGCTCGGAGTTCGCCGCCGCCGGCATCGGCGCCGACTTCGTCCAGGACAACCACTCGCGCTCCTCGCGCGGGACCCTCCGCGGCCTGCACTACCAGCTCCCGCCCTTCGCCCAGGGCAAGCTCGTGCGGGTCCTCCTGGGGCGGGTCTGGGACGTGGCCGTCGACCTCCGCCCCTCCTCTCCCACCTTCCGGAGGTGGCTCGGCACGGAGCTGTCCGACGAGAACAACGCCATGCTCTGGATCCCCCCCGGCTTCGCCCACGGCTTCGTGGCCCTGAGCGAGACCGCCCACCTCGCCTATAAGTGCACGGCCGAGTACGACAAGGCCAGCGAGCGGGGCATCCGCTGGGACGATACCGAGCTCGCCGTGGGCTGGCCGATCCGCGAGGTCCTCGTGTCGCCCAAGGACGCGTCCCTGCCCGGGCTCGGCGAGGCCGAGCTCTTCGGATGAGGAGCGCGCCGTGATCTGGATCGTCGGCAACAAGGGGATGCTCGGGACCGAGCTCGAGCTGCGCCTCTCCGAGCTCGGGATGGAGTCTTTCGGCACCGACCGGGACTGCGATATCGCCGACCCCGCGGCCCTGGAGGCGGCGGCGGCGGGCAAGCGCGTCGACTGGATCGTCAACTGCTCGGCCTACACCGCCGTGGACCGGGCCGAGGAGGAGGAGGAGCTCGCCAGGCGCGTCAACGCCGCGGGGGTCGGGGCCCTGGCCCGGCTGGCCGCGCGCCTCGGCGCCTCCCTCGTCCACGTCTCCACGGACTACGTCTTCGACGGGGCCGGGACGAGGCCCTATCGCGAGGAGGACCCCATCGGGCCCGCCTGCGCCTACGGCCGCACCAAGGCCGAGGGCGAGGCCCTCCTCAGGGCGGCCTGGGATCGCCATTTCATCGTCCGGACGGCCTGGCTCTACGGCCGCCACGGCAAGAACTTCGTCTATTCCATGCTCAAGCTCATGGCGGAGCGCGAGGAGCTGGGCGTCGTCGCCGACCAGGTGGGCAGCCCGACCTGGGCCCGCGACCTGGCCGGCGCCATAGCGCGGATCGTCGAGTCGGGCTCCGCGGCCTACGGCACCTATCACTTCACCGACGAGGGCGAGACGAGCTGGTACGAGTTCGCGCGGGAGATACTGAGGCTCGCCCTCGAGGCCCGGCTCCTGGCCCGGGAGCCTCGGCTGCGCCCCCTCTCGACCGACCAGTACCCCTCCAAGGTCCGTCGGCCCGCCTATTCCGTCCTATCCAAGGAAAAGATCAGGTCGGTCCTCGGCATCGCGCCCCCCGATTGGCGCGAGAGCCTGGGCCGTTTCATCCGCGACCTGCGCGAGCGGGGCATGCCCGCGGCGTGAGAGAGGAAGGTATACACCACATGCGCTCCTTCAAGACGATCCTCGTCACCGGCGGTTCCGGCTTCATCGGCTCGAACTTCATCCGCTACCTCCTCGGGCGCGAGGATTTCCAGGGGCGGGTGGTCAACCTCGACGCCCTGACCTACGCGGGCAACCCCGAGAACCTCGCCGATATCGAGGCCTCCCTGGGCGGCTCGCGCTACTTCTTCGAGAAGGCCGACATCCGCGACCTCGCCGCCGTGCAGGCGGCCTTCGAGCGGCATAAGCCCGACGCGATCGTCCACTTCGCGGCCGAGAGCCACGTCGACCGCTCGATCCTCGGCCCCGCCGACTTCGTGACGACCAACCTCATGGGCACCTTCAACCTCCTCGAGGCGGCCCGCGCCGCCTGGAAGGACCGCTCCGACGTCCTGTTCCACCACGTGAGCACCGACGAGGTCTTCGGCTCCCTCGGCGAGGGGGGCTCTTTCAGCGAGGAGACCCCCTACGATCCCCGCTCGCCCTACTCGGCGAGCAAGGCCGGGAGCGACCAGCTCGTGCGGGCCTACGGCCACACCTACGGCCTCCCGGCCACGATCTCGAACTGCTCGAACAACTACGGGCCCTACCAGTTCCCCGAGAAGCTCGTCCCCCTCATGATCCTCAACATGCTCGAGGGAAAGAGCCTGCCGGTCTACGGCGACGGCAAGCAGGTCCGCGACTGGATCCACGTCGAGGACCACAACGCCGCGGTCTGGCTCGTCATGCGCGAGGGCCGGGCCGGCCGGACCTACTGCATCGGCGGCGAGAACGAGTGGGAGAACGTCCGCCTCCTCGGCCGCCTCATCGAGCTCGTGGCCGAGGAGGCCGGCCTGGACCCGGAGAAGCTCCGTTCCCTCGTGACCCACGTGAAGGACCGGCCCGGCCACGACCGGCGCTACGCCATCGACTGCTCGCGCCTGAAGTCCGAGCTCGGCTGGGAGCGGGCGATGAGCTTCGACGAGGGCCTGCGCTCGACGGTGCGCTGGTACCTGGGGCACCGCGACTGGTGCGAGAGGGTGCGCTCGGGGGAGTACCGGAGCTGGATGGACAAGAACTACGCGCGCCGCTAGGCGGCGCGCGAGCCTGGGCGGCCCAGCCGCCCGACGCGAGCCCGGGCGCAGGCCCGGGCTTTTTTTTGCCCTCGCGGCCTCGCCGGGCCGCGGATGCCGGCGCGCGCGGGCCTTTTCAGCCCCGCCGCGCCGGGCGCAGCACGACGGCGCAGCGCTCCTCGGCCAGCATCGGCACCTCGATCGGCAGGATCTCGGCGCTCGCGTACAGCCCCTCGATCTCGGCCAGCTCTTCCCGGGCCTTGTCCTTGCGGCCTTTGTACGCGACGACGGCGCCTTCGGCGTCGCACAACGCGAAGACCGAGGCGAAGAGGCGGCGCTCGAAGGGACGGAAGGCGCGGAAGGTCACGAGGTCGTAGGGACCCGCGGCCCGCTCGACCTCGGACTGGACCACGCGCGCGTTGGGCAGGGGCAGGAGGGCGGCCATGTTCTCGAGGAAGCGGATCCGCTTGCCCATGCGGTCCACGAGGTCTACGTCGACCTCGGGCAGCGCGAGGGCCAGGGGTATGCCGGGCAGGCCCGCCCCCGTGCCGAGGTCGGCCAGGCGGGGCCTCCGGGGCGGGAGGCCGAAGGAGGCGGCGGCGGGGGCGGGGAGGAGGGAGCGGATCAGGGCCAGGGGGGCGAGGCTGTCGAGGGCGTGCTTGGTCACGAGCTCCTCGGGGCTGGCCTTGACCAGGCCGTAGGCCGGGTTCCACAGCTCGATCTCGGCGAGGTAGCGCGCGAGCCGGTCCGCGAGCTCGCCCTCGGAGGGGAGGCCGAGGGCCGCGAGGCCTCGGGAAAGGAGGGATCGGTCGATAGGCACGAGATGAGTGTAGCGGAAAGCCCTCCGCGAAGGAAGGCGGGCCCGGGGCGCCGGTGCTGCGCCCGCTCGCTCAGCCCTCCAGGTCGCCGCCCCGGGAGCCGCGCTCGCGCTCGCGCAGGTTGCGCAGGAAGCGCTCGATCGCCCCGCGCGCGAGCTCCTTGCCCCCAAGGCCGAAGGCCAGGGCGAGGCCGAAGGCCGCGGCCCCGAAGAGGAGGAGGAACATGGTGCTGAGGGCGGTCTGGCCGAGGCCGGCCTGCTCGAGGGCGACCGTGGCGATGATGAGGTAGCCTACGCCCTTGATCGAGCGCGACAGGAGGGCGGCGTGGGGCATCGCCGCGTTGCGCGCTATCGTCGTGGCGAAGTTGGCCAGGAAGGCGACGAGGATGCCGCCGACGACCACGATGATGAGGGCCGCGAAGAGGTTCGGCAGGAGGCCTATGGCCCGCTCGGAGAGGGCGGCGGCGATGCGCGGGTCCATGGCCTTGGCCGCGTCGAAGAGGGCGACGAGGAGGACGATCCAGTAGGCCACGATGCCGGCGAGCCGGGAGGCCGGGCGCGTGGTCCCGCCCTTGCGGAGGAACTCGGCGAAGCCGGTGCGCTCGCTCAGGCGGTCGACGCGCAGGAGGTCGAGGAGGCGGGAGACGAGGAAGCGGAGGGCCGCCGCCGCGATCCAGCCGACGAGGAGGATGAGGAGGGCCGCCGCAGAGCCCGGCATGGAGGCCAGGAAGCGGCCTATGGTATCGCCTATCGTGTTCATTCCCCTTCCTCCTCGGTGACGATCCTGTGTATCTCGCGGACGGAGAGCCCCGCGAGGCCCATGCTCTCGACCGTGCGTCCGCGGGCGCGGTAGTCGACGCCGTGCATGAGGGAGCCCAGGTCGATGACCATGTCGATGGTGGGGGTCGGCACGCCGAGCATGGCCCCGAGCGAAGCCATGGGCACGAGGCTCATGGGCAGGTCCTCGAAGACGTAGCGGTGGGCTATGGTCGCGGGGGCCTTGATCCCCCGGTAGGCCTCGGTGTTGCCGATGGCCTCGTAGAGGGTGCCGCCGGGCGAGTCGTAGCTCAGGTAGAGCCACTCCCGCGCCGACATGCTCCGCACGCCGAGGGCCCGGGCCACGGCGAGGCGCTCCTCGTCGACGCGCTCGAGGACCTTGGCGATCGAGGGGGTGATGCCCTGGAGGTAGTAGTCGAAGTCGCCGCCCGTGCCCTCGATCCAGCCCGCGTTGAGGATGGTCAGGGCCGGGTGGAAGACGGCCCCGATGTTCTCCATGCTCGTGGCCAGGACGTTGCCCCCGGCCTTGAACTGGGGGTAGGCCGGCTCGAGGGAGGCGAGGACCTCCGGGGTCCAGTAGGAGGGGAGGGCGGCGAGGGCCACCCCGTTCTTGATGGAGAAGATCCGCGCCTCGTGGCGCGAGGTGGCCCTGGAAGCGTAGACGAAGGTCTGGGCCTCGGCGATGATCGCCCGGCCCCGGGCTCCCTTGGCCCGGAGCGTGGCGCTGAACTCGAGGGCCCCTCCCGTGCGGCCGGGATTGAGGACGACGATCTGCCCGTCCTGGAGATGGGGCGCCATGAGGGCGGCCAGCTCGCGGTGGGCCGTCGAGGGGGTGACGACCATGACGAGGTCCACGCCCTCGAGGGCCTCGGCCATGTCCGAGGTCGCCAGGTCGACGCGCCCGAAGCCGGCGGCCGCCCCCTCGATCCGCACGCCGCCGTGCCAGCGCACCGCCTCGAGCTTGGCCGCCGTCCTGTTGTAGAGGGCCGTGGGGAAGCCCATGAGGCCGAGGTGGCCGGCCATCGCCAGCCCCCCGTTGCCCGCGCCCACGACGCAGTAGCGCATGGACTTCCCGCGGGAGCGCCGCTCCCGCAGGAGGAGGGCCAGGCCCTCGTCGCCTTTAGCTCCCATGCCGCGCCTCCCCGAAGCGCCGCCGCGCCGTCTCCGCGGCCGCGCGGGCCCGCTCCGCGACCGGGACGGGGGCTCCCGTCCCGTCGACCGTGCGCGTCGCCCCGCGCAGCGTGGCCGTGCTCCAGCGCGTCGCCTCGGCGAACTCCTCGCGGAGGGCCGAGAGGCGCGGGACCGCGAAGAAGCCCGAGGCCAGGATCCGGTACAGCCCCTCGGGCGTGTAGGGCCGCTCGATCGAGGCCTCGATGGCCGAGACGAGGGCCTTCGCCTCGGCGGCGAGGAGCTCGGTCCGCTCGAGGACCTCGGGGTCGGCGCCCATGTCGGGGACCTGGCCGGAGCGCCGCAGGGCGCGGTAGCGGTCCAGCGCGCGGCGCGTGATCCTGATGCTCTCCTCGGCGGCCTCGGGGTCGGCCAGGCCCCGGGCCTCGCACCAGCTCACCACGTGGATGACCTGGGGGCTCGACTCGTCGGCGCTCTCGATGTCGTCCATGAGGGCGGTGGAGGCCGCCAGCTGGGACTTGGCCCTCTCCTCGTCGCGAGAGAAGTAGTCGAGCCCCGCCCGGGGCTGGAGGTAGACCTCGAAGCCCGGTCCCTCGAGGCCGCGGACCAGGCCGAGGAGGGCCCGGGCCTTCGCGAGGTCCTGGACCCCCCAGGTGCCCCGGGGCGTGTTGAGCATGACCTGGAGGACGAGGGAGCGGATGCCCATCTCCTTGGCGAAGCGGGCGGCGACGTAGCCGGAGGCCACGTAGGTGGCGTCGTCCGCCCCGCGGAAGGCGAAGTGGTGGGGCACGTTGGGCTCGAGGGGCTTGCCGGTGGACGCGATGTACGACATGGCCCGCGCGTGCTCGAGGAGGTTCTGCATGACCGAGTTGGGCCCCCGGCCGTCGATCTGGCAGAACCACCACAGCGAGAGGGCGTGCCAGGCGATGTCGATCCGCTCCTCGTACATGCGCGCCAGCTCGGGCACGCCCCGGGTGCCGGCGTAGGTCCGCACGAGCATGGGGCGGGCCGCCTCCCAGATCCGCCCGTACTCCTCGGGCGTGGCGATGGGCACGCCCCCGCCGTCGGCCAGCCCCTCCCAGTCGTCGCCGAAGCGCGACTGGCTGAGCTGGGAGCTCCCGATGGACAGGACGTCGAGCAGGCCGCCCCGGCCGAGCCGGCGGGCCCAGTCCTCGAAGAGCGCGACGGCCTCGCGGCGGTCGGGGAGGTAGGGGCCGAGGTGGGCGCGCATGAGGGGGGGCAGGCCCCGCTCCCGGCCGTGGGCCACGCGGGCGGCGAGGCCGTCGCCGCGGCGGCCGAAGCGGGGCGAGGAGCTCCGGTCGACGGGCGCGACCGAGCGGTACTCGCCCGCGCGGACGAGCTCCCTCCCGAAGGCCAGGCGGTCCTCGTCGTAGGCCGCGCCGGCGGCCTCCTCGGCGGGAAGCAGGCTCCGGGGCAGGCCGAGGAGGTCGAGGCACTCGAGGGGGGACTCGTCCCCGCGGAAGAGCGCGACCTCGGGGAAGCGCTCGGCGACCAGGTCGCAGGCCTCGGGGAGGCCGGCGAAGTAGAGGGCGGAGACCCGGCCGCCGCGGCGCGCGAGGAGGCCGGCGGCCTCGAGGAAGGCGTGGAAGGAGGCGAAGAGCCGCAGGCCGTCGCGAGGGTCGAGGCGGTAGCTGAAGCCGATCGAATCGAGGCCATCGCCTTCGATCCAGGCGCGCAGGATCCTGCCGTTCCCCGGCTCCTCCGGGCGGAGGGCGGCCTCGCAGGCCTCGCGGCCGGCCCTGGCCGCGGAAAGGCCGCAGCTGGCAAGGAGGGCGGCCAGGGAGGCCAGGCCGAGGTCGTGGACGTCGACCGCGGGGTGGACGAGGCCGATGCGCCGCCGGGCCGCCATGCTCAGGCCTCCTGCCCGGCGAGGGCCTCGTAGACGGGGGCGGGAACGATGTCGCGCATCGCGTCGGGTATCCGCGGAAAGGCGGTGCCCGGGGACCTCGCGAGCCGGGCGAGGGCGGCGAGGAAGACCGCGTTCGGGTAGGCCTCGGCCCCGAGTCCGGCCGTGGCGCAGCAGGCCTCGAACCAGAGGTCGGGCAGCATGGGCTGGCCGTTGATCTCGATGGCCTGGATCTCGCCGCCGGCGAGGAGGAGGTCGCAGCGGGCGTAGTCGCGCGTCCCGGCGGCCGCGAAGGCGCGGCGGGCGAAGGCGGCGACCCGCGCGCGGAGCGCGGCGTCATCGATCGGCAGGGCCGCGGTGCGGTGCCCGTCCTTGTCCTCCGTGGTGACGAGGCGGACCGCCTTGGCCGAGCTCAGCTTTATCTCGACGGGGAGCACGAGGGCCCCCGGCCCCGAGCCGAGGAGGGCGGCCGTGAACTCGCGGATGTCGGGAAAGTCCCCGAGGAAGCGCTCGACGAGGACGGCCCCGTAATCCCGCGCGGCGGCCTCGACCCGCTTCCGCAGCGAGGGAAGGTCGCGGACCACCGAGTCCTCGCCCAGGCCCCGGCTGTTGCCCTCGCGGGAGGGCTTGACGATGCAGGGGAAGCCGAGGGCCCGGGCCCGAGCCTCGTCGAGGGCCTCGCCCGGATGGAGGGAGAGGAAGGCCGGGCTCGCGACCCCCGCCTCGCGCCAGCGCTCCTTCAGGGCGGCCTTGTCGATGGCGAGCTCGAGGACGGCCGGCTCCGAGCCGACGTAGGGGACCCCGGCCTCCTCGAGGAGCTCGTGCATGTTCCGCCGCCCCCGCGGGCCCGGCCCGGAAGCCGCCCCGGCTTCCGGGGCGCTCATGAGGGCAGCGCTGAAGGCCAGGTCGGGCTTCGTGGCGGCGAGCAGGGCCCCGAGGGCGGCCTCGTCCCCGGCGAAGGCATGCTCCGCCTCGAGCCCGCCCCGGGCGAGGGCCCGGGCCAGGGAGGCGAAGCGCTCGGTTTCGGAGCGCCGCTTGGCCTCGGTCGGGGGGAGATCGCTCAGGATGAGGACCCTCGGTTTCCGCGCGTCGCTTCTCGGCATGCCTTTAAATATCCGGCCTGCCTTTTCGAGGGTCCAATACCTCTTAGTCGGGCTCCGATACCTTTCCGGCATGATCGGCCCTTGCGGCCCGCCGTAAAGCCCGCTACCATCCTTGCGTGGAGCTACGCTACCTACGCTACTTCCTCGCCGTCGCCGAGGAGATGAACTTCAGCCGGGCCGCCAAGCGCCTGCACATCTCCCAGCCCCCCCTGAGCCGCCAGATCCAGGCCCTCGAGCGCGAGCTCGGGACGAGGCTCATCGATCGCGAGGGCTCCCGCTTCCGCCTCACCGAGGCGGGCCTCCTCTTCCAAGAGGGAGCCGGGCGGATCCTCGACGAGGTCGCCGGCCTCGAGCGGCGGACCCGCCTGGCAGGCGATGAGGGCGCCAAGCTCGTTCGCATCGGCTTCGTCGGCTCGATGATGCTCTCCCTCCTCCCGGAGCTCCTCGCCCACCTCACCGAGCTCCTGCCGGAGACGAGGCTCGACCTGGTCGAGCTGGCGACCGAGGCACAGGTCCAGGCCGTCCTCGCGGGGCGGATCGACCTCGGATTCCTCCGCTCCTGGGTCGACACCGAGGGCATCTGCTTCGAGCCCCTGGGCGAGGAGCCCTTCTCGATACTCTGCCCCGAGGCGATGGTCCCCGCGGAGAGCTCCTCGCTCGCCTCCTTCGCCCGCCTGCCCTTCGTCGGGGCCGCGCGGGCGGCCGCCCCCGGCCTCGGCGACCGGATCCGCGAGACCTGCGCGGCCGCGGGCTTCCAGCCCGAGCTCCGCTACGAGTGCAGCCAGCTCTCCTCCGTCATCCAGCTCGTCTCCGCGGGCCTCGGCTGGACCATCGTCCCGGCCTTCTCGATCCGCCGCATGGCGATCGAGGGCGTGCGCGTCCTTCCCCTTCCCGAGCATGCCGCTCTCGGCGTCGCCTATCGCGTCGGTCCCCTGCCCGAGCGCGTCCGGGCCGTCGTGGAGGAGTCGAAGCGCTACATCGCCCGGAGCCTCGCCGGCTGAGCCGGCGGAAGGCCGCGGCGAGGCTTTTGCGCGGCCGGAAGGCGCGATACAGTATCCTCATGCGAATTCCAGCCTTGTGCGCCCTCATCCTCGCCTCGGCCTCCGCCCTCTCCGCCCAGGGAGGGGAGCTCCTCCGCCAGCGGATCTCCGAGACCGCCCGGAAGTACCTCGGCGTCCCCTACGTCTACGGGGCCGAGTCCCCGAGCGCCTTCGACTGCTCGGGCTTCGTGCGCTACGTGTACAAGAGCGCCGCCGGCCTCGAGCTGCCGCGCAACTCGCGGCAGCAGTGGGCCGCGGGCATGCCCATCAAGCCGAGCGAGGCCCTGCCCGGCGACGTCATCGTCTTCGACACGACGGGCGCCGGGGGCCCCAGCCACGTCGCCATCTACCTCGGGAACGACCAGCTCATCCACGCCGTCTCCGAGGGGCCCAAGACTGGGGTCGTGGTCTCGGGCCTCTCCGACCGCTACTTCGGCCCACGGATCATGGGCTATCGGCTCTTCCTCGAGCCGGTCGCCGCGGCGCCCGCTGCGGCCGCCCCTGCCCCCGCCGCCCCGCTCCCGGCCAAGCCCGCGCCCCAGGCTGCCGCCCCCGCCGCGCCGCAAGCCCCCGCAAGGCCGGCGGCCTCCGCTCCCGCCGGTCCCGGCCCCGCCGCCGCGGCCGCCGCCCCTGTCGGCCCGCGGATAGCCCAGATCGGCTTCGACATACCCGCCCAGAAGGCCAGCTACACCGACAAGATCCCCGCGGCCACGGGCACGGGCCTCGCCTTCACCCTCCGCAACGCGACGGGCAAGGAGGGGCGCTTCGTCGTCATCTTCTATAAGGCCGAGAAGGACTTCTCGAAGTCCACCGAGATCCACCGCGAGCTGGTGAGCCTCCGGGCCGGCCAGGCCCTCGAGATCCCGCCCTACGTCTTCGCCGAGGCGGGGATCTACAAGCTCATCGTCAAGGACAATTGGAACGACCAGCTCGTCGAGCGGGTCTTCAGGGTCGTCGAGCTCCCGAAGTAGCGAGGACGACGCGGTTCTTGCCCTGGCGCTTGGCCTCGTACATGGCCGCGTCGGCCCGGGCGAGGAGCCCCTCGGAGCCCTCTCCCTCCGCGAGCTCGGCGGCGCCTAGGGAGATGGTGAGGGCCTGGGGCCTCCGCTCGCCGGGCGGCAGGCCCCGCGAGGCGACCCGGGCCCTGATCCGCTCCCCCGCTGCGGCCGCCTCGGCCAGGCCCGCCCCCGGCATGATGACCGCGAACTCCTCGCCCCCGTAGCGGCAGGCCACGTCGCTGTCGCGCAGGGCCTCGCGCAGCTCGGCGGCGAGGGCCGCGAGGACCAGGTCGCCGAAGGGGTGGCCGCGCCCGTCGTTGACCGCCTTGAAGTCGTCCAGGTCGAGGAACACGAGGGAGAGGGGCCTGCCGATCCTGCGGGCGTGGGCGGCCTCGCTCTCGAGCTTGCTCGCGAAGTACCGCTTGTTGTACAGGCCCGTCAGGGGGTCGGTGAGGCTGAGCTCCCGGTAGCGGGCCTCGTTCCGCTGGTGGAGCTCCTTCTCCTTGCGGAGCTGCCGCACCCGCTCGCCCATCGCCATGGACAGGAGGAGGGCCTGGAAGACCATGCCGACGGCCACGCCGTTGACCGTCCAGAAGGAGACGCCGAGGAGCTTGAGGCCCATGAGGGCGAAGGCCAGGCCCCCGGCCGCGAGGAAGGACCAGCCGACGAGGTAGTGGGCGGCCGGCCGGTAGCCCTGGCGCCGCCTGACGGCCGCCGCCGCTATCGTGAGCAGGGGGAGGGCCAGGCCCCCGATGTGCGAGAGGGAGAAGGCCAGGTTCCGCGCGCCGAGGGCCCCGGCCGCGGCGGCCGCGGCGCCCAGGGAGGTCGCGGCGAGGAGGGGCCAGAAGAGGGCCGGCCGGCTCCGGCCGATCGAGAGGAAGCGGAGGCTGAACAGGCCCCCCCAGCAGAGGGTGCCCCCGACGCCGACCCACATGAGGGCCTCGTTCCAGCCGGGCCAGTTCCCGAGTATGGCCTTGGCGTGGCCTTGCACCATGAACTGCCAGAGGATCCCCGAGCCCACGTAGAGGACGTAGTAGGCGTAGGCCCGGTCGCGGAGCGAGAAGGAGAGGAAGACGTTGTACAGGAGCATGGCGAGGAGGGCGCCGTAGATCAGGCCGAAGGCGACGTCGTAGAGGGAGTCGCGCCGGGCCTGGCAGAGGGCGGGCCAGGCGATGAGCCTGACCTCGACCGCGATGCTGGACTCCAGGCGGAGGTAGCAGTAGCCGCCGCGGAGGGCCTCGGGCGGGAGCTCGAAGTTGTAGTAGCGGGAGGCGAGCTCGCGGGGGCCCGCGGGCAGGGAGGCTCCCGAGGCGATGGCCTCGTAGCCGCCCCCCTCCCGGGGCAGGTAGAGATCGAGGCGGTCGAGGATGATGGAGAAGCTCGGCTGGACCTCGAGGAGCCACTGGGCGGAGCGGGCCTCCGGGCCCGCCTCGAGGCGGAAGCGGAGCCAGGCCACGGGGGCCTCGGGGTCGACGTAGATGCGCCGCTCCCCGACCGGCGAGAAGGGGAGGGCCGAGCCCGGCCGGGAGAGCTCCTCGATGCCCAGCTCCGGGTCCGCGTCGAAGAGCAGCTCGGCCTCGGCCGAGAGCTCCAGCTCGCTATGCGGGTCGGCGAGGGCGATGGCCCCGGCCTTGGCCCCGGGGAGGGCCAGCGCGAGGCCGAGGACGAGGGCGGCGGGCGGGAGCCGCGCCGGGGGCGACTTTTTCACGTTCGGGCCAGCCTGTCGGGAAAGCTCGGCCCTGTCAAGGTGCCGCGGGGCGGGTCCTCCCGGGCGGTTCCGCCCGGGAGGGCCGGGGCCGGAATTCGGTTGACGCCTCCCCGCTCTCATGATTTACTTACTTCCGGAAAGTAACTATTCTCAAGGAGGCTCCCATGAGAACTACGGCGCGTTCCCGCGTCCTCGCCCTCGCGCTCCTCGCCCTGCTCGCCCTGCCCTCCCTGGCCGCGGCCCAGGGCAAGGAGATCGTCCTCAAGTGGCCCTGCATCTGGGTCGGCAAGGACTCCAAGGCCCCCGCAATCGCCGAGATCGTCGAGGCCTTCAACGCCGCCAACGCCGGCAAGGTCCGCGTCGAGATCGAGCCCCAGCCGGACTACAACGCCTACGAGCAGAAGGTCAGGACCGCCCTCATGGCGGGCCAGGCGCCCGGGGACATCTTCACCCTGAAGCTCAACGCCTCGACCAAGGACTTCTACTCGAACAAGCTCCTCATGGACTTCTCCAAGGACCTGACGGGAGCCTGGAGGGCCTCCTTCGACGCCGGGGCCCTGGCCCAGTCGACGATCGACAAGAAGCTCAAGACCCTCCCCTTCGAGACCGCCGTCCTCCCCATCTGGTACAACAGCGCCGCCCTCAAGGCCGCCGGCGTCTCGAGCGTCCCGAGCACCATGGCCGAGTTCTGGCCCGCCATGGACAAGATCAAGGCCTCCGGGATCGCCCCGATGAGCCAGATGTCCGGCGACACCAACGCCTGGACGAGCATGATCTGGTTCTCCCACTTCGCCGTCTCCTTCGGCGGCCCCGATATCTGGGCGAAGCCCTTCACCGACAAGGCCTTCGTCGAGTCGGCCAAGCTCATGAAGCGGATCTTCGAGGGCTACACGACGCCTGACGCCGTGGGCGCGGGGGCCGGGGTCTCCGGCGGCCACTTCCTCGCGGGCCGCACCGCCCTCTTCTCGAACGGCCCCTGGTACGCCGGCCGGGCCGACCTCCGGGCTACGCCCTTCTTCCCGAGCATCGTCATCGCCCGGGCCCCCGCCCCCGGCCCGACCAAGAACTTCATGATCAGCCGCCTCCAGGCCAACGTCGCCGCCGGCGAGACCAAGGACAAGGCCCGCCGCGCCGCCATCGTCCAGTTCCTCCGGTTCCTGACGAGCGAGGAGAACGTCCGCAAGCTCGCCCAGAGCTCGGGCGCCATGTTCGCGATCGACTCGGGCTACGTGCCCATCGATCCCCTGCAGAAGCAGTTCTACGACATAGCCGCCGCCTCCAAGGTGACGGCCAACGACCTCGAGGCCGCCCTCGGCGCCGAGGCCACCCTCGAGTTCGCCCAGCAGCTCGGGGCCCTCGCCCTGGGGAAGGTCACGGCCGAGGAGTTCTGCGCCCTGGTCGAGAAGAAGATCGACCGCTAGGATAGGAGAGTCGATGCGCCGGCACGGAAACCGCAACCTAGGATTGATCGCCCTCTTCCTCGCGCCGGCGCTCCTCCTCTTCGCCGCCTTCTTCCTCTACCCCCTGGGCTTCACCCTCGTCACGAGCCTGATGAGGTGGAAGGGCGGGGGGGGGATGAGCCCGAACGGCCTCGCGAACTACGCCAAGCTCCTCGGCGACTCCTCCTTCCGCCTGGCCATGCGGAACAACGCGATATGGGCCCTGGCCTCCGGCTTCGTGCAGGTGCCCCTGGCCGCCCTCGTCGCGATGATCCTGGCCCGGGGGCCCCGGGGCTGGCGGCTCCTGCGGACGATCTACTTCCTCCCGAACGTCATCTCCACCGTGGCCCTGGCCATGGTCTGGGTGACCCTCTACAACCCCCAGTACGGGGCCTTCAAGGCCCTCCTCGGCCTGGTCGGCCTGCCTGCGCGGCACTGGCTCGGCGATCCCTCGACCGCCCTCGCCGCGGTGATCCTCCAGACCGTGGTCTACATCGGCTACTACATGATCATCCTCCTCGCCGCGGCCCTCTCGATCCCGCGCGAGCTCTACGAGGCGGCCCAGATCGACGGGGCCTCGACCCTGGTCCAGGAGCTCCGCATCACGCTGCCCATGCTCCGGGGGAGCCTGGCCACCTGCGTCACCCTGGCCATGGCCTACGGCATGCGCCACTTCGAGTCGACCTTCCTCATGACCGGGGGCGGGCCGGCCTACTCCACCTCGACCATGGGCATCGCCCTGTACCTCAAGATGGACGCCCTGCGCTACGGCGAGGCGAGCGCCGCCGGCATGATCCTCATCCTCCTGGGCACGGTCCTCGTGGCGGCCCTGCGCCGGGCCCTCGGCCGCGGCGATCCCCTGGCCGAGGCCGCCCAATGAGGAAGGACGCGATGCGCGAAACCATGACCACCGGGCGAGCCGCGGCGAGGCTCGCCATGTGGGCCTTCCTCGGCTTCTTCCTCCTCGTGTCCCTCCTCCCCCTGGCTTGGCTCCTGGTCAACTCGCTCAAGACCAACCTCGAGCTCGAGGCAGCGCCCTTCGCCCTGCCCGCCCGCCCGAGCCTGGCGAACTACGCGACCGCCCTGGCCACGGCCGACCTGCCCCGGCTCTTCGCGAACTCGGTCCTCGTGGCCGCCTGCGCGGTCGCCCTCAACCTGGCGGTCGCCTCCCTGGCCTCCTTCGCCCTCGCGCGCGAGTCCTTCCGCGGCCGCGAGGCGCTGCACACCGCCCTGACCGCGGGGGTCCTCGTGCCCCTCATCGCCTTCATGGTGCCCTACTTCACCCTCATGACCCGCGCGGGGCTCTACGACAAGCTGGCCGCCCTCGTTCTCGTCTACGCCGCGATCAACATCCCCGTCTCGGTCTTCCTGGTGAGCTCCTTCATGCGCACGGTGCCCAAGGAGCTCGAGGAGGCGGCCATCATCGACGGCTGCGGCTTCGCCGGCCGCTTCTGGAAGGTGGTCCTCCCCCTCTCCCGCTCGGGCCTCGTCACCGCGGGCACCTTCTGCTTCATCTACGCCTGGAACGAGTTCCTCATGGCGATGCTCCTCACCTCGAGCCTCTCCGCGCGGACCATCCAGCTCGGCATCCGCTTCTTCACGAGCCAGTTCGTCACCGACTACACGGGCATGTTCGCCGCCATCGTCCTCTCCATCGCCCCGACCGTCCTCGCCTACGCCTTCCTCCACGACAAGATCGTCGCCGGCCTCACGGCCGGCGCGGTGAAGGGCTGAGCGCCGATGGCCTTTAGCCGCCTCTCGGTCTCCGCCGGCCCGGGCTCCCTCGAGCTCAGGCTCGACGGCAAGCCCGTCATCCGGCACTCGGCCGCCTCCCCCTTCGCCCGGGCCGGCCGCGGCGAGGGGAGCTTCGAGATGAACCGGGGCAATTTCCGGATCTCCGACCGGGAGCTCGAGTCCGTCGAGCTGCGCGAGGCCGAGCTCCTCGAGTCCTCCAGGGAGGCGGCCATCGTCCGCTTCTCGGCGGGAGGGAGGCACATCCTCATCGCGCGTTGCGCGATCGAGGATGGCCGCCTGGTCCTGCGCCTCGAGGCGGGCGACGAGGCGGCCCGGCTCGCCGACCGCTGGGCCTTCCGCCTCGTCGCCGAGGCCGCCGAGAAGGTCTACGGCTGCGGGGAGCAGTTCTCCTACCTGGACCTGCGGGGCCGCGAGTTCCCCCTGTGGACGAGCGAGCAGGGCGTGGGCCGCAACAAGGCCACCGAGATCACCCGCCTGGCCGACGCCGAGGGCGGCTCGGGGGGAGACTACTTCTGGACCTTCTTCCCCCAGCCGAGCTTCGTCTCCTCGCGCCGCCTCTGGGCCTACCTCGACACGAGCGCCTACGCCGCCTTCGACTTCCGCGCCCCCGAGCGCCACGAGCTGCGCGCCTGGGCCCTGCCCGAGCGCCTGGTAGTCGGCTCGGCGGGCACGATGCGCGGCATCGTCGAGGATCTATCGGCCTTCTTCGGCCGCCAGGGGCTCTTGCCCGACTGGGCCTACGACGGGGTCATCCTCGGGGTCCAGGGCGGCACCGAGGCCGTGCTGGCCAAGCTCGGGGCCGCCCGGGCCGCGGGGGTCCCCGTCTGCGGGATCTGGGCCCAGGACTGGGAGGGCATCAATCTGACCTCCTTCGGCCAGCGCCTGCGCTGGAACTGGGTCTGGGACCGGGAGCGCTACCCCGGCCTCGACGAGGCCATCCTCCGGCTCCAGGGCGAGGGCGTCCGCTTCCTCGGCTACATCAACCCCTATCTCGCCAAGGATCGGAGCCTTTTCCTCGAGGCCCGGGAGCGCGGCTTCCTGGCCAAGGACGGGTCCGGGGCCGACTACCTCGTCGACTTCGGCGAGTTCGAGGCCGGCATCGTGGACCTGACGAGCCCGGCGGCCTTCGAGTGGTATAAGTCGGTCATCCGCGGGAACCTCCTCGGCTTCGGCTTATCCGGCTGGATGGCCGACTTCGGCGAGTACCTGCCCACCGACGCCATCCTCGCCTCGGGCGAGAGCGCCGAGGAGGCGCACAACGCCTGGCCCGCTCTCTGGGCCCGCTGCAACCGCGAGGCCGTGGACGCCTGCGGCCCCGAGGCCGCCGCCGAGATCCTCTATTTCATGCGCGCCGGCGGGCCCGGCTCCCAGCGCCAGTGCCCCATGATGTGGGCCGGGGACCAGAACGTCGACTGGTCGGAGGACGACGGCCTGCCCTCGGTGATCCCCGCCGCCCTCTCCCTCGGCCTCTCGGGCCACGGGCTCTCGCACTCGGACATCGGCGGCTACACCACCCTCTACGGCATGAAGCGCACGAAGGAGCTTTTCATGCGTTGGGCGGAACAGGCTGCCCTCTCCCCCCTCATGCGCGGCCACGAGGGGAACCGTCCCATGGACAACTGGCAGTTCGACTCCGACGCCGAGACCCTTTCCCATCTGGCCTCCATGGGCCGCCTCCACGTCGCCCTCAAGCCCTACCTCAAGGCGGCCGTCGCCGAGAACGCGGAGCGGGGCATCCCGGTGATGCGGCCGGTCTTCCTCGAGCATGAGGAGGACGAGGCCGCATGGTCGATCAAGGACGAGTACCTCCTCGGCCCCGACCTCCTCGTCGCGCCCGTGATCCGCGAGCTCGCCCGCTCACGGACGGTCCACCTCCCGCCCGGGGACTGGCTCCCCCTCTGGGGCGGGCCCCGCTTGAGCGCGCCGGCGCCGGCCGGCCTCGATCTCGAGGCCGACGCGACGATCGGGAGGCCCCCGGCCTTCTATCGCGCGGGCTCGCCCTGGGCCGGGCTCTTCCGCCGGGCCGCCGCGGCCGCTGCCGGAGAGACGGGGCCCGCGGGAGCCGCCCCGGCCGCGGGAGCGGCGGGGGGCGCATTGCCTCCCGGCCGCCCGCCGGCGTAGTATCGTGGCGATGTCACCCGAGCAGAACCCCCTGCGCGCCTCCGACGTGCGGGAGCGCAACGAGAAGCTGGTCCTCCGCCTCATCCACGGCTCGGGCGATCGGGGCTTCTCCCAGTCCGAGGCCGTCGCCGCCACGGGCCTCAAGGCCCCGACCATCTTCCGCATCTTCTCCTCCCTCGAGGCCGCCGGCTACATCGAGCTGGCGCCCCAGGGCGCGGCCGAGGCGGTCCCGGCCGGCCGCTCCGAGCGCAAGGGCAGGCGCCCCGCCTCCTACCTGGCCCGCGCCGAGGCCTGCGTCCTGGTCGGAGTGGAGTTCTGGGCCGGCAGCCTCTCCCTCGGGGTCTTCGACTTCCGAGGCCGGGCCCTCTACTCCAAGGTCTTCCCCCTCGATCCCGCCCAGGGCGCCGAGAAGGTCCTCGCCACCGTGGCCGCCCGGGTCTCGAAGGCCCTCGCCGGCCTCGGGATCGCCACGGAGCGGGTCCTCGGCCTCGGCCTCGGGGCCCCGGGCCAGGTCGACGTCGGCCGCCGCGCGGTCTCCTTCTACGCCCGCATCCCCGGCATGACGGACTTCCCCGCGGCCGAGCGCCTCGAGTCGAGGCTGGGACTCCCGGTGACCATCCACAACAACTGCTCGGTCGTGGCCCTGAGCGAGTTCCGCCACGGGGACCTGGGCGAGGAAGACTCGACCTTCATGTTCCTCCTCCGCTCCGGGGTCAACGGGGCCTTCGTCGACTCCGGCCGCCTCCACCTCACCTCCCGCGGCCGCACCATCGAGACCGGCCACCTCTCGGTCTCCCTGGACGGGCCCGACTGCCCCTGCGGCTCCCGGGGCTGCCTCGAGGCCCGGCTCTGCGCCCTCGACCGCGGCAACCTCGACGCCGGGCGCTGGCTCTTCGAGGGCCTCGGCCCCGAGCTGGCCGCGGGCGGGAAGCGGGCCGCGGCCGCCGCTTCCGTCCTCGACGAGGCCTCGGCCTCCCTGGCCTCGGCCGCGCGCACGGTCTCCCGCCTCTTCGAGCCGGCCTCCTACCTCTTCGTCGCCGCCTCGGCCGAGGTGGCCGAGGGCCTCGCCGGCCGCGTCCGCGCGCGGATCGCCGAGGCGGGCTCGGGCTTCGACCGGGTCCTCCCCGCTTTCCACGGCAGGGCCTACGACCCGGCCCTCGCCCAGCGCGGGGCCGCCGACCTCGTCCTCGACGCCTTCTTCCTCGCCTAGCCCCGCCCCTTCCCCGCGCTCCCCGCCGCGCGAGAAATCCGCCCTGCGCGGGCCCCGTCGCCGCGCCCGAGCCTGGCGCGGGCCTCGGCCGGAGCGCTTCTGCCCCCGATTCGTAGTTGACGAAACATCGCTCTTGGTATTTACTTTCTAAAAGAAAGTAAATACCAAGGAAGGGATATGAAGGAGCGGATCAAGCTCGGCCTCGTCTGCCTCGCGCGCGAGACCTTCGACCACAAGGCCGCCGCGGCCATCTACGAGGGCCTCGTACGCGAGCTCTCGAGGCTCGAGAACGTCGACTGGGAGGCGCTGCCCGGCCTCGTCATCTCCGTGGAGGACGCGCGGCGCGCGGCCGCCCGCCTGGCCGCGGCCGGCCTCGACGGCATGGTGTGCCTGTCGGGGACCTTCCACCTGGGCCACCTCGTCCTCGAGCTGCGCTCGGAGCTCCGCCTCCCCTTCCTCCTCTGGGGCCTGCCCGAGCTGCCCTACGACGGGGGCAAGATCAGGCTCAACTCGGTCTGCGGGGTCAACCTCGACGCCTCGAACCTCTACAAGTCGGGGGTGGACGACTACACGGCCTCCGTGGGGCCGGGCATCGACGAGACCTGGGTGGACGCGATACGCGCCATCGCCGCCCTCCGGAGGGCACGGGTCGGCGTGGCCGGCGACCGGGCCCACGGCTTCTTCAACCTCGGGGTCTCCGACACCGAGCTCTTCGGCGAGGTCGGGGCCCTGGTCGACCATTTCGAGCTCTCGGAGCTCTACGCCGAGCCGGCCGCGCCCTCGGCCCTCGAGCTGCGCCGGGAGCAGCTCCGGGGGACCTTCGACTGCTCCGGGGTCACCGAGGCCCAGGTCGCCAAGGTGGCCGAGCTCGCCGCCCGGATCGACGCCTTCTGCGGCCGGACGGGCCTCACGGCCCTGGCCATCCGCTGCTGGCCCGAGTTCGCCCGGGACTACGGCGTGGCGCCCTGCGCCGCCATGTCCCTCCTCCAGTCCGAGGGACGCCTCCTGGCCTGCGAGGGAGACCTCGAGGGGGCCCTGTCCATGATCGCGCATCGCGCCGTCGGCGGCGAGACGCCCTTCCTCTTCGACTTCTCCCAGGTCGATCTCGAGAAGAACTACGCCCTCCTGTGGCACTGCGGGGTGGCCCCCTGCAACCTCTGGGACGGCGTTTCGAAGCGGAGCCTCGACACCTACTTCGCCGGGGGCAGGGGCGTGACCGCGGGCTTCGTCCTCAAGGCCGGGCCCGTCTCGATCGCCCGCCTCGACTCGGCCCGCGGCAAGCGCCGCCTCCTCCTCCAGGAGGGGAGGGCCCTGCCCATGGAGAAGGAGCTCTCGGGCACCTACGCCAAGGTCGAGTTCGGCCGCCCCGTGAAGGAGCTCCTCGACCTCATCGTGTACAAGGGCTTCGCCCACCACGCCTCCGCGGTCTACGGCTCCTATTCCGCCCCCCTCCGACTCGCCGCCCGCCTCAAGGGCTGGGAGGTGGCCGAATGAGGGCCGATGACCGGTCGAGGCTCGAGGAGGCGGCCAGGGAAATCCGCGCCCTGACCCTGGACGCCATCGGCTTCCTCGGGGTCGGCCATGTCGGCGGCGCCCTCTCCGTGGTCGAGCTCCTGGCCGTCCTCTACCACCAGGTCATGCGCGTCGACCCGGCCGATCCCCGCTGGGAGGGCCGCGACCGCCTCGTGCTCTCGAAGGGCCACGCGGGCCCGGCCCTCTACGCCGCCCTCGCGACCCGGGGCTTCTTCCCCCGCGAGTGGCTCCATACCCTGAACAAGGGCGGCACGAGGCTCCCGAGCCACTGCGACCGCAACCGGACCCCCGGCGTCGACATGACCACGGGCTCCCTGGGCCAGGGCCTCTCCGCGGCGGTCGGCATCGCCCTCGCGAACCGCCTGGACGGGCGCTCGAACATGGTCTACGCGGTCCTGGGCGACGGCGAGTCGGACGAGGGCCAGGTCTGGGAGGCCGCCATGGCCGCGAGCCAGTTTCGCCTATCGCGCCTCGTCGCCTTCACCGACTGCAACAAGCTCCAGATCGACGGCCCGACGGCCGAGGTGATGGACCTCGGGGACCTGGGCGCCAAGTGGGCCGCCTTCGGCTGGTACGCGCAGCGCGTGGACGGCCACGACGTGGCGGCGATCGCCGAGGCGGTCGGCCGGGCCGCCGCCGAGGGCGCGTCCTCGGGCCGGCCCTCGATGATCGTCCTGGACACGGTGAAGGGCAAGGGGGCCTCGTTCTGCGAGGGCCAGGCCTCGAGCCACAACATGAACCTCGACTACGAGACGGCTAAGAAGGCCATAGCCGAGCTCGGCTTCGGCGGGAGGATCTAGGCATGGCAGCCAAGGAAATGCGCGCGGTCTACGCCGCGGCCCTCGCCGAGCTCGCCGCCTCCGACCCGAGGATCGTCCTCCTCGAGGCCGACCTCATGCGGGCCAGCGGCACGGCCTCGTTCAAGGAGCGCTATCCCGAGCGCCTCTTCGACCTCGGGGTGGCCGAGGCCAACATGGTGGGCGTGGCGGCCGGCCTCGCCGCCGAAGGCAAGATCCCCTTCGCGGCCAGCTTCGGCTGCTTCGCCTCGCGCCGGGTCTTCGACCAGTTCTTCGTCTCCTGCGCCTACGCTCGATTGGGGGTCAAGCTCGTGGGCACCGACCCCGGCGTGACCGCGGCCTACAACGGGGGCACCCACATGCCCTTCGAGGACCTGGGCCTCATGCGCGAGGTCCCCGGCCTGGACATCGTCGAGCCCTCGGACCCCCTCTCCCTCGCGGCCCTGATCCGCGAGCTCGCCGCGCGGCCGGGCCCGGCCTACCTGCGCCTCCACCGCAAGGCCGTCGAGCCGCTCTACGCCGAGGGCGAGAGCTTCGAGGTCGGGAAGGCCAAGCTCCTCCGCGAGGGCGGGGACCTCTGCATCGTGGCCCTCGGGGCCCTCATGGTCCGGAACTCCCTCCGCGCCGCCGAGCTCCTCGCGGCCGAAGGCATCGCCGCCTCGGTGATCGACGCCCTCTCCCTGAAGCCCCTCGACGCCGCCCTCGTCCTCGCCGAGGCGCGGAGGAGCGGGGCCGTCCTGAGCGCCGAGAACCACCAAGTCGCCGGAGGCCTCGGCTCGGCCCTCGCCGAGCTCCTCGCCGAGACGGGCGCGGCGCGGCTGGCCCGGGTCGGCGTGCGCGACGAGTTCGGCGAGGTCGGAACCCAGGAGTACCTAGTCGAGCGCTTCGGCCTCCGGGCCGAGGACATAGCGCAGGCCGCGCGCCGGCTTCTCGCGGCCAAGGTCAAGGAGAACGCATGAAACTCGCCATCGCATCGGACCTCTCCGGCTTCCCCCTCAAGAGCGAGATCGCCAAGCATCTCGCCGAGAAGCACCCCGAGATCGAGCTCCTCGACTTCGGCATAGCCGATCCCGAGCATCCCGAGCCCTACTTCGTCCAGGCCCCCAAGGTGGCCGAGGCCATCCGCCGCGGCGAGGCCGAGCGGGGCATCCTCGTCTGCGGCACGGGCCAGGGCATGGCCATCGTGGCCAACAAGCACAAGGGCGTCTACGCCTGCGTGGTCGACGACATCTTCTCGGGCGAGCGGGCCAAGATCGTCAACGACGCCAACGTGATCACCCTGGGCGGCTGGATCACCGCCCCCTTCCTCGGCTGCCAGATCGTCGAGGCCTGGCTCGCGATGTCCTTCGCCCAGAAGATGGAGTTCAAGCGCGACTTCCTCGCCAATGCCCTCAAAGAGGTGGCCGCCATCGAAGCGCGGAACCTCCGCTAGGGGCCGGGGATGCTGAGCTCCCTCCTCTGCCCGACCCGGGTACTCTCCTTCGAGGACCTCTCCCCCGCCGACTTCGCCCAGGCCGTCGCCTACCTCGGCCGCGGCCCGGCCAAGGTCGCCGTTCTCGTCGACGGGCGGCCCTTCCCCGAGCGGGAGCGCCTCGTCGCGGGCCTGCGGCGGGCCTACGAGACGGTCCTCCTCGACCGCGTGAGCCCCGATCCCCTGGCCTCGGACATCGACGCGATGCTCGGCTCCGGGGCCCTCGCGGGCGCCGAGCTCCTGGTCGGGATCGGGGGCGGCTCGGTCCTCGACTCGGCCAAGGCCCTCGCGGCCCTGGCCCCCGCGCCGGGCGCCCGCCTCGCGGACTGCCTCGGCCCCGCCCCCTCCCGCCGCCTCGAGGCCAAGGGCCTGCCCCTCCTCCTGGTGCCGACCACGGCCGGCACCGGGGCCGAGGTCACGAAGGTGGGGGTCTACCGCGACGGCACGGGGCGCAAGCATACCCTCGGCTCCCCTTTCCTCCAGGCCGACGCCGCCCTCCTCGTGGGCGCCCTCGCCGCGGCCATGCCGCCCGAGCTCGCCGCCTCGACGGGCTTCGACGCCCTCGACCACGCCCTCGAGTCCCTGTGGAACCGCAACGCCGCGCCGGCGACTATCGAGGCCGCGACCGAGGCCGCCGTCGCCGTCCTCGGCCGCCTGCCGCGCTCCTACGAGGCGGCCCGGGCCCTCGCCGCGGGCGGCCGGCCCGACCCGGCCGCCGCCCTCGCCATGCTCGAGGCCTCGGCCATGGCCGGCTTCGCCTTCGGGATCACCGGCACGGCCATGGGCCACGCCCTCTCCTTCGTGCTGACGGAGGAGTGGCGGGTCCCCCACGGGGCGGCCTGCGCCTTCAGCATCGAGGACTGCCTCCGCTGGGCCCGGCGCGATCCCGCGATAGAGGCGCGCCTCGGCCGGGTCGGCGCCGCGGCCCTCGGCGTCCCGCCCGGAAGGGGGGCCGAGGCCCTCCTCGGCCGGATCCTCGAGCTGAAGGCGGCGATGGGCCTTCCCTCGAGCTTCCGCGAGCTCGGCGTCGAGCTCGGGCCCGGCGAGCTGCGCCGCCGCTTCGCCCGGGCCTTCGAGGATCCGAAGATGGCCAACACCAGGCCCGCGGCCGAGCCCGAGGCGGTCTACGCCTTCCTCGAGGCCAAGGCTTGAGCTCCATCCTCCTCGCGGGCCTCGTCGTCCTCGCGACCCACGCCCTCGAGGCGGTCACGGGCTTCGGCTGCACGGTCCTCGCCCTGCCCTTCGTGACCGCACTCCTCGGCCTGCGGGAGGGGGTCCTCGTCCTCACGGTCCTCGCCTTTATCATCTCTAGTTACATCGCGATCGCCAAGCGGCGCGACATCGACTTCAAACGTTATGCGATCATCCTCGGCTTCGTCCTCGCCGGCCTGCCCGTCGGCATGCTCCTCTTCCGCAGCGTCGATCCCGCTCCGGCCAAGAAGGCCCTGGCCGCCTTCATCGTCCTCGCTTCGGCGGCCCAGCTCGCCAAGCTCCTCCTCCCCCGCCTGGCCGGGGGCCGCCTGCCCCGGGCGGCGGCCTACGCCCTCCTCGTCGCGGGCGGGATCGTCCACGGCATGTTCTCCTCGGGCGGTCCCCTCGTCGTCCTCTACGCCTCCCGGGAGCTGCCCGAGAAGGGGGCCTTCCGGGCGACCCTCTGCCTCCTGTGGACCAGCCTGAACGCCATCATCATCGGCTCCTACCTCGCCTCGGGTGAGCTCGGCGCGGGGAGCCTCAGGACCATCGGCCTCCTCCTGCCCTTCCTCGCGGCGGGCATCCTTCTCGGCGAGCGCCTCCACGACCGCGTGGAGCAGCGCTCCTTCTCCATCGTGGTCTTCTCCGCCCTCCTTCTGTCGGGGGCGGTCATGCTCGCTTCGTGAAAGGCGGCGCCATGGACATAGGCAGGCTCCGGGCGGCCAACCCCGGCCTCGAGATCTTCGGTCCCGGCGAAGAGCCCTTCGCGGCCTACGGCCGGCCCCTCGCGCTGCGCGGCATCGGCGCCCTCCTCGCCGCCGCCGACGGCCTCGTGCCCCGGGGCCTCGAGGCCAACCGCTACCAGGCCTCGGAGCCCGCGCTCGAGTCCCTCCCCGCGGCCCGAGAGCTCGAGGCCGCCTTCGGCCTCTCGCCCGTCCAGGTCGGCTGGTGCTCGGGCCCCAACAGCCGCCTGAACGGCCTGGAGTGGCACAAGTCTCCCGAGGTTGTCGTCGCGTTGAGCGACCTCGCCCTCCTCGTCGGCCTGCGCAAGGATATCGCGGCCTGGTCCTCCTACGACGCCTCCCTCCTCGGCTGCCTCTTCCTGCGGCGGGGCGAGGCGGTCGAGCTCGACCCGGGGGTCCTCCACCTCTCCGCCTGCAGGGTGGAGGAGGGGGGCTTCCGCAACCTCTGCGTCCTGCCCCGGGGCACGAACGCGGCCCTTTCCGAGGCCGAGCTCGCCGCGGCGAGGGCCGCGGGCGGGGAGGCGCGGCTCCTGTTCATGCGGAACAAGTGGATCCTGGCACATCCCGAGCGGGCCGTCCTGGTGGAGCGGGGAGCCTGGCCGGGCATCGCGGGGGAGAACATCGAGATCAAGTACTGATTCAATAATCACGGGAGGCATGACATGGCGAACGAGCGGAAGGTGGGCGCGGCGGCCCTCCTCTCCTACGGCTGCGGGGACCTCTACGGCGGGGGCTCCTTCCTCATCATCAGCACCCTCTTCATTTTTTTCCTCACCGACCTGGTCGGCCTCAAGCCCGCCATGGCCGGCCTCGTCGTCTTCGCGGGCAAGGCCTGGGACGCGGTCTCCGATCCCCTCATGGGCTGCATCTCCGACCGCACCCGGTCTCGCCTGGGTCGCAGGCGCGTGTACTTCCTCGCCGGCATCGTGCCGGTCTTCGCGAGCTTCGCCCTCCTCTGGCTGAGCGTGCGCACGGGGAATCCGACCCTCGATTTCCTCTACTACCTCGGGGCCTACATGCTCTTCGCCACGGTCTCGACCATGGTGATGATCCCCTACTCGACCCTGCCCACGGAGATGACTCATGACTACCGCGAGCGCACCCGGCTCTCGGGCTCCCGCATGATCTTCTCCCAGCTCTCCTCCATCCTCGCGGGGACGCTGCCGGGCTACCTGGTCAAGAACCTCTACCGCGAGGATCCGGGCCGGGGCTTCCTCGTCATGGGCCTCGGCTTCGGCCTCTTCTTCGCCCTGCCCTGGCTCCTCGTGTACCGCGGCACCTGGGAGCTCCCCGAGTCCGAGCGCCGGATGCCGAGCGCGAGCCTCGCCGCCTCCTTCCGCGACACGGGCAGCCTCCTTCGCTGCAGATCCTTCCGCCTCCACGTCGGGCTCTACCTCGCGGGCTACTCGGCCATCGACATCCTCTCCGCCCTCTTCATCTACTTCCTCAGCTACTACGTCGGCCGGAGCGAGGCTTATACCCTCTGCTTGGGCTCGATGCTCATCGCCCAGCTCCTCGCCCTCCCGGCCTACCTGGCCTTCGCGAACCGCTTCGGCAAGGGGAGGGCCTACGCCCTGGGCGCCCTCGTCTTCCTCCTCGGCTCGGCGGCCTTCGCGGCCGTCGGGCCCGGGGCCCCCACGGCACTCCTCCTCGGCCTCTCGGCCGCCCTCGGCCTCGGACTCTCGGCCGTCGCTGCCATGCCCTGGGCCATGCTCCCCGAGTCGGCCGACGCCGACGAGCTCGCGCGGGGGATCCAGCGCTCCGGCGCGGTCTCGGGGGCCTTCACCCTCGCGCGCAAGCTCGTCCAGGCCGCCATGCTCTGGCTCGTCGGCATCCTCCTCCAGGCCATCGGCTACGTCCCCGGGGCGGCCCAGCCGCCCGGGACCCTCCTCGGCCTCCGCCTCCTGTTCACCCTCGCCCCGGTGGCCCTCGTCGCCCTGGGCGGCCTCCTCGCCCTCCGCTACCCGGTCAGCCCGGCGAGCTTCGCGGCCCTTCGGGCCGAGCTCGAGCGCCGGAGGGCGGGATCCTCGGGCCAGACCCCCGAGGCCGAGCGCGTAGAGCTCGAGCGCATAACGGGCCAGCCCTACGCCCAGATGGGGGCCGGGCGGTGATCGAGCTCGAGCGCCTGCCCGGGGGCTTCCTCCTCTCCTGGGAGGGGGCGCCGGTTCTCCGCCACACGAGGGCCAGCCCCGCCCTCCGCGCGGGCGAGCCGAGGCTGCGCTTCCGCCTCTGGAAGGGCCGCTTCCGCATCCGCGACCGCACGAGGCTCGCGGCCCTCGAGCTCGCGGGCTTCGAGCGCCGGGGGGACTCGGCCTGGGAGCTGTCCTTCCGGCTGGCCCGCCCGAGCAAAAGGCCCGGAGCCCGGTCCGCGGAGCCCGGGCCCGAGCTCGGCCTCCGGGTCGAGGAGGAGGGGGGACTTCTGGTCCTCCGCCCCCGCTCCGAGCGCCGCGGCCTCGCCTTTTCCCTCGAGCTCGCGGCCGGGCCCGAGGAGCGGATCTTCGGCTGCGGCGAGCACTTCACCAAGCTCGATCTCCGCGGCGAGCTCGTGCGGATCTGGGTCGAGGAGCACGTGGGCACCCTCGAGGCGATACGGAAGGTCCTCCTCCTCGCCCTCGGAATAAGGCCGAGGACCAGGGCCTTCCGCCGCTACGCGACCTACTTTCCCCAGCCGAGCTTCGTCTCCTCGGCCGGCTACTTCTGCCACGTCGACTGCGGCTCCTACGGGAGCCTCGACTTCCGCCGGCCGGATCGGCACGGTATACGATTCTCGAGCCTCCCGGAGCGGATCCTCCTCGGCCGCGGCCCCGGCTATCCGGAGCTCGTCGGCAGGCTCAGCTCCCTCCTCGGCCGCCAGGGCCCCCTGCCTTCCTGGGCCTACGGGGGCATGATCCTCGGCATCCAGGGCGGGACCGCGGCCTGCGAGGCCAAGGCCCGCGCCCTCGAGGAGGCCGGGGCCGCCGTCTGCGGCATCTGGGCCCAGGACTGGCAGGGCGAGCGGCTGACCTACTTCGGCAAGCAGCTGCGCTGGGACTGGCGCTGGGACCAGGGGCTCTACCCGGGCCTCCCCGCGAAGATACGCGAATGGCAGGAGCGGGGCCTGGCCTTCCTCGGCTACGCCAATCCCTACCTCTGCGAGGACGGCCGGCTCTTCGCCGAGGCGGCCGAGCGGGGCTACCTCGCCCTCTCCCCCGCGGGCGGGCCCTACCTCACGAAGTCGACGAGCTTCCCCTTCGGCATCGTGGACCTGACGAACCCTGAGGCCTACGCCTGGCTCAAGGGCCTGCTCAAGGAGAACCTCCTCGGCCTCGGCCTCCGGGGCTGGATGGCCGATTTCGGCGAGTACCTCCCCGCCGACGCCATCCTCGCCGGCGGCTCAGGGGAGGAGTGGCACAACCGCTGGCCCCTCCTTTGGGCCCGCCTCAACCGCGAGGCCGTCGAGGAGGCCGGGGCCTCGGGCGAGGCCCTCTTCTTCACGCGCAGCGGCTATTCAGGCTGTACGCGTTATGCGACCTTGTTATGGAACGGCGACCAGCACGTCGACTGGAGCGATGACTACGGCCTGGGCTCGGTCGTGCGGGCCTGCCTCTCCCTGGCCATGTCCGGGGCCGGCATCGTCCACGCGGACATAGGCGGCTATACGACCCTGCCGGGCATCCGCCGCGGCAAGGAGCTCTTCCTGCGCTGGCTCGAGCTCGGCGCCTTCATGCCGGTGATGCGGAGCCACGAGGGGAACCGGCCCTGGGACAACTGGCAGTTCGACTCGGACGCGGAGACCGTCGCGGCGGTCGCCCGCCTGAGCCGGCTCCACGCCGCCCTCGCCCCCTACCTCGAGTTCGCGCAACGCGAGCATCTCGAGCGGGGGCTGCCGATGATGCGCCCCCTCTTTTTCCATTACGGCGAGGGCTTCGGCCCCGACGAGGAGCGCGCCTACCTCCTCGGCCGCGACCTCGCCGTCTACCCGGTCCTCGCGGAGGGGGCCCGGGCGCGGAGGCTGCGCCTGCCAAAGGACTCCTGGATCGGCCTCTTCGACGGCGCGGCCTACGGCGGGGGCGAGCTCGAGCTCCCGGCCCCGATCGGGCGGCCCCCGGTCTTCTACCGCGCGGTTAGCCCCTTCGCGCCCCTCTTCGCCTCCCTCGTCGAGCTCTTCGCCCGCCCCTGAGGCGCGCCGCCCCGCGCGGCGGCCTCGGCCCGGAGCCTCCCGGGCCGGTTGACGGCGGCGCTCGGTGCGCGCTAGATGGAGGCTGCCGCAAGGGGGAAGCGATGGAAGCTTGCATCTGCATCGAGATGCTCCACGAGGAGCTGCCCTACGAAGAGAGGATCGCCGCCGTCGCCTCCGCCGGCTTCGGCGCCGTCGAGTTCTGGTCCTGGAAGGACAAGGACATCCCCGCCATCGCAGCCGCGGCCCGTTCGGCCGGAGTCCGGGTGGCCAACTTCTCCGGCCACCGCGAGGGCGACCTCCTGGACCCCGCGCAGCGGGGCCTGGTCGCCGCCGACTTCGACTCGGCCATGGAGGCGCGCTCCCTCCTCGATTGCCCGAACCTGATGCTCCTCGCCCAGTCCTTGGGCGAGGGAGGCAGGGTCCTCCGTCCTCGGCCCGGGGAGGCCGGCCCCTCCGAGATCGCCGCCATGGCCGCCTGCGTCCGGGCCCTCCTCGGGCGCATACCGGCCGGGGTCGAGGTCTCGCTCTGCATCGAGGCCCTCAACACCGCCCTGGACCACCCGGGCTACGCCGTCTCGAAGCTCTCCTCCGCGGCCGCCCTCGTCTCCGAGGTCGGCGACCCGCGCTTCGGCCTCCTCCTCGACTTCTACCACCAGGCCATGATGGGCGACGACCTGCTCTCCCTCGTCGCGGGCTACGCGCGGATCGTCAAGCACGTCCACGTCGCGGACGCCCCCGGGCGCCACGAGCCGGGCACGGGCGCGATCGACTGGCATGCCGTCCTTTCGGCCCTCGGCGAGGCGGGCTACGAGGGCTACGTAGGCTTCGAGTGCTCCCCCTCCGCCTCCTCCGAGGCCGCCCTGGAGGCGATCGCCCGGCTCTGGCGCGGCCTGTAGCTACTCCGGGTACTCGATCGCGACGACGACGAGCTCGCGGCCGCCCTCGGGCAGCTTGACCAGGGCGCGGTCCCCGACCCGCTTGCCCATGAGGGCCCGGGCCACGGGCGAGGGCCAGCCGATGCGGCCTTCCTCGGGCTCGGCCTCGTCGATGCCGACGATCCGGTACGCGATCTCCGGGCCGGCCGAGCCGAAGCCCGAGGCCTCCCGCACCCGCACGGCCGCGCCGAACTTCACCCGGTCGCGGGCTCCTTCGGGGGGCCTGGCCACGACCTCGGCGAGGCCCGACATCGCGTCGAGGTAGGCGATGCGGCGGTCGATGGAGCCGGCCCGCCTTTTGGCGGCGGCCAGCTCGTCGGGATCGGGGCCGGCGCCCGCGGCCGTGAGGGCGGCCAGCGCGGCTTGGGCCCGCGGGCGCTCCTCGGCCGTGAGCTCGTGGAGCTCCCGCGCGAGCGACTCCGCTCCGGCGGGGGTCAGGTAGTTGCGGGAGCCCGGGGGCACCGGGATCTTGATCTCGGGCGCCTCGGCCTCGTTCGAGGCGGAGGAGTCCTCGTTCACGAAGGCCCGGCTCATTAGTCGGCCACCTGTGCCCTGGCCCCGCCCGTGGCGGCCAGCAGCGCCTCGAAGCTTGTGGGGACCCCCGTGGAGTCCGTCCCGGCGGCCGGGTAGACCGTTTCCCAGGCCGCGAGGCTCTCGTCGATCCAGATCGCCACGCCCGAGAGCCCGAAGGGGCAGACCCCGCCCGGGGGGAAGCCGGTGACGCGGAGGGTCTCCTCGGCGTCGGCCATGCTCGCCTTCGAGCCGACGAGGGCCTTGAGCTTGGAGGAGCTCACGCGCCGGTCCCCCGCGCAGACGACGAGGTGGTAGGAGCCGTCCCTGGCGCGGAAGAGGAGGGACTTCGCGATCTGCCCCACCTCGACCCCGATGCGCGCCGCGGCGAGGGGGGCGGTGGGGGTCGAGCCCGGCTCGAACTCGAGGGCCTCGAGGCCGGCCGCCTCGAGGGCGCGCCGCACTTTCTCCGGTATCATGAGGCAAGGGTGCCGCCCGAGGGCCGGGCCCGTCAAGCGCCGCGCCGCCGCCGGGGCGCCCCGGCGCCTTGACCGGGCCGGCCGCCCCGGGTAGCTTGGAGCAGCTTCCAGGAGGAACCATGGACAGGACGGCCCAGCCCGCCGCGAAGAGAGCCCGCCGCCGCCTCGGCGACCGCTACGACGGCCGGCGCCTGCGCTCGCTCAGCCCCTTCTACCAGATCACGCCCTACATCATGCGGACCCGCGTCGACGCCCACGACTACTACGAGGACCGCTTCGACATAGGGAGGGCGGAGGCCTGGCTCAAGTCCCTCCGGGGCCGCTCCGACCAGGAGATCGGCTTCCTCCACCTCTTCATCGCGGTGCTCGTGCGCGCGATCTCGCAGAAGCCCCGCCTGAACCGCTTCGTGGCCGGCAAGCGGATCTACGCCCGCAACGAGATCCTCATCTCCCTGGCCATCATGAAAAGGATGAGCGAGGACTCGATCGAGACCACCCTCAAGATGCGCTTCGAGCCCGAGGACACGATCTTCGACGTGGCGCGCCGCGTCAACCAGGCCGTCGCCGCCAACAAGGAGCTGGAGGCCCGCAACGAGACGGACAAGACCGCGCGAGCGTTCATGCTCTGCCCGGGCTTCCTCGTCACGGGCCTCGTCGCGGCCCTGCGCCTCCTCGACCGCTTCGGCCTCATGCCCAGGGCCGTGCACCGCGCGAGCCCCTTCCACACGAGCGCCTTCGTCACCGACTTAGGCTCCCTCGGCATCAAGCCCATCTACCACCACCTCTACGACTTCGGCACGACCTCCTTCTTCCTCGCCTTCGGCGTCAAGGAGCGCGAGCGCCACCTCGGGCCCGAGGGCCAGGTCGTCGAGCGGAAGTACATCTCCATCAAGGCCGTCAACGACGAGCGCATCTGCGACGGCTTCTACTACGCGAGCGCCTTCAAGTACATCAAAAGCCTCTTCCGCTCCCCCGAGCTCCTCGAGTCCCCCCCGCCCTCGGTGGTCGAGGACCAGGACTGAGGATCCCGAGCCGTGGCTCCCGGCTTCCTGTGGTACGACCTCGAGACCTTCGGCCTCGAGCCCCGGCACGACCGCATCGCCCAATTCGCCGCGCTTCGCACCGACGCCGACTTGGTCCCCACGGGCGAGCGGCTCCTCCTGTACTGCAAGCCCAGCCCCGACTACCTGCCCAGCCCCCAGTCCTGCCTGGTCCACGGCATCTCGCCCCAGCACGCCCTCGCCGAGGGCCTTCCCGAGTACGAGTTCGCCACGCGGATCCGCGCCGCCATGACCGTCCCCGGCACCGTCGTCGCCGGCTACAACTCCCTCAAGTTCGACGACGAGTTCATCCGCAACCTCCTGTACCGGAACCTCTACGATCCCTACGAGCGGGAGTGGCGCTCGGGCTCGAGCCGCTGGGACCTCATCGACCTTTTGCGCGCCGCCCGCGACCTCAGGCCCGAGGGCCTGGTCTGGCCCGAGGGCGAGGAGGGCCGCCCCATCTTCACCCTCGGCGCCCTGGCCAAGGCCAACGGCGTGGCCCTCGTCGCGGCCCACGACGCCATGCACGACGTCCAGGCTACCGTCGAGCTCGCCCGCCTCGTCCGCCAGCGCCAGCCCAAGCTCTACGAGTGGTACTTCACGCACCGCACGCGGGACTCCCTGCGGCCCCTCGTCGACCTCGTCTCGCGCGAGCCCCTGGTCCATACCTCGGTCGCCTACACCTCCGAGCGGGGCTGCACGACCCTGATCGCCCCCGTCGCACTCGACCCGGAGAACCGCAACCAGCTCCTCGCCCTCGACCTCCGCTTCGACCCCTCGCCCGTGGTGGGCCTCTCGGTCGAGGAGCTCCGGGCCCGGGTCTTCACCAAGGCCGAGCTCCTGGACGCCGAGCGTATCCCCCTCTCGCGGATCCGCCTCAACCGCTGCCCCTTCCTCGCCCCCCTGTCCACCTTGAGCGAAGGCGCCGCGCGCCGCCTCGGCATCGACCTCCGGACCTGCCTCGAGCACCTCGCGGTCGTCAAGCGCGAGAGCGAGCTCCTCCAGAAGCTCGCCGCCGTCTTCGACGCCCCGAGCCCCGCCGAGGAGGCGGCCGACCCCGAGCTCATGCTCTACAGCCGCGGCTTCTTCCCCGACGGCGACCGCGACGCCTTCGACGCCCTCCACGCGGCCCTCGCGAGCCTGCCCCCGGCCGAGGCCCGCCGCCACGCCTACGCCCTCCGCTTCGAGGACGAGCGGCCCCCGACCCTGATCAGGCGCCTCTTCGCCCGCAACTGGCCCGAGACCCTGAGCCCCGCCGAGGCCAAGCGCTGGCGCGCCTTCTGCGCCGCCCGCCTCCAGATGCCCCCCCTCCCCGGCGCCGCCGACCTCGCCACCTACTCGAAGGCCGTCGCCCAGCGCCTCGAGGACCCCCTCCTCCCCGCCCGGGACAAGGGCATCCTCCTCGCCCTCCTCGACTACCGGGCCGGGCTCGAGCGGGAGGTCCTCGACTATCCGGGATGAGCGGGCCGGGACCGAGGGCGCCTAACGCGCCGGGAGCTGGCCTAGCGCGGGCCGACCGGGAAGGTGACCCGGCACTCGAAGCCCTCGCCGCGGCGGAACTCGGCCCTCCCCTCGACCTGGCGCGCGAGGTTCCGGACGAGCTGGAGCCCGAGGCTCGAGGTCGTCTCGGGGTCCACCTCCGAGGGGAGTCCCGAGCCGTCGTCGGAGACCGAGAGGAGGGCCTCGCCGGCCCCGGTCCTGCGGAGGGCCAGGACGAGGGTGCCCGCGCGGCCCCCCTGCGCGAAGGCGTACTTGAAGGCGTTGGTCAGCAGCTCGTTCGCCACGAGCCCGAGGGGGACGGCCACCTGCGCCTCGAGGGGAAGGCTCTCCGCCTCGACCCGGAGGCTCACGTTCGCGGCGGGCCCGAAGGAGAAGGCGATGCGCTCGGCGATCTTCGAGAGGTAGCGGCCGAAGTCCAGCGTGGAGAGGTCCCCGGAGCCGTAGAGCTCCTCGTGGACGAGGGCCATGGACTGGATGCGCGACTGGCACTCGTCGAAGGCCTTGAGCGCCCGCGGATCCTCGAGGGCCGAGGCCTCGAGGGAGAGGAGGGAGGCCACCGTCGTGAGGTTGTTCTTCACGCGGTGGTAGACCTCCTTGAGGAGGGCGTCCTTGGCCTCGAGGGCCGACGCGAGCCGAGCCTCGCGCTCAGCCTGGCTCGTCAGCTCGCGGAGGAGGCAGTAGGTGACCGGGCCGCCCTCGGCGGGGAGGGGGAAGGCGGCGACCCGGATGCGCCTGGTCCTCCCCTGCCGGTCGGGCATGACCAGCTCGGTCTCGGGGAGCTTCCCCTCGAGGGCGCGTTCGACATAGTCACGGAATGCGGGAGGAAAGTCCTGCCTGTTCACGATCGAGCTATTTTCCATGACGCTCCGACGCGGGGCGATGCTCGCCCGCTCTGTCCCGCTAAATCGGCCGCCCTGCGAAGCCCCGGCGCGGCCGCGATAATGCTACCCCCATCCGGGTGAGCGGTCAATAGACTTTTTGGGCCTATTGCAGATTTTTACGAGCGAGCGGGACCGTCAGGAGGCCGGCGGCCGAGAGCTCGGGGAAGCCTTCTCCCTCCCAGGCCGCGACGCCCAGCTCCCCCGCGACGGCCAGGGCGGTGAAGGCGGCGCCCTGCAGGGGCGGCTCGAGGGAGAGGGTGGCGAGGGGCGCTCCCGCCCGGGCCACCGCCAGCCTCCCCTCGCCTCGGAGGGCGATCGCCCGTCCCTCCTCGCGCCAGGCGAAGGCCGGCCTGGCCTCCCAGGCCTCGCCACCTGTGAGGTACCAGCCGTCCTCGCCCTTCGCGGAGCGCAGCCTGACCAGGAATTCCCCGGGCCCGAGTGCCGCGATGGCCGCCCTGAGCTCGGCCGCCCCCTCGCCCCGCAGGCTCGAGATCGGCCGGGGCCGCAGGGCCGCCTCGAACTCGGGCCGCCCGAGCTCGCGCAGCGCTGCGCCCGCGGCGCGGGGATCCTCCAGGGCGAAGAAGCGGAAGCGCACCCGCTCGGGCCCCTCCTCGCGGAGCTCGGCCAGCCACTGCCCGGCCGCGGGATAGAGGGCGAAGAGCTCGAAGCCCCGATCCGTGGCGAGGGCGAAGGGGTCGGGGGCGGCGAGGAGCCCCTCCCGATCCAGGTACAGGAGCCGGGCCGAGCCCGAGCCGGCGCCGCCCTCTCCCGAAGCCGCCTCCGGGCCCCCGGCGTAAGGATCGCGGTAGAAGTGGACGAGGAAACCGGTCCCCGCGCCCGCCCCCGCGCCCGCCCCGCCTCCCGGCGGCCCGCCGAGCGGCCAGGCCCCCGCCGTCGACAGCCCGGCGAAGGGCTCCGGGAAGGGGCTTTCCGCCACGCGGAAGGCCTCGCCCCCGGGCGAGCTCTCGAGCCGGGCGAGCCCCCAGCCGTTGACCGCGACGAGGACCGTCCGGCCGTCGGACGTGAGCACCGACGCGTTAGGCGCGACAGAAGCCCGTCGCGGCGCCCCCGCCGGGGGCCTCTCCGGCCCCTCGGCGAGCCCGCCCGCCGTCGCGTAGAAGAGCCGCCGCTCGGCCGCGGCGTAGGGATAGGCCGGCGCCGGGGGCGCGGAGCCCGCCGCCCCGCCCCGATCGGCCCGCGCGCAGCTCCCCGCCGCCATCGCCGCGGCCAGGCACAGGGTCCACAGGAAGGCCCCTGTGCGCGGCGAAGAGGCGAGCTGGGCCGCTTTCAGGGAGGGCGAGGGAGGGATCGCATCGCCTCTCCCCTCCCTTTTCCCTCTGCGCCTCCCCGCCTCCGCGGTCGTAGCTCTCTTCATCCCTTCCTAGTGGTTCCTCGCGCGACGGCGTGCCGCCGTCGCGGCGACGAAGCCGCGCTTCGTCGGTTGTCCGTGGGTCTCCGCGCGTCTCATCGCCGCAGAGCTCCCCTCAGTAATTCCTCGCGAAGACCGCCAGATGTTTCGCCGGCTTCCCGCAGAGGCAGCAGTTCCCGCCCACCCCCTCCTGCCGGTCCAAGGGCAGGCAGCGGATCGTCACCTTGGTCTCGGCCTTGAGCGCCGCCTCGCACGTCCCGTCCCCGCACCACCGGCCCTCGGCGAAGCCCCCCGTCGCGACGGCCGTGCCCGCCTCCTCGCCCTGGTCCTTCCCGTAGAAAGCCAGGAGCTCCTCGCGGCTCGCCACCGGCTTCGTGTTCTCGATCCGGAAGGCCTTCGCCTTCTCGTAGAGGTTCTTCTGGATCGCGGCCAGGAGCTCCACGGCCTTCGCGGGCAGCCCGGCGACCTCCAGAGGAGCCTTCTCCCCCGTGTCGCGCCGCGCCACCATGGCCTTCCCGGCCTCCATGTCGCGGGGCCCGATCTCGATGCGCAGGGGCACCCCGTTCATCTCGTGCTCCGCGAACTTCCAGCCCGGGCTCTTCGACTCGTCGCCGTCCAGGATCGCGCGCACGCCGGCCGTCTTGAGCTCCCCGAGGAGCTTCTCGCAGTAGGCCAGGACCGCGGCCTTGGTCTCCGTCTTGTAGATCGGCACGATGACCGCCTGCTCCGGGGCCAGCTCGGGAGGCAGGACCAGCCCCTTGTCGTCCGAGTGGGTCATGATCACCGCGCCGATGAGGCGCGTGGACACGCCCCAGCTCGTCGCCCAGGCGTAGTCGAGCTTCCCCTCCCGGGTCTGGAACTGCACGTCGAAGGCCTTCCCGAAGTTCTGCCCCAGGAAGTGCGAGGTCCCCGCCTGCAGCGCCTTCTTGTCCTGCATCATCGCCTCGATGCAGTAGGTCGCCACCGCGCCCGCGAACTTCTCCGACTCGCTCTTGCGCCCCGCGATCACCGGCAGGCAGAGCACCTGTTCAGCCACCTCGCGGTACACGTCGAGCATCCGCATCGTCTCCTCGACCGCGTCCTGCTCCGTCTCGTGGGCCGTGTGCCCCTCCTGCCAGAGGAACTCCGCCGTCCGCAGGAAGAGCCGCGTCCGCTTCTCCCAGCGCAGCACCGAGCACCACTGGTTGTACAAAAGCGGCAGGTCGCGGTAGGACTGGATCCAGTTCTTGTACATCGACCAGATGATCGTCTCCGAGGTCGGCCGCACGCACAAAGGCTCGTCGAGCTCCTCCCCGCCCCCGTGGGTCACCACCGCGAGCTCGGGCTTGAAGCCCTTCACGTGGTCCTTCTCCTTCTGGAGGAAGCTCATCGGGATCAGCATCGGGAAGTAGCAGTTCTGGTGCCCCGTCTCCTTGAAGCGCTTGTCGTAGGCCGCCTGGATCCGCTCCCAGATCGCGTAGCCCCGCGGCCGCACCACCATGCAGCCCTTGACCGGGCTGTAGTCCGCGAGCTTCGCGTTCAGGACGATATCGATGTACCACTGCGAGTAGTCGACCGAGCGGGGCGTGATCTTCTCTGCCATGGGGCTAACCTCTTGAGCTGACGAAAGTAGGCGATTCTAGCGCGAAAGCCCCAGGATCGTCAAAAGGGGGAGCGCCCGCACGGGATAGTCCTTCGCGCCTTCCAAGCGCCGCAGGTCGGGCATGCCGAGCGGGTCCCAGCTGCGCCGCAAACGGGGTTCGCTCGTCCATCGCGCCTCCGGCGCGAGATCCGCTCGATGCTGAACGCGGATACGCTCCCCACGGCCCGATGCGCTGCGGAATCGCTCGCCCCGTTTGCGTCTGCGTCCCGCTCGCCACGCCCGCCAGGCCGAATGGAGGCGCGAAGGGCTCAGCCTCCACCACCGTCGCCCCCGCGCGACGCGGCTCCCCCTCGCTGCGGCGTCCTCGCCCGGCCCTGCGGCCGGGCTCCGGTCGCCTCCGCTACCCCCACTCCTCCTCGCTTCCTCGGCCAAGCCGGACTCAGCCCGTCGCCGCGGCGATAGGCGATGCGCACGCAGACCCGAGCTTGTCATCAGGAGAGGGCCATGCTAGCCTGGCGCCCATGATGAATCGATTTCAAATGCTCCTGCCTCTCGCGATCTCGGTCAGTGTCCTGATGTCCTGCGCCACCTTCGATACCTACCTCGCCGAGGGCGACTACGAGGAAGCGCGGGCGGCAGCCAACCGGCTCGGCGATAATCCGAGCCGTGCGAGAGCCTATCTGGCACTGGCTCGGAAGGCAGCCGCCGACGACGAGCTCGGCGTGGCCTTCGATGCCTATTTGTCCGCCTTCGCCGTAGCTCCGCAGGGCACCCGAGGTACCTATGGCGATCCGGTCTCCAAGGAAGCCCACGACGGCCTTCTCGCCTGCGCCCCGCGGCTCAAGGGGGAGTATTTGGCCGAGAGCCTCGCCGGCGTCACCTGGCTGACGAGTCAGGACACCATCGTCCTCTGGGGGATCGCCCTCAAGAATTTCCGCGACGAAAAGCTCTCCTACATCACGACCCCGAACGCTCGCCAGGATCTCGATACCGTGTACAGGTCGGCGAGATTGTTTTTCGAGAATTCCAGGTCGCACCGCTACAACCTATCGAGCGATGCCCTCAAGCAAGCGCGCCTGGAGATCTTCTCGAACCTGGGCGACGCGTATTTCCTCAAGGGACGGAGGGATACGGCGCTCACTTGCTACGACGACGCCGGCCTGCCTTTCAGCGACGCCGAGAAGCGGATGACGGCGCTCCGCGAGCGGGAAAAGCGCGCGGCCGAGGAAGCCGGCGGCCTCAGCCCCACGGAGGGCGGAGCCGAGTGCCTCTTCGTCTTCGAGGAAAGCCTGAAGGCCGAGAATTGCATCTATCTGATAGGCCGCGACGGGAGGAACAAGCGGATCGCCATCCAGGTCGCGCAGTCGTACTTCTCCGCGTACGAGAGCGGAGGGGGCCTCAGAGTTGAATCGTACACCTACGAGGCCCTGGATCCGGCGAACAACAATCGGCCCGTCACGAGGACCGGGACCCGCACCGTCACCGTCCCCGTTGTCAAGCATCCAGCCTCGTCCTTCTCGAATACCGCCTTCATCGGCTTCGGGGCGAAGTACGACTTCGCTTACGGCCAGCCGCCGCAGCTGCCCGACTTCCGGCCCCAGGACGCGATGATCGTCAGCGGGTACCAGCTTACGAAGGTCAGCTACAAGGGCGAGGCGATCGACCTGCTCACCTGCGACCTGGTCCACGGCCTCCTTGCGATCAAGATCAGGAAGAAGTAGGGCCGCGTCGCGTCGAGCCGCCGCTCTTTCCAGCCGCCCGGCTCGGGGCCGTCCTCCCCGGCCCGAAGTACTTCTCGCTCCGGTAGCGGAGCCAGACCCGGAGCTCCTGGGGGATCCGGTCCCTCGCCTCCGGGCTCAAGGAAGCGTAGAGGGACAGGGCCCGCTCCCGCTCCGTACGGCAGGCCGCGTTGTTGTGCGCCTCCCACTTCGACCTCGCCAGGCGGATGAGCCTGCAGGTCTCCTTAACCGGATCGAGCGCCCCGTCCCCTTCCCCCGCCCTCTGCTTCATAGAGCCCATAGTAGCGGCGCGCCCGGCGTAGGGGAAGCGCCGCCGAGCCCCGCGGACCTCCCCTCGCTTCGCGCGCCGCGCGGTGCCAGCCAACGCGACCGCTATTCATTTGTTCCTTTCCGCTATTTGGTGTAGTATGGCCTTCGACTGTGCCTGGAGCATCGTGCGAGCATGTTTCGGCGGCCGCGCGATCATGACAAATACCTCAAAAACTGTCATTTTCTACAGACTTTTTCTGTCCTTTGCCCTCCTATTTTCCTTCGCTTCCCACTCGCCGTTGTTTATATTTCTTAACCGAGGTGCCGATAGCCATGACCGTCGAGATAGCCGGGGCTGCGCCCGGGTTCGTGTCGATCACCTTCCCCCACGACTGGGCTGTCGTCGAAGCCCTGCTCAAGCACCCGGCCTGTTCGCAAGATCCTGCGACCGCTTCCTGGCTCCTTCCCTCGAACCAGCAGAACCTCGACCAGCTGCTCGGCCTTCTGTATAGAACAGGCCGCTTCACCGCTCCTCCCCCTGAAGCCACGATTCCCGCCCCGGCCGAGCCTGCAGCCTCTCGCGCTCTCGCCCCTCGGCCGCGCCTCGCTCGGCCCCCCGCGGAGCTCGAGCCCCTCTTCGTCGATGCCCGTCCCGCCCGCGCCTCGGGCCCCTCGCCCGCGACCGAGGACCTCGTCCGCCGCCTCCGCGAGGCCCTCGAGGCCCGGCACTACAGTCCCCGCACCCAAGAAGCCTACGCGACCTGGCTGCTCCGCTTCGAGGCCTTCCACCGGGACGCCCCGCCCTCCCGCCTCGGCCAGGCCGGCATCAACGCCTTCCTGAGCCATCTCGCGACCGACTACGAGGTCAGCGCCTCGACCCAGAACCAAGCCCTCGCCGCCCTCCTCTTCCTCTACCGGAACGTCCTCGAGCTCCCCCTTGGCGACCTCGCCGAGGTCATCCGCGCCAAGAAGCCCCTGCGCCTCCCCGTCGTCCTCAGCCGCGAGGAGGTCCGCGTCGTCCTTTCCCACCTCAAGGGCGACAAGCAGCTCGCCGCCTCCCTCATGTACGGCACCGGCATGCGCCTCGCCGAGTGCCTCAACCTTCGCGTCCAGGATATCGACTTCAACCGCAGCTCGATCACCGTCCGCTCCGGCAAAGGCGCCAAGGACCGCGTCACCATGCTCCCGGCCACCCTTAAAGCGCCGCTCAAAGAACAGCTCGCCCGCGTCAAGACCATACACGACCTGGACCTCTCCGAGGGCTGGGGAGGCGCCCCCCTTCCCGGCTCCCTCGACCGCAAATACCCCAAGGCATCGAAAGAATGGAACTGGCAGTGGGTATTCCCCCAAGAACGCCGCTGGAAAGACCCCCAGAGCGGCGCCCAAGGCCGCTTCCACATGGACGAATCCATCCTCCAGCGCGCCGTCTACGAAGCCGTCCTCGCCTCCGGCATCTCCAAGCGCGCGAGTTGCCACACGTTCCGCCATTCCTTCGCCACCCATCTCCTGGAAAGCGGCTACGACATCCGCACCGTCCAAGAGCTCCTCGGCCATAGCGACGTGAAAACCACCATGGTCTACACCCACGTCCTCAACCGCGGCCCCTCCGGCGTCCGCAGCCCCATGGATGGCTTGCTCTAGTTGGAATCTTATACTGACCATTATAAAAATCCGATTCGCTCATATTTATTCCTCATTTTCTGACCATGGAAGATTTAGCTGCAGATAATGTCTAGTTTATACTGACCAACCGATCGTAAGCAAAAAAACAAAAGTGTTAAGTCTAGTTAATGTTAGGTTGACGCCTGCGGCGCACGAGGAATACTGAGACATACTCTCCATCGTAGTCGAGACGTGCCTGCCGAATTGTTTCTGGCGTAAGCCAGACGGTCTTGGCGATCTTGAAGCGCTTGAACTGATTAGCCACTTGTTCGTTTACGCCGATCTGGTGAAAAGGAAAACCTGCATACTATTCAATACCATCCTTGCGGATCACCTGCGCATGTTCTACTTCCTGCGCAAGGGGCAGCGGGAGAAAGCGCACCAGTGACTCGAACGATACAAGTGCATTGTCCTTGGCCATGCGGAAGATCCCCAATTCACAATTGAGTTGCCCTTCCTTGCGAGGATAAACGATTTCAGCGCTCTGGATATTCTTGACAGCTATGCCCCGTTCATCAGGAATCACATCAGGGACCACTTCAATCTGGCAAGGTAGGAGATGGAGGCTATCGGGTTCGGTCACTGATGCCGGCAAGGGTTCAATCCCATGAGGCATCCGGAAAAAGCCACAAATACAAGGATATGAGAAAGTGGGTAGAACTAAAAATCGATGAACCGGAATACCTCTTGACAAAGCATTATATTTAGTTAGACTAACTAATGTATAATAGGAGGCGGAAATTTGAGATTTAACAGCATCATAAGGACAACAAGCCAGATATTTTTCACCCTGGCTTTTCTCGCATTGCTCTTCTTGGGAAAACTCCAAATGTGGATGCTTTTGTTTGCATTAGGCATTCTTGTTTCATTTGTAGCGGGAAGATGGTATTGCGGCTGGGTCTGTCAAATGGGTTCATTGCTACGCGTACTTTCATTTATCAAACGGAAACTTCATATACCACAGGCTAAACTGCCTTTTTTTGCAAAGTTCGCTTGGTTTCGCTATCTTAGCTTGTTTTTGACTTTCGCCTTCATGTTCATCATGCAAAAGAACGGCCTGCAACACATTGCGGTAATCAGTCTCACTATAAGCGCTTTCTTGCTTACCTTGTTTTTCCATGAAAGTTTCTGGCACAACTCAATTTGCCCCTATGGCACGCTACTCTCCCTTACTACCCGTACAAGCAAGATTCGCGTTCAGATACCAGAGGATACATGCATCGCTTGCGGAAAATGCGAAAAAGTATGCCCTACACAAACAATTGTTAAGATGGAGAGCAAGAAAAGGAAGGTTCAGGCTGTTAATTGCCTGAATTGCGGCCAATGCATGGATGAATGCCCTGTACATATTATACAATATTCCAAATGACATATAGCGAACGCTTCATTCGCTTGATCCTTGCAATAAAGGGAATGAAGGATGATGATTCTCCGGCCATACAAAACCACCTGTCGGCAACGCACATAAATATTCTCGATTTATTATTGTCTGATTCCGGGCGCTGTACCGCGGAAAACTCGACAATCGGTCAGTTGGCCAGAATATTGCGCTTAACCGCCCCAACGGTGAGCGTCGCAATGGCTCAGCTGGAGAGAATGGGATTTGTCGGAAAAAGGAATGAACTGCAGGATGACTACAGGAAGGCACCAAGAATACTAACTGCAAATGGTAAAGAAATGATCATGAAAATTGCCTCTTACCGAAATGGAAAGGTTGATGCCCTTCTTTCTGTCCTGAGCGCTGATGAACAAAAAAGTGTTGTGGAATTATTGGAAAAGGTGATGAGCGCAAACAGTATATGATTTAAATACTTCTAACATCTAGTTCAACTTGACTTATTTGGCCGTCACGACCCTTGCAAAGCAAGGCTCGCGCCACCCAAAACGCAGGTCAACTAGGCGTTAGGTTGGCTAGGATGTTTGAATATGAGGAAAAGCATACATATATGTGTTTACCTTTTGCTGTTATCAGTGAATCTTTTTTGCCAAGGGCAAAATATCTACTGGAACCTAGGATCAATTGAACTAGGGCCAAACTTTGTATCAATAATAGATGATAAAAAGTACGATTTTAATAAAAACAGTGTATTTACTTTTTCCATATTAAACTTGGGATATTCTACGAGAAACGAGTTGTTAGCTATCTCTACCTCCCTAATTAAAGGAAAAGACAATGGTGAGAATGATATAGCATACTTGCTTCCACTTGATTTAACAATGAATATTTTAAGAAATAGTCCATGGTATTTAGGATGTTATGGGAAATACCAACATGGTAATTCTCAATTATCTGAAGAATCAAATTACTTTGAAACTGGAATTAAAGGATATCTAAAAACGCCAGCGAGTATTAATACTCTATACTATTCTATGATTAACGAAATTGTATTTGGAATAAACAATAGAAATGAGATATTTCTAAACCTGAAAATAGATTTTGGATTACTTGGTTTATTTGTTTTGTGGACAAAAAGTAATAATACAAATAGGAATTATTAGTAGAAATGAAATAGCATTACTGTTGTTTCTTGAAAAGAGTAAGAGTTATAATACTATTAGGCAGCAACCTAACAATCGCTTAGACCTGATAATCCGGCCTGTCATGGTTTGTGCTAGTCGCTTCGCTCCTTACGCCCAAACCACGCCAGTCTCGGATTACAGGTCAAGCGTATGTTCGGCGGACGCGCTGACGCGCGCCCAGCCACACTCGACAGACGCGCGCGCCATCCTTGGCGCGGGCCTTTCATGCATTATCTACGAACTGACGAACTTGCCCAAAGAGTACTTTTCTAATATTGCTTTAATCGAAGTTATACATTTTAGAATGTAGCATAAGCAAATACATCTTTCCTATTCTATTCTTTGGGGATGACTTTTCGAGATCGAACGATCAAAGAAAGAATGTACATAGCTGAAGTGATTACTTCACCGAAAAGAAAACACATTGAAAAGGTCTGTGCTTAACTGGCAAACTTGCCCAAGATATGAGAAACCTTGATAAGTCATTTGCTTAACTGTCCAGCTTGCCCAAGAAAATAGAAATATAGAAAAGTCCTGTGCTTAACTGACAAACTTGCCAAAAGAAAAGGGAAATAGAAAGCATTAGAATAATCGCCTTCGCCATCCATGGCTCAGGCGATTTCTACGAGGTGGCTTCGCCGAACAACGGCTTCAACCTGACAACCCGGCCTGTCACGCTTTGTGCTTGATAAATAATGCACAAAGCGCGCCAGTCTCGGGTTGCAGGTTAAGCCCATGTTAGATTGGCGCTTCGCGCAGAAAATATGGAGCAATAATAAGCATGAAACGAGTCAGTATACTCCTCATTCAATTGGGAGTATTACCATATTGTGTATTGCTTAATGCAATATTGAAGAATACCTATTCTCCATTTGAATCTTACATTCTAGGACTTCTTGGTTATTGGTTATATCTTGTAATTACAGTATTTATTCTAGTTAAGAAAGATAGGGAACTAATAAGTAAAGCTCTATCATTAATAAATAATTCAAAGAAGTCGAGTATTACAGTATTGGCATTCATTCCAGTAATTTTGGTTTTTGTTGTTGCAATAGTACCAAGTATTGAGCAACTAACAATCAGAGTTGTAATATGCTCGATAATTCTTGGCATTTATAATGGATTGATAGAAGAACTTTTTTGGAGAGGCATAACAATAATAAAAAGTGATGGATCGTTTTTATTTGTAGCGTATAGTACTGTAATATTTGGAATATATCATTTTGCTTATCTGGTTTTACCATTAACCTATCAAGGTGGAGCCTTGGCACTTGTTGGAGGAGCCTTGGTAATGGGGATCATTTGGATGACAGTATCATTAAAAACAAAATCAATAGCAGCTTCCATTTTTGCTCATCAAATAGTGAATATTATGGCATTTTCAAGCTTGTTTATACTGAATAACATATAACGAGTGAAGAAATCTAACAATCGCTTCGACCTGATAATCCGGCCTGTCACGCTTTGTGCTTGAATAATTGTGCACAAAGCGCGCCAGTCTCGGATTACAGGTCAAGCGTATGTTAGATTTATTGGAAGTAATGCTCTATTCAGGTATGGATAGTGTTCGCAATGCTGCATGACTTCAAAGTTCATCAATACACGAAGAGCTAAAATAAAGAATTTACTACGAAGAGCATGGCCAGTAAAACTGATATTTATAGCCAGGCTTCGCCTAGAAAGTGAAGCAATGGAACCCAAATCTAACAACTGCTTCAACCTGACAAACCCTTTGGCCCTAATCTTGCTAATATGAAGAGCAAGATTAGGGCCAACCGCGCGCATTCTATTCGGTCAATGGTTGTCATGTTTTTTGCTCAAGTGTGAGCCATTTCACTGGTACTCAACATGAAGCAAAAAACACGCCAACCATTTCCTATTAATAATGATGGCGCGCGGGCGGGTTTGCAGGTTAAGCAAATGTTAGGTTGAGTTAAAGAAATCTGATTATAGTATTCTCCTTACGAAATAAGGTAATCTACAATGGTAAACAAAATAAAACAGATAGAGATTGAAGCATTTAGGGGTATATCAGTAAAAAGAGCTATTACTTTTATACTAAATAAAAATCCATGTAGTACACTAATAGTTGGAGATAACGGATCCGGAAAATCTTCAATTATTGATGCAATAGAATTTGCAACACAGGCAAAAGTCCATAATACATCAAGTATAAACAGTAATAGAAAGGTTGAAGTATTTAATTTATTCGACCTACGAAAACCATATACTAAATTGATACTTGATGATGATAAGGAGTATATTCGAACTATTGATACAGACAGCGATGGTAAAAAACATTTCGATCAAGCTGCATTAGCACAATATCGTATTGCTCCTTTTATTTTAAGACGTCAAAATATTTTACAGTTTTGGAATACCCCACAAATACAAAGACAAATTGTTTTCTTAAACTATAATCTCGACTCATCTAGTAATGAAAAGGAACAATTAGGTGAGTCTTTCCTTGATAGAATTAAGGAACTGGAAGAAGAACGACAAGTTAAAAAAAAGGAAAGACGCGAAAGTATAAATACAATATGCTCAATAAAAAGAATTAGAAGTGAAACAGTTCCATTAAGTAAAAAGGATTTTTATGAATGGGCAAAAAAAAATATTCTACTAGGTATGTCGCTAGACTCTGTGAAAAGTGCTAGGCGCAAAGGTATAAGAATAACCATTCCATCATCACTAGAAGAGGCAGTTGAGAAAATCATCCAATCAACAAAAGACATTGAAAAAATAGATGTAGAATTAAATAAATATAAACCAAAAAAAACCACAACTAACAAGGATATAATAAAGGCCATATTTCATGAGCTATCAACAGAAATAACCAAGACTTTTTTATCGCTTTCTACATTAGCCGATGAAATATCAGAAATTATAATTCATGTAGCAGAAGAGTCTGATGTATCGTTAAGTTTTGAGATTGTTTTAGCTAATGGTAAGCATATTATTCCTGAACAAATATTGTCTGAAGCAAATTTAGATTTATTGGCTTTTGTTGTTTTTATCGAAATGACAAAAAAGGCAGTAGCATTGGGGCAGGCACCAGTTTTAGTCTTGGATGATGTCTTCCAAAGTATAGACTCGGGAATAAGAGTAAAAATAGTCAACTATTTGATTTGCAATTTATCCAGTTGGCAGTTAATTATCACTGTTCATGATAGACTTTGGAAAGAACAGCTTATCGAGTTATTTCATATAAACTCAACTGATTTATGTGTTTATGAAATTGTTAATTGGAATAGTGTTAATGGCGTAGATATCCAATCAGACTCAATGTCACTTGATGAAACATTAAATGACAATATTAATGATGGTAGTATAAATGAAATAATATCTAATTCATCGCTTTTACTAGAAAAAATATGTTCCCAAATTAGTTATCGTTTACCAATAAGTGTTACGCGACGAAAGAATGATAAATATACCCTTGGAGATCTGTGGCCTGGTATTTTTAGTAAGCTAAAGAAATATTCAATTACAAAGGATGTAAGTAAAGTAAATGAACTAATTTATTTGCGAAATATGATCGGTGGACATTATAATGAGTGGTCGCTTTCTTTAACAAGAAAGGAAGCTATTGATTTTGCACTTGCTGTCTTAAATCTATATGAAAAGGTTTATTGTAAGGAATGTGGATATTGGATTGAGGAAGTAAAAATCGGGAATAAAAGTATTGGTCATTCGTGTAGATGTGGTAAGAATAAGTATGAAAGCACCAACCTAACAATCGCTTCGACCTGACAACCCGGCCTGTCACGATTCGTGCTAAATAATTGTCGCACGAATCGCGCCAGTCTCGGGTTGCAGGTCAAGCGTATGTTAGGTCGGCGCGCTGCGCGCGCGTGGGGTGACAGGTGCGTGGTGTGTGTTGAACACGTACATGAGTATTTGAAATAAAGAATGAGTACTCTATTGCAGTGTTGAGGATCCATAATACCAATGAGGCCGTAGTATTGTTATAT
>JAKLFE010000001.1 GCA_022711355.1 Spirochaetota bacterium | reverse complement strand
TGGAAGGCGACGCGCTTCTCGAGCGGCTGCTCCCTGGCCCAGAATCCCTCGGCCCTGCCCGTCTGGCTCTCCGTGGGCGGCCAGGTCGTGGAGGTCCCGGGCGGGGCTACGGTCGCCCTCCCGGGCTGAGGCCGCTCGCCGGGGTCTTCTCTCCCTGACGCGACGCCATCCCGCGTCATGCGAAATGGGTGATATAATAATCCTTAACGCAAATCCCGGCCGGCCGGGAGCGTCAAGGAGGCAGGTAAATGCAAGGAAAAGTAGCTAGGCGTCTGCTGCTGGCCCTCGTCGCGCTGCTCGCGTTGACGATCGTGGGCTGTCCGAGCTCGAGCTCATCCGACACCTACACGCTCTCGGGAACCTTGACCAAGAGCGGGGTCGACGATTGCTACGCCTACCTCAAGCTCGTGGCCCTTGGCGAGGACGGGACTGGCGCCGCCCTCTACTGGACCAAGTCCAGCGCCTTCTCCGGAGGGACGGCGACCTACTCCATAGGCGATATCGAGGAGGGAAGCTACACGGGCTACGCATTCATCGACGGCGACGGCGACGCGGTCGAAGGTGCCGCCGCCCTGCCCGATAGCGACAGCGACTACGCCACCGACGGGGGGCAGGACTTCATCGTCGACCACGACATAGTAGCCGATCTCCCGGAAGAAGCCTGGGTCCCCACGGGGACCTGATGGCCCTCGCCTCCGGCTGAGGCTCGGCCCCGGCCCGGAGAGCCGGCGCCCTCAGGCCTCGCCCTCACCATAGGGGCAGCTGGAGGGCTCCCGAGCCCCGGTCAGCCTCGGCCTTCTCGATCACCCGCTCGACGGGGAAGACCAGGAGCTCCCCGGCCGACTCGAGCCTGAGCTCCTCGCGGAAGCCCCGGGCCTCCGAGCGGAGCCGGGCGAGCTTGTCGTCGAGGTCGGGGCCCGAGGAGGCGCCCCGGTAGCCCACCAGGGAGTAGTCCGCGCCGACCACCCGGTGGCAGGGCACGAGGGGGTAGAGGGGATTGGTGGCCATGAGCCTGCCCACGGCCCGGGCTATGGTCCCCGCCGCCTCGGCCACGCGGCCGTAGGACGAGGCGTAGCCGGGGGGGATGGAGGCGACCAGGCGGTAGACGCTGGCCGCGGGCTCGGGCTGGTACTCGAGGGAGATGGCGAAGCGCTTGCGCGTCTCGTCCCCCGCCTCGATGGCCGCGAGCATCCGGGCCGTCTCCTCGGCGAAGGCCGAGCTCCCCTCCTCGAAGCGGCGCGGGGCGCCCGGGGGGAGGCAGGCGGCCAGGATGGATGCCGCCTCCTCGCGCGAGGCGGCCACCGAGGTGGCGACGAGCTCGCCCCCCGACTCGGCGATGCCGAACCAGGAGGGTCCCTCCCTCCTGAGCCAGAGCGCGATGCCCGATCCCCGACCCTCGTCCTTCATGCCGAGCCGATTGTCCGCCGAGGGGAGCCGCGCCGTCAAGCGCCGCCGGCCCGGGCCGGCGGCTCAGGCCCGCAGGCCGAGGGCGGCCTCGACGAGGGCGCGCAACCTGCCTTGCAGGCCGCGGCCGTAGGGCGGGTAGAAGGCCGAGACGGGGCTCCAGGGCCCCTGGACCATGACGTTCCGCTCGTGGGAGAAGGTCCTGAAGCCCTGGAAGCCGTGGTAGCTGCCCGTGCCGCTCATGCCCACGCCCCCGAAGGGCAGGTCCAGGTTCTCGACCTGGAGGATGAGGTCGTTCACGCAGGCCGAGCCGGAGCTCGTGCGCTCGAGGATCTCGCGCTCCGCCCTCCGGGGCGAGCCGAAGGCGTAGAGGGCGAGGGGCTTGGGCCTCGAGCGGATGAACTCGACGGCCTCCTCGACCTCGTCGTAGGCCAGGACGGGGAGTATGGGCCCGAAGATCTCCTCGTCCATGACCGCCATCTCGGGGCGGACCCCGGTGAGGAGGGTGGGCGAGGAGTAGCGCCCGTCGGGATCGAAGCGGCCGCCGAACTCGAGGCGGGCGCCCTTGGCGACCGCGTCCTCGACCAGGGAGGCGTGGCGGGAGCAGGCCTCCCGGTCCACGATCCGCGGGAAGTCGGGCGAGGCCCGACGCGCCTCCTCGTCCGGCCCGTACATGCGCCGTAGGGCGGCCTCCGCCGCGGCCGCGAAGGCCGGCACCAGGGGGCGGGGGCAGAAGAGGTAGTCCGGGGCGACGCAGGTCTGGCCCGCGTTCAGGCACTTGGCCCACATGATCTTGGCCGCCGCCTTCTCGAGGTCGGCGTCCGGGAGCATGACGCAGGGCGACTTGCCCCCGAGCTCGAGGGTCAGGCCCGCGTGGAGCCGGGCCGCGGCCTCGCCGACCCGGGCGCCGACCCGGGGGCTCCCGGTGAAGAACAGGTGGTCGAAGGGCAGCTCGAGAAGGAGCTCGCCGAGGAGCCTCCCGGGGCCCTCGACCACCGCGACCTCCTCGGGGGGGAAGAGCGGTTCGAGGAGGGAGGCGATGAAGGCGCTCGTCGCCGGGGTCTTGTTCGAGGGCTTCAGGATGACGGTATTGCCCGCGGCCAGGGCGGAGACCAGGGGGGCCAGGGCGAGCTGGAAGGGGTAGTTCCAGGGGGCCATGATGAGGACCCGGCCCTTCGGCTCGTAGCGCAGCCGGCTCCGGGCACCGGGGAGGAAGAAGGTCCCCCGGGCCCGGCGGCCCCGCATCCAGGAGCCCAGGCGCTTGGCCGCGTAGCCGATCTCCTCGATCGTCGGGAAGATCTCGGTGAGCCAGGCCTCCGGGGAGCTCTTGCGGAAGTCGCTCCAGAGGGCCTCGTACAGGCCGTCCCGGCGGGCGAGGATCGCGCGCCGGAGCGACTCGAGCTTGGCTACCCGCTCATTCGCGTTGGTCGACGCTATCGCCCAACGCGCCTCACCCTGGGCCTCGAAGAGGCTCTCGAGGGCCTCGGCGTTCTCGATCTTCATATCGGTTGCTCCTTTCCTTCGGGGCCGCGCGCGCATCCCCCGGCGAGGCCGGCGAGGAGGGAGGCCGCGGAGGAGCGCAGGGCCTCCTCGAAGCCGAGACGGAAGACCTCGAGCCCCGGGGCCGCGGCGACGCGGCGCATGAAGGGGGAGAGGTCGGTCAGCGCGGCGAGCCCGACGACCAGCGAGAAGACGTAGAGAAAGTAGCGCCTGCCCCCCTCGGGGGAGAGGCCGGGGAGGATCAGGGACAGGCGCCCGCCCGCCTCCTCCAGGGCCGCCGCCATCGAGCGCTTGAAGGCGACCGCCTCCTCGAAGCCCACGCGGCGCTCGAGGACCGAGAGGGACTCGGCGAGGAGGCGGGGGAGGGCGGGGTCCGCGGCGAGGATCGAGGCGGTGCCGGCCGCCACGAGCTCGGCCGACGCGGCGCCGCCGTCCCGCCCCGTTTCGAGCAGGCCGTAGAGCCGCGCGAGGGCGGCTTCGAGCCGCTCGCCCAGGAGGGCGAGGAAGAGGGACTCTTTCGAGGGGAAGTACAGGTAGAGGGTGCCCTTGGCCAGGCCGAGGGAGGCCGCCAAGTCGCCCATCCTGATCTCCTCGAAGCACCGCTCGCGAAAGAGCTCGTCGGCCTTCGCGAGTATTTCGCCCCGGCGCTCGAGCTTCTCGAGCTTTCCGCCCGCCCTTGCCATGTCTCCTCCCGTCGCTACAGCGCACTGTTTATGACTATAGTTCATTAATAATGAACATGGGTCATTTAGTCAAGCATGCGATAGGGGCTCAAATCGATCGGCCTGAGGAAGCTCCCTGCTCGGACCGGCCGGAGCCGGAGGACGATGGTGTAAAATCAAAAGACCGAGCGGCGGGGCATGGGCTAGCCTGTCCCGCGAGGGAGTGGGAGCTGATGGACGACAGACTCTTGGCGCTGCGGATGGCCGCCTGGATGGAGGGGCACCTGAGCGAGCCCGAGACGGGGCTCGGCCCCGAGCTGGCCAGGATTTCCGGCTACTCGGAGAACCGCCTCCGGCAGAAGTTCTACAACGCCGCCGGGGAGACCCCGGCGGGCTACCTCCGCAAGAGGCGGCTCACCGAGGCCGCCCGCGCCCTCCTTTCGGGCGCGCCGATCGCCGATGTCGCCTTGAGCTACGGCTACAGCTCCCAGGATAACTTCACCACCGCCTTCAAGTCCTGGTTCGGGCTCAACCCGGGAGAGCTCAGGGCCGCGGACGCGAAGTACCGGGTCTTCCTCGCGCGGATGAAGGAGCCGCTCACCATCATGCAATTCTCGAAGCTCGAGCAAGGCGGGCTCGCCACGACCCTCATGGGCTGCCTGCGCGGCGCCTCGGATTTCTTCGACCTGGACTGGAGCACGCCCAAGCTCTTCGGCTACAGCTCCCACGCCTTCCTCTTGAACGTCCATAAGGAGCTCTGCCCCAGCTCTCCCTACGTCTGGAAGCACGACGCCTTCTATCGGGCCCTCCGCGGCCTGGGCATCCGCAGGTCCGCATCGATCTGCCTCGAGAAGGGGGCGGGCGCGGAGGCCATCCGCGGGGCCGAGGAGCGCGTGCGCTCCCACCTGGACCAGGGCAAGCTCTGCATCCTGGACTACCTCGAGCACCAGCTTGTCGCCGGCTACGACTCCAAGGGCTTCCAGTTCCTCCTGCCCTGGAAGGGCTCCTGCGGCGCCGAGCTCCCGGTCCTGAGCTTCGGGAGCTGGAGCGAGGCCCTCGAGGCCGAGGGCTGGGTCCAGTTCACCTTCCTCGAGAAGGAGGAGGACCGGCCCGAGGAGGCCTCCCTCCTGCCCGCCGCCCTCGCCGCGGCCCTGCGCGCGCGGAGCGCGCCCGAGGAGCTCGAGCTGCCCGGCTACCGGGCCGGGGACGCCGCCTGGGAGGCCTGGATCGCCGGCGTTGGCCGGGGCCTGGGCTCCTCCCACGGCCATTGGTGGAACGGGACGGTCTGGGAGGAGTGCCGCTCCATGGCCGCGGACTTCTTCGTCGAGGTCGAGCCCCTGGCGCGGGGCCCGCGGGCCGCGGGGCTCTGCCGCGAGCTCTCGGCCCTTTATCGTGACTGCGCCGCCCGGCTCGGCGCGGCGAAGGATAAGGCCGCCGCGCCCGCCCTCCAGGCGGCGGCCTTGGCCGAGGGAAGGGAGCTGGACCGCAGGGGCGAGGCCCTCATGCGGGAGCTCCTCGCCGCGGTGGCCTAGGGCGCCCGGCCCGCGGGCTTGGCCGGACGAGAGGGAGCCCGGCCCGCGGGAGGGAAGGGCGTTTTTTACCGAATCCATATTGCTCTTACGCATAGTAACGGATAAGATGGCCCATCCTTGAGAATGATCTTCGAATGCGAGGAGGCCCGTCCATGAGTACCCTGACCGCCGTGCTGGTGATCGCCCTGGTCTACGCCCTCGGGGACATCGTCTCCAGCAAGACCAAGGCCCTCTGCTCCATGATGTTCGTCTCCGGCCTCCTCTTCCTGGTCGGCTTCTGGCTCGGGATACCCCTCAGCCTCTTCGACGACTCCAAGATGGCCCCCGTCGCCATGGCCTTCATCTCCGTCCTCATGGTCCACATGGGGAGCATGCTCAAGCTCCGGGACCTGAAGGAGGAGTGGAAGACGGTCCTCATCTCCCTCCTGGCCCTGGTAGCCATCGCCCTCGCCCTCTACCTCGCCGGGCCCCCCCTTATCGGCCGGGCCGAGTCCATCGTGGCCATCGGCCCGATCTCCGGCGGGGTGGTCGCCACCCTCATCGTGAGCGAGGCCGCCAAGGCCCAGGGCCTGGCCTCCCTCGCGGTCTTCGCCACCCTCCTCCTGGTCACCCAGACCTTCATCGGCCTGCCCATCGCCTCGCTCTGCCTGCGAAGGGAGGCGGCCAGGACGATCGCCCGCTTCCGCGAAGGGGGAGCGGGCGAGGCGGCGGCCGCCGCGCGGGGGGCCGATCCCGAGCAGCCGAGCCTCAGGATCTTCCCCGCCCTGCCCAAGGGCCTCCAGACCCCCTTCGTCCTCCTGGCCAAGGCCATCCTGGTAGCCTGGCTCTCCGTCGCGGCCGCCGGCCTGGCCAAGAACGCGGTCCACCCCTTCGTCGTGGCCCTCCTCTTCGGCATCCTCTTCTACGAGACCGGCTTCATCGAGCACAAGGTCCTCGACAAGGCCAACGCCTCGGGCATGGTCCTCTTCCTCATGATGGTCCCCATCTTCACGAGCCTTTCCAAGGCCACGCCCCAGATGGTCGCCTCCCTCATAGTCCCCACCCTCCTGGCCTTCGCGATCTCCGTCCTCGGCATGGTCATCCTCTCCCTGGCCATGAGCAAGGTCCTGGGCTACTCCTGGGAGCTGAGCCTCGCCATCGGCTCCACCTGCCTCTACGGCTTCCCCGGGACCTTCATCGTCAGCCAGGAGGTCGCCGAGTCCGCCTCCTCGACCAAGGAAGAGAAGGAGGCCGTCCTCAAGCACATCCTGCCCAAGATGCTCGTGGCCGGCTTCGCGACGGTCACCATCGGCTCGGTCATCCTGGCCGGCTTCATCGTCAAGCTGCTGTAGGGAGACGGGGATGGACTACCAAGCGCTCAAGGCCCGCGGCGAGGAGCTCGGAGAGGAGCTGACCCGGATCCGCCGCGAGCTCCACGCCCGGCCCGAGCTCGGCTGGAAGGAAGTCGAGACCTCGCGGCTCATCGAGGAGCGGCTCCGCGCCATGGGCTACGAGCGGATCCGCCGCGGCTTCAAGGGGACCGAGTCGGGGCTCGTCGCCGACCTCGTCGGCGGCCGCCCCGGCCCCCGCGTGGCTCTCCGGGCCGACATCGACGCCCTGCCGATCCAGGAGGAGACGGGCCTGCCCTACGCCTCGCAGGTGCCCGGGGTCATGCACGCCTGCGGCCACGACGCCCACGCAGCCATGCTCCTCGGCGCCGCCAGGATCCTCCGCGAGCTGCGGGAGGAGCTGCCCGGCGAGGTCCGCCTCGTCTTCCAGCCCGCCGAGGAGTCCGGCTACGACTCGGGAGCCCCGGCCATGATAGCCGAGGGGGCCCTGGAGGGGGTGGCCGCCATCGGGGGCCTCCACGTCTGGGCTCCCCTGGCCACGGGCAAGTTCGGCTACCGCCGGGGGCCCTACATGGCCTCGGCCGACCTCTGGGAGATGCGGATCAGGGGCAGGGGAGGGCACGGCTCGATGCCGCACAAGGCAGTCGATCCTACGGTGGCTGCGGCGCACATCGTCTCGCTGCTCCAGACCGTGGTGAGCCGGGAGGTGGACCCCCTCGAGAGCGCCGTGGTCAGCGTGGGCAAGATCGAGGCGGGCAACGCGCCCAACGTCATCCCCGAGACGGCCCTCCTGACCGGGAACGTGCGGAGCACGAGCCGCGCGACGCGGGACGAGGTCGAGGCCTCGGTCCGGCGGATAGCCGCCGGGGCCTCGATGGCCCTGCGCTGCGAGACCGAGGTGCGGTACACGAGGATCTATCCCGTGACCGTGAACGACCCGGGCCTCACCGACGTCATGCTCCGGGCGGCCGGGGGCGTCCTGGGCCCGGGCAGCCTCGTCGAGCTGCCCATCATCATGGGCTCGGAGGACTTCAGCAACTACGGCGAAAAGGTTCCCGCGACCTTCGCCATGCTCGGCATGGCCGACCCTGCCAAGGGCTCGGACCGGCAGCACCACTCCCCGGGCTTCGCCGTCGACGACTCCGTCCTCGGCCATGGCGCGGCCATCCTGGCCGCCTTCGCCCTCGAGTTCCTGGAGGGCGCGGCCGGCTAGGGCGGGAATCGGGTTCGGCTAACGCGCGGCCTCGGGCCCGAGGGGGCCCGAGAGGAGCTCGATGCGGTCGAAGACCCGCCCGAGGCCGTCGCGCTTGAGCACGTAGCGCGCGAAGGGGCCGCCCTCGAGCTCCTCGCGCTGGAGGGCCTCCCTTTCGATGTAGTCCCGCGCCGGGCTCCCGGCCCAGAGCACCAGGGAGATGGAGGAGCCCTCGAGCTCGAGCGCCGTGTAGCCGTGCTTGCCGATCGCCGTGCCCGAGTTGAAGTAGCAGGGCACGAGGAGCCCGCCGCGCTCGCAGCTGCTGAGCGAAGGCTCCTGGCGCGCCTCCTTCCGCCGCATCCGCTCGAGCTCGCCGCGGTAGACCTCGATGAGCTCGCGGATGTCGGGCTTCAGCCATTCCTCGGCCCTCGCGTAGTCGTCGAGGAGGCGCTCGATGGCGAAGCGGAGGCTGTCCCGCTTGCCCAGGGACTCGAAGAGGGGCCTGTGCGTGTGGCCCACGACCGCGATCAGGCCCCGCATCCGCGCGGCCCGGTAGATCCTCCGCTCCGCGGCGACGCGCTTGCGCGGATCGCGCGAGGCGCTCCGGTTCCTGATGCCCAGGGGCCGCGCGAGCCAGCGGAGGAGGAAGTCCTGGACGCGGTCGTACTTCAGGTAGAAGCCCGTCGCCTGGTGGCCGTGGAAGAGCAGCAGGCGCCTGCCTTCCCGCCACTCGAGGAGGAGGGAGGGCAGGACCGGCCAGGGATAGCCCCGCTCGAGCTCGAGGCGGAGGTCGTGGTTGCCGACGATCTTGCGCAGGAGGCCCCGCTCGTGGAAGGCGCCGAAGAGCTCGTAGAGCTCGCCCCAGGCCTCGCGGATCCCCGGGAGCTCGAATTTGGACAGCTCCTCGATGTCCCCGTTGAGCACGAGCTTCCAGCCCCGCTCGAGGTAGTAGCGCGAGAGTGAGGAGACCAGGAGCTCGCGGTTGTGCCGCAGGTCGTCGCGGCTCCCCCCGTTGCCCATGTGGAGGTCGGAGAGGACGAGGATCCGCTCTCCCTCCCCCAGCCTCTCCCGCGGGCTCGCGGCCGCGAGGCGGTCCATGAAGGAGAGGAACTCGGGGAACTTCATGGCTCTACTATAGCGGAAAGCCGGGGCGGGGGGAGCCGCCTCCCGCCTGGGCCCCTCACTTGACGATGCGCCGCTCGAGCCTCCGCGCCGCGAGGTACATGGCGAGGGCCGCGACCCCGGCCGTGTAGGCCAGGTCGAGGAGGAGGGAGGCCTTCCAGCCCGAGCCCAGGGCCGCGGCTCGGCCGAGGCGCACCGGGTGGGTGAGGGGAAGGATCTCGGCCAGGACCTGGAGGGGCCCGGGCAGGTTCTCGATCGGGAAGACCGTGCCGCAGAACATGAACATGGGCGACAGGAGGCCCGTGAAGAAGAAGTTGAAGTGGTTCATGTTCGTGACGAAGGAGGTGACCAGGAGGCCGATCGCCCCGAAGAGGAAGCCGGTGAGGAAGCCGACGGCGGGCGTCAGGAGGAGGGCCGGGCCGAGCTCCGCCAGGCCGAAGGCCGAGATGACGAGGAGGACGGCGAGGGAGAAGAAGGCTCCCTTGGTCCCGGCCCAGAGGGCCTCGCCGACCATGACGTCGGCGACGCTCAAGGGGGCCGCGAGCATGCCGTCGTAGGTCTTGTCGAACTCCAGGCGCACGAAGGTGCCGTAGGTGCACTCGAAGGAGGCGGTGAACATGGCGCTCGTCATGACGAGGGCCGAGGCCAGGAACTGGAGGTAGCTCATCCCCGCGAGGCCCGGCACGTACTGGGCCATGCCCAGGCCCATGCCGGCGAGGAAGATCAGCGGCTCCATGAAGGGAGGGAAGCCGTTGGAGACGAGGTCCTTCGTGTAGGTGCGGAAGTGGCGGTACCAGACCGAGCCCAGGCGCGAGGCGAGGCTCGGGCAGCGATCACTGCAGGTCATTGAGCTTCCTCCCGGTGGAGCGGAGGAAGAGGTCCTCCAGGTTGGTCGGCCGCAGGTGGGTCGCCCCCGAGGGCAGGCGGGCCGCCAGCTCGCGGAGGGCCTCGGGGTGGTCGGAGAAGAAGCGGGGGCTGTAGCCGCCCTCCTCCCGCCTGACCCCCGCCGAGAGGGGGCCCTCGCCGAGCCCGCCCGAGGCGTCGGGATCGAGGACGTCGAGGACCCAGGCCTCGATGCCCCGCGAGAGGAGCTCCCGGGGCGGGCCCTCGAGGACGCGCCGGCCCTTGTCCATGATGATGATGGAGTCGGCGATCTGGTAGGCCTCCTCCATGTAGTGGGTCGTCAGGAGGACCGTCACCCCCTCGCGCTTGAGGCCTCGGACCTTGTCCCAGATGAGCTGCCGCACCTGGGGATCGAGCCCCGTCGTCGGCTCGTCGAGGATGAGGAGGCGGGGCCGGTTCATGAGGGCCCGGGCTATGACGAGGCGCCGCTTCATGCCCCCCGAGAGCTCGCTCACCCGGGCGCGGGCCTTCTCCTTGAGCTCCATGAAGCCGAGGAGCTCGGCGATGCGCTCCCGGGCCTCCCGGGCCGGCAGCCCGTAGAACTTCGAGTAGATGAAGAGGTTGGTCCCGACGTCGACCTCCGCGTCGAGGTTGTCCTCCTGCGGGACGACCCCGCAGAGGTGCTTGACCGCGAGCTCGTCGGCCGCGGGATCGAAGCCGAGGACGCTCACCCTCGTCTCGGGCCTGGGGTCGCGGCGCACCATGCCGTAGAGCGCCTTCATGAGCGTCGTCTTGCCCGCCCCGTTGGGCCCCAGGAAGCCGAAGCAGGAGCCCTCGGGCACCATGAAGGAGAGGTCCTCCACCGCGGCGGTGCCGTCCGCGTAGGTCTTGGAGATCCTGGATACCTCGATAGCGTTCGCGGCCATAGGAGGGAAGGTAACGAGGATGAGGCCCGGGATCAAGGCTCCGATGCGCGGCGGGGCGAGGAATCCCCCGAATGAGGGATGGGCGGGCTAGCCGCTTAGGCGCGGATCCCGTCGATCAGGAGGCCGATGTCGCGCATCGTCTTCTCGAGGGAGATGTTGTCGTAGAGGGCCCCGTGCACGGTGGAGGCCTCCACCAGGGCGAAGAGGGTGAAGGCCATGGACTCGGTGTCGATGGGCTTGAGCTCGCCGGCGGCTATGGCCCGGTCCAGCACCAGCTTGAGCTCCTCCCGCAGGTCGCGCACGCGCTGCTGCACGTTGAAGGCGATGCCGGGAGTCTCGCGCCGCGGGTGGAGGAGGAAGTCGAGGACCAGGACCATGCGGTCCTTGTCCGTGATCGCCACGCGCTCGAGATACTGCATGAGGCAGATGAGGCGGTCGATGGGGGCGAGGCTCGCGTCGTTGAGCATGGCCTCGGCCACCGCGTCCAGCCGCGAGAAGGTCTCGGCGAGGGCGAAGTCCACGAGCTCGCCCAGGTTCTTGAAGTACTCGTAGAGGGTGCTGCGGGCCAGGCCGCAGGCGTCGGCGACCTTGCCCAGGCTCGCCTCCTGGATGCCGTCCCGCGCCAGCACGGCGGTCGCCTTGGCCGCGATCTCGCGGCGGCGGCCGTCGTAGTCCACGATCTTGGGCATGGGGCCATTATCCTTCCCGGGTCGGGGAGAATCAACGGCCCCGCGGCCCCCGGCATCGGGGCGCGGGGCCGCCGAGCCTCGGCCGGCTCCGATGCCCTCAGCCCCGCGCCGCCCCGGGGCCCTCGGCGGGGAGGGCGGCCTTGTAGGAGCGCAGGTGGGTGTAGAGCTCCTGCTTGAGGGGGTTGCGCCCGGTCCGGGCGATCACCAGGATCTCGTAGCCCAGGACGCCGAGGTTGAAGACCAAGGAGGCCAGGCTTACCAGGAAGAGGGCGGCCGGGTCGTTGCTCGACTTCACCGCGAAGCGCGAGCTGTCGACGAAGGCCGGGTAGGTCATGGCGAACATGCACCAGATGCCGAGGGTCGAGGCCCGGTGCTGGAGCCAGGCCCCCTTCTTGATGAGGAAGGCCGGTATGGTGCAGGAGAGGAGGAGGGCCAGCCCGCAGTAGAAGGAGTGGCTCGATAGGCAGTTGTAGGTGTAGGCGAAGTTCCACAGGTCGTAGGCTACGATCCAGAACCAGAGCTGGTCGGGCCAGAGCATGTCGCGGCTCCTGCCCTTGCCGGCGCGGATGCCCATCCAGCCGGTCAGGGTGATGATGTTGACGATGCCGGCGATCCCGTTCATGAGGTTCCAGGGCCCGCCGAGGGTGGGGATGCCTCCCGCGATCCCGTCGAGGCCGCGGCACTGGAAGTCCCGCACGACGGCCTCGAGGATGTTGACGGCGAGGATGAGGGGAGGGAAGTAGCGGGCGAAGGGGCTTTTCTCGACCCGGGGGAAGTAGCGGATCGCCCAGAAGCCGACGCAGCCGGCCAGGGCCGAGTAGACCTTCATCCAGTGGAACCAGTCGTTCATGCTGGTCCCCGGTCCGGCCGTGCGGGGCCAGAGCGCGAAGCTCAGGATCGCCGGAAGGACGACGTACATGCCGAGCCCCGTCCACTTGCTTGCGCGGGCCAGCTCGTTGAGCAGCATGAGGCCGCCGAGGACGGCGAACCACATCAGGATCGCGGGCCCGTTCAGGCCCTGATAGAAGGACATCGTTGAGCGCTCCTCCCTGGCCTGGGGCTTGGGCAGGCGCGGCGCCGGCGCCGGCCTCCCACCTCGGGCCGCAAGATGGGCCAGCTTATCACCGACAAAAGTGTCGGTCAATTGAATTATCGAGTATTAATGATCGAATTGACAGAAATGGCGAAAATACTGATAATGGCAAAGCTTTCTAGATGTACTCCGAGTTTATTTGACAGACTTGTCGGAGTACCGCATCATGGTTTACGCCCCCCGCCTCGGCGAGCGGCGGGCGGCAGCGGGGGTGGCATGGATAGCTTCAAGGTCATCGAGATCAAGAAGAGCGTGTTCGAGGGCAACGAGCGGCGGGCCGGGGAGCTCCGCGCCGAGCTCGGGCGGCGCGGGCTCTTCCTCCTCAACCTCATGTCCTCCCCGGGCTCGGGCAAGACCACGACCCTGCTCCGCACCATCGAGGCCCTGCGCGGCGAGCTCGATCTGGGCGTCCTCGAGGCCGACATCGACTCGGACGTCGACGCCCGGGCGGTCCACGAGGCCGGGGCCAGGGCCATCCAGCTCCACACCGGGGGCATGTGCCACCTCGACGCGGAGATGACCCGGCGCGGCCTCGAGGCCCTGGGGACCGAGGGCCTCGACTGCGTGATCCTCGAGAACATCGGCAACCTCATCTGCACGGCGGACTTCGACACGGGAGCCTCGCGGAGCGCGATGATCCTCTCGGTGCCCGAGGGCGACGACAAGCCCCTCAAGTATCCGCATATGTTCGAGGTCGTCGACCTCGTCCTGGTCAACAAGATCGACGCGCTCCCGCTCTTCGACTTCGACCTGGGGCGTTTCCGCGAGCGCCTCGCGCGGCTCAATCCCCGGGCGAGGGTGCTCCCCGTCTCGGCCAAGACCGGCGAGGGGATGGGCGCGTGGGCCGACTGGCTCCGCGGCGAGATAGGAAGCTGGAAGCTGGCCGCCGGGCGACGCGGCCAGGAAGGCGGGAGGCTGTGATGGCGGTGAAGGAGAAGGTCCTCGACCTCGCGAACAAGATCAGCCGCAAGGAGCGGGGGAAGAAGGGGGAGATCCTCCCGGCCGACCCCGAGTACCTGATCCTCGAGCCCCTAGTCTCCGACGAGATGGCCGAGACCGCCATGGGCCTGGCCTTCCGCGAGCCGAGGAGCGCCGAGGAGGTGGCCGCGGCCTGCGGCAGGCCCCTCGCCTCCGCGGCCGCCGACCTCGAGGCCCTGGCCGACGCGGGCGTCTGCTTCGTCAACGAGAAGGACGGGGTCGACAAGTATTGGTACGACACCTGGATCCCCGGCATCATGGAGATGATGGTCAACAAGTACTCCAACGTCGAGAAATACCCCCAGATCGGGAGGGCGATGGAGGCCTACGGCCGCGTGCGGGGGCCCATGACCGCGGGCGTCTTCCCGGTCGGCAAGGGCCTCATGCGGGTCATCCCCATCGAGAAGGCGATCATGGGCGAGACCCGCCGCGCCTCCTACGAGGAGATCTCGAAGTACCTCGAGGAGAACGAGCTCTTCACCGTCTCCAACTGCTCCTGCCGCTCCACCCGCGAGATCATGGGCGAGGGCTGCGGCCACCTCAAGGAAGACATGTGCATCCAGATGGGGCACGCGGCCGAGTACTACATCCGCACCGGGCGCGGGAGGCGCATAACGCGCGAGGAGGCCTACGGGATCATCCAGCGGGCCGAGGAGAACGGCCTCATGCACCAGGTCCCGAACGTGGACGGGGGCGGCAAGACCCACGCGATCTGCAACTGCTGCGGCTGCGGCTGCCTCTCCCTCCGCACGGCCGAGATGTTCCACAACACCGACATGGTTCGCTCGAACTACCTCGCCGCGGTGGACGCCGAGAAATGCATGGCCTGCGGGGACTGCGTGGAGAACTGCCCGGTCGGCGCCCTCAAGCTCGGCCGGAAGATACCCTCCCTGAAGCCCCGGCCCAAGCCGCGGAGCCCCGACCTCCCCTCGAACACCGAGTGGACGGCCGAGCGCTGGAACCCCGACTACCGCACCAACCGCGAGGTCACGTGGCCCGACGGCACGAGCCCCTGCAAGGCCGAGTGCCCCGCCCACATCGGCATCCAGGGCTACATCAAGCTCGCCTCCCAGGGAAAGTACAGCGAGGCCCTCGAGCTCATCAAAAGGGAGAATCCCTTCCCCGCCGTCTGCGGCCGCATCTGCTCCAAGCGCTGCGAGGCGGGCTGCACCCGCAACGGGCTCGACGAGCCGGTCGCCATCGACGACATCAAGAAGTTCATCGCCGACCAGGACCTCGACGCCGAGCGCCGCTACGTCCCCCGGAAGCGGCATGAGTACAGCCAGAAGATCGCCGTCGTCGGGGCCGGCCCAGCCGGCCTCTCCTGCGCCTACTTCCTGGCCCTCGAGGGCTACCCCGTGACCGTCTTCGAGAAGGAGGGGCGGCTGGGCGGGATGCTCACCCTCGGCATACCCTCCTTCCGCCTGGAGAAGGAGGTCATCGAGGCCGAGATCGAGGTCCTGCGCGAGCTGGGGGTCGAGTTCCGGACCGGGGTCGAGGTCGGGAAGGACCTGAGCCTGGCCGAGCTCCGCGCCCGGGGCTTCCGCGGCTTCTACCTCGCCATCGGCTGCCAGGCGGGCCGCCGCCTCGGCGTCGAGGGGGAGGATGCCGAGGGCGTCCTCTCGGGGGTCGAGCTCATGCGCCGCGTCAACCTCGGCGAGGCGCCGGGCCTGGGGGGGAAGGTCCTCGTGATCGGCGGCGGCAACGTGGCCGTCGACGTCGCCCGGACCGCCTCGCGGCTCGGCGCCGAGTCGGTCGCCATGTACTGCCTCGAGGGCCGCGCCGAGATGCCGGCCTCGCCCGACGAGCTCGCCGAGGCCGAGGAGGAGGGCATCTCCCTCGTGAACGGCTGGGGCCCGGCGCGGATCCTCGCCGAGGAGGGGCGCGCGCGCTCCGTCGAGTTCCGGAAGTGCCTCTCCGTCTTCGACGCGGACCGGCGCTTCGCCCCGAAGTACGACGACTCCGCTACGATCCGCGTCGAGGCCGACTGGGTGATCTCCTCGATCGGCCAGGCCATCGAGTGGGGAGGCCTCCTCGAGGGGAGCCGGGTGGAGCTCAAGCCGGGCAAGGCCCCGGTCGCCGACCGGCTCAGCTGCCAGACCGCCGAGCCCGACCTCTTCGTCGGCGGCGACGTCCTCACCGGGCCGCGCTTCGCTATCGACGCGATAGCCGCCGGCAAGGAGGGCGCGATCTCCCTCCACCGCTACGTACAGAAGGGACAGAGCCTGGTGATGGGCCGCCTCAAGCGGGACTACGCGGCCCTCGACCGGGAGGACGTCGACCTGGCCGGCTTCGACCGCCTCCCGCGGCAGGTCGCGGCCCCCGCGAGTCCGGCCGAGCCCCGCTCGTTCCGCGACGGCCGCGGCGGCTTCACTCCCGAGCAGATAGGGATAGAGGCCGAGCGCTGCCTGAGCTGCGGCGCGAGCCGGGTCGACGAGACGATGTGCGTCGGCTGCGGCATGTGCGCGACCCGCTGCAAGTTCGACGCGATCAGGCTCGTCCGCAAGTACGACGAGGCGGGGGTGGACTTCCGGGACCTCAAGCCGATCATCGTCAAGAACGTCCTCAAGCGCAAGGCGCGGATCGTCGGCCGCAAGCTGACCAGGCCCTTCCGTGCATGAGCTGGGCGTGGTCATGGAGGTCGCGAAGGTCGTGGAGGACTTCGCGAGGGAGCGGGGGATAAGCAAGGTCGAGAAGCTCGTCCTCCAGATCGGCGAGCTCTCGGCCATGATCCCCGCCTACGTCCAGGACTGCTGGCCCTGCGCCGTCGACGGCGGCTCCCTCGAGGGCACGAGGCTCGAGATCGAGGTCCTGCCGGGCAACGCCGTCTGCGGGGCCTGCGGCGCGGTCTACCGCCTCCTCGAGCACCGCGAGGGCTGCCCCGCCTGCGCCGGGACCGAGCGCGAGCTCCTCTCCGGCCGCGAGTTCCTCATCAAGGAGATCCTGGCCTGCTGAGGGAGGCCGCAAGCGGCGGCTCGGCGGGAGCCCCGGCCGCTTGCGGCGGAGCGGGCGCCGCGCCTACACTTCAAGCATGGCCGCCCCCAGTCTCGTCGCTTTCTTCTTTCCCGAATCCAACCGGGCGGGGCTCCCCGAGTCCCTGCGCCGGCGCGTCCCCTACCTGGTCCGCGTGAACGCCATCATGATGCTCTTCTTCCTCTTCGGGGCCGGGATGCGGCTCCGGGAGGACCGGGCCGGCTACCTGGCCTTCGCGGCCGCGGTGGCGGCTACGGCGCTGGCCGCCTATCCCGCGAGCCTCATCCTCGTCCGGGCCCGGCGCTACCGGCCGGCCGCCATGGCGAGCAGCGTGGCGACCCTCCTCAACGTCTGCTGGGCCGGCTTCCTCGTCCCCGTCGCCGGCCCCGACGACGCCTACCGCTTCGTGATGTGGGTCATCGTCGCGATCACGACCAACAACCTCGTGGCCATCGAGCTCGGGCAGGTCCTCGCCTTCGGCGCCCTCTCCGTCGCGGCCTTCGCCGGCTACGTGGCCGGGGTCATCGCGCCCCGCTTCGGCCTCTCCTCGCCGGCCGTCCTCTCCGCCGTCCCCATCCTCTCGGTCCTCGTCGTCTTCATCGTCATCGTGGCCTACGATAGCGCGCGGCTGAACCGCGACCTCGTGGGCCTGGCCGAGCGCGAGAGCGCGCGCAGCCGCGACAAGGCCGAGCGCCTCGGCCGCGTTGCCGCGGAGGCGCATTCCTCGCTGCGGGTCGGCGAGGAGCTCTCCGCGAAGACCGCCGAGGGCCTCCGCGCGGCCGTCGAGGCCCGCGCGGGCGTCGCCTCCCTCGAGGAGCAGGCCGGCGGCCTCGCCGAGGGGGCCCGCCGCGCCGGCGAGTCGAACAAGGCGGTCCTGGGCTTCCAGCGCGAGATGCGCGACATCGTGGCGGACCAGAACGCCGCCCTCCACCAGACCAGCGCCACCTTGGCGGAGATCGGCGCCACCATAGCGAGCCTCGCCTCCGCCTCGGCGGCCCGGCGCGCCTCCATCGACGCCGTCCTCGGCAACATCGAGGCCCAGCGCGCCGAGGCCCGCCGGCTGGCCGAGGCCGTGGGCCGCGTCCGCGAGTCCTCGGCCAGGATCCTGGAATCCGCGGCCGCCGTCGTGGAGGTCAGCGAGAAGACCGACCTCCTGGCCATGAACGCCTCGATCGAGGCGGCCCACGCCGGCGCCTCGGGCAGGGGCTTCGCCGTCATAGCCGGCGAGGTGCGCAAGCTCTCCGAGGAGGCCAAGCGGGGCGCCTCCGCCATCAAGGCCGCCTTGTCGGAGAACGAGCTGGCCATCGCCGGGGCCGCCTCGGACATCGGCGGCTTCGTCGCCTCCATGGACCGGGGCTCGGGCGAGATCCGCTCGACCCTGGCCTCCGTCGAGGAGATCGTCGGCGGCCTGGCCGAGATGGACTCCGCGGTGGCCGAGCTCAACGGGGCCACCGAGTCCTTGGCCGGCGTGGCGGCCAAGGCCGAGGAGGGGGTCGGCAGGCTGGCCGCCGGGGCCGAGTCCGCGAGCGCCGCCATCGATACCCTGTCGCGGCTATCCGGGCGGTTCGGCGAGGCGGCCGCCTCCATCCGCTCCGGCTTCTCCGAAGTCGAGCGGGCCCTGCGCGGCATCGAGGACGTGGGGCGGCGCAACGAGGCCGGCCTCGCCGAGCTCGGCGAGGCCCTGCGCCGGGTCGAGGGCTAGGGCCGGCCCGCGTCCGCCTCCCTAGTGCAGCTCGACCAGCGCTATCCTCTTTGGGCCGCTCCCCGCGGCGAAGGGGGAGCCCGCGACCTCGGCGATGGCTCCCGTGGCGGCGTCGATCGAGTAGGCTTGCAGCTCGTTATTGGACAGGGCCGCGCGATAGAGGAACTTCCCCCGAGGATCGACGATCATCCCCTCCGTGTACGGAGCGTCGAAGGGAGAGCCCGCGATCTGGGCCAAGGCCCCCGTGGCGGCGTCGATCGAGTAGACGTAGATGCCGTAGCTGCTTCCCCCCGTCTGCGCCGAGACATAGAGGTACTTGCCCTCCGGGTCGATGGCGAGGGCCCGCGAAGCATCGCCGGTGTCGAAGGGAGCGCCCGCCACGGGGGAGAGGGCTCCCGCCGCGTCGATCGCGTAGGCGCTAATCTTGCCCGACCCGTAGCTGAAATCCTCGCCGGCGTAGAGGTATTTCCCGCTCGGATCGATGGCGAGGGCCGAGGGATAGTAGTTGCCCGCGGCGAAGGGAGAGCCCGATACCGCGGAGAGGGCCCCGGTGGCGGAATTGCGCGAATAGGCCCAGAGATTGGCCGCGCTGCCATTCTTCGAGGCGAAGGCGAACTTCCCGTCGGGGCTGAGGACGAGGCGGTCGAGCCCCGGCGAGGCGGCGAAGGGAGAGCCCGCGATCTGGGCGCCGATGGCGCCCGAGGAGGGATCGACCGAATAGGCGTACACGGCGCCGGAGAGGACCGGGACGTAGGCGAAGGCGCCCGTGGGATCGAACTGTATCGACCGGGGGTCGGTGGCGGGCGCGGTCGCGAAGGGAGAGCCCGGTATCGCGGCGAGGCCCCCGGTGAGGGAGTCTATCGAGAAGACCGAGATGCTGCTCGCCATTAAATTCGCGACGTAGACGAACTTCCCCGCGGGGTCCACCGTGACGGAGAAGGGATAGGCGCCCGCGGAGCCCGTGGCGTAGGGAGAGCCCGGCAGGGCGGCGCCGAGGGCCCCCGTGTTGGCGTCCACCGCGTAGGCGGAGAGGTTGTTGCCGCCATAGTTCGCGGCGTACAGCGCGTAGGAGGGATAGACGGTCAGGGTCGCCAGGTTCGAGACGGCCTGTCCCTCCGCGAGCCTGAAGTAGTAGGAACCGATCGAGGCCGAGGACGCGACCGTCATCGTCACCGTGGCCGCGCTGCCCGACACCGCGGAGACCGAAGGAGTGACTCCGGTCGGGGCGCTCGTCGCGGTCGCGCCGGCCTGATCGGCGTACCAGGAGATGGTCCCGACCGCGCCCGAGGCCACGTGGCTCGTCGTCGCGGCGAAGCTCGCGCTTCCCGCCGCTCCGTTCCGGGGCGTCCCCGACTGGCTCCCGAGAGAGGCGGTCGGCGTGAAAATCGTCAGGGTGGCCACGGCCGAGAGCGCCGAGCCCTCCGCGAGCTTGAAGTAGAAGGTACCGCCGCCAGCGTCCGCGTCCGTCGTCATGGTGACCGTGACCGCGTTGCCCGAGATAAGGGATACCGATGCCGAGACCCCGGCCGGGGCGCTCGTCGCGGCCGTGCCCGCGGGGTCCGAGAACCAGGAGACCGTCCCGGCCGTGCCCGCGGCCAGGTTCGCCGTCGTCGCCGGGAAGCTCGCGCTGCCTGGAGCGCCCGCGACGAGCTCGCCGACCTGGCTCCCCAGGTCGACCACCGGCGTCAGGGGCGAGGCTACGCTCAGCGTCGCCAGAGCCGAGAGCGCCGAGCCCTCCGCGAGCTTGAAGTAGTACGAGCCCTCGGCCGCCGACGCGTCGGCGCTCATCGTCACCGTGGCGCCGTCATCCGCTACCGCCGAGACCGAGGCCTCGATCCCCGCCGGGGCCCCCGAGGCGCTCGAGCCAGCGGGATCGGCGTACCAGGAGACCGTACCGACCGTGCCCGCGGCCACGTTCGCCGTCGTCGCCGCGAAGCTCGCGCTCCCGGGCGTGCCGCTGGCGATGGTCCCCGACTGCTCGGCGAGGCTGACGCTCGGGCTCGGCGGGCTCGGCGGCGAGCCCGAGGGATTCTGGCATGCCCCGAAAGCCAGGACACAGCACGCGACCAGGAAATAGCAGCTCCGCTTCATGGACCATCCTCCCTCGGGCTATCGGAACAGCCCGATCGAAGGCCCCAGGATGGCCCGCCGGCCATGGCCTGTCATCCGTGCCAGCACGTAGAGCGCTGATTTAAACTCACCTGAACCCTATCCCGCCCCGGCCGCGAACCTCCCCGCAAGAAAAAGCGCCCCCCTCGGGGCGCCTCCCTCCTCGCGTCCGCCCGTTTAGAGCGAGCTTCCGCAGTTGAAGCAGGCATCGCGATAGGAGGAGTTCTCCGCCCCGCAGGAGGGGCATTTGACCGCCATGAGCCCGCTTTGCGTCGCGCTGACCTGGGCGGACTTCTGGCTCTGCGCCTCCCGGCGCTCCCGGGCGAGGAGCTGCTCCCGCTCCCGGGCCCGCCGCGCCGCCTCCGGCTCCTCCTCCGACGGGGCCTCCGCGGCCGCGGGGGGTGGAGGCGAGCCCGGGGCGCCCGGGCCGCCCGGGACGGGAACGAGTATCTGGGGTATGCCGGGGGCCGAGGCGGGGAGGGGAGCGAGGTTCACGTTGATCGTCTGCCCGGCGACCGGAGCCTCGCGCGATTCCAGCCCGTTCCGCGCGGCTCCAGCGCGCCCTTCCAGCCGCCTGCGGATGGCGCGGAGCTCGAAGGCTATGAGGATGAGGAGGCCGAGGACGAGGGCCAGCAATGCCGTGGTGATCGTCATCGGCATCAAGCATAACCGATTCCCGGGGCGGGCACAGCATGCTCCCTCACTTCCCCCGAAGGGGGGAGCGCGTTGCCGGTTAGCTTGTGTTAATCTGTGGGCGGCCCGAGGAGGGTCCGGACATGGAAGTAAAAAGAAGGTTTACGGCGCTAAGAATCATCGCGGCTTTCGGCTTCGCCGCCGCGACCCTCTGCGCCGGCCCCGCGGCCGCGCAAGCCCGCTTCGCCGATCCCCGGGCGGCGGCCATCGACGCCTACCTGCGCTCCTACGCCGAGGCCGGCACGTTCATGGGCTCCGTGCTCGTCGCCGAAGGGGGGAAGCCGCTCATAACCGGGGGCTACGGGCTCGCCGACCTGTCGGGAGCTGCCAACGACGCGCGTACCCGCTTCCGGATCGGCTCCATTTCCAAGTCCTTCACCGCCGCCGCCGTCCTCAAGCTCCAGGAGGAGGGAAAGCTCTCCCTCGACGACAGCGTCGCTCGGCATCTGCCGGGCTTTCCCCGGGGCGAGGCCATCACGATCCGCCAGCTCCTGACGCACAGCTCGGGGATCCCCGACTACCTCTACCTCGGCGACGCCTATCTCGAGCTGGGCGAGCCGGGCTCCTTGGACGCCCTCGTCGCGACCTTCTCCGGCGAGAAGCCCGACTTCGAGCCGGGGCAGAAATTCGCCTACAGCAATTCCGGCTACGTGCTCTGCGCCAAGATCATCGAGCGGGCGAGCGGCCGAGCCTACGCCGACTACGTCGAGGAGCGCATCCTGCGGCCCGCGGGGATGTCCGGCTCGGGCCTCCGCTACGAATCCTTGGCGGCGCTCGGCGGCAAGGCGGTCGGCTACCACTTCACCGGGGAGGGCTACGTGCCTACGCCGCCCTGGCACAGCTCCAAGGCCGCCGGGGCGGGCGCCGTCTGCAGCAGCGCCGAGGATCTCCTCGCCTGGAGCCGCTCCCTCCTCTCCGGCAAGGTCATCGGGCCCGCCTCGCTCGCGGCCATGCTGGAGCCGACGGCGCTGAGCCGCAAGTCCTACGGCATGGGCTGGTACCGGCGCCCCTTCCTGGGCCGAGATCGGATCTACCACGGCGGCTACCTCTTCGGCTTCCGGAGCGACCTCAGCATCTATCCGGCGGAGGGGCTGACCATCGTCCTGCTCAGCAACGTCGACACCGCCCCGACGCGTCTCATGGCGGAGGACCTGGCGCGCATCGTCTTCGGAGAACCCTGGCAAGCTCCCTCCTTCAAGGCGGCGACCTCGATCGACGCTTCCGCGTATCCGCGCTACGCGGGGACCTACGACACGAGCGAGGTCTTCGGCCCCGGCGCGACGATGAGCGTCTACGCCGAGGGCGAGGCCCTGTGGTACCGCTCCAACACCCTCTATGATTCCCTCGCCCTCCCGATCCACATCTACCCGGAGTCGCCCTCATCCTTCTTCGACAAGACCGGGACGGCGCGCTACGAGTTCATCGCGGGAGGCGACGGAAAGGCCGAGGCCATACGGATCAGCGACGGCGAGGACAGCTTCGCGTTCAAGAGGATTCGGTAGCGCGCGAGCGGCCGAGCCGCGGCGCGCCGCCCGGCCCCCGTCGCTCGCGCTTCACGGGGTATGCGATCCCGCGCCAAAGGAGGCGACCATGCGTCCCGCTTCGCTTCGTCCCGCCCTCGCGGCTATCCTCGTCCTGGCCTTCGGCCTTCCCGGGGCCCTCGCCGCGCAGGAGCCCTTCGTCCGGGTGCCCGCCGGGAGCTTCCTGATGGGCTCGCCTATCTCGGAGCCGAACCGGGGCAGGGAGGAGGGACCTCAGCACGAGGTCAGCCTCTCGTCCTTCTTGATCGGGCGCTACGAGGTGACCCAGGCCGAGTGGGTCGCGGTGATGGGGAGCAACCCGAGCCGCTTCCAGGGCGAGGGCCTGCCGGTCGAGGGAGTGAGCTGGTACGAGGTCCTCGTGTACTGCAACAAGCGCAGCGCGGCGGAGGGCCTGTCTCCCTGCTACCGCATCGGCGGCAGCGTCGATCCGGCCGACTGGGGCAGCGTGCCGACGGTCGCGAACGGGATATGGAACGCCGCCGTCTGCGATTTCTCGGCCGAAGGCTACCGCCTGCCGACGGAGGCGGAATGGGAGCGCGCCTGCCGCGCGGGGACGAGTACCGCGACCAGCTTCGGGGATTCGCTGACCTCGGCCCAGGCCAATTTCGACGGGAACCTTCCCTATAACTCGCCGACGAAGGGCGATCCCCTGAAGCGCACGACGCCCGTCGGGAGCTACGCGCCGAACGCCTGGGGCCTGTACGACATGCACGGGAACGTCTGGGAATGGTGCTGGGACCATTATTCGAGCGTCTATTATGGCGGGTCGCCGAAAACCGATCCCCGCGGCCCGGAAGGGGGACGCTACCGCGTCATGCGCGGCGGCTCCTTCAGCAACTTCGGCTACCGGCTGCGCTCGGCCGCCCGGCGCGACGAGGACCCGCACTACCGCGACGCCGACGACGGTTTCCGCCTCGTGCGGGGGCAGTAGCGGGGCCTCGTCCCGTCGCGGCCCTCAGCGGGCCTTAAGCGGGAAGTAGATGTTCGTCGCCAGCTTCTCGGGCGCCGTGTCCTCGGGGGAGTTCAGGTACTCCTCGTACATGTACTCCTCGGGCGTGAGCGCGCGCTCCTGGACGAAGGCGGTAAGCTTCTCGTAGGTCCCGCCCAGGCTCTCGTAGGAGCCGATATGCGTGGCCATGGCCAGCTTGCCGCCGGGGAGCCTTCCCGGCTTCACGCGGCCCTCGCCCGGCGCCGGCGAGTTCACGGGGAAGCCGATCTCGACGTCCAGGTCCTCCATATCCATGTTGTAGTAGATGGCGAAGGGCGGACCCGCGAAGGGGATGCCGCTCTTCGCCATGTAGGCGGCTACTTCCCCGTACACCTGCCCCATGCCCTCCGCGAGCTTCGCCATCGACGTCCGGTAGCGCACGGCCAGGGTCTTCCTCGCCTCGAGCTCCACGATTTCCATGTCAGCCTCCTGCGATAAGGATGAGGCAGTATAGATGGCCATCCACGACAGCTGTGTGTCGTGGATATCCCCTCATTCGTAGATCCGCGCGATTTTATCCGCCGATTCCTTGATGAGGACCCGGAGCCGCTCGGGCTCCAGGACCTCGACGAAGTGGCCGTAGCTCAGGATATAGCCGTACATCCAGCCGTCCTCGGGCATGGCCATGCGGACGACGAGGCTCCCGTCCTCCCGCCTTTCCAGGTCCTCCTCGTTGTGGAACTCCTCGACGAGGGGGGCCATCTCGGGCGAGAAGCGCAGGAGGATCTCGACGAGCTTCCCCGCCTTCTCCGGATCGTAGTCGCGCGAGAACTCCTCGAAGCCGAGCTCCCGGCGCCGGAAGCGCTCGCCCAGCATGACGGGATTCCTGATGCGCGAGGTCCTGAAGAGGCGGTAGTCGCCGCGGAGCCGGCAGTAGGCGAAGAGGTACCAGGACCTCCACTTGAAGACCACCGTCATGGGCTCCACGACGCGCGTCATGCGCTCGAGGCGGTTCGACGTGTACTCGAACTCGAGGAGCCGCCCTTCCTCCACGGCTGCCTGCACCACGCGGAAGGCCTCGCGCTGGGCGGGCCCCCCGCCGAGCATGCTGAAGTCGATGAAGAGCTTCTCCTGCCGGCGCCTGAACGGCTCGCCGGGCGAGGGGGGGAGCAGGCCCTTCATCTTCTCCAGCGTATCGTCGATCTGGCCGTCGTCCAGCTGCCCGGCTATGCCTTCGAGGGCCGTGATGATGTAGAACAAGTCGTCCGGCGTGACCAGGCGCCGGTCCAGCTTGAAGCTCTTCATGATGCCGTAGCCGCCCGAGGGCCCCTGGACGCTCATCACCGGTATGCCGGCCAGGTTGATGGCCTCCATGTCCCGCTGGATCGTCCTAGCCGAGACCTCGAAGCGCTTGGCCAGCTCCCCCGCGCTCGCGAGCTCCCTATTGAGGAGGTAGACGACGATGGACAGGAGGCGATCTATCTTCACGGCGCGTTCCCTAGGCGCCAGCATACGTGCAAAGAATCGCGGGGGCAAGGCTGTCGCCGCGCTTGGCCTTCGGCGCTGCCCGGGACTGCTCCATCGCTGAAGACGAAGCGGAGGAATGCGCTGTCGCGCAACGCGAGGCATCGAGCTTGTGGCATAGCCAGCCATCCCCTGGGCGCGAGCCGAGGCGGCTCTACGCCTACGGCCGATACTAGCGATGTCTCCTGGATAGGGCTATTATTCCTTTCAGTATAAGCCAATGTTCAGCTATCCTTGTGGTGGAAGGCCTGCAACGACAGTTCCTATCGCCCATAGAAGGAGCGACGCGATGCAAGACTGGAACAAGGTCCTGCTCGAAGGATGCGAGTCCATGGACTACCTGCTCGTCGATACGGCCTTCAGCGGCTTCCTTTACAAGAGGAAAGCGGATCCGAACGCCACCTATGGCTCTGGGCGCAGCGCGCTCGAGGTCGCGACGAGCAAGGAGGCCATCGATATCATGCGGAGGCTTTTGGACGAGGGCAACGGGCCGTGGTCCATATAGGGCCCCGGCCTTCATTCTCCCGTCGGGGGCGAACGCTTCCTCCGCCACTGCGCCGAGAAGGTCGCCGGGCCATGTCCGAGGTAAGCGCCTCCGGTGTGCGCGGCCGCGTCGGGCGGCAAGGGAAAGGAGATACAACGAATGGATTTTGTAAAAATCGATGATGTCGATAAGGCGAAGTACATGGATCTGCTGTTGATCGCGGATGAGCAGGCAGACATGATCGAGAAATACCTGCATCGCGGCGAAATGTTCGCCCTGCGCGATGGGGATCTCAGGGCCTTGTGCGTCGTTACGCGCGAGGAATCGGGCGCGTATGAAATCAAGAATATCGTTACCGTCCCGGGATATCAGCGGAGAGGATATGGACGGCAGCTGATTGCGCATATCGTTGACTACTATAAGGATTCCGGCAACGAGCTCTATGTCGGAACGGGCGATTGCCCCGCTATACTTAGGTTCTACGAAGGCTGCGGATTCGCGAAATCGCATCTCGTGAAGAACTTTTTCATAGACAACTACGACCATCCTATGTATGAAAACGGGCAGCAGCTCGTCGATATGATGTATTTGAAAATGAATCTTAAAAGGAAGAATTGAGCCGCCTAACGCGGCTTGCCGCCTGAGCCTCGCGGTCAGAAGCGCTCGGCGCTGCCAAGGAGCGTGGGCGGCATGGGCTTCCTTGCTTCGTGTTTAAGCAATAAGGGTGCCCCCTTGCGGGAGCGCCCTTCGATGGAAGCGTTAGCTGAAATGGACGTAGTAGTCCATCCCACCCATACCGCGCCAAGCGTCGGTGACGCTTGGCGGAGACGAAGTCGTTCGATTCGCTTCGCTCATCTCGCGCCTTCGTCGGTCTCCCGGAACGGCATGGGCGTCATGGGCGGCGCTGCCAAGGAAAAAGCCCCGCCTTGCGGCGGGGCCTCGATGGTCAGGAAAGGGAGGCGGCTAGTAATCCATGCCGCCCATCCCTCGCGCTTCGCGCTCGGGGAGCCGCTCTGCCGGCATCGCGGGAGACTATCCCCCGCGATCGGCGGCTTGCCGCCCCGCCTCGCGCGCAATGGCGCTCGGCGCTGCCCAGCAGCATGTGCGGCATGGGCCGGAATAAAAGAAGCGCCCCTCGCGGGGCGCCTCTTCACGCTGCTGTAGCGTTGGGTGAATTAGTAGTCCATTCCCCCCATGCCGCCCATGCCGCCCATGCCGCCCATGCCGCCGCCGGCGGAGGCCGCCTTGGGCTCGGGGAGCTCGGTGATGGCGCACTCGGTGCTCAAAAGGAGGGCCGCGACGGAGGCCGCGTTCTGCAGGGCGGAGCGGGTGACCAAGGCCTCGGTCGATGATGCCGGCCTTGACCATGTCGGTCCACTCCATCTTGGCGGCGTCGAAGCCGATGCCCTTCTTCTCGTTCTTCGCGCGGTCCGCGATGATGGAGCCTATCGGCGCTCAAATGATCGCGCCGAAGCCGCCGGGGACGATGCCTTCCTCAATGGCCGTGCGGGTGGCGCTGAGGGCGTCCTCGACCTGCTTCTGGATCTGGGCGATGCGGTCCTGGATGTCCTTCTGCTTGCCGGCGCCGTTGAGAGTCTGTGCTTCGAGTTCGTAGTCGCCTTGAGCTCGCCATCGGCCCTCACCTGCGCCGAGGGGCACTGCATGAGCCACGTGTAGTAGCCCGTGCGGGAGCCATCGAGGTCCTTCGCCATGAGCTTGATCGAGTAGTGGAGCCGGTTGTCCTTCATGAACGCGTACTTGGCAGCGACTCCTTCGTGAAGTACGCGATGGCTTTTCTTAGGATTTCACGCTTCATCCTTGCTTCAGCAAGTTCCTTGCGCAAGCGCGCATTTTCTGCCTTCAGCGCGCTATGCGTAGGTCCCCGCGCGGGGCTCCTGGACTCGCCTCGCCATAGCCAGAGACCTAGTTATCTACCGTCCCTTTGGAATGCCGTGCTTCTTGCTCACCCCGCCGTGAATCATCCCTTGTTCGTTCACCATCTTGTTGGCTTCGGTCTTCTGCTCGGAGTCGTGTTTCAGTTTCTCTCGCATACCTGCGCTTCCGTTCAACACTACCTCAATCAGCCGTGTCCACGAAAGTCAGTATAGGCCAGGAAGGCTTGCGCCGTGCGCATAATACCGTCATCATGGCTCGAGAGTACTTAGAGAACGATCCGCGATTCCCAGGAGAAGCGTCATGGATTGCAGTCTCAAGCCTTTCGGAGTCGGAGAATCCTTCGGCAAAGGCCTCTCGGCCCTCTTGGACAATTTTCCCATCCTCTACGGTATCGGCCTCATCGGGACCGGTTTCACCCAGGGCCTCGGCTCCCTCTTGAATCCCTTTATCGCGAGGTCGGCTTCGGGGGACATAGGCAGCATCCTCGTGATGCTCGTCGCCCTGATCGTCAATTCTTGCGTCGTCGTCCTAGCGAGCAGCCTCGCGTCGGGCTTCTGCTGCCGCTTCGTCGCCTCGCGTTTCCTGGGCCAAAAGGACAGCCGCGCGGTCCTCGGGGACACGCTGCGAAGGCTGCCGGCCCTCATCGGGGCCTCTCTCCTGTCCTTCCTCGTGTCGATTGGCGGCGTCCTCCTCCTTATCGTGCCGGGCATCATCTTCGCCCTGCGCCTTTGCTTTGTTGGAGAGGTAGCCGTCCTCGAGGACCTAGGGCCCGTCGCGAGCATGAGGCGCAGCCGCGCGCTCGCGAAGAACCACTGGGGCAAGATCATCCTCCTCTACCTCATCGTCTCCGCGATCGGCTTTGCCCAGACTGGGGTGCTCGCCCTCCTCAAGCTCTTCATCCCCGGCGACCTCGCCCAGACGATCGGCCGGATCCTCTTAGGTGGCTTCACCATGCCCCTGGGCGCCGCTGCGGAAGTCATCTACTACCTCGGCATCAGGGTCGAGACGGAGTCACTCGACGTCGAGCAGCTCGCCGCCAGCTTCCCCGCCGAGGCGGCCGAGGCAGCGGGGGCCTAAGGCGTGAAGAGAGACCGTTTCCTCGTGGAAAGCCCGGAGCGAATCCAGTTCTGGCGCGAGAGCGCCGAGAGCGGGGCGCGCGCCGCCTCTTTCTTCGTCGATACGATCCTCCAGGGCCTCATCGTCGTCATCGTCGTCCTCATCTCCGGGGGCCTCTCGGCGTTCGCGAAAGGCTTTTCCCAGGCGGGCACGGCCTTCCTCATCATCCTCCTCTTCCTCGTGCAGTGGGGCTACGGCTTCTTTTTCGAGGTCCTCCTATCCGGCCGCAGCCCCGGCAAGCTCCTCTTCAGGCTCCGCGTGGTGAGGCTCGACGGCGAAAGCCTCGACCTCCGCTCCCTAGCCCTGCGCAACCTTCTGCGCGCGGCCGACGGCCTGCCCTTCATGGCCCTCCCCCTCCTCGGCGGCTTCGTGTCGATGGCCGATCCCCTGTCGCGGCGGATCGGCGACCTAGTCGCGGGAACGGTCGTCGTAAAAGACGCGAGGCAGGTCCTCGCCGAGCCGGCGACCGACTTGGGCGCCCTGGCCCCATACGGGTCGGCGGCGATCGTCTGCACGCCCGGCAATAGCCTCGGCGAGGAGGAGCTTTACATCATCCGCCGCTTCCTGTCCTCGCGCGGCTCGATGCCACCGCCTCGCGCGCGGGCGACGGCCGAGCTCCTGGCAGCCAAGGCGGCGAAGCGGCTGGGCATCGAGGCTCCTGCGGCGGGCGCCGACCCCGTGGCCTTTTTGGAGGGCGTGTACCGTGGACAATCGTCCTAGCACTGCGAGCGGCCGCTTCGCCGGGGAGGGACTCCCCCGATGGCGTCGCCTCCGAAGCCTCCTCGAGTCTACGCGCAAGAAGGGGCCGCGCGCCCTGCGATACGAAGCGAGGGAGTTCGTCCGCCTCTACCGCTCCGCCTCCGCCGACCTCGCCTCGGCGCGTTCCCGGCGCCTCGCCCCGGACATCGTCGAATACCTCAACGCCCTCGTCGGGGAAGCCCATGCGCGCATTTACGACCTGCCGCCCCTCAAGCGTGGCGCCGTGGGGCACTGGATCTTAAACGAAGTACCCGCGCGCGTGGCCAAGGCCTGGCCCTTCGTCCTCGTGGCCGCCATCCTCTTTCTCTCCTCCTGGACGCTCTCATTCGCGGCCGTCTCCGCTAAGCCGGCGACGGCCGCCGCCCTCATGGACCGCGGAACCCTCGCGAGCTTCGACAAGATGTACAGCGACCCGGCCTTCATGAAGGCCACGGGAAGCGAGGCTGCGGCAGAGGGCTCGGCGGCGGCCGTCACCTGGTACATCCGCAACAACGTCACGGTGAGCTTCCTCTCCTTCGCGCTGGGCGCCTTCTTCGGTCTCGGGAGCCTCGTCGTCGTCCTCGTGAACGGCCTCTCGATGGGGGCCATCGTCGGCTATGTCTCGGCCTCGGGCCACGGCCGGTCGATCTGGACTTTCATGGCTGCGCACTCGGTCTTTGAGCTCGCGGGCCTCGTGCTCTCCGCCGCCGCCGGCCTCCTCCTCGGCTGGACCCTCTTCCGGGGAGGCAGGGCGGGCCGCGCCGCAGCGCTGAAGGAAAGGACCGACGATATCCTCGCCCTCGTCACGGCTGACGTAATCCTCACCGTCGGAGCCGCCTTTATCGAAGGCCTCTTCTCGCCGAGGAGGATCGGCCTTGACGCCAGGCTCGCCGTGGCTTTCGCCTGCCTCCTCCTCGAGCTCGGCTACTTCGTTGTCCTTCCGTTGCGCCTGCGGAGGCGGTCGAAGTCCTTAACGGCCGGAGGGCAGGCGGTGCAGAAATGAGACACGCGGCATACCTCGCCGCGACCGCGGCCCCGGGCGCAGAAGCGGCGCGAAAGACCGCCCTGCGCCTATTCGCGGAGAGGAACAAGGCCCTAGATTCGGGCGAGTCCCTGGCAAACTGGGGCTTCAAGCTTCCCGACTGGGCCGTGATACTCGTGATCGCCGCCCTCGCCCTCATCGCCCTAGCCGCCCTCGTCCTGCCGATCCTCGCGGGCACGCGAGGTACGAAGCGCAGGAAAAAGCACGAGGCGGAAGCTCCGGCTGCGCCCGCCGCCGAGATCGAGAAGGGCTCGGCGGTTCGGAGGGACGAGGCGGCGCGCCTCGCCGAATCGGGGGAGGCAGCTCTCGCGATACTCGCCCTCCACAGGGCGAGCGTCGCCCTCGCGGAAGAGCGCGGCCTGGGGCGACCGTGCGGCTGCAAGTGCAACGGCGAGATAGCCCTCGTCCTCACGAGCGAGGCGCGCTCGGCCTTCTCCTCCCTCGCGGCGAAGACAGAGCGCCTATGCTTCGGCGGCGACAGGGCGACCGACGACGACTGGTCTCGAGCGGTCGAGGACTACGAGGCGATGAAGGAGGCCCTCTCGTGAGCCCAAGCGGCCGCCAGCTCCTCTTCGGCGCCCTCGGCGCCGCCCTCCTCCTCGGCATCGTCCTCGTCCTAGGGCTCGGTGGCGGCGCGAGGAGCGACTGGAGCCCCCGCCACGAGGCCTTCTACCGCCTCCTCTCCGATCTCGGCTACAAGCTCGAAAGCTCGATCGTGGAGCCGAGCGAGAAGAGCCTTCTCGTCCTCCTGCCGCTCGAGACGGGCTCGAGCGAAAAGGACGAGGAGGAGGTCGCGGACCTCGGCTACACTGAGGCCGAGGCCGTCCTCGCAGCTGGAGGCCGGGTGATCGCGGCCGGCCGGGAATGGGACGAATTCGAGCTCGAAGCCCCGGCCTCGGCCGAGGCCAACGGGGGTCAGACCCTCGCGAAGGAGCTTGTCGAGGCGGCGGGCGAAGTAACCCTCTCCATAGGCTCAGTATTCCCGCGCGAAGGCTTGCCCGATAGGGCCAGGCCCCTTATCTGGAATTCCAAGGGCGTCTACGCCTTCAGCGCCGAGGAAGGCGGTGGCCGCCTCATCCTTTTCGCCGACGACGAGCTCTTCTCCGAGGACGAATGCCTCGACCCGGGGAGGGCGGCCTTGATCAACGCCCTGGCCTCTCCCTCCTGGGAAGGGAAGGTGGCGATCGAGGGGAGAATAGGCGGCGACAGCAGGTCGATCATCGCCCGAGCCCTATCGATGCCACGGGTATTCCCCGTCGCGGTCCAGGCCCTCCTCCTCGCTCTCCTCGCGGTGGCCGCCTCTTCACTGCGGCGGGAGGGAAGGCGGGCCCCCGCGCCGCCTGAATTGCCCACAAGCCTGCGGACCGTCGAGGCCGTAGGCGATTTCTACCGGAAGGCCGACGCAGCGGAGGCGGCCGACGAGATACTCGCGGGCCGCTTCGCGTCGGCCCTTCGCGGGCTATTCTCCCTCCCGCGCGGCGGGAGCTCGGGCGAGGAGGAAGCGAAGCTCGCTTCTCTCGTCTCAGCGAGCCTCGGCATCGAAGAAAAGGAAATTCTAAGCCTCAGCCGCTCTTCCTCCTCCTCCCGCCGACGCAGCATAGCGGAGAGGGAGGCGAGGAGGCAGGACATACTCGAGCGCCTCGGCGCCGATGTCGCGAAAGGAAAGGACGCATCCCATGGAGCTTGATCGGATCGAGCGCTTCGCCTCCGTCTTCGAGGCGGCGCGGCGCGGCATCGGCAACGTCGTCAAGGGACAGGACAGGGTCATCGAGGGGCTCCTCACCGCCTTCTTCGCCGGGGGGCACGCCCTCGTCGAGGGTCCGCCGGGCACGGGCAAGACCCTCCTCGCCTCCTCGCTCGGCGTCGCCTTCGGCGCGGCCTGCACCCGCGTCCAGTTTACGCCCGACCTCATGCCGGCGGACATCGTTGGCACGACCGTTTACGACGCAGCTTCGGGCAAGTTCGCGCTCAAGCGGGGTCCCGTGTTCACGGACATCCTCCTCGCCGACGAGGTGAACCGCGCGCCCGCCAAGACCCAGGCGGCCCTCCTCGAGGCGATGCAGGAGCGCCGAGTCTCGATAGACGGCTCGACCACGAATCTTGGTCCCGGCTTCTTCGTCGTCGCGACGCAGAATCCCATCGAGATGGAGGGCACCTACCGCCTCCCCGAGGCTGAGGTCGACCGCTTCCTCGTCAAACTCGACATCGGCTATCCCGAGGAGGCGTCCGAGCTCGAGCTCCTCGCAGCGGTATGTGCCGGCTACCGGGCCGATCGCCTGGACACCGGGCCCGTCCCCCGCGTCGCGGAGAGCGGGGAGCTCGAGTCGCTGCGCGAGACCGCGCGGGGCGTAGCGGTCGACGAGGCTTTGCTTGCCTATGTAATCCGCCTCGTCCGAGCGACCCGCGCCTATCCGGGCGTGGAGCTCGGCTGCTCTCCGCGCGGCGGCGTGTCCCTCCTCGCCGCGCTGCGGGTCGCGGCCGCCTCGCGGGGCCGGGCCTTCGCGACCCCCGACGACGTGAAGTCCGTGGCCCCCTCGATCATCGGCCACAGGATCATGCCCTCGCCGGAAGCCGAGCTCGAGGGGCTCTCGGGAGCCAAGGTCGTCGCGGCCATCCTCGAGAGAACCGAGGTGCCGCGTTGAGCGATTCCGGACGCGGCTTTCCCCGCCTCGTCCCGATCCCGGAGCGGCGCCTGATCTACGCCGCCGCCGCCGCCCTCGCCCTCTCGGTCCTGGGCCTCCTCTGGGCGCCCTCCCGGGCCGTCGCCTTCGCGGCCGACGCCATCCTCGTCGGGGCTGCCGCTCTGGAAACGGGCCTCTTCCTGTCGCGGCCCCGACCGCGCTTCGCGGCAAAGGAAACCGCCCTCCTCGTGGAGGGCGTCGAGGAAGATCTCCTCGTCCGCGTCGAGAATGAGGGCGACGAGAGCCTCGAGATCGAAGCCGACCTCGACCTCGACTTCCGCCTCCGAGGCGGGAAGTCGAGGAGGGTCCTCGCGCCCGCGGGAGGAATCGCGGAGCTGGCCCTCCCCATCCTCCCTGAGCGCCGCGGCCCGGCTCGGGTCGAGTCCCTGCGCTGGTCGGCGCCCGGGAAGCTCGGATTCCTGCGCTTCGCCGGGACCGGAGTCCTCGGCCTCGGCATCTTCGTTCGACCCGCCGCCCCCCGCAAGGCCGTCACGGCGGCGGTCGCGCGCGTCTCGAAGTCCCAGGGCGACTCGCCGGCCGCTTCCCTCGGCCAGGGCAGCGATTTCTATTCCCTGCGCGACTACGCGAGAGGCGAGGACTCGGGATCGATAGACTGGAAGGCCTCAACCCGCGTGGGCCGCCCCGTCTCGCGGCTCCGGGTCGAGGAGGGCAGCGCTTCCATCGCCCTCGCGATCGACTGCGGGAGGCTCATGCGCGCCGAGAAGGGCGGCCGCTCGGCGATGGACGAGGCCGCCGACGCCCTCCTCGTCCTCGCCCAGGCGGCGCTCCGCAGGGGCGACTCCATCAGGGCACTGGCTTTCTCGGACAAGGTCCTTGCCGAGCTGCCCGAGCTCAGGGGCCCCTCCTCGCTGCGCCGCGCCGCGGCCTTCGCGGCCCGCCTCGACGCGGCGATCGTCGACCCCGACTACGCCGCCGCAGCCGCTCGCCTCAGGAGGACGCTGACCAAGCGCAGCCTCGTCGTCTTCTTGACAGAGGTTTCGGAGACGGCCCCCCTCGCCAACCTCGAGGAAGCGGTCTCCTCCCTCTCGGGCAGGCACGCGACGACGGTCGTCTTCTTGAGCGACGCCGGACTCGAGGCCGCGGCGACGGGGGCCTCCTCCTGCGAATCCGAGGCCGCGACCTACAGGACGGCGGCGGCCGTCGAGCTCATCGCAGGCCGCGAGGCGGCGAGGAGCCGCCTTCAGCGCCGCGGCGCCCGCGTCGTCGTCGCTCGGCCGGGCCTCCTCTCGGGGCGCCTTGTGGAAGCCTATTTCGCAGCCAAGCGCGAGCGCCGCGTCTAGCCGCGACGGGCTGCACGGGGGCAACGGGCAGCTATGATTTACTATCACTGCTCACGCGCAGTATCTGGTATACTCATCGCTAAAAGGCATTGTGCCAACGAGCCTTTTTGAGGCGAAGCTTCAAGGAGATGAAATGAAAGACGGCGCTATACAGGGACAAACTAATGAGCCTTTCCCGGGCAAGGCGGGAAAACCCGTAAAGCGGCCGCACATCGCGGCGTCCATTTTCTGGACCCATGCAAAGCGGATCGGTTTTCTGCGTACGCTTTTCGGGGGATTCCTTCAGTATCTGAGCGTTTTCGAGTTCGTCATGCTCCACTTGACGGTCATCGTCGTCCTCTATCGGGCAATGCTCGCGCCCCTTTTCGACCTCAAGCGGTTCAAGGTTCGCGATTACATGCTCTTTGACCGGGGCAAGGTGAACCGCATGCGGGCTTTCGACAAGCTCAACTGCCAGTTTTGCGCGTACGCGAACGGAACTGCCATGATGTGGAACGACGAGCTCGACGAGCTCGCCCGTGCCGATTTCAGGAAGGGCGATTCCCTCGCCAAGATCGTCGTCGCCCTCTATGCGCTTTGCCTTGCGGTGTTCCTCTTTTTCAGCTTCATCCTGAGCAAGATGCTCTTCGTCGTCATCGCGTTTTTCCTGGGCATGCATATCGTCAAGTTGGGCGATATCCGCAGGGAGCTCAAGGCCGCGAATTACGCAGGCGCCCATTCTCCCGTCATGCGTTGGCTTGTCCGCGGCGCGAAAATCTACGCGCATTCCCTAGCAGGGAATCTCGAGCAGATCGAGTCGAGCTGGTGCCCTCTCAAGCACGTCGAGACCGCGACTTCCGTCACCTCTGCCCATCACGCGAACTTCTACGACCAGGACAGGCTCGACGAGGTGATCGAGGTTCTTGCGAGGGACGGCACGGTCTCTACCCGGAAGCCGAAGTACTGAGCGAGCCGAGCGCGTCGTTCCGATGCGCGCGGCTGGTTTCACTCCGAAAGATAGCCCCGCGCGGGTCTTTCCGTTTCGGGCGGATACAAGAAAGACGCCCTCGCGGGCGCCTTTCGGATAAACAGTGGGATTTGGGAAGGCTTAGTAGCCCATGCCGCCCATACCGCGCCAAGCGTCGGTGACGCTTGGCGGCGACGAAGTCGTTCGATTCGCTTCGCTCATCTCGCGCCTTCGTCGGTCTCCCGGAACGGCATGGGCGTCATGGGCGGCGCTGCCAAGGAAAAAGCCCCGCCTTGCGGCGGGGCCTCGATGGTCAGGAAAGGGAGGCGGCTAGTAATCCATGCCGCCCATCCCTCGCGCTTCGCGCTCGGGGAGCCGCTCTGCCGGCATCGCGGGAGACTATCCCCCGCGATCGGCGGCTTGCCGCCCCGCCTCGCGCGCAATGGCGCTCGGCGCTGCCCAGCAGCATGTGCGGCATGGGCCGGAATAAAAGAAGCGCCCCTCGCGGGGCGCCTCTTCACGCTGCTGTAACGTTGGGTGAATTAGTAGTCCATGCCCCCCATGCCCCCCATGCCGCCCATGCCGCCCATGCCGCCGCCGGCGGGGGCCGCCTTGGGCTCGGGGAGCTCGGTGATGGCGCACTCGGTGGTGAGGAGGAGGGCCGCGACGGAGGCCGCGTTCTGCAGGGCGGAGCGGGTGACCTTGGCCGGGTCGATGATGCCGGCCTTGACCATGTCGGTCCACTCCATCTTGGCGGCGTCGAAGCCGATGCCCTTCTTCTCGTTCTTCGCGCGGTCCGCGATGATGGAGCCGTCCACGCCGGCGTTCTCGGCGATCTGGCGGATGGGCTCCTCGAGGGCGCGCTTGGTGATCTTGAAGCCGACCTTCTCGTCGTCCGACATCTTGGACATGTCGGTCTTCTCGAGGGTGAGGGCGGCCTGGATGAGGGCGATGCCGCCGCCGGGGACGATGCCTTCCTCGATCGCGGCGCGGGTGGCGGAGAGGGCGTCCTCGACGCGGTGCTTCTTCTCCTTCATCTCGACCTCGGTGGCCGCGCCGACGTTGATGACGGCGACGCCGCCGGCGAGCTTGGCGAGGCGCTCCTGGAGCTTCTCCTTGTCGTAGTCGGAGGTGGTGTCCTCGACCTGCTTCTTGATCTGGGCGATGCGGTCCTGGATGTCCTTCTGCTTGCCGGCGCCGTTGATGATGGTGGTGTTGTCCTTGTCCACCTTGACGGTCTTGGCGGTGCCGAGCTGGCTGACGGCGGTGTTCTCGAGCTTGAGGCCGAGCTCCTCGGAGATGACCTCGCCGCCGGTGAGGATGGCGATGTCCTCGAGCATGGCCTTGCGGCGGTCGCCGAAGCCGGGGGCCTTGACGGCGCAGACGGTGAGGGTGCCGCGGAGGTGGTTGACGATGAGGGTCGCGAGGGCCTCGCCGTCGATGTCCTCGGCGATGAGGAGCAGCGGCTTGCCGGCCTGGGCCACCTTCTCGAGCACGGGCAGGAGATCCTTCATATTCGAGATCTTCTTGTCGTGGATGAGGATCATCGGGTTCTCGAGGACGGCGGTCATGGTGTCGCGGTTGGTGGCGAAGTAGGGGGAGGTGTAGCCGCGGTCGAACTGCATGCCCTCGACGAAGTCGATGGTGGTGTCCATGGTCTTGGACTCCTCGACCGTGATGACGCCGTCCTTGCCGACCTTCTCCATGGCGTCGGCGATCTGCTTGCCGATCTCCTCGTCGTTGTTCGCGGAGACGGAGGCCACGTCGGCGATCTCCTCCTTCTCCTTGATCTCCTTGGAGGCCTTCTTGATCTCGTCCACGGCGATGTCGACGGCCTTGTCGATGCCGCGCTTGAGGGCCATGGGGTCGAGGCCGGCGGCCACGGACTTCAGGCCCTCCTTGACGATGGAGTAGGCGAGGACGGTGGCGGTGGTGGTGCCGTCGCCGGCGATGTCGTTGGTCTTGGTGGCGACTTCCTTGAGGAGCTGGGCGCCCATGTTCTCGTAGGGGTCCTCGAGCTCGACTTCCTTGGCGACGGAGACGCCGTCCTTGGTGACGGTGGGGGCGCCGAACTTCTTGTCGAGGAGCACGTTCCGGCCCTTGGGGCCGAGGGTGACCTTGACGGCCTTGGAGATGACCTCGACGCCGACGAGAAGCTTGCGGCGAGCGTCCTCGCTGAACAGGAGCTGTTTGGCCATAGCTAGTTCTCCCTTTCGAATAAGAGTGATTTCGCCGGGGAGCCGGGCACGCCAGGCGAGCTTGAGCCCCTCCGGTAATAGTTGCCTCGCTGTGGAATACCGACCAGTGAGAACAGGTAGAAAGATACCTAAAGAGCCGGCGGCGCGACAAGGGATGGAGGGGTATTCTTGGAAAAAAATAGAGATAGTTAGTATACTAACTATATGGACGAGATTCCTTCCATGGGCCTGGTCTACGCGCTCTGGCGGCGCTCCGCCTCCCGGGCCCTGGCTCCCTTTTCTATCACCTTTAGCCAACTGCAGTTGATCCAGCTCGCGCGAAGGCGGGGCGCGATCAGCCTCTCCTTCGCCGCCCGGGAGCTCTCCTGGGATCGGCCGACGACGAGCCTGGTGGCCCGCAAGTGCGTCGCGGGGCTCTGGCTTTCCCGGAACCGCTCCTCCGCCGACCGGCGCTCGGCGCGGCTTTCGCTGACGGGGGAGGGCGAGGAGCTCCTCGACCGCATCGAGGCTTCGCGGACCCTCGCGCCCGAGTCCCTCGGCGATCCTCTCGACGTCCTGGCCTCCGAGGAGCGGGCGGAATTCCGCCGCGCCCTGGACAAGATTTCCCGGAGGGCGCGCGATATTCTCTGATGTCGATGCCTTCTCCCGAGGTTCCCGGCCTCGGGGAGGCGCTTGACAAGGGAAAGATAGCTTCGGAAAATGCCCACCGCCGCGGGTCGTCGACGCGCGGCGAGCGTGCAGTGGACGGATTCGCTTTTTCCTCCGTGGCGACGAGGAGCAGTTCGAGTGAGGTCGGGCGCCGAGCGCGGCGGCCCGGCAAGTAAAAAACGCCCGCATCCGTTTCCCGCGAGCATTTCCTACATCCTCGAATCGGGGAGCGTCCCTCCGCGGCCGCTCCGCCGGAGAAGCGAGTCGCCTGGTATGAAGCGCGTCGCAGCAGCCCTGTCCCTCCTCCTCCTCGCCGGCCTGGCGGCCTCGGCGCAGGACTGGAAGGAGATCGTGCGGAAGTACGGCCCGGCTGTCGGCAGGGTGGAGATCCGGGACGGGACCGTCCCCCTGGCCTACGGGAGCTGCTTCCTCGTCGACCGCGAGGGGGGGCTGCTCACGAACGCCCACGTGGTCCGCGACGCCGCGGGCCCCGGCCGCCGGATCCTCGTCACCTTCCCCTACGCCTCGGCCTCCCCCGTGGAGTACGAGGCCAAGATCGAGGACCTGGCCCGGGAGGAGGACCTCGACCTCGCCTTCCTCCGGATCGGGGCCAGCTTCGAGGTGGCCTGCGACCTCTACACCGGCGCCGAGCCGCCCATCATGAGCGAGGTCCTCGTCGTCGGCTTCCCCTTGGGCAAGGACTTCAAGGCCACGCCCGGCTACATCCAGGCCTACCAGGGCAAGATCGAGGGCGCGGGCCGCATGCTCGACCTCAGCAGCCCCGTCGACCCGGGCAACTCCGGGGGCCCGGTCTTCGACAAGGAGGGGAGGGTCGTCGGCATCGTCACGGCCAAGCTCCTCGGGACGAACTTCAACCTCGCCATGCCCATCCAGGACGCGATCGATTTCCGCGGCGCGGTCCGCGAGGCGGTCTCGATCGCGACCGAGCCCGCGGGGGCCCGGGTCTTCATCAACGGGATCTACCGGGGGACGAGCCCCCTCGAGATCGCGCTGCCCCGCCGGGACGCGTCCCTCCTCGTCGAGAAGGAGGGCTACGCCCCGGCGGAGCGGGCCCTCTCCTTCAAGGACGGCGCGAAGCCGGGGCTCTCGATCGAGCTGGTCCCGGCCGCCGACCCGGACGAGGTCCGCCTCACCATAGCAACGAAGCCCGCGGGCGCGCGGGTGATCATCGACAACGTGGAGCGGGGCCTCTCGCCCCTCGAGCTGAAGGCCCGCAAGGGAGGCAAGCTCCGCATAAAGCTCCTGCTCAAGGGCCACAAGGAGCTCTACGTCGAGACGGTGCTGGGGAATTCGAGCGAGCAATCGCTGGAATATATATTGAAAAAAGGCTTGTTCTGACGCGGTATCGTCCGCGCCACACGGTTTCCAAAGGAGAAGGAATGCGCAATCGAACTCTCGGCATCCTGGCGGGCTGCGGCCTGGCCCTGGCCATGGCCTCCTGCGCCACGACCACCCAGTACCTCGGGCCCTCGGACTTCGTCAGCTACCGCGCCGACGAGAAGCTGCGCTCGAGCAGCCAGTCCGCGGCCCTCAAGGCGGGCGAGAAGGAGCCCCTGGTCAATACCTACGACCAGGAGAACGTCTACGACGCCAAGGGCAACCTCATCAAGGTGAAGCTCACCGAGTACATCGACCGCCTCGCGAAGGACAAGAAGTTCATCGTCTGGGAGACCGAGTACAAGGTCATCGGGGGCAACGTCGTCCCCGCCTCCATGTCGGCCAACGGCGTGCCCTACCTCGAGGTCGAGTACGAGCTCCTCTCCGGCTCGGGCAAAGGCGAGATCGCCTCGGACATCATGAAGCGGCCGGTGCGGGCCTCGATCAAGTTCTCGCCCTTCTCCGCGCCGATCACCATCAACCGGAGCATCTCGCTGGAGAACTACACGGTGGGCTTCCGGGCCGACGGCCGCTTCGTCAAGAAGACGGTCTACTACGGGATGAACGGCTACTACTACGACGACAACACCCTCACCCTCGGCTGGGACAACATCGCCCTCAAGCGCTACAGCTTCTCGCAGGAGAAGCTCTCCGAGGGCATAGCCAAGTCCTTCACCGGCTACAACCGCGACAGCGCGATGTTCCAGAAGATGTCCAAGGACGTCAACGTGGCCTACGACTTCGAGTGGAAGGTCGCCGGCGAGGCGATCTGCCAGACGAAGATGAGCTTCGCCGAGAAGGACTTCAAGCTCGAGGCGAGCCTCGAGTACAGCGCCGAGGGCAAGCGCGTCAAGGAGACCTGGTTCGTCTCCGATCCGAAGAACGCGAAGAAGGCCCCCCGCCAGGTCTTCCTCCAGGAGCTGGCGTACTAGGAGCCGAGCGGGGCGCCGCGCCTATCGGCGCGGCATCCGGCAGGTTAGGCGGCCGCGGGGGCTCTTCCCCTCGCGGCCGCCTTCGTCTCCGGGCCCGGCCGGGCACGCGGGCCGGCCCCGCTCCCGGGCCAGCGCGCCCCGCATGATGTCCACCGCCTCGACCCTGCCCCAGGCCCCCAGCTTGTCGTAGAGATGGGCGACGTGGGTCTCGGCCGTGCGCAGCCCGACGCGCATCGAGGCGGCGACCTCCCGGGCCCCGGCCCCGGCGCAGAGCAGCGCTCCCGCCTCGGACTCGCGGGGGGAGAGCCGGGGGAAGCAGAAGCGGAGCTCGCCCGGCTCGGGCTTGAGGCCGGGGCTCCGCTCCAGCTTCCGCCGCAGGGAGAGCAGGTTGTTCAGGTGGGGGTTGAGGAGGTCGAGGATGGCCGTGTCCTTCTCCGTGAAGCTCTTACCGCCCGAGGACCTCTGGATGGCGAGGGTGAAGCCGCCGCGGAAGGCGCTCGAGCTGGTGCTGCCGCTGAAGCCCAGGCGGTAGGGCCGGGCGAATTCGTCGTAGAGCTCCGTGCCCTCGTAGTCCCGCCACCTGACCCGCGGGATCCAGCCCCGCGTCCCGGCCTCGCTCCCCAGGAGAGCCGGCGGCACCAGGAGGCGGTAGCGCTCGTTGTACGCGCGGGCCATCTCCGCGGCCGCGCCGATCTGGGCGACGACCCGCAGCGTGGGGTCGAGGAGGGCCGCCCCGATGTCGGCCGGCAGGAGCTCCCCGAGCCCCTCGACGGCGAGCCGGGCCAGGTCGCCCTCGCCGTCGGCCGCCTCGAGGCGCAGGAGGTACTCGTTGAGGGAACGCCAGGTGCGGGAACCGAGCTCCGGCATATGGACAGGAAATATAACACGGCTTGCGGGAAGTACGGAGGGAAATACGGAGGGAAGGAGCGCGCGGCGCGGTTAGCATGGTCGCTCGGATGGCGACAGCCATATACCCCTGGTCCGGAGGAGCGAAATCATGCATCGTGCCTCGACGCGAATCTTCCCGATTGCCGCGGCCCTGATCCTGATCCTGGTCCTGGCCTTTGCCGCCTGCTCGAATCCCGCCTCCGGCGGGGACGAGGGAGGGGGCGGGTCCTACTCGGTCACCTACTACGCGAACGGGGCGGCGGGCGAGGTCCCCGTCGACGGGGCGGGCTACGCCGAGGGGGCCTCGGTCCCGGTCAAGGGCGCCGGGAGCCTCGTCAAGGGCACGGAGCAGTTCGCGGGCTGGACGACGAGCCTCTCCGCCGCCGGCCGCAGCTGCGCGGCGGGGTCGACGATCAAGATGGCCGCGGGCGGCCTCTCGCTGTACGCGGTCTGGATACCTTCCGGCCTCTCCTTCGCGAGCTCGGCCTGGGGCATCGAGCTCAGGGACTGCGGGAGCGCGGCCGGGGCGGTGACGGTGCCGGAGGGGGTCACGGCCATCGGCTACGGCGCCTTCTATTCTTCCACGATGACGGGCATCTCCCTGCCCCCCACCCTCACCACGATAGCCGGGAGCGCCTTCGCCGGCTGCGCCCAGCTCTCCTCGATCGTCCTGCCCTCGAGCCTGCAGCGGCTCGAGGGCGGCGCCTTCAACGACTGCGGCGCCCTCGCCTCGCTGAGCGTCCCCGCGAGGACGACCTACATCGGGAGCTACGCCTTCTACGGCTGCAGGGCCCTCGCGGCGATCGAGGTCGACCCGGCCAACCCCAGCTACGCGTCGATCGACGGGGTTCTCTTCGACAAGGCGGGCGCGACCCTCATCTGCTACCCCGCGGGCAAGACGGCGACGGCCTATGCCATCCCCTCGACCGTGAAGAGCATCCTCGGCGATGCCTTCGCCTACGAGTCGAGCCTCGAGACGATCGCGATGCCCTCGGGCCTCACGACCATCGAAGGCAACGCCTTCCGCTACTGCACCGGGCTCGCGAGCGCGACGGTCCCCGCGAGCGTGAGCTCCATCACGGGGGCTCCCTTCGTCATGTGCTCGAAGCTCGACTTCGCCGTGGAGAGCTCGAGCCCCTACTACGTCGTGACGGGAGGCGTCCTCCTCAGCGCGGACGGGAAGACCCTGGTCCAGTATCCCGAGAAGGCGGGCGCCGCGAGCTACGCCGTCCCCGACGGGGTCGTCGACATCGCCGGCCAGGCCTTCGTCTATTGCAGCAAGCTGGCGAGCCTGACCCTGCCCTCCAGCCTGGCCAGCTTCGGCTGGGCGAGCTTCTTCGGCTGCTCCTCCCTCGCGACGGTCTACGCCCAGGCGGCCAGCCCCCCGAACGCCCGCGGCGCGGATCCCTTCCCCAGCGTCGCGAGCCTCACGATCCACGTACCCTCGGGGAGCCTCGCCGCCTACCAGGCCGCCGAAGGCTGGAACAACCCCAAGCATAGCCTCGTCTCGCCCTGAGGCCGCGGCGCCGTGTTGCGATACGGGCGGGGATGCGCTAGAGTCGCAGCATGCCCGATACCATCCCCGTCCTCTTCTCCGACGAGTCCATCCTCGCGGTCGACAAGCCCGCGGGCATGCTCTCGATCCCCGACCGCTACGATCCCGAGGCGCCCGTGGCCTCGGCCGCCCTCGCCGCGGCCTGGGGCCGCCTCTACGCGGTGCACCGCATCGACAAGGACACGAGCGGGGTCCTGGTCTACGCGCGCTCCGCCGAGGCCCACCGCGAGCTGGGCCTCGCCTTCGAGTCGCGGGCCGTGCGGAAGGTCTACCGCGCCCTGGTCCGCGGCCTGCCCGACTGGGAGGAGCGGAGCTGCGAGCTCCCCCTGCGGGCCGACGGGGACCGGGAGCACCGGACGGTCATCGACGCGCACAAGGGCAAGAGCGCCCGGACCGACTTCGCGGTCGTCCAGCGCTTCGCGGCCAGGGGGAGCTTCGGGGGCGCCGCCCTCGTCGAGGCCAGGCCCGAGACGGGACGCACCCACCAGATCCGCGTCCACCTCGCGGCCCTCGGCTTCCCCTGCCTCTGCGATCCCCTCTACGGGGACGGGGAGGCCCTCCTGCTGTCCAAGCTGAAGCGGCGCTGGAAGGGGGACGAGTTCGCGGAGCGGCCCCTCCTGGCGCGGGCCGCCCTCCACGCCCTCTCGATCGAGTTCGCCCATCCGGCCACGGGGCGGGAGCTCAGGCTCGAGGCCGAGCTGCCCAAGGACCTGCGCGCGAGCCTGGCCCAGCTCGGCAAGCTGTAAGGGGCCGGGCCCGGGGCTAGAAGACGAAGCGCCCGCCGCGGATGAGGGGCGTCGAGGCGCCCTTGGCGTCGACGGCGCTCACGTCGATCTCGTCCGAGCCGATCATGAAGTCCACGTGGACCAGGGAGAGGTTGAAGCCCTCGGCCTCCTTGGCCGCCTCGTCCATGGCCGCGGAGCCGGCGAAGGCCTCCTCGTAGCCGGCGCCCAGGGCGATGTGGCAGGCCGCGTTCTCGTCGATGAGGCCGTTGTCGAAGACGAGTCCCGAGCGGGCGATGGGGCCCGAGGAGTCGACGAGGGCCACCTCGCCCAGGCGGCGCGCGCCCGGGTCGGTGTCGAGGTAGCGCTCGAGGCTGGCCGCGTTGCGCGCGGCCCCCGCGCGGGCGACGCGGCCGGCCTCGAACTCGAACCAGGCTCCCTCGACCTTGGCGCCGAGGACCTCGACGGGACGGCTGCAGGCCGCCCTGCCCTCGGTGAGCCGCGCGTCCGGCGTGGAGAAGACCTCCTCGGTGGGGATGTTCGGGGAGAAGTACCGGCCCTCGGGGGTCCTCGAGCCCCCGCCCACCCAGCGCGAGCGCGGCGAGAGGCCGACGCGGAGCTCGGTGCCGGGGCCGCGGAAGTCCAGGCAGGCGGGCGCGAGCTCGGCGAGGCGCCGGGCCCGCGCCTCGATGGAGGCGAGCTGGGCGAGCCAGGCGGCGGCCGGGTCGGCCTCGTCGAGGCGGAGGATGGGCCGGAGGACCTCGGCCAGGGCGGCCTCGGGCTCGCGGCCCTCGAGGAGCTCGGGGGGAAGGATGGCGCGGGCCCAGGCCGCGGTGGGCGCGGGGGCGACGCACCAGGCGACGCGGTTGGACATCGACAGCTCCCGGAATTCCTTCCAGGCCTTGGAGCGGGCCCGCGCGGCGCGCGACGCGCGGCCCGCGTCCGCGCCCTCCATGACGCCGGGCTCCTCCTCGCCGACCAGGGAGAGGGTCGACCAGCGCTCCTCGGCGTAGGCCGAGGCCAGGCGCTCGAGGGGGAGGGCCGCGTCGTCGAGCCACTCGTCCCGGGAGGCGTCGACCCTGATACGGGCGAGGCGGGGATCGTCGAAGTCGGCGCGCACGGCCCGCGCTCCGAGGGCGTAGGCCTCCTCGGCCACGGCGCGGACGAGGTCGCGATGGGCGATCTCGGCCGAGATCCGCAGGCGGCTGCCCGGGCCTATGCCCAGGCAGGCCCCCGTCAAGAGCCTCGCGTAGGCCCGGTTCCAGCGCTCGTCCATGCAGCCCTCCTCGCCGTAGGGGAGGCAGTATAGCGCGCGAGGGGGCCGGAGGGAAGGAGCTAGGAGGTCTTGAAGCGGCCGATCTCGCCCTCGAGCACGTCCATGCCGCGGCTCGTCTCCGTGGAGAGGTTCGCGAGGGCGCTCGCCGCCTCGGCGACCTCGCCCAGGCCAGCGGCGGTCTCGCTGATGCCGGCGCGGTTCTCCTCGGCGAGGGAGCGCAGGGAGGAGAAGGACTCCTTGACGTCGGCCGCGCCCCGGCCCGCGATCCGCGAGGACTCGAGGGACTCGGCGCTGATCCGAACGAGGCGCTCGAGGGAGTCCGTGAGCTGCCGGCCGCCCTCGGCGATCTCCCTGATGCCGCCCAGGGTCTCCTCCATGCTGCCGGAGACCTCGCTCGCCCCGCGGATGATGCCGCCGATGAGGGCCCCCGCCCGCTCGGTGAGGGAGCTCGTCGAGCCGACGCTCTCGACGACGCCCGAGAGGGTCGAGGCCGCTATGGCCGAGTTCTCGCTCGTCGCGTCGGCGAGCCTCCGGATCTCCTCGGCCACGACCGCGAAGCCCTTGCCGGCCTCGCCCGCGTGGGCCGCCTCGATGGCGGCGTTCATGGCCAGGAGCCCGGTCTGCTCGGCTATGCCCTCGAGCAGGCCCATGATCTCGGAGATGGACTTGGCGCGGGCGTTGATGTCGGCTATCGCGGAGAGCATCTCCGCCATGGCCTCCTCGCCCTCCTTGGCCGATCGGGCGAGGCCCTCGGTCTGGGCCCGCTTCTCGTTCGTGGCCCGCTCGATGGACTCGAGGGCGGCCTGGGTCTGCCGCACCGCGGCCGAGGACTGGCTCACCGCCGCCGACTGCTCGCCCACGAGGCCGGCCAGGGCGCGCACCGAGGACTCGACCTCGGCGAGCCGGCCCTCGGCGCCGACGATCTCGTCGCGGAGCAGCCCGTTCTTCGAGTCGATGGAGCGCATCGTGGCGGCGATCTCGGCCATGGTCGAGGAGAGCTCCTGGGAGTGGGAGGCGAGCTCCTCCGAGGTGCGGGCCCCCGAGGAGCTCACCGACTTCAGGGCCTCGATCATGGCGCGGAGCCGGGCCATGACCTTGTTGAAGCTCCCCGAGAGCCGGCCGACCTCGTCCGAGGAGGCGACGGGCAGCTCGACGCTGAGGTCCCCCGCGCCGCCGGCTATCGTCTCGAGGCGGCCGGCCACGAGTCCGATCGGGCGGAGGAGGCGGCCCGTCGCGGCGAAGAGGAGAACCAGGGAGAGTATGGCGACCCCGGCGACCAGGGCCGAGAAGAGGAGGGTCGCGGATTCGATGGCCGTCTCGATCGCCGCGCGGGGGATGCCGATGAAGAACATGCCGATCACCGCGCTGCCCGAGCTGTACAGGGGCCGGTAGAAGGCCTGGTAGGATTCGCCGAGGACCGAGGCCTCGCCGTTGAAGACCTCGCCCCGCCCGAGGACGAGCTCGGCGACGGGCCCGGCGATCTCGGTGCCGACGGCCCGGGAGCCGTCCTCCAGGAGGATGTTGGTGGCGGCCCGCTTGTTGCCGTGGAAGATGGTGATCTTGGCGTCGATCATCGTGCCGATCCGGTCCATGACAACGGAGAGGGAGGATACGGGGAGGCTCCCCTTGTACAGGGCCCCGCCGCGCTCCGACCATTCCCCGGGCACGGCCAGGTCGAGGTAGGCGATGGCGAGGGCGCTCTCGCGCTTGGCCGCCGCCCGGGCCTCGGCCGAGAGGGCGCTGCCCATGCGGGCGTACATGAGCAGGCCGCTCGAGCCCGCGAGGGCCGCGAGGGCGAGGAATGCGGCCAGGTTTATCTTGACCCGTATCGAGTTGAGGCGCATATACCAGCATCGGCGCCGCCGATGGCCGAAATAAGAAAAAGTAATGTTTCAGGGCCCGCCGCCCGCCTCGTATTGACAGGGAGCTCGGGGCGGCCCTAGGATCGCGTCGCCCCGCCCGAGGCGGGGCCGGAGGGCGCGCATGAGCTACGATTTCGACCGACCCGTCGACCGCCGGGGCACGGGCAGCATCAAGTGGGAGCGCATGGGGGCGCCCGGGGCCGCGGAGCGGGGCGTCATCCCCCTGTGGGTGGCCGACATGGACCTGCCGAGCGCCGCGCCCATCCTCGAGGCCCTCCGCGCGCGGCTCGAGAAGGACGCCTTCGGCTACACCGAGTACGGCGAGGAGCTGCGCGAGGCGGCGCGCTCCTGGTACCGCCGCCGCTTCGGCTGGGAGGTCGCCTCGGGTGACATCTTCTACAGCCCCGGCATCGTGCCGGCCCTGGGCTTCCTCATCGACATCCTCACCGAGCCCGGCGACGGGGTGATCGTCCAGCGGCCGGTCTACCATCCCTTCGCCAACATGATCGAGGGCCACGGCCGCCGCCTCGTCGACAACGCCCTCGTCGAGGAGGACGGGCGCTACCGCATGGACCTCGACGACCTCCGGGCCAAGGCCGCCGACCCGCGGAACAAGCTCGTCATCCTCTGCAGCCCCCACAATCCCGTGGGCCGGGTCTGGGCCGAGGAGGAGCTCCGGGCCTTCGGCCGGATCTGCCTCGACGCGGGCCTGGTCGTCCTCTCGGACGAGATCCACCACGACATCCTCCGCCGCGGCGTCGCCCATCGCCCCCTCGAGGCCCTCTTCCCCGAGGAAAGGCCGCGCATCGTCACCATGACCGCGCCGAGCAAGACCTTCAACATAGCCGGCCTCCAGCTCTCCAACGTGGTCATCCGCGACCCGGAGATCCAGAAGCGCTGGAAGGAGCTGGTCCACGGCCGCCTCGGCCTGGAGCTGCCCAACGCCTTCGCCGTCGCGGCCGCGCGCGCGGCCTGGGAATCCGGCGAGGCCTGGCTCGAGGAGCTCAAGGCCTACCTCGACGGCAATTTCGCCTATCTCGCGGGCTTCCTCGAGAAGCGACTGCCCCGCGCGCGGCTCTCGCCGGCGGAGGGGACCTACCTCGCCTGGGTCGACTTCCGGGCCTGGGGCTTCCGCCGCGGCGAGCTGGCGGCCTTCGCCCTCGAGGAGGCGCGGGTCTGCGTCAACGACGGGGCCATCTTCGGGCCCCAGGGCGAGGGCTTCCTCCGCCTGAACCTCGCCTGCCCCCGCACCGCCCTCGCCGAGGCCCTCGAGCGCCTCGCCGCGGCCCTCGAGCGGCGCCGCGCAACGTGAGGAGGCCCCGCGAGGCCCTGGCCGCCGGCCTGGGCTTCCTCGGCCGCCTGCCCCGCGAGTGGATCGTCACCGCCTCGCGGACCTCGATCCACCGCTTCCTCTACCAGATGATCCTGCCCTACCTGTCGATCTACACCATCGGCCTGGGCGCCACGGGCGCCGACCTCGGCCTGGTCAACTGCGCGGGCATGGTCGTGGCCGCCCTGGCGAGCCCCTACGTCGGGACCATGGTGGACCGGATCGGGCCCAAGGCCATCTACCTCCTGGGCATCGCCCTCCTCGGCCTCTCCTGGCTCGTCTACGGCCTGGCCTCGAGCTGGCCCGCCATCATCGCCGCCATGATCCTGTACTACCTGGGCTACCGGATGAGCGGGCACTGCTGCTCCACCGTCTGCGCCAATTCCCTCGCCCGGGCCGACCGGGCCACGGCCATGAGCTGCTGCGAGACCCTCGCGGCCGGCCTCCTCGGGATCGTCGGCCCCCTCCTCGGCGCCTTCCTCGTGTCGAGGAGGGGCGGGGTCGGAGTCGAGGCCATACGCCCCCTGTTCTTCCTCTGCCTCGCCGGGACCGCCGCGTCCTTCCTCCTCGTGCTCCTCTGCCTACCCGGCAGAGCGCGGGGCGGGCCCGGCCTCGGCCGGGCCCCCTTCCTCGCCGAGACGGCGGGAGTCTTCCGGCACGGCAGGAAGCTCGGCCGCTTCATCGTCGTCTCGGTCGTCGCCCAGCTTCCCCAGGGCATGATCATCCCCTTCACCCAGCCCTACGCCGCCACGAAGGGCGCGGACGGATTCGTCCTCGGCGCCATGGTCACCGGCTTCGCGCTGACGCCCCTCCTCCTGGGGATCCCTGCCGGCCGCCTGGCCGACCGGATCGGCCGGAAGAAGACGATCTTCCTCGTCGCGCCCCTGTTCTGGGCCTCCTGCCTCCTCCTCGTCCTCGCCCGGGGCCCGGTGGCCATGATCCTCGCCGGGGTACTGCAGGGGACCTTCTTCATCACCGGCGTCGTGACGGCGGCCCTCCAGTTCGAGCTCGTCGAGCCGGGCTACATAGGCCGCTGGCTCGGGGTCCTCGGCTTCTTCCAGATGCTGGTTTCGGCCATCGTGGCCTACGCCTCCGGCCTCGTGTGGGACCGGCTGGGCCCTCAGTACATCTTCCTCATCCCCATCCTCCTGGACCTCCTCGTCCGGCTCCCCCTCCTGGCCGGCCTGCCCGAGCCCCGGCCCGAGGCGGCCTGAGGCGGTCCCCCGCCATCTCCCCCATGCTCCCGGCTTCCGGGCTATACTGGGCGCGATGACCGAGGCCCGGGGATTCATCGTGGCCGCCTGGGACGAGCCCGGCGGCGGCCCTGCCGGCGAGGGACGCGTCCTCCTGACCGGCCGCCTCGAGGGGGGGCGGAGCTTCGCGGCGATCCTGCACGGGCCCGGCCCCGCGCTCTTCGTCCCGGCCGGGCGGGCCGACGCGGCCCTCGCCGCCCTGGGCGGCCGCGTCCGCTCCGGGCCCGAGGCCTGGACTTCCTTCGAAGGGGAGGGCCTGGCCCGCTTCGAGCTCGGGCCCGGGGAGCTCCGCGAGGCGGAGCGAGCCCTGCGGGCGGCGGGGCTGCCGGCGGCGGCCGCGGAGCGGCGCAGGTCGGCAGAGCTCCTCGCCTCCCTCGGCCTCCGGGGCCGCGTCAGGCTGCGCGGCGAGGAGCGGGGCGGCCGGCGCGTCGACGCGGTCTTCGTCGATCCCGGGCTCGAGCCCGACGAGGGCCCGCCCATCGGCCTTAGCTGGCTCGCCCTCGACATCGAGACCGACCGCGAGGGGAGGGTCCTCGCCCTCTCGATGGCCCAGTCCGGGGGCTCGGGCGGCTCCGCCGCGCCGGGCGGCCCGGCCCCGCCGGGCGAGGTCCTCTTCCTCAGGCCCCGGCCCGGGGAGGGAAGCCGCGACCCGGCCGGAGTCTCCTGCTTCGACGCCGAGGCCGAGCTCCTCGCGGCCTTCGCGCGGCGCCTCGCGGAACGGGATCCCGACGTCCTCACCGGCTGGAACATCCTCGACTTCGACCTGCCCGTCCTCGCGCGCCGCTTCTCGGAGCTCGGCCTGGCCTTCGACATCGGCAGGACGGCCGAGCCGGCGGCCTTCGTCGAGCGGGCAGGGCGCAAGGCGGTCTTCGACCTGCCGGGCCGGGCCGCCCTCGACGCCCTGCGCCTCGTGCGCGCGGGCGGGATCGCGGGGGCGGGGGGAGGCCGGCTCGAGGAGCTCAGCCTCGAGGCCGTGGCCCGGGAGCTCCTGGGCGAGGGCAAGTCCGTGTCGGCCCGGGGCGAGGCCAAGCTCGCCGAGCTCGAGCGCCTCCGCGCCGAGGAGCCCGCGGCCTTCTGCGCCTACTGCCTCCGCGATTCCGAGCTCGTCCTCCGCATCCTCGCGAAGACGGGCCTGGATCGGCTGACCGCCGAGCGCGCCGCCCTCACCGGGGTCGGCCTCGACCTGGCCTGGACGAGCATACCTGCCTTCGAGCGGGTCTACGGGGCCGAGCTGCGCTCGCGCCGCGTCCTGCCCCCGGGCCGCGAGGAGCGCAAGGTCTCGGGAGCGGCGGGGGGGACGGTCCTCGATCCCCAGGCCGGCCTCTTCCCGAACGTCCTGGTCTTCGACTTCCGGAGCCTCTACCCCTCGATCATGCGGACCTTCAACGTCGATCCCCTGGCCCACGCCCGGGCCGGGGCCAGGCCGGCCGCGGCCTCCGACATCGTCGCGCCCAACGGGGCCCGCTTCGAGCGGGCTCCCGGCGTCATGCCCGAGCTCATCGCGCGGTACGCGTCGGAGCGCGAGGCCGCCCTCGCCTCGGGCGACGAGGCCGCGGCCTACGTCTTCAAGATCCTGCAGAACTCCTTCTACGGGGTCCTCGGGGCCGAGGGCTGCCGCTACGCCCGCACCGAGCTCGCCGGCGCGATCACCTCCTTCGGGAAGAAATTCCTCGTCGCCTCCCGGGACTTCTTCGAGGCGCGGGGCATGCGGGTCCTCTACGGCGACACGGACTCGATCTTCGCTCTCGTACCCGAGAGCGCTCTCGTGCCCTCGAGCGCCCTCGGGGAGGCCGGCCCGGGCGGGGAGGCCGGCCGCGAGCGGCTCATGGCCCTCGGCGCCGAGCTCGCCGCCGAGCTCAACGCCGAGCTCGGCCGGCGCATCGAGGCCGAGTACGGCCTTCCCTCCTTCCTGAAGATGCGCTGCGAGAAGGCCTACCGCCGCTTCCTCATCCCCCGCCTCAAATTCGTCTCGGCCCGCCTCCGGGCCGAGGCCGGCGAGGAGGGGCGGGGGCGGGCCAAGGGCTACGCGGGCTACCTCCTCCGCGAGGATGGGGGCGCCGAGGTCGAGGTAAAGGGCATGGAGGCCGCGCGGAGCGACTTCACCCCCCTCGCGCGCCGCTTCCAGGTCGAGCTCCTCGGGCTCATCTTCGCGGGGGCCTCCGGGGACCGGGCCGCCCTCGAGGCCGGGCTGGCGGGCTTCTGCGCGGCCACGGTCGCCTCCCTCCGCCGCGGCGAGCTCGACGACCGCCTCCTCTACCGCCGCTCCTTGCGGAGGCCGGCCCGGGACTACGCCTCCGAGACGCCCCAGGTCAGGGCCGCCCGCCTCCTGGGCTGGAGCTCGGAGCGGGGGCGGATCTCCTACCTGATGACCAGGGCGGGCGCCGAGCCCGAGGAGCGGAGGAGCGGCTCCCCCCTCGACTACGAGCACTACGTCGCCCACCAGCTCTTCCCCATAGCCGCCTCGCTGGCCGACGCGCTGGGACTCGACGCCTCGGCTTGGTTCGATCGGGGGAGCCAGATGGAGCTCGATTTCTGAGCGAAAGATTATAGATTTCGGGACTCTTGCTTCGACGGCCGCGCTTGATATATCAGCAGATCCGGGCAGCTGAAGCTAGACGCGAAGGTTGGGCGATGCTATCCTCCCGCCAGCGGTCGCGCAAGTCGCGGCCGCCCGGGCCGGGTTTCGGGCGAGGGAGGGGACTCGGGCGCGGATTCCGTCGAGGCAGGCCATGAAAAAACAGGCAAAAACGAGACAGGTCGGCGGCCGGGAGCTGTTCCACGCGAGCGAGCTCGGGGCCGCGGCTCCGAGATCCACCCGTGGCGCGAGCGGGTCCGAGACCCCTCGCGGATATGGGAAGGCCCTCGATCGACTGATTTCCAAGGCGCGCAGGCCCGTCAGGGAGGGTGAGCTCTTCGGCCCCGACCCTTCGGAAAAGGCGCGCGCGCCGGGCTATCGCTTCAATTTCTACGGCGGGATCGTCCGCTAAGCCCCATGCCCGCCCAGGTCACGGCAACGGGGCCGGCTTGCGGCGCCGACTCCCCGTCGCTACAGTTTGATAGCATGGGAAGGAGCGGGGGACCGAGGGCCGCGAAGCGCAAGCCGCGCCGGGGCGCTGCCGCCGCGGAGCCGGCGGCCGGGGCATGGAGGGTCGCCCCCTCCGTCTCCGCGACGGCCTGCCTCCTCGGCGCCTTCCTCGCCTGGCGCTCCTATCCCGAGCCCTCCCTCGCCGAGGCCGGCCCCCTCGCCCTGGCCGGCTTCGCCGCCGCCCTCGCCATTGCCGCGGGCGGCCTCGTGGCCTTCGCCCTCCGCCGCTCGGATGCCGCCGCCCTCTCCTTCTTCTCGCGGTCGAAGCCGGCCCTCGGGGCCATCATCGCGGCGGCCGCGGCCATCTCCTCCGCGGCCGACCTGGTCGCCGGGCGCTCGGCCCTGGCCCTCCTCTGCGGCTCCGTCTTCCTCGGCCTCCTGTACTGGGACCGCCCGATGTACCTCTTCTCCCTCCTCGGGGCGGCCGACCTGGTCGCCGCCGCGGCGATCCTCGTCCCCCTCCTCTGGCCCTCGCTCGCCGCTGGGCAGCGTGGGGCGGGAGGCTCCTTCGCCCGGGAGGCGCTCGCCCTCGCCGCGGCCTCGGCCGGCCTGGGCGTCGCCGTCGCCCTCAACCTGCGGCGCGTCGTGGCGCCGGGGGTCGAGAAGCTGCGCTCCCTCGAGCGCGAGAACCGGGAGCTCTGGGACCTCTCATTCCGCGACGGCCTGACGGGGCTCTACAACCGGCGCTTCGCCCAGGAGGCGGGCGAGAACCTCTTCGCCCGCGCCCTGCGCTACGACGAGAGCTTCCACGCCCTCATGCTCGACATCGACCACTTCAAGCGGGTCAACGACCGGCTGAGCCACGCCGTCGGCGACGGGGTCCTGCGGGAGATCTCCCTCATCCTCCAGTCCTGCGTGCGCGCGAGCGACGTCGCGGCCCGCTACGGCGGCGAGGAGTTCGTCGTCTTCCTCCTCGGGGCCTCCCCGGAGACCGCCCAGTTCATCGCCACCCGCATCCGCGACGACGTGGGCAAGCACCGCTTCGACGCGGTGCCCTGGCAGGTGACCATCAGCATAGGGATCGCGAGCATGCGCGAGGGCGAGACCCTCACCGAGCTCGTCGACCGGGCGGACAAGAGCCTCTACGCGGCCAAGCGCTCCGGACGCAACCGGGTCTCCGGCTTCTAGGCGGGGCCGGACGCGGCGTCGCGCATCGCGCGGAGCCGTTTCTCGAGCTCGTCGATGGGCTGTCCCTTCATGAACAGGAAGCCCTGCATGCCCTTGCAGCGCTTGTCGCGGAAGTAGGCCCGCTGCTCGGCCGTCTCGATGCCCTCGGCCACGACGTTGATGTCCAGGCTCTCGGCGAGGTTCAGGATGGCGTTGACCACCTTGCGGTTCTGCTCGCGGTGGAGGGCCCGCACGAAGGAGATGTCGATCTTCAGGCTGTCCACGGGCAGGCGCGACAGGTAGGAGAGCGAGGAGTAGCCCGTGCCGAAATCGTCTATCGCGAGCATCATGCTCGGGTAGCGCCGCTTGACCTCGAGGATCTTGGCCCCCGCGTCGTCGGGGTTGCGCAGGAGGGTGGTCTCGGTGAGCTCGAGGTTGACCCGGGAGGAGTCGACCCCCGAGCCCTCCACGGCGTCGGATAGGGTGTCGACGAAGTCGGGCAGCTCGAGCTGGCGGCTCGAGACGTTGACGCTGATGTACATGCGGTGGAAGCCGGCCGCGTCGAGGCGGCGCAGGTCCATGAGGGAGCGGCGGAGGGCCCAGGCCCCGAGGGGCACGATGATGCCGTTCTCCTCGGCGCGGGGTATGAACTCGGAGGGCGGGAGGACGGTCACCCCGTCGCGCTGCCAGCGCACGAGGGCCTCGAGGCCGAGGATCAGCCCGTCTCGGTTCACGATCGGCTGGTAGTGGAGGACGAACTCCCCGTTCACGAGGGCCTGCCGCATCTCCTGCTGGAGCCTCCAGTCGCGGGTGGACTTGGTGTTGATGGCCTCGTCGTAGAGGGTGTAGCGGTTCTTGCCGCCCTCCTTCGAGCAGTACATGGCGATGTCGGCGCTCTTGGTGGCCGCCTCGGCGGTCTTCCCGTGGTCGGGCAGGACCGCGGCGCCGATGCTCACCCCGACCTCGACGCGCAGCTTCTCCCCCGAGCTCGACTGGATCTCGTAGGGCTCGCGGATCGAGCGCAGGATGCGGTCGGCCACGAGGGCCGCGTCCTTGGCCTCGCTGACCAGGGACAGGAGGGTCACGAACTCGTCGCCCCCGAAGCGATAGGCGAAATCGCAGTCGCGGAGGCAGAACCTGATGCGCCGCGCGGTCTCGACGAGGAGCTCGTCGCCCGCGGCGTGGCCGAGGGTGTCGTTGATGTGCTTGAAGCCGTCGAGGTCCATGAACAGGAGGGCGGCCTTCCTCCCCGCCCCCCAGCCCGGCTCGGCGAGGATGGCCTTCATGTCCTCGTTGAAGAGGTCCCGGTTCCCCAGGCCCGTGAGCTTGTCGTGGTAGGCGAGGTGCCGGAGGCGCCGCTCCATGGTCTTGCGCTGGGATATCTCGCGGACGATGCAGGTCAGGGTGCGGCCGCGGAATTCCTTCGAGTTGCCGAAGGATATCTCCATGGGCGCCACGCCCCGGAACTTAGTGACGCCGAGGAGCTCGATGGTCCGCTTGAGCCCCATGCCGACCCGGTCCTGGTCGTCGATGTAGAAGTACTTGCGGAACTCCGGCTCGTGCTTGCGGAAGACCTCCTCGGGGAAGAGCCGGATCATGTTGCGGCCGACCAGCTCCTCCTTGTCGTAGCCGAAGGTGTTCTTGACGCCCGAGTTGGCGAAGAGGATGCGGAAGTCCTCGTCGATGCGGAAGATGGCCTCGGTGATGGTCTCGGAGAGGGCGACGTAGTGGTCCTTGCTCTCCTTGAGCTGGTCGAGGAGCTCCTGGTCGAGGGAGAGGTCGCGGATCACCGCGAGGACCCGGCGGTTGCCGTTTTCCTCGACCGGGGCGAGGAGGCAGTCCATCGTGACGCTCGTGCCGTCGCGCTTGGCGCCGCGGAAGGCCAGGACGTCGTCGGGGGCGCGGGACTCGGGGCCCTCCGCGTCGAGCCGGGCCAGGGCCTCGGCGAAGCCCGGCCGGTAGCCCTCGGGGATGAGGGCGAGGACCGAGGAGCCGACGAGCTCGCCGCGGGAGTAGCCGAAGGAGGAGAGGAAGGCCGGGTTGGCGTCGCAGATCACGCCCGCGGTCGACAGGGAGAGGAGGGAGTCGGGGCAGTTCTCGAGGAGGATCTCGAGGCTGACCTCGCCCTCGGGCCCCGAGCCGAGCTTGACGCCCCGGCCCTGGACGATCCGCTCGAGGAGCTGCGAGAAGATGGACTTCGATGTCTTAGCTTCCGCGACGGGAACGCCCGCGCCTTTATCCATGTATTCCATCCGCCGCGCGGCGTCGGGCCGCGCGTATTTCGGCCATCATACACCATGGTCGGCTCGGACGGAAGCGGCATAAAGCGCGAAGCGCCGGCGCGAGCGGCCTTCGTTCCTCTCCCGCGCCGAATCGTGCTATAGTCACCCCCGATGAAGAGGCTGGCTTGGATCCTCGCCGCGTTCTTCGGGCTCGTCTTCCTCGGCGCCGCCCTCCTCAACGCCGATCTGGTGCGCAAGGGCCGCGAGGCCCTCGCGGCCGCGGGAATAGCGGGCTCGGCGAGCTCCCACCGGGCCCGGCTCCATCTCCTGGTCATCCTGCCGGCCTCCGACGACACCTACTTCTCCCGCCTCCTCGAGGGCCTCTCCTCCGCGGCGCCCGGCGTCGACGCGGCGCTGCAGGTGGAGCGCTACCTTCCCTCCTCCCCGGAGGAGGCCGAGCGCTGGTTCGATATCGGCCTCCGCTCGGGCGCCGACGGGATCGTCATGTACGCGGCCCGCGACGAGGACGTCCAGGGCCGCGCCGCCCGGGCCGAGGCCGCCGGGGTGGTCTTCGTCGCCGTCGGCAAGGAGGCGCCCTCCGGGGTCCTGCCCTGCTTCATCGGCTCGGCCCCCCTCTTCCAGGGCTTCGGCGGGGGGCGCCTCATCACCGGCGCCCTCGCCCAGCGGGCCCGCATCGGAATCATCCTCCCCGCCGGCGGGGGCTCGGCCCTGCCCGAGGAGGACTCCCTGTACAAGGGCGTCGCCGCCGCCGCGGCCACCTACCCGGGGGCGAAGATCCTCGGCACCATCCGCGCCGGCCCGGGCTCCTTCTCGGGCGAGGTGGCCGCCGCGACCCTCCTCGCCGCCGCGCCGGAGATCAACGCCATCTTCTGCGCCACCTCCCGCGACACCCTCGGCGCGGCCCAGGTCGTCATGGACCGGGGCCTCGAGGGGAGGGTGATGATCGTCGGCGCCGACGACACGCCCGAGCTCTCGCGCCACCTCCGCAGCGGGGTCGTCGCGGCCAGCCTCGTCCGGGACTCGCGGCGGATCGGGGAGGAGGCGGCGCGCGCCTTCGCCGACATGGAGGAAGGGCTCTTCCCCCCCGGGGTGCGGGAGGTCGACTTCGACGTGAAGACGGGGAACTCGCCCGAATGAGGCGGCCCGCCAGCCTCCGCGGCAAGATGGTCGCGGTCACGCTCTCGATGCTCGCGATCGTCGGGGCCGCCACCCTCTACACGGGCTTCGCCACCGCCGCCCTCGCCCGGAGCCTGGGGCTCCTGTTCGAGCGCAACCAGCTCATCGAGGAGATCCGCTCCGGGCTCTCCCTCTCGGCCCAGGCCCTCTCCGGCTACCTGACCTCGCGGAGCCCCGACTACCTCGCGGCCTACGAGGGCGCCGCGGAGCTCCTCGCCCAGCGCTCCGCCGCGCTCAACCGCGAGGTCAGGGCCGACGAGGCCCTCCTCCTCCAGCGCGAGCTGGCGGGCCTCGTGGACCGCTACCTCCTCGACGCCGGGGCCGCCGCCTCCGCCAAGGCCGAGGGCCGGATCGCCGTCTACTCCGACCGCTTCGAGAGCACCCTGCGCGGCGCCGAGCTGGCCAACCTCATCGTCGAGCGGATCGAGCGCCGCAACCTCGCCGCCTCGATCGAGGCCTACACGGGGCTCGAGCCCCGGATCGGCGCCATAGTGGCGACCAACGCGGCCCTCGTCCTCGCGGCGCTCATCATGGCCTTCACGGTCTTCGTCCGCTACGCCTGGGCCATCACCGAGCCCCTCTCCGCCCTCGCCGAGTCGGCCCGCGCCATCGGCCGCGGCGACTACGACCGCGAGCTCCCCCCGATCGAGGCCGCCGAGGAGATCGCGACCGTGGCCTCGGCCTTCGAGAACATGCGCCGGAGCGTGCGCGCGGCCTTCGACGAGCTCAAGTCCAAGGCCGAGATCGAGCGGAGGCTCATGGAGGAGGACCTGCGCCTGGTCGAGATGGACCGCAGGCTCAAGGACGCCGAGCTCCTGGCGCTGCAGGCCCAGATCAATCCCCACTTCCTCTTCAACACCCTGGCGGCGGGCATGCAGCTCGCCATGGCCGAGGGGGCGGAGCGGAGCGGGAATTTCATGGAGAAGCTCTCGGGCTTCATCCGCTACGCCCTCAAGTCGCCCTCCCGCTCGGTCCTCGTCTCGGACGAGCTCGAGTGCGTGGAGCGCTACGTCTGGCTCCTCCGGCTCCGCTTCGGCGAGCGCTACTCCTTCTCCGTCGAGGCCGACCCCGAAGCCCTCTCCGCGGAGACCCCGGCCCTCGTCCTCCAGCCCCTCGTCGAGAACGCGGTGACCCACGGCCTCCACGACCTCGAGGAGGGCGGCGCGGTGCGCGTCCGCGTCGCCTGCGCGGGCTCCGAGGTCCTCCTCGAGGTCTCGGACACGGGGGTCGGCATCGCTAGGGCCGAGCTCGAGGCCCTCCGGGCCGGGGGCGGCGAGGCCGCGCGGGGCGAGCGCGAGGGGGGCATCGGGCTGCGGAACGTCATGCGCCGCGTGGCCCTGGCGACCGGCGGCCTGGGGCGGGTCGAGATCGAGAGCGCGCCGGGGGAGGGGACCACCGTCCGCGTCCGCCTGCCGGCGGCGGGAGGCTGGGCATGAAGCGGATCCTCGTCGTGGACGACGAGCGGCCCCTCGTCGAGAGCATCGTCATGATGACCTCGCGCGACCTCGCCGCCGAATTCGAGGTCGTGGGCACGGCTTCCTCGGGCCGGGAGGCCATCGAGCGGGCCCCCGCCCTCGCCCCCGACATCGTCCTCATGGACGTGCGGATGCCGGGCATCTCGGGCCTGGACGCGATACGCGAGCTCCGCCGCCGCTCCTCGGGCGCCGTCTTCATCCTCGTCACGGCCTACGAGCGCTTCGACATAGCCCGCGAGGCCGTGGAGCTCGGGGTCCTGGGCTACCTCCTCAAGCCCGTCGGCCGCGAGGAGCTCGCGCGGGCCCTCCGCTCGGCCGCGGCCCACCTCGACCGGCAGCGCGAGCTCGAGACGAGGGAGGTGGAGCACCGCGAGGGCGAGGAGCGGCTCCGCCCCCTCGCCGAGGCGGCCTACCTGGCCGGGATCATGCTCGGCGCCGAGGAGGGGGGCCAGAAGGCCGCGCGGGATGCCCTCGGCATCGTGGAGAGCTGGGCGGGCATCCTCGCGGCGGCCTTCCCCGCGGGGGGGCCCGGACAGGCGGCCGAGGCCTACCGCCGCTTCCGCGAGATCCTGCGCTACCGCAGCCCGGCCCTCGTCGGGCCCCTGGTGGCGGGCACCTGCCTCGCCTTCGTGGCCGGCCGCGACGAGGCCGCAGCGGCCGAGCGCCTGGCCGAGCTGGCCGAGGCGGCCCGCGCGGGCCTCGGCGCCGAGCTCGAGCGGGGCGAGCTCCGCCTCGGCTCGGGCCGGCCCCGGCCGGCGGCCGAGGCCAGCCTCGCCTGGTCGGAGGCCCTCGCCGGCCTCGGCGCCGGGGGACAGTCCCCCCCGGCCCCCGCGCCCGGCAACGGGACCCCGGGCTCCTCCTCCGTCGAGGGCCCGGGCGGCCGCCTCTTCGAGGAGGACGAGGACTTCCTCGCGGCCCTCCGCGAGTCCTCGCCCGCCCGGGCCTCCCTCGCCTTCGAGAAGCTCCTCGGTCCCCTGGCCCGGGCCCCCCGGGTGGGCGGGCCCGAGGCGGGGAGGATAGCCTCCCTCCTCGCCGCCGCGGCCCGTTCCCAGGCCAGGCGGGGCGCGCTCGACCCTGCCGAGGCGAGGGCCCTCTTCGACCCGGGGGAGCTCCGCGCCGGGGCCGAGGGCCCGGCCTTCGCCCTGGCCGCCCGCTCCCGGCTTTCGCGCCTGGTCGCCTCGATCGGGGCCGAGCCCCGCTACTCCCCCCCCGTCGCCCGGGCCTTCACCTGGGTGGAGGCGAACTACGGGAAGGCGGCGGGCCTCGAGACCTGCGCGGACGCCGCGGGGGTCTCGCCGGGCCGGCTCTCGCGGCTCTTCGTCGAGGAGACGGGCCGGGGCTTCTCGGACTATCTGATCGAGTACCGGATCGCCCGGGCCCGCGAGATGCTCTCCCTCCCCGGCTGCTCCGTCAAGGAGGTCAGCGCCGCCTGCGGCTATCCCGATCCCAACTACTTCTCCCGCCTCTTCAAGAAGATGACTGGCCTCACCCCGACCGCCTTCGCCGCGGGGGAGCGTCCCCCGGCCGACTCCCTCCAGTAAGGGCGTCTGGACTTTTCCGCCCCCCTCCCGCGCGGCATCGTGCTAGTCCCGGTCCCCGCCCCGCGCCGGTCGGGGCCTCCGGTGCGCGTGCTCGCGCGCAAAATCCTGCTGACCGATTCGGGAAAAGGGCGAATACTGGTAGGGTCGCGGCCCCCGTCTACGGGAACCGGCCGACGAAGTAATCAAGGAGGTCTCCGGATGAAGCGTTTCCTCTTCGCTCTCCTCGTGCTCGCTGCCCTCGGCTCGAGCGTCTTCGCCCAGCCCAAGATCGGCGTGTGCATCTACAAGTTCGACGACACCTTCATGTCCTACGTCCGCAACACCATCGAGACCGCGGCCAAGGGCAAGGCCACCCTCTCCGTCCAGGACAGCCAGTACGACCAGCCGAAGCAGAACGACCAGGTCGACCAGTTCATCGTCCAGGGCATGAAGAGCCTCGCCATCAACATGGTCGACCCCTCCGCCGTGTCCGTCCTCATCGGCAAGGCCAAGGCCAAGAACCTGCCGCTGGTCCTCTTCAACCGCGAGCCCGTCGCCGCCGACATGGCCAAGTACGACAAGGCCTACTACGTCGGCGCCAAGGCCCAGGACTCCGGCACCATGGAAGGCGAGATCGTCGCCGACTACTGGAAGAAGAACCCCTCCGCCGACCTCAACAAGGACGGGGTCCTCCAGTACGTCATGCTCATCGGCGATCCCTCCAACACCGACGCGAAGTTCCGCACCCAGTACTCCATCGAGGCCGTCGTGAAGGCCGGCATCAAGGTGCAGAAGCTCGCCGAGGACACCGCCATGTGGGACCGCCCGAAGGCCCAGGAGAAGATGGCCGCCTGGCTCACCGCCTACGCGGGCAAGATCGAGGTCGTGTTCGCCAACAACGACGACATGGCCCTCGGCGCCATCGAGGCCCTCAAGGCCGCCGGCTACTTCAAGGGCGGCAAGTTCATGCCCGTCGTCGGCGTCGACGCCACTCCCCCCGCCCTGGACGCCCTCGAGCAGGGCTTCCTCCTCGGCACCGTCCTGAACGACGCCACGAACCAGGGCCTCGCCACCTGGGAGCTCGCCTACAGCCTGGCCCAGGGCAAGAGCGCCGCCACCGCGGTCGCCCCCCTCGCCAACGCCGAGGGCAAGCCCGATCCCAAGGGCAAGTACGTCTGGGTCCCCTACCAGAAGGTGACCAAGGACAACTACAAGCAGTTCAAGAAGTAAGCCCGGGGCGGCCTCGCTCGAGGCCACCGCGATCTCACGAGCACGGGGGCGCGCGAGCGCCCCCGTGCTCGGCTATAACGATACCCGGCGATACTGTGCTACAATGCGGGCGTGCGTCGCCCGACCCGGGCTTGCAGGAGGTACGGACCCGATGAGCGAAAACGGCTTCGCCGTAGAGATGCGCGCTATCACCAAGGTCTTCCCCGGCGTGAAGGCGCTCGACGACGTCTCGATCCAGGTCAGGCCCGGCAGCGTCCACGCCCTCATGGGCGAGAACGGAGCGGGGAAGTCGACCCTCATGAAGTGCCTCTTCGGGATCTACGAGCCCGACGAGGGCCAGATAGTCCTCGGGGGCAGGCCCGTGGCCTTCGCCGGGGCCCGGCAGGCCCTCGACGCCGGCATCGCCATGATCCACCAGGAGCTCCACCCCATCCCCTTCATGAGCGTGGCGGAGAACATCTGGCTCGGCCGCTACCCCACGCGCAACTTCGGGCTGTTCAAGCTCGTCAACAAGGCGAAGATGCTCCGCGACACGCGCAAGCTCTTCGAGGACCTCCGGATGGAGATCGACCCCAAGACCTGGGTCCAGAACCTCTCCGTCTCCAAGATCCAGTCGATGGAGATCGCGAAAGCGGTTTCGTACAACGCGAAGGTCATCATCATGGACGAGCCGACCTCGTCCCTGACCGAGAACGAGGTCAAGCACCTCTTCGGGATCATCCGCAAGCTCCGGTCCGAGGGGATCGCCATCCTCTACATCTCCCACAAGATGGAGGAGATCCTCGAGATCTCCGACGAGGTGACGATCATGCGCGACGGCAGGCGGGTCGGCACCTACCCCGCCAAGGAGCTGACGACCGACCTCATCATCAACCGCATGGTCGGCCGCGACCTCGTGCACCGCTTCCCGCCCCGCGAGAACGTCCCCGGAGAGGTGGTCATGCAGGTCGAGGGCCTGACCTCGACCAACCCCCGCTCCTTCCGCGACGTCAGCTTCGACCTGCGCCGCGGCGAGATCCTCGGCCTCGGGGGCCTGGTCGGCGCCCAGCGCACCGAGCTCGTCGAGGCCATCTTCGGCCTCAGGGGGATCAAGTCCGGCGAGATCAGGATCGGCGGGAAGCGCGTCGCGATACAGAACGCCATCCAGGCCAAGCGCCACAAGATAGCCCTGCTCACCGAGGACCGGCGGACGACGGGCATCTTCCCCGTCCTCTCCGTCCTCGACAACACCCTCATCGCCAACATCTCGACCTACATAGGCAGGCTCCTCCTCCTCGACCGGAGGCGGGGCGAGGGCGACGTGCGGCGGAGCGTGGAGATGCTCAGGGTCAAGACCCCCTCGGCCGCCACACTCATCCAGAGCCTCTCGGGAGGGAACCAGCAGAAGGTCATCTTCGCGCGCTGGCTCCTCACCGAGCCCGAGATCCTCATCCTCGACGAGCCCACCCGGGGCATCGACGTCGGGGCCAAGTACGAGATCTACACGATCATCGCGGACCTCGCGAAGCGGGGCAAGAGCGTCATCATGATCTCCTCGGAGATGCCCGAGCTCCTCGGCATGTCGGACCGGATCATGGTGATGTGCGAGGGCCGGGCCACCGGCATATTGGACGGCAAAGCGGCGACCCAGGAACGCATCATGGAACTGGCGACCCAGTTCATGTCATGACAAGGAGAGCGGAATGAGCAACGGAGCAACGGGCGCGCTGAAGCCCAGGTCCCAGGTCGCGAGGGAATTCGCGAGCAAGAACGCCATCGTCCTGGTCCTCCTCGGACTCGTCGTCGCGATCGGGATCGCCAGGCCGAGCTTCCTGAACCCCGCCAACCTCGTCAACATCCTCAGGATCTCCTCGGTCAGGGCCGTCATAGCCCTGGGCTGCGGCGGCATCCTCATCACACGGGGCACCGACCTCTCGGCGGGCCGCACCGTGGGCCTCGCGGCCGTCGTCTCGGCCTCCCTCGCCCAGCGCGCCGACTACGCCTCGAAGCTCTTCAAGGGCATGCCCGACCTCCCCCTCCTCGTACCGGTCCTCGCGGCCATCGGCGTGGGACTCCTCGTCGGGCTCCTGAACGGCTCCGTCGTCGCCTTCCTCAAGGTCCCGCCCTTCATCGCCACCTTGGGCATGATGGTCATCGTCTACGGCGCCGTCTCCCTCTACGTCGACCGGCCGCCCATGGGCGCCCAGCCCCTCGGCGGCCTGCGCGAGGACTTCACCAACATCGGGACGGGGGACACCCTGGGGATCCCGAACCTCATCCTGATAGCGGCGGCCGTGGCCCTGGTCATCTACGTGCTCCACAACAAGACCCGCCTGGGCAAGAACATCTTCGCGATCGGCGGCAACCCCGACGCGGCCGTGGTCTCGGGCGTCTCGGTCTGGAGGAATACCCTCCTGATCTACGCCATCGGCGGCCTCCTCTACGGCCTGGCCGGCGCCCTCCTCGCCGCCCGCACCGGCGGCGCGACCAACAACTACGGCAACGGCTACGAGCTCGACGCCATCGCCGCCTGCGTCATCGGCGGCGTCTCGACCTCGGGCGGCATCGGCACGGTCGGCGGCATGATCACCGGCGTCCTCATCTTCGAGGTCCTCAACAACGGCCTCGTCGTCCTGGGCGTGTCGGCCTATTGGCAGCAGATCGTCAAGGGCATCATCATCGTCGTGGCGGTGGCGGTCGACATCCGCAAGTACCTGGTCAAGCGCTAATACCTGACGGGACTCCCTTCGGTACTTTCCGAGGCCGGGGCCCCGCTCGCAAAAAAAAGGGCCCCCGGCAAGCGGGGGTCCTTTTTTTGCGGCGCCCCGTCTCGGTGACTGCCGGAGGAATGTCCGTCGCTCGCCCAACCCCGTGTACCTAACAGCGTGGAGCTGGCTCGACAGGCTCCGGGGCTGGCAGGGACTCCGGCACGCGGGGCCCCGTCCACGGGGGACATCGTAGATACGGCAGTCCTTGGCTCAGTCGATCCCCGTTGCTGTTCGATCCGTATCGGGAGCATGTACGGCGTCGGGAGGCCGATGCCGCGGCGCCGCGTCGAGGAGGCTGCGGAAGTCCTCGCTCTCGAGGATCCTCAGGACCTCGCGCGAGAAATCGGGGGACTCCTCGAAGGGATGATCCAGGTAGAGCTCCTGGCACCTGTCGAACTCGATGGTATCGAGCCGCCTCCGCGCGTCGCAGACGATGTCGCGTATCGCGGAAGAGCTGCCCGCGCCGAAGACGAGATGGAGGGGATCCACATAGCCTCCCTGCACGTTGGCGCGGATGCTCCGGGCGCAGGTGCAGGGCTTCGCCGGGTTGACGAGGCTGCACCGGTCGAAGAGGAAGTTGCGGAGCCGACGTCGAGAGCGGGAGAGGGCCTTGCGGAAGCCTTCGTCGCTCATGCCCAGGATTTCGCCCGCCGTCCGGCTTCCGACCCCCAGGATGCCGCCGAGGATGAAGACCATCCTCTGCTTCCGGTCGAGGCACACGAGCATCCCGAGCATGCACTTTATCCGTATCTCCTGGGCGAGGAGGCGCAGGTCGCAGGGAATCGCCTGGGGATCGGCGATCTCCTGCCCGAGGTAGCACTCCATGAAGGAGTCGTCGGCGAAGCGCCCGCCGGAAGCGCGCAACGTCCGCTCGCAGTCGCTCTCCCTCGCGTCGAGCACCTGATTGACGGCGATCCGGTAGAGCCAGGTGCGGAAGCGGCTCCTGCCCTGGAAGGAGCCGATGCGCAGGAAGGCCTTGAGGATGATCTCCTGGCAGAGGTCCTCGGCCTCATCGAAATCGGGCACCATGCGAAGGACCACGTTGAAGATCCAGCGCTGGTGGAGCTTGATGAGCCGCTCCATCGCCGCGGCGTCGCCATGCTGCGCGCCGCGGACGAGGGCGGCCTCCGCCTCCTCCTCGAGCCTATCCTCCGTGAACGGGTTCATGCCTCGTTTTCCCTTCGGATCCAGGTATACCGCGTTTCCTCCGGGGGAGATAGCCTCGGCGCGCGGAAAAAGGAGATCCCGCGGTCACGGCGGCGCCCTGGATCCCGTCTCAGTATGGGGCGCTCCGAGACCGGGGCGCCTCGGAAGAAGGGTATATAGATGTCGGATTTCCGCCGCTCTCGCGCGATCCTCGCACTCGGCGCGGTCCTCCTCGCCGCGATCGCTCCGCCCTGCGCCGCCCAGGCGCCGGATTCGCTGCTATTCGGCGATCCGCCCGGGGACGAGCCGAAGCCCTTCGGGCGGGGGTTCATCTCGCTCGACGGCCGCCACGAGTACGGCCTCTCCCTGTCGCCGGACGGCTCGGAGCTCTTCTTCACCGCGGAGAAGGGCCCGGCGGGAGGGCCGTCGGGCCTCCTGGTGACGAGGAAGTCCCACGACGGCGCATGGTCGCTGCCCGAGGCTGCGGACCTGCGGAGGCAGGGGCGTTGGGAATTCGAGGCCTTCCATTCGCCTGACGGGCAGAGCCTCGTCTTCGCGGGAGACGACGAGGAAGGGAAGGCCAGGCTCTTCCTGGCGCGGCGCTCGGATGGCGGGTGGGGCTCGCCAGCGCCGATCGCGGGGCCCGTCAACGCCTCGGATGCCTTCTGGCCGAGCCTCGCGCGGGACGGGACGCTCTACTATACCGATATCAGGAAGGCCCAGATCTACGTCGCCCCGCTCAAGGATGGAGCCTATCCGGCCTGCGAGCGGATCGGCTTCGCGCGGGGCATCATCCACCCGAGCGTGGCGCCGGACGGGAGCTTCCTCCTGTGCAACAGCGATAGGGACGTCCTCGTCGCCTTCCGGAGCGCCAGCGGCGGGTGGGGTTTCCCCCAGCGCCTCGGCCCCGCGATAGATACCGCGCAGTACGACGAGGGCTGCGCCTCCCTCTCTCCGGACGGCAAGTACATTTTCTTCAGCCGCTACGACGGTGCGGGCGGCAAGGCCGACATCTACTGGGTCTCGTCGAGCGTCGTGGAGTCCCTCAGGCCGAAGCCCTGAAGCGGACCGCCGCCCCTTCATAGCAGCCGGATCAGCGCCATGTACAGCGCCGTGCCGCCTATTATGGAGACTAACGCGTTCCTCTTCCAGGCATGGAGGGCGGCGACGAGGGCCGCCGAGGCCAGCTCGGGCAGGCCCCAGGGCGCGCGGTCGAGCTTCAGGCCCTTGAAGCTGTTGAGCACGAGGATGGTCATGATGACGGGCGGGAGGTAGCGCGCGACGTAGGCCACGAGCGCCGGCGGCTCGCGGCGGCCGAAGAAGAGGAAGGGCAGGGCCCGCAGGAAGTAGGTGACGGCGGCCATCGCGACGACGGCCCCGACGAGGTAGGCGGAGCTCAAGGCAGCCTCCTTCGGAGGGCGAGTATGCCGGCTACGGAGAGGAGTATCGCCGCGAGGAGAAGCCGCTCGGGCCCGAGGGCGAGGAAGGCGAGGGCCGCCGCCGCGAAGGCCACGAGGTAGGGCTCGGGCCTCCTCATGGAGCGGAGCTGCTCGACGAGGAGGACGACGAAGAGGGCGGTGAGGGCGAAGTCGAGGCCGGCCGCGTCGAAGCCGGCTATGCCCTTCGCCGCCACCCCGGCGAGGGCGCCGGCCAGGGTGCCGAGGTTCCAGTAGGCCTGGTTGAGCAGGGTCACGGCCGCGTAGAAGGCCTCGCGCTGGGCTTCGTCCGAGCCCTCGGGGGCGTCGAGGGTGGACAGGAGGCCGTAGGTCTCGTCGGTGAGGCCGAAGACGAGGTAGGGCCTCCAGCGCTTGCAGGGCTCGAAGCGGCCGAGGAGGGAGAGGCCGTAGACCGCGTGCCTGGCGTTGAGGGCGAGGACGAGGAGGGCCATCTCGAGGACGCCGGCGCCCGAGGCCAGGAGGCCGATCGCCATGAACTGGGCCGCTCCCGCGTAGAGGACGAGGCTCATGAGCGGCGCGAGCCAGAAGGGCAGGCCCGCGTTGACCAGGAGGAGGCCGAAGGCGGCCCCGAGGGTCGTGTAGCCGAGGAGGACGGGCACCGTGGCCTTGAGGGCGGCGGCCCAGGAGCGCCCGTTGCTCCGGATGGATTCTCGTTCCATGCCGTACTATATCGTCCGAGGACCCCGCCCGCCAGCGGGGGGAGCCTTGCCCTCGGGCGGCGCTGTGGAATAGTCTCCATCCAGCCGGGATTGCCCGCAGGCACGAGCCCGAGCAGGGAGAAGCATGGATAGCGCCGCCGCGACTTCCGCAGGGTACCCCAGGTGAGGGCCTCGCCGAGGCTCCTATCCCTCCTCTCCGCCTTCGTCGCGGCGCTGGCGGGCGCGGCGGCGGTCCTCGCGGCCGAGCCGGCGAGGGGCCTGTACTACGAACTCGGCGTAGCCCAGGGCGCGAGGGGGCATAGAGTCACGGGCATCCTGCAAGACCGCCAGGGGCTCCTGTGGTTCGGCACCGTCGGGGGCCTGTTTCTGTATGACGGCTCCTCCTTCACCCATATCACGCCGAGCGAGGGCTACCCCTCCTTCTCCTCTTCGGCCGTCGAATCGCTCATCGAGGATCGCGACGGCCATATCTGGATCGGGATGGGCATCGGCGGGCTGGCCCGTCTCGAGCCGCGTTCCCGCCGCCTGCGCCTGTACGGCCCCGAGGAGGGGCTCAGCGAGGCCGGGGGGGACGGCCGCGTGCTCGCCCTCTGCGAGGACGCGGAGGGCCGCTTGATCGCGGGGACCGGTGACGGGATGCTGTACCGGAGCGACCTCGAGCGGAACGCCTTCAAGCCCCTCCTGCCCCCGCGGAGGCGGGCGGCGATTATGACCCTCCTCGCGGATTCGCAAGGGCGCATATGGGCCGGAACCGACGGCGAGGGCCTCCTCCGCAGCGGCGGCGGCGGCTCTTTCGACGAGTTCCGCCCCCGGTCGGGCGATGCCTCGAGCCTGGGCTCGAGCCGTGTCGCTTCCCTGTTCGAGGATTCGCTCGGCTTCATATGGATCGGCTTCGGCGACGGGAACGTGGACCTCTTCTCGGCCCAGGGCTTCCGGCATGTCAGGGCCCCGCGCGGGGCCGCGGCCGGGCGCTTCGGGGCGGTGCGAGCCCTCGCCGAGGATCCGGAGGGCCGGATATGGGTAGGCTTCGACGAGGGAGGGATCGGGCGCGTCGATCCCGCCAGCCTCGCCATGGTCCCGCCATCCGGGAGGGCGGAGCCGGGGGTGACGGCCCTGTTCCGCGACAGGTGCGGCCTGTTGTGGGCCGCCCTCTCGAACGGGGGGGTGCGGGCGTACAACGTGCGGATGGCACCCTTCTTCGAGCGCCCCTCCGGCCCCCGCGGCGCGGCCGTCGGCGACGTCCAGGCCCTGCTCGAGGAGGGGGACGGCAGCCTCCTCGTGGCCTCGCGCGGCGCCGGCCTCTTCGCCGTCCGCCTGAGCGGCCAGGTCGAGGAGCTGGCCCTGCCGGGCGAGCTGCGCTCGGCCGATGTCAGCGCCATGACGAGGGGCGGCGACGGGTCGCTGTGGCTGGGATGCCGGGGGCTGGGGCTCGCCCGCCTCCGTCGCGACGGCTCCACGGCGATCTATCGACGCGGCGGGGCGGAGGGCTTCGTCCCCTATTCGGTCTCGGCGCTCTGCCCTTCGGAGGATGGCGGGCTCTGGGTCGGCACCATGGGAGGGGGGCTCCAGCGCTTCGATCCTCGGCTCGAGAGCTTCTCGGCCGTTCCCGGCTACGGGGCCGATGGCCGTTCGGGGCGGAGCGTCAACTGCCTCGCCCTCGATTCGCGGGGACGGCTCTGGATCGGCTATTCGGAGGGGGGCCTCGCGTGGCTCGGCCCCGGCTCCGACCGTCCGACGGCGTTCGAGGCCGAGCTCGACTCGGGCCGTCCCCTGTCAGAGTCCTTCGTCACCTGCGTTTCCGAGGATCGCTCCGGCCGGCTCTGGGCTGGGACGGCGTCCGATGGCTTGCTGCGCGTCGACCCCGATACGGGGAAGGTCGGCCAGGGGGCGGAGACGGGCGGGGAGACCGTTGGACCAATGATCTACGGCCTCGCGGAGGATAGGAGCGGGGTACTCTGGATAGCCTCATCGTCGGGCCTGAGCGCCTACGACCGGGAGCGCTGCTCCTGCTACCTGATCGGCGAGGAGGACGGGCTCTCGGTCGGGAAGCTCGGGCCGGGCTCGCTTTCCCTGTCCCGCGCCGGGATCCTGAGCGTCGGGGGCGCCGAGGGGCTGCTCCGCTTCGATCCCCTCCTGATCCCCCGCTACGCACCCTCGCCGGGGGTGGCTATCACGCGTATCCAGGCGGCCGGAGGCGAGGAGCCCCTCTCCTGGTCCGAGGACGGCCGCTCCTTGGTATTGGGCCATGACAATCGCGGCTTGTCCTTCCGGATCGCCGTGACCGACTATACTGCCCCCACGCGCAACCGCTACGCGATGAAGCTCGAGGGCCTGCAATCGAGCTGGGTCTCCCTCGGGGGGACGGGCTCGGGATACATCGCCCCCTTGCCGCCTGGGAGCTACATGCTCAGGGCGAAAGGCGCCAACGGCAACGGGGTCTGGAACGATTACGGCGCCTCCCTCTCGATCGTCGTGGAGCATCCCTTCTGGGACACCTGGTGGTTCAGGTCCCTCGCGGCCTGCGCCCTCGCGGCGGCCCTCGCCATGGGCATCGCCCTCCGTACGAGGGCCCTCCGCAGGCGCGCCGACCTCCTGTCCAACCTGACGAGGCACATCGAGGCGGCCCGCGAGGAGGAGCGGCGGAGGGCGGCGCGCGAGGCCCACGACACCATCGGCCAGCACCTCACTATACTTAGCTTCCGCGCCTTCTGGCTGGCCTCCCACCAGGGCTCCGAGGAGCCGGAGCGGGTCGCCAAGGTCAAGGAGATGCAGCTGACCATCGCCGAGGCCATGGCCGCGGTCAAGTCCCTCGCCACGCGCCTGCGGCCTGCGGCGCTGGACCTGCTCGGCTTCTCCGACGCCCTCGGCTGGTACGTCCGGGACCTCCCCCTACCCGAGGGTATGCGCGTCGAGGTCCGGGACGAGTGGGAGGGCGAGCCCATCCGCGGCGAGGCCGCGACGGCCTTGTTCCGCATCCTCCAGGAAATGCTCGGAAACGTCATGCGGCACTCGAAAGCGAGCGTCGCGATCGTCAAGGTCCGCCGGGAGGGCGACATGGCCGTCCTCGAGGTCGAGGACGACGGGGAGGGCATCCCGCCGGGGAGCGCCGATCGGGCCGACTCCTTCGGCCTCATCGGGATGAGGGAGCGCTGCGCCGCCTTCGGCGGCTCGCTGGAGATAGGCGGCGAGCCGGGCAAGGGGGCGAGGGTCGAGGCACGGCTGAGGCTGGCGAGCGCCCCCGGGGCAGCGGGGGGGGCGGGGCGGAGGAAGGGGAGGAGGAGGGGATGCTGAGGATCCTGATCGCCGACGACCATTTCCTCGTGCGAAAGGGGCTCCGGCAGCTCCTCGAGGAGCATTTGCCCGTAAAGAGCGTCGACGAGGCCGGCGAGGGCCGGGAGGCGCTCGAGCTCGCGAGCGCCTCCCGCTACGACCTCGTCATACTGGATTTTTCGATGCCGGGCATGGACGGCCTCGACCTGATCAAGGAGCTCCGCGCGAGGGACGCCGGCCTCCATATCCTCGTCCTCTCCATCCTCCCCGAGGAGCAGTACGCGGTCAGGGCCTTCAAGCTCGGCGCCTCGGGCTGCATCAACAAGGCGGTCGACCCGGCGGAGCTCCTGGAGGCGGTCAAGACGGTGGCGGAGGGCCACCGCTACCTGAGCCAGAGGGCCAGGGATCTGGTCGTCGACACGATCGTCGAGGACCGGGAGGAGCCCCACGCGAGGCTCTCGGACCGCGAATTCCAGATACTCAGGCTGCTGGCCTCGGGCAGGAGCGTCGGCGAGATCGCCCGGCTCTGCAGCCTCAGCGTCAAGACCGTCTCCACCTACCGGACGAGGATGCTCGAGAAGATGGGTATGGAGAACAACAACCAGCTCATCTGCTACGCCTTCAAGCACGGCCTCGCCGGCCAGGACCAGGGCGTGTAGGCCTGAATCCTACTCACGAAATCAAGCAGGTCCTACATACTTCCGACCCCGGGTCACTAAACTCGTACGGCAGAGCCGGAGACGGGCGTGCAGGCCCGCGGCTCGGGGAGGCTATGATGAAGAATACCCGCTGTTCGCTCGCGCCGGGACGGGCGCCGCTCTTCCTTGCCGCGGCCCTCTCGCTCCTCGGCTCTGCCCTCGGGGCCCAGGCGACGCTCAAGGTCGGCCTCGCGACCGAGCCCGCCTCCCTCGATCCGCAGTTCTCGACCACCGGGGCGACCCAGCAGGCGTCGCAGCAGCTGTTCGACACGATCATAGGGAGGGACAAGAACCTCCAGCCCGAGCCCTCCCTTGCCCTCTCGTGGACCCAGGTCGATCCCCTCACCTGGGAGATCAAGCTCCGCCCCGGCGTCAAGTTCCACGACGGCAAGGACTTCGGCTCCGCCGACGTCGTGTACAGCGTGAACAGGATCCCCCGCCTGCCCGAGTCCCCCTCGAGCTACAAGCGGAACGTGGCCGCCATCAAGGACTGCGTCGCGGTCGATCCCCTCACCGTGCGGTTCACCCTCAAGTCGCCTTCGCCCCAGTTCCCCCTCGACCTCTCCTTCATCTACGTGCTGCCCAGGGACACCCCCTCCGACGCGACGGTCGAGGACTTCAACAAGGGCAAGTACGTCGTCGGCACCGGCCCCTTCAAGTTCGTGGAATGGGTCCGCGGCGACCGTCTCGTCCTCGAGCGCAACCGCGGCTATTGGGGCAGGAAGCCGGCCTTCGACAAGGTCATCTTCAGGCCCATCACCAACGATCCCTCCCGCGTGGCCGCCCTCCTCGCCGGCGACGTCGACATCATAGACCAGGTCTCGCCCGTGGACCAGGAGCGCCTGCGGAAGGACGCCCGCATCTCCGTGCTCAGCGTCCCCGCCGCGACCATGATGTACATCCACATGGACTCCAACCGCGACGCCACTCCCTTCGTCCGCGCCAAGGACGGCTCCGTCCTCGCCAAGAACCCCCTCAAGGATCCCCGGGTCCGCGAGGCCCTCTCCCTGTCGATCAACCGCGCGGCCCTCGTCCAGCGGGTCCTCGGCGGGGCCGCCGTCCCCGCGGGGCAGTTCGTCCCCGAGGGCATGGTCGGCTGGGCCCCCGAGCTCAAGCCCGACGCCTATGATCCCGAGCGCGCCAAGAAGCTCCTCGCGGAGGCGGGCTATCCCGAGGGCTTCTCGATGACCATCCACGGGCCCAACGACCGCTACCTCAACGACGAGCAGGTCACCCAGACCATCGGCCAGTTCTTCGCGAGGATAGGCATCGACATCAAGGTCCAGGCCCTCCCGTACAGCGTGTTCAGCACCGCAGCGACGAACCTCGAGTACAGCATCTTCCTCATGGGCTTCGGCAACACGACGGGCGACGCGGCGCGCGGCATGACGGCCGTGCTCGCCACCTTCGACAAGGCGACGGGGATGGGCGCGAATAACCGCGGCCGCTACTCGAACCCCGCCTTCGACAAGCTGATCCAGTCGGCCGCCGCCGCGAGCGACGAGAAGAGGCGCGAGAAGGACCTCCAGGACGCCGTCCGCATCGCCGTCGGCAAGGACCGCGGCATCATCCCCCTGTATTTCCAGACCACGACCTGGGCCATGCGCAAGGGCCTGACCTACGTGCCCCGCATGGACGAGATGACCCTCGCGCGGGACGTGGCGATCGTCAAATAGGCGGTCCGCCGGCCGGCCCCGACGGGCCGGCCGCGGCTCATTCGCCGAGAAGGGACCGAAGCCGGTATGTCCGTATTCATCGCCAGGCGGCTCCTGCAGAGCATCGCCCTCGTGCTCGTCATGTCGATGCTGGTATTCCTCGGGGTCTTCGCCATCGGCGACCCCATCAACACCCTCGTCCATCCCGACGCCACGGAGGCGGAGCGCCAGGCGATCGTCGAGCACTTCGGCCTGGACCGGCCGCTCTACGAGCAGTACGGGCGTTTCCTCGCCAACGCGGCGCGAGGCGACCTGGGGCGCTCGTTCCGGTTCGACGAGCCGACGCTCTCGCTCATCGCCCAACGCGTGCCCGCGACTCTCGAGCTGGCCTTCGCCGCGCTCCTCCTCACGGTCCTCGTCGGGATACCCCTGGGCCTCTACGCCGGCCTCCATCCGGACGCCGCCTCGAGCAAGCTCATCCTCGGCGTCTCGGCCTTCGGCTTCTCGGTGCCGACCTTCTGGCTGGGCCTCATGATGGTGATGGTCTTCTCCGTCCGGCTCGGTTGGCTTCCCTCTTCCGGCCGCGGGGCCACCGTCGAGCTCCTCGGCGTCCCCGTGAGCTTCCTGACCTGGGACGGGCTCAAGCACATGCTCCTGCCCGCGATCAACCTGGCCTTCTTCAAGCTCTCCCTCATCATCAGGCTGGCGCGGGCGGGCACGCAGGAGGTCGTCATGAGCGACTACGTCAAGTACGCGCGGGCCAAGGGGCTGCGCCCTTGGAGGATCGTCTTCGTGCACGTGCTCAAGAACGTCCTCGTGCCTATCACGACGGTCCTGGGCCTCGAGTTCGGCCGGACCATCGCCTTCGCGGTGGTGACGGAGACCATCTTCGCCTGGCCGGGCATGGGCAAGCTCGTCATCGACAGCATCAACGTCCTCGACCGCCCCGTGATCGTGGCATACCTCCTCCTGATCGTCGTCATGTTCATCGCGATCAACCTCGTCGTGGACATCCTGTACTCGGTCCTCGATCCCCGGGTGGATCTGGAGGCGCAGCGATGAGCTCAAGCCACGGGACGCGGCCCGCGGCCGCGCTCCGCCGCCCGCGTTTCCGAGAAAGGCCCTTCGGCAGGGCCATGGCCGAGTACTGGGAGAGCCCGAGCGCGGTGGCGGCCTTCGCCGTCACCCTCCTCGTGATCCTCGCGGCCCTGCTCGCGAGCTGGATCTCGCCGCAGGACCCCTACGACCTCGCGAAGCTGGACCTCATGGACAGCGTCCTCGCCCCGATGGAGGAGGGCGCGTCGGGCCGAGCCTACGCGCTCGGCACCGACGAGCAGGGCCGCGACATGCTCTCGGCCATCCTCTACGGGCTCCGGATCAGCCTCTCGGTGGGCATCATGAGCACGGTCATCGCCTTCGCCGTCGGCGCCTCGCTCGGCATCCTCGCCGCGTACCGGGGCGGCCGCTTCGACGCCATCCTCATGAGGGTCGTGGACCTGCAGCTCAGCTTCCCCGCCCTCCTCATCGCCCTCGTCCTCCTCGTGGTCCTGGGCCAGGGAATAAGCAAGATCACCCTCGCCCTCGTCATCGTGCACTGGGCCTACTTCGCGCGCTCCGCCCGCGGCAGCGCCCTCGCCGAGCGGAACCGGGAGTACGTCGAGGCGGCCCGCGCCCTGAGGCTGAGCGACGCGCGGATCGTCTTCATCCACATCCTCCCGAACACCCTGCCCTCGCTCATCGTCATCGCGACCACCATGGTCGCGCGGGCCATCTCCACGGAGTCGACCTTGAGCTTCCTGGGCATCGGCCTGCCGATCACCGAGCCCTCCCTGGGGCTCCTCATCTCGAACGGGTTCCGCTTCCTCCTGTCGGGGAAGTACTGGATCAGCTTCTACCCGGGCGTCGCCCTCGTCGTCGCCATCATCGCGATCAACGTGATGGGCGACCGGCTCCGCGACGTCCTCAACCCGAGGCTCAAGCGATGAGCGCGCCAACCCTCCGCGTGGAGGATCTCTCCACGCAGTTCTTCACGAAGGCCGGCCTCGTCAAGGCCGTCGACGGCGTATCCTTCTCCGTCGAGCCGGGGGAGATCATGGGGCTCGTCGGCGAGTCGGGCTCGGGGAAGAGCGTGACGGGCTACTCCGTGCTGGGCCTGGTCGACGAGCCCGGACGGGTCGTCGGCGGCAGGATCCTCTTCAAAGGGGAGGACCTGGCGGCGAAGTCCCCCGAGCAGAGGCGCGAGCTCCGCGGCTCGCGGATCGCCGCCGTCTTCCAGGATCCCCTCATGACCCTCAACCCCGTGCTCAAGGTCGAGACGCAGATGGTCGAGGCGATCCAGGCCCACGGCCGGGTCTCCCGGGCCGAGGCCAGGCGACGCTGCGTCGCGGCCCTCGGGCGCGTGGGCATCCCCGCGGCCGAGGAGCGCCTCTCGGCCTATCCGCACCAGTTCTCGGGGGGGATGCGGCAGCGGGTCTGCATCGCGATCGCCCTCCTCAACCGGCCCGACCTCATCATCGCCGACGAGCCGACCACGGCCCTAGACGTCACGATCCAGGCGCAGATCCTCCACGAGATGCGCTCGCTCTGCTCGGGGAGCGGCACGTCCCTCATCTGGATCAGCCACGACCTCTCCGTCGTGGCCGGCCTCGCGGACCAGATCGCGGTCATGTACGCGGGCCGCATCGTCGAGCGCGGCCCGGTAGGCGAGCTGCTCGAGCGCCCCGCGCACCCCTACACGCGGGGACTCATCCGCTCCGTGCCCGCGAATTCGCGGCGAGGCGGGAGCCTCTACCAGATACCTGGCATGACGCCCTCCCTCGTCGGGCTCGGGGAGGGCTGCGCCTTCCGGGAGCGCTGCGACCGCGCCGACGGCGCGTGCCTCTCGACGCCGCCCGAGTTCGACGTAGGCGGGGGCAGGACCCACCGCTGCTTCCATCCCTACGAGGGGAGGCATACCAATGACTGAGCCGGTCCACGCCGTCCGCGGCGAGCCCATACTCGTCGCCGAGGGCCTGACCAAGGTCTTCGCGCGGCGCCTCGACGCGGTCGAGCGCGCCGCGCGGCGGCTCGGGGCCAGGGTCGACGAGAAGCGGGTCCGGGCCGTCGACGGCGTCGGCTTCCGCATCGCCAAGGGCGAGGTCGTCGGGCTGGTCGGCGAGTCGGGCTGCGGGAAGTCGACCCTGGGCAGGATGGCCGTGGGCCTCGTCGCCCCGACCGCGGGGAAGGTGACCTTTCGCGGGACGGATCTTTCGGCCGCCCGGACCCGGGAGGAGCGCCGGCGGGCGCTCAAGGCGCAGATGATCTTCCAGGATCCCTACGCCTCCCTCAACCCCCGGCTGAAGGTGCGCGATATCATCGGCGAGGCGCCCCTTGTCCACGGCCTGGTCGACCGCGCCGGAGCGGAGGAGCTGGTGTCAGGGGTCATGGCCCGTTGCGGCCTCGACCCGGCCTTCATGGACCGCTACCCGCACCAATTCTCGGGCGGCCAGCGGCAGCGCGTGGGCATAGCCCGGGCCCTCGCCGTCGACCCCGAGCTCGTCGTCGCCGACGAGGCGGTCGCCTCCCTCGACGTCTCCATCCAGGCCCAGATACTCAACCTCTTCATGCGCCTGCGCGACGAGCTCGACCTCGGCTACCTCTTCGTCAGCCACTCGATCGGCGTGGTCAAGCATATCTCCGACCGCGTCATGGTCATGTACCTCGGCCGCCTCGTGGAGGAAGCCCCGGCGGCCGAGCTCTTCGCCTCGCCCTGCCATCCCTATACGAAGGCCCTCCTCAAGCAGGTGCCGAGCATCGAGGATCGGAGGGCCGAGTACGCCCCCTTGAGCGGCGAGATACCCTCGCCCCTCGACCCGCCTCCGGGCTGCCATTTCCACGCCCGCTGCCCGAGCGCGATGAGGCGCTGCTCCGACGAGGTCCCGGCCCTTCGCGAGGTCGCCCCGGGCAGGCGCTGCGCCTGCTTCCTCGGCGAGTCCTCCTAGCCTTCCCGAGCGAGGCGGTCCCATGGAGAGCGATATGGCCTTCGATATGCTCCTGGAGAGCGACGTCATGGTCGCCATGCGGGACGGAGTCCGCCTCGCGACCGACGTCTACCTTCCCGCCCGCGGGGGCCGAGCGGCGGACGGGGCCTTCCCCGTCATCCTCGAGCGGACTCCCTACGACAAGACCTCGCCCTCCCGCTCCGAGCGCAGCGTCTCGGAGCCGAAGCCCCTGGGCAGGGCCGAGGTGGCCCGCTTCTTCGTCTCGCGCGGCTACGCACTCGTCTACCAGGACTGCCGCGGGACGCATCGCTCCGAGGGCCGCTTCGAGAAGTACCTCTCCGAGGGCGAGGACGGCTACGACGCGATAGCGTGGATACGGGGCCAGGCCTGGTGCGACGGCAAGATCGGCACGATGGGCCTGTCCTACGCGGCCCACGCCCAGGTCGCGGCCGCCTGCCTCGACCCCCCCGGCCTCGCGGCCATGTTCGTCGACTCGGGCGGCTTCTCCGACGCCTACCAGGGCGGCATCCGCCAGGGAGGGGCCTTCGAGCTCAAGCAGGCGACCTGGGCGCATCGCCAGGCCGCGCTGGAGGCCGCCGCGCGGGGGGACGCCCGGGCCGCCGCCGCCCTCGAGGCCGAGGATATGCGCGCCTGGTTCGCGCGGATGCCCTGGCGGAAGGGAAGCTCACCCCTGCGCTGGGCGCCGGACTACGAGGATTACCTCTTCGAGCAGTGGGGCAACGCGGATTACGGCGGCTATTGGAAGCGCCTCGGGATCTGCGCGAAGGAATACTACGACCGCTTCGCCGACGTCCCCATGGTCCACCTTTCGAGCTGGTACGATCCCTACCCGCGCACCGCGACGGAGAACTACCTCGGCCTGTCCCGGCGCAAGCGCGGCCCGGTGAGCCTCATCCTCGGCCCCTGGACCCACGGCGACCGCTGCCTCAGCTGGGCCGGCGACGTGGACTTCGGCCCAGGCGCGACGATCGAGGGCAGCCTCGCCGAGGGCTTCCTCGAGCTCAGGCTCCGCTGGTTCGACCGCTGGCTCAAGGGCATCGACAACGGGGTAGATTCCGAGCCCCGCGTCCGCTACTTCCGCATGGGAGGGGGGCGGGGGACCCGGAACGCCGCGGGCCGGCTCGAGCAGGGAGGGACCTGGCTCTCCGCGGAGGATTGGCCGCCCCCCGACAGCCGCGAGCTGGCGCTCTACCTCGGCGGCGACGGGAGCCTGGGCGAGTCCGCCCCCCCGCCCGGCGCGCCTCCCCTACGCTACGCCTACGACCCGGAGCGGCCCGTCCCCTCCATCGGGGGCTCCATCACCTCGGGGGAGCCGGTGATGCGGGGCGGCGCCTTCGATCAGGTCGAGGATCCCCGCTTCTTCGGCTGCTCGGCCCCCTTCCTCCCCCTGTCCTCCCGGCCCGACGTCCTCGTCTTCGAGACCGGCATCCTCGACGATGATCTCGAGGTCACGGGCCCGGTGAGCGCCCTCCTCTGGGTCTCCTCCGATTGCCCGGACAGCGATTTCACCATCAAGCTTATCGACCTCCATCCGCCGAGCGCCGACTACCCGCGGGGCTTCGCCATGAACCTCTGCGACGGCATCCTTAGGGCGCGCTACCGGGAGTCGTGGGAGCGTCCCGCGGAGATGCGGCCCGGCGAGGCGTACCGGATCCGCGTCGAGGCCTTCCCGACCAGCAATCTCTTCGCGCGGGGGCACCGCATCAGGCTCGACGTCTCGAGCTCAAACTTCCCCCACTTCGACGCCAACCCGAACACGGGCGAGGCCCTCGGCTCCGGCCGGCTCCGCCGGGTGGCGGTCAACTCGGTCTATATGGACGCGGCCCGGACCTCGCTGCTCCTGCTGAGGGTGAGGGGGAGATTCTCCGCGCGCCAAGGGAATTAGGGGATAGACATGCGAAAAGGACTCCGGATACGTGCCAAGCTGATTCTCGCCTTCCTCCTCGTCGCGGCCATCGGCGCGGCCATGGGCGGCATGGGCATGCGCTACATGGCCATCCTCGCCGCGCAGACGGCCCGCGTCATCGAGGAGACGACGACCCCCCTCAAGCGGGTCATCACCCTCTATACCGCCGTCCTCGGCGTCGAGGTCTACGCCCGCGACCTCCTCCTCCTCGAGGGCCAGGCGCTGGCGGAGCGCGAGGCCGCCTTCGAGGAGATGTCGAAGGCGATCGAGGCGGAGTCCTCCGCCCTCCTCGAGGCGACCCCGGAGGGGGAGCTCCGCGACAAGCTCGGCGAGTTCAAGCAGGTCTGGGGCGACTTCTACGCCTTCCTGGCCATGGAGGCGGGCGGAGCCCAGCGCTCGAGGAGCGAGATCGACTTCATGTACGGCCTCCTCGGCGAGAAGGGCGGCAAGATCCGCGCCGCGATGGACGGCATCGTCGCGGACTACGAGGGCCTGGCCTCGGAGGTGGCCGCCGCGAGCGGCTCCGTCGCCCGCCGATCCTCCCTCGTGCTCCTGGCCCTCGTCGTCGCCGGCGTGGCCCTCTCGATCTTCCTGGGCGTGGCCATGGCGGGCTCCATCGCGAGGCCCCTCGATCTCGCCGCCGCCCAGGCCGCGGCGATCGCCAAGGGCGACCTCACGGCGGCGGCCGATCCCGGCCACGCGCGGCGCGTCGACGAGGTCGGCGACCTTGTCCGCGCGCTGGACGCGATGACAGCCGGCCTCAACGGGGGGATGAAGACCATCCGTGGCGCCGCGGACGAGCTCGGCCGGACCGGCGGAAGCCTCGCCGCGAGCCTCGAGCGCACCAAGGCCGCCGTCGCCCGGATCGGCCTCGGCATCGACTCTGTCGCGGGGCAGGTGGCCACGCAGGGAGCCGGGGTCGAGGAGACGGCGGCCACCGTGACGCAGATGAACAAGGTCATCGAGAGCCTCGACCGGCAGATCGAGGCGCAGACGGGGGGCGTGGCCTCATCCTCGGCCTCCGTCGAGGAGATGGTCGGGAACATCCAGAGCGTGACCACGAACGTCGGCCGCCTCAGCGAGAGCTTCGAGCGGCTCCAGGCCGCTTCCGACGACGGCGGCGCGAAGCTGGAGCGCGTGAACGAGCTCGTGCTGGACATCGCCGAGCAATCGGCGAGCCTCAGCGAGGCCAACGGCGCGGTCTCGTCGATAGCCGCGAAGACCAACCTCCTGGCCATGAACGCCGCCATCGAGTCGGCTCACGCCGGCGAGGCGGGCAAGGGCTTCGCGGTCGTGGCCGACGAGATCAGGAACCTGGCCGAGAACGCGGCCCTGCAGTCGAAGGAGATATCCAAGGATATCTCCGCCATCCGGAAGAGCATCGACGAGGTCGTCGGCGGGGCCGTCGCGGCCCGCGACTCCTTCGCCGCGGTGAGGGAGCTCATAGGGAGCGTCAGCGCCCTCGAAGGCGAGATCAACGAGGCGCTCGAGGAGCAGCGGGAAGGCTCGCGGCAGGTGCTCGAGGCTCTCGCCTCCATCAAGGACGTGTCGATCAGGGTGCGCTCCGGCTCGGCGGAGCTCCGCGAGGGCTCCCAGGCCATCGGCGCCGAGATGGGCGAGCTGCAGCGGGCGACCCTGATACTCCGGGAGGCGGCCCAGGGGATCTCCGCCAGCAAGGTCGAGATAGCCGAGGCCTCGCAGGCCGTCGCCGAGCTCGCCGATCGTAACCGCGGCTCCATCGACGCCCTGGAGGAGCTGCTCAGGGGCTACGTCTGCTCCTGAGGTCGCGCAGGGAACGCAGGTCGCCGTAGATGGTATAGGGGCTCTTGCCCAGCTCGGCGCAGACCGCCTCCATCGAGCCTTTGATGGAGAAGAAGCCCGCCTCGTCGAGGCGCTCGAGGAAGTCGAGCCGCTCCTGCTTGCTCGCCAGGCGCAGGGGGGCCCCGCCCCGGGAGCGCTTGGCCTCCTCGAGGAGGCCGCGCATGTGTCCCTCGGGCTTGGCCTGGATCTTCTCGGCTCCCAGGCAGGGCGAGGCCAGGGGCCGCACCGAGGTGAGGAAGTCCGCGAGGTCCTTGAGCATGGCCGCCCGGGTGAGGTCGTAGTTGATGCACAGGAAGCCGATCACCTCGCCCCCGGCGCCGCGGACGATGGCCACGCTCGAGCGCATGGGCCTGCCGTCGGGGGCCACCGAGGGGTAGTTCGCGACGTGGTCGACCCCCTCGTACTCGGGGGAGTCCAGGAGGAACTCGCCGAAGTCGGTCAAGGGCGCCTCCTTGGTCCGTCCCGTGAGCTCCCCGTTGCAGATCTCCACGATGGAGTGGGCGCCCCGGGAGGTGTCGTGGAGGACGACCTCGTAGTCGGGCCCGAGCATGGCGCCGAGGGCCTTGGCGACCCCGACGAGGGGCTCGAGGAGGGGATGGCAGCGCCGTCCCGGCTTTTCCTTCATTGGATCGCAGCCTTTCCGCCGCCGTCCCGGCCCCCTCGGAGGCGGGCTGCCTCGAGGGGGCCGGGACGGGGCGGTCAAAGGCTATACGCTGCCGCGATCAGCTGTCAATCTTCCGGCCCACGCCCGCCTCGCGGGCCCGGGTCACGATCTCCCGCGCCGCGACGACGTCGAGGGCGGCGAAGCCGACCGACTTGAAGACGGTGATCTCCTTGCCGGAGCTGCGCCCCGGCAGGGAGCCGTCGAGGACGGAGCCGAGCTCGCCGGCCACCCGCTCGGGCCCGAAGCTCCCCGCCTTGATCGGCATGACCAGGTCCCCCGCCTCGGCGAGGACGGCCGCGAGGTTGTCCACGAAGACCCGGTCGGCGCGCACGAGGAGGGCGGGATCGAGCTCGGCCTTGTCCGGCGTGTAGGAGCCGATGCCGTTGACGTGGGCCCCGGCCGCGACCCTCGAGCCGTCGAAGACGGGCTTCGCCGAGGTGGTCACGGTGACGATCACGTCGGCGCCCTCGATGGCGGCGTCGGCGCTCGCGGCCGCGACGAGGCGGCAGCCCCGCGCCTCGCATTCGGCCCGGCGGGCCCGTATGAAGGCCTCCCTGCGGCCGGGATCCAGGTCGTGGACGCGGACCTCGGCGAGCGGGCGCGCTTCGAGGATGGCGGCGAGCTGGGAGGCCGCCTGGCCCCCGGTGCCGAACAGCGCGCCTACGCGGGCGTCCTCCCGGGCGAGCACCTCGGTGGCCGCCCCCGAGAGGGCGCCGGTGCGCAGGCGGGTGAGCTCGGTCCCGTCGAGGAGGGCCTCGACGAGGCCCGTCTCCTCGTCGACGAGGACCATGGTCGCCGGTACGACCGGCAGGCCCTTGGCCGCGTTGCCGGGGTAGACCGAGACGATCTTGACCCCCGTCGCGCCGCCGGGGGCCGGGTAGCCCTTGACGTGGGCGGGCATGTACAGGCTCTGCCCGCCCCCCGAGCCCTCGACGTCGAAGTTGATCCGCAGGGGCACGACGCACTCGCCGCGCGCCTGCATGACGAAGGCCTTCTTGTCCGCCTCGATCGCGTCGCGCACCGTGAAGACGCGGGCGATGTCGGCGGCAGACAGTACGAGCATGGCCTTAGGCCCCCGCCTTGGCGGCCGTGCCCTTCCTCAGGAACTCGGAGACGAGCATGGAGGCGCCGGAGTAGAGGATTACCGCGGCGATGACCCACTGGAGGGCGGCGACGTTGAGGCTCTTCACGATGAAGACCGCGGCGAGGACGCCGGCGATGCCGAAGACGCTCGAGAAGAAGGTGATCTTGCGGCCGTAGCTCCCGAGGCGGACGAACTCGAGGGAGCCCATGGGCACGGAGAAGGTGCAGGCGCCCATCATGATGGGGAAGGCGACGGCGGGGCTGATGCCGAGGGCGTAGACCGCGGCCATCGTGGGGGCGTAGGAGCCGATGCCGATGTTGTTGAGGGCGCCGAAGACGAAGAGGAGGAGGGCGGCGATGGCGAGCTTGCCGCCCGCGAGGCCGGTGGCCTCGCCGCCGGAGGCGATGAGGTGGAACTTGCCGGCGAGGATGAAGAAGGTGGCGACGAGGAGGCCGACGCCCATGAAGACGCGGATGGCCTTGGCGGGGAGCTTGACGACGAAGCGGGGCCCGAGGAAGGCGCCGGCCATCTGGGCGAGGATGCAGACGATGAGGGTCAGGGGGTCGACGGAGATGGCGGAGATGTAGGCCAGGGCCATGACCGCGACGGGAAGGACGCACTGGGTGTTGAGGGTGCCCGGGAGGGTCTTGTCGTCGACGAGCTTGCGGGCGCGGTAGGCGACCGTGGAGAGGGCGAAGTCGGAGATGCCGAAGGTCGAGAGGAAGAAGACGGCCGTTCCCCAGAGGGCGAGGAGGATCGGATTGCCGGGTTCGGCCCCGGCCTCCTTGCGGTGCTTGACGAGGTCCATGGCGAGGCGGACCGCGTAGATCCCGTTCACGAGGGCGATGGCGGCGAGGAGGGCAAGGACTATGCTCATGGCTGGTCTCCCTAGCGCTGGCGAATCCCCGTCCGGATCGGGGACGACGGGGTCGGGGCCGCTGGCTCCTCCGCCGTCGGGCAGGAGTATGGAGATATCACAAAAAAGTGTCAAGATAAAAATATATTGTAATAATCCCCGATCCTGAGCTTCCCGGGACGCGGTAAAGCACGGAGCGCAAGGCCGGGTTAGGTCGATATAACCGCCGCGCCGCCCGGCGACGAGCGCGCGCGGCTGGGCCTCCGCGGGCCTCGAGATCGACGTTGGGCGACACGAGGCTCGGGCTCTCGCCTCCTCGGGGCGGCCGCGCCTTGCCGCGGGCGGCGAGCCGGTGTAGGATCGACCTCGCTCCGCGGCGCGGCCCCGGGGAAGGAAGGCGTATGCGCAAGGAAATCGAGCGGCTCGTCGAGCTCGACCGCGAGGTCAAGCTCCTCGCCCATATGGGGGCCGTCCTGGGCTGGGACCAGGAGACCTACATGCCCCCCATGGCCATCGGCGAGCGGGCCGAGCAGATCGCCTACCTCGAGGGCCTGGCCCACGAGAAGGCCGTCTCCCCCGAGATCGGGAGCCTCCTCGGGGCCCTCGGCTCGAGCGCCGAGAACCCACTCGGCGACCCCTCCCTCGAGCCCCTCGAGCGGGCCTACCTCCGCGTCCTCCGCCGCGCCTACGACCGGGAGACCAAGCTCCCCGGCGAGCTCGTGACCGAGCTCGCCCGCGCGGCGAGCCTCGGGCAGGCCGCCTGGGTCGAGGCGAGGGCCGCGAGCGACTTCGCCCGCTTCCGCCCCAGCCTCGAGCGGATGGTGTCCCTCCAGCGGAGCAAGGCCGCCTGCCTCGGCCCCGGCCGCAAGCCCTACGACGTCCTCCTCGACCTCTACGAGCCGGGGAACGACGAGGCCTCGGTCGGGGCCGTCTTCTCCGCCCTCCGAGCCGAGCTCGCCTCCCTCCTCGACCGGATCCGCGGCAGGCCCCAGGTCGACGACTCCGTCGTCAAGCGGCCCTGCCCCGAGGGCAGGCAGGCGGCCATATCCGAGTGGCTCATGGGCGAGCTCGCCTACGACCGCGGCCGCGGCAGGCTCGACACCGTGGCCCATCCCTTCACCAGCACCCTCGGCTCCGACGACGTCCGCATCACGACCCGCTTCCTGCCCGAGGCCTTCGCCTCCGGGATGTTCTCGACCATGCACGAGGCGGGGCACGCGTTGTACGAGCTCGGCATCGCCCCCGGACCCGGCTACTCGCGCACGAGCCTCTCGGAAGCCTCCTCGATGGCCATCCACGAGTCCCAGTCCCGCCTCTGGGAGAACCTGGTCGGGCGCTCGAGCGCCTTCTGGAGCTCGCGCTACACCCGCCTCGCCGAGCTCGCCGGCCCGGCCCTCGAGGGCGTGGGCCTCGAGGCCTTCCTCCGGGCGATCAACAAGGTCGAGCCCTCCCTCATCCGCGTAGAGGCGGACGAGGTCAGCTACGGCCTCCACGTCATCCTCCGCTTCGAGCTCGAGTCCGCCCTCCTCTCCGGCTCCCTCCAGGTCGCGGAGCTCCCCGGGGCCTGGAACGCCAAGATGCGCGAGCTCCTCGACCTCGCCCCCCCCGACGACGCCCGCGGCTGCCTCCAGGACGTGCACTGGTCGGCCGGGCTCTTCGGCTACTTCCCGAGCTACGCGCTGGGCAACCTCTACGCCTCCCAGCTCTGGGACGCGATGCTGGCCGAGCTCCCCGGCATCGAGGCAAGGATCGAGGGAGCGGACACGGCCGAGCTCCTCGCCTGGCTCCGCTCGAAGGTGCACGCTTCCGGGGCCGCCTGCCTCCCCGGCGAGCTCGTCGAGCGCGCGACCGGCTCCCCCCTCGACCCCGGGCACTTCACGCGCTACCTGCGCGCGAAGTACGCGGCGCTGTACGGGCTCTAGGGACTCGATGGGCGGCGCGATGGGCGATCCCTATCTCTGGTCGGCGCTCGCCGCCCTCTTCCTCGGGCTCGCCCTCGGCCAGGCCCTGCGCTGGGCCTCCCGCTTCCTCGGCAGCGGCCCGGCCCGTGCGCGCGGCCCCGCGAGGTCGGCCCGGGCCCTGGCCTTCGCCGCCCTGGCCCTCCTCCCGGCGGCCGCCCTCCTCGTCTATCCCTCCAAGGCGAGCCTCGCCGACCCGGAGCTCGCCTACTGGACGGCCTCGGTCCTCGGCCTCGGGGCCCTCGCGGGCTTCTGGCCGCGGGCCGCGGGGATCCCCCTCGCCGCGGCCCTCGCCGCGGCCCTCGCCGTCCTCGGCTCGGGCCTCTCGGGCTGGGTCGAGTTCGGCGGCCCCGGCCCCCTTGCCTCCCTCCTGCCCTACGAGGTCCTGCGGCCGGAGGACGGCGCGTTGGGCGACGCTGTATCGGGCGCCCGCGGCAGCTTCCGCGGCGAGCTCGAGCTCGCGGAGCGCGACTCGGTCCCGATCGCCCAGTCCCTGGCCATGGCCTCGGCCGAGGTCGCCGTCGCGGTGGAGTCCATCGAGCTCGGCGGCCCCTTGCGGCTCGCGGCCGCGATCGCGGGAAGGGGGCCCGGAGGCCGCTTCTACCGCGTCGTCGGCCTCGTCGCCCCGGGCGCGGAGCGGGCCCTCTTCCCCGGGGCCTCCGCCCTCCTCGATCCGGTGGCGCCCCTCGCGCCGGAGCTCGGCTTCGAGCCCGGGGCCCCGGCCGCGCGCGCCGAGGCCCTCCTGGGCTTCTTCCTGAGGCGCCGCGGCTCGAGCGAGGGCGCCCGCCTGGTCTCCCTCGAGCCCGCGCGCTTCTCCCTCGACGCCGAGATGTCCCCCCTCCTCGAAAGGCGCCGAGCTCCGTAGCCCCCGGGCGCCCGGGCCCGGCGGCCGCCGCGGCTAGCCCAGCCTCGCCGCCGCGGCGAGGGCGTGGGCCTCGAGGCCCTCGAGCCGGGCGAGGGCCTCGGCCTCCCGGGCGAGTTGGGCGGGCTCCTCGAGCTCGAGCCAGGTCCTCGCCCTGAGGAAGCTCAGGACCGAGAGGCCCGCGGCGAAGCGCGCCGCCCCCCCCGTGGGGAGGCAATGGTTGGGCCCCGCCCCGTAGTCGCCCATGACCTCGGCCGCCCCCGCGCCGAGGAAGACCGCCCCCGCGTTGCGCGCGCGCGCGGCGAAGCTCTCGGGCTCCGCGAGGAGGAGCTCCAGGTGCTCCGGGGCGAAGCGGTCGGCCGCGGCCGCGGCCTCCTCGAGGCTCGCGTAGACGAGTATCCAGCCCCCCGCGAGGGCCGCCCGGGCGGCCTCGGCGTTGCGCGGCGGCAGCCGCTCGAGGCCCCGGGCGAGGGCCTCCTCGACGGCGGCCGCGAAGGCCTCGCTCGGGGCGGCCAGGGCGGGGAGGGCCGAGGGATCGTGCTCCGCCTGGGCCAGGAGGTCGGCCGCGGCGAGGGCCGGGTCCGCCCCCTCGTCGGCCACGACGAGGAGCTCCGAAGGCCCGGCGGGGGCCTCCGTCCCGACGAGGCCGAACAGGAGGCGCTTCGCGGCCGCGGCGTGGCGCCCCCCCGGCCCGACCACGACCTCGCAGGGGGGGCAGCCCGCCCCGAAGGCGAGGGCCGCTATGCCTTGGGCGCCGCCCGCGGCGACGAAGCCCTCCGCGCCGGCCAGGGCGGCGGCGGCGAGGGTGATCGGGGCGGGGCGCGGCCCCGCGCACCAGACCGAGGCCACGCCGGCCGCCTTCGCGGCGCAGGCGGTCATGAGGGCGCTCGAGGGAAGGGGGAAGCGGCCGCCGGGCACGTAGCAGCCTGCGCGAGAGACCGGGATGAAGCGATGCCCGGCCCGGCCGCCGGGAACGGCGATCTCGGTGTCGCGCAACGCGGCGCGCTGGGCTTCGGCGAAGGCCGCGATCCGGCCGCGGGCCCGCTCGAGCAGGCCCCGCTCCTCCCGGCCCAGGCTCGCCAGGGCCGCCTCGAGCCGCCCGCGGCCGAGGACGAGCTCCTCGCCCTCGGATAGCTCCCCGAGCCGCGAGGCCCATTCGCGCACGGCCGCCTCGCCGCGCGACTCCACGTCCGACACGATGCGCGCGGCGGCCTCCTCGGCCTCGCGGTCGCGGAAGCGCTGGGCGCCGCCGGGGACGCCGGCGGCCGATACCCGCCTCAGTGCGACCCGGTCCACGACAGGTCCTCCTGCGAGGCCGCGAAGGCCGGCTTGGGCGCGCCCCCGCGGCGCGTCACCTTGAGGGCGCGGCGGTCGAGCTCGGCCTCGATGTCCGCGAGGCGGGCTCCCTCCGTGAAGGCCTTGGCCAGGGCGAAGTACAGGACGTCGGCCGCCTCGGCCGCCGCCTCGGCGCTTCCCTTGGCCCGGGCGAGCTCGTCGGCCTCCTCGCGGAGCTTGGAGCCCAGGAGGGCAGCGTCCTCGAGGAGGCGCCGCGTGTAGGAGCCCGCCGGGGCCGAGGCGGCGCGGGACTCGATGGTGCGCGCGAGCCGCTCGATCCCCGAGCCCTCGCCGAAGCAGCTCCTCGTGCCCCGGTGGCAGAAGCCGCGGCCGTTCTGCCTGACCGTGAAGCGCAGGCAGTCGCGGTCGCAGTCGGCCTCGACGCGGACGAGGTCCTGGGTGTCGCCGGAGCTCTCGCCCTTCTTCCACAGGCCCCGCGAGCGGGAGCGGTAGACCCCGCGCCCCGTCTCGAAGGAGGCCCGGAGGCTCTCGAGGTCCGACCAGACCAGCCCGAGGGCGCGGCCGCCCTCGTCGCAGACGAGGGTCGGCCAGAGCCCGTCGGGCCGCTCCGAGGAGAGGGGGGCGGCGAAGGCCTCGGCGAGGCCGAGCTTGCCCGTCGAGAGGGCCGTGCCCACCTGGAGGTCGGCCCCCGCCGCGTCGAGGGCGGCGATCTCGGCAGCGTTCGAGGCTCCCCCGGCGAAGGTGACGCGGGCCGCGCCCGCGGCGGCGACGAGGGAGCGCGCGCGGGCGAGGTCGATGCCGCCCAGGGAGCCCTCGGCCTCCACGAAGGTGACCAGGAAGCTCGAGACGCAGCTCGCGAGCTCCCTCATGCGCTCCTCGACCCCGCGGCCGGTGCCCTTGGTCCAGCCCTCGACCACGACCTCCCCGTCCCGGGAGTCGAGGGCCGCGGCCACCCGCTCCCGGGGCAGCTGGGAGAGGAAGCCGGGCTCGGCCATCGTCCCGACGATGACGGAGCGGGCCCCCGCGTCGAGGAGGCGCCGGGCCGTCTCGAGGCTGCGGATCCCGCCGCCGACCCTGCAGGGATATTTGCGCGTTATGCGCTCGACTAGCTCGATGTTCGACCCCGTCCCGAGGGCGGCGTCGAGGTCGACGACCGCGATCTCGCCCGCCCGGGAGTAGCGGGCGGCGAGGGCCTCGGGATCGCCTAGCTCCAGTTTCGGATAGCGCCCGCCGCGGAGCTGGACGGCCTGGCCGCCCATGATGTCGATGCTCGGTATTATCATGTCCTCACCTCCAAGCCTTCGCGGCTCAAGTATGCTTTCAGCTCCCCTATGGAGAGCTCGCCCCGGTGGAAGGCCCCCGCTGCCAGGAGGGCCCGGGCGCCCGCGCGGGCCCCCTCGGCGAAGTGCCCCGGCTCCGAGGCCCCGCCCGAGGCCACGACGGGCAGGGGGCAGGCCGCCGCCACCGCGGCGAGGAGCTCGAGGTCGTAGCCCGAGCCCGAGCCGTCGCGGTCGATGCTCGTCAGGAGTATCTCCCCCGCCCCGCGATCCGCGGCCTCGCGGGCCCAGCCGACCGCGTCCCGCCCCGTGCCCCGCCGGCCCGCCTCGACGACGAGCTCCCAGGACCCCAGGCCGGGCTGGCCCCCGCCTGCCCGCCTCGCGTCGACGGCCACGACGACGCACTGGACCCCGAAGCGGGCGGCCAGCTCGCCGATCAGGCCGGGATCCCGGAAGGCGGCGCTGTTCACCGAGACCCGGTCCGCCCCCGCGCCGAGGAGGCGTTCGGCGTCGGCCAAGCTGGAGATGCCGCCCCCGACGACGATGGGCAGGCCGATCGCCTCGCGGATGGATCGGAGGACCCCGAGGGCGGTCTTGCGGCCCTCGACCGTCGCGGAGATGTCCAGGATGGCCAGCTCGTCGGCTCCCTCCGCCTCGTAGCGGGAGGCGAGCTCGACGGGATCCCCCGCGTCGCGCAGCTCCGCGAAGGACCTTCCCTTGACCACCCTCCCGCCGTCGATGTCGAGGCAGGGGATCACGCGCAGCGCTAGGCCGCTCATCTCGAGCCTCCTTTCCCGCCGGCGAGCCAGCGCGAGAGCAGGGCGGCGCCCCAGGCTCCCGAGAGCTCGGGGTGGCATTGGCATAGAAGCAGGGCCGGCCGGCCATCGGAGAGGGGACCGGCCTCCAGGGCGGCGACGAAGTCCTCCCCGTAGGAGGCGCGATAGGCGATCGAGCCCGCGGGCGCCTCGCCGATCAGGTAGCTGTTGGCGAAGTAGGCCCAGCCCGGCTCGAGGAGGGCCGCCTCCCTCGAGCCGGCGGGGCCGGCGGCGAGGCGGTTCCAGCCGAGCTGGGGCAGGGGCAGGCCGGGACCGAAGCGGCGCGCCTTCCCGGGGAGTATCCCCAGGCCGGCAGCGCCGGGCGACTCCTCGCTGCCCTCGAAGAAGAGCTGCATGCCCAGGCAGATGCCCAGGCTCGGACGCCCCTCCCTCCAGCGCTCGAGGAAGGCCTCGTCCAGGCCGCGGGCGCGGAGGGCCGAGGCCGCGGCGCCGAAGGCCCCGACCCCGGGGAGGAGGGCGAGCTCGGCCTCGGCCAGGGCCCGCGGCGCCGCGACGGCCTCGGCCGCGGCCCCGGCGCGGCGCAGGGCCGCGAGGACCGAGGCGAGGTTGGCCACGCCGGTGGCGGCCACCGCGACGCGGGCGGCCCTCATCGCCGGCCTCCCGCGGGCCGGGCGCGGAGGGCGGCGGAGCGCTCGGCGAAAAGCTCGGGCGAGAGCTCCTCGAGGAGGACGGCGCCCTTGGCGCTCGCGGCCGCCTCGGCTGCGCCCGTCGCGGAGAGTCCGGCGGGGGCGCAGGCCTCGCGCAGGGCGAGGGCCAGGGCCTTGAAGGCGGCCTCGGCACGGTGGTGGGCGTTCTCGCCGGTGAGGACCTCGAGGTGGATCGTGGCGCGCGCGGCCATGGCCAGGCTCGAGACGAAGTGCTCGGCGTTCTCGCCGGCCAGGGCTCCGAGGCGCGCCGTGCCGAGGCCGAGCACGGCGCGGCAGAAGGGCCGGCCCGAGAGGTCGACGACCGCCCGGGCCAGGGCCTCGTCGAGGGGGGCGTAGGCCGAGGCGAAGCGGCGGGGCCGCGGCCCCGAGGCCAGGGCGCGGGCGAGGGCCTCGCCCAGGGCGAGGGCGCAATCCTCGGCGCTGTGGTGCTCGTCGACCTCGAGGTCGCCCCGGCAGTACAGCTCGAGGCCCCAGCCGGCGTGGAGGGCCAGGCTCCCGACGAGGTGGTCGAGGAAGCCGATCCCGCTGTCGACGGAGACTTCCCCGCCGCCTAAGTCGAGGGAGAGGGCAATCTCCGTCTCGCGGCTCCGGCGCCCGATGGCGGCCCGCCGCCTTCCCGCTTCGCTCGTCATGCGTACTCCTTGGCCGCCTCGAGGGCGGCGACGAGGGTCTCGAACTCGGCCCGGTCACCGGGACAGGTTATGCGAATCAGCTTGTCCATCCCGCTCGCGCCGGGCCAGGTGCGGACCCTGACCCCGGCCGAGGCGAGGGCCGCCGCGAGGCGCCGGGGCTCCCGGACGAGGGCCGTGGCGAAGTTGGCCTGGCCCGGCCAGCTCCGGGCCCCGAGGCCCGCGAGGGCGGCTTCGAGGAGGGCCCGCTCGCGGCGGACCTCCGCGAGGAAGGGCTCGAGGGCGGCCTCTCCGAGCTCGAGGGCGGCCAGGCCGGCCGCCGCGGCGACGCTCGACAGGGAGTAGGGCGGACCCGCCTCCCGGAGCCGCGAGACGAGGCCCTCCGGGCCGCAGGCCCAGCCGATCCGCAGGCCGGCGAGGCCGAAGGCCTTGGAGAGGCTGCCGGCGACGAGGACCCCCCCGAGCTCGAGTGAGGGGAAGGCGAGGCCGGCCCCGACCCCCGCCTCGGCGAAGGCGGCGTAGGTGAGGTCGAGGAGGACGGGGAAGCCCGATCCCGCGAGCTCCTCGAGCTCGGCCCGCCCGAGGACCGCGCCCCCGGGATTGTCGGGCGAGGCGGCGATGGCGAGGGCCGGCCGGCCGGCGGCTCGCTCGCGCCCGAGGGCCGCGAGGGCCTCCGCGACCGGGTAGGGGGCGCCGGGGGCGCGGAAGACCGGCGCGTAGCGCGAGCCCGATCGCGCGGCTGCGGCGGCGTACTCGACGAAGGTCGGGTCGGCCGAGACGACGGTCCCCCCGGGGCCGGCGAGGCAGCGGACCGCCCGGTCGATCGCGTCGTCCGCCCCGGCCGTGGCCAGGACGCGGGAGGGGGGCAGGCCCATGCGACGGGCCAGGGCCGCCTCGAGGGGGCGGGCGTCGGGGTAGCGGCGGAGGGCCTCGGGGCCGAGGAAGGCGGCTATGGCCTCGGCTCCCAGGGCGGGGCGGCCTTCGTTCGCGTCGAGGCGCAGGACGGCGTCGCTCATCGCGTCCTCCCTCAGGGCACGAGCTGGGCCAGCTCGGTCACCACGATGTCCGTGCCCCCGCGGCGGCGGATCTCCGGGATCAGGGCGGCCAGCCCCGAGCGCGGCGCGGCGATCCGGACGGCGAAGGCGTTGCCGCCCTCGAGGGGGGAGATCGTCGGGGAGCGGAGGCAGGGGAGGGCGGCCGAGAGCTCGGCCAGGCGGTCGGCGGCGACGTTGATCTCCACCATGACCCGGCGCCTAGCCTCGAGGACGGCGCCGAGCACGAGGACGAGGGCCTCGGCGGCCTCCCGCTTGGCGGGGTCCTCGAGGGCCCGGCTCGAGGCGTAGAGCCGGGTCGAGCTCTCCATGAGGACGTCGAGGACCTGGAGGCCGTTGGCCCTGAGGGTCCCGCCGGTGGCGCAGTTGTCGACGATCACGTCGGCGTCCTCGGGCGGGAAGGCCTCCGTGGCGCCGTAGGAGCGGATGAAGGCCGAGCCGGGGGCCCGGCGCTCGATCCACTCGCCGGCCAAGGACTCGTACTCCGAGGCCACGACGAGTGCCCTGCCCCGGGGCAGCTCGCCGGCCTCGAGGAGGGCCTGGGGCGCCGCGGCGACGATGGAGACGGGGTCGAGCCCCGTGTCCAGGAGCTCGACGACCTCGAACTCGGCCTCGCCCTCGCCGCGGGCGGCGCGGCGCAGGAGCTTGGCGCGGCGCAGCTCGGCGACCCAGTCGGCCCCCGCGAAGCCGATATCCCGCGAGCCAGAGTCGAGCATCTCGACGATGTTCTGGGGCTTCAGGAACTTGGCCTCGAAGGCCGAGCTCCGTCCCTCGCCGACGCGGGGCCGGTAGCCCCGCTCGTCGGACTTGACCGGCAGGCCCGAGTCGGCGAGGAGGCGCAGGACCTCGGCCTGCATCCTGCCCTTGGGCAGGCCCATCCTCAGGATCGCTTCTCCGTATGCCATGGCATCCCTCCAGGACGAAAAAACCGGCCCCGTGGGCCGGTTCGCGCTCGGAGGCGGGCCTAGGAGCCCTGCCTTTAAAACCGAAGCGCCGGCCCGAGGCCGGCGCTGTATCGTTGGCTGCCCGCGTACGCGCGCGCCATCAAGCCATCGCCGGCCCCTCGATATGGCCGTGATGATGGAGATGGGCGCCCATGGCGCGGCATGCCTCGAATTGCATGCATGCATAGAAACACGGAGGAAGGCCGGCTGTCAAGCCCCGGCGGCCGCTTGAAGGCCCCCGCTCGCCGCCGGTACTATCTTCCCATGGGCGGATCGAGAGGAGTGGGGGATCATCGCGAGGAGCGCGAGGCGGGCCGCCTCGTCTATCCCGTCCTCTCGCGGCGCTCCGGGGGCCTATCGGTCGGCGTCAACCTCTTCCCCGACCGCAAGCTCTGCAACTTCGACTGCCCCTACTGCGAGGTCTTCCTCTCCTCCGAGCCCGGCCCCCGGGGCCGGGGCTTCGATCCGCGGGAGCTCGAGGAGGAGCTCGAGGCCTTCCTCGAGCGGGGCTACGCCGAGGCCTGGGCCCCCGAGCCGGTGCGCGACCTCTGCATCTCCGGCAACGGCGAGCCGACCCTCTCGCCCTTCCTCGGCGCGGCGATCGAGGCCTGCGCCTCCGCCCGCCGCCTGCGGCCCGGCCTCCTCGGGGCGGCCGACCTGGTCCTCATCACCAACGCGACGGGCTTCCTCTCGCCCTCCGTATCCGCCCTCCTCGAGGCCGCCGTCGCCCGGGAGGGCCTGGTCATCTGGGCCAAGCTCGACGGGGCCACGCCCGATGCCTTCCGCCGCATGTCGCGCTCGCGCTACGCGCTCGAGGAGGTGGCGGCGGGCATCGCGTCCTTCGCCTCGCGGAGCCCCGTCACCGTGCAGACCATGCTCTGCCGCTCGGGCGGGGCCGAGCCCTCCCTCGCCGAGCTCGAGGCCTACGCCGCCCTCATCGGCCGCCTCGTCGAGGGAGGGGCCCGCATCCGCGCCCTCCAGCTCTACACCAAGGCCCGGCCCTCGCCCGGCGAGCCGCCGGGCCAGGAGACCGAGGGCCTGGGCGACGGGCGCCTCGCCGAGCTGGCTGCCCTCGTCGCCTCGCGGCTGCCGATCCCGGTCCGCGCCTTCGGCGCCTCGGGCGAGCTGGTCCTCCCGTGATCGACCTCCACACCCATTCCGCCGCGAGCGACGGGAGCCTGGCCCCCGCGGCCCTGGTCGCCCTCGCCCTCGAGCGGGGCCTCTCGGCCCTCGCCCTGACGGACCACGACAGCCTGGCCGGCCTCGACGAGGCCGAGGCGGCCGCTTCCGGGACCGCCCTGCGCTTCCTCCGCGGGATCGAGATCGAGATAGCCTTCGAGCCTGGGGAGTTCCACCTCCTGGGCCTCGGGCTGTCCCGCGAGGTCGGGGAGCTCGGGGGGGCGGTTGCCCGCCTCGCCCAAGCCAGGGCGGCGCGCAACGCGCGCATCGTCGAGCGCATGCGCTCCGAGGGCGTCGACGCGACCATGGAGGAGCTCGAGCTCCTCGCCGGGGGCGGGGCGATCGGCCGGCCCCATATCGCCGGCCTCCTGGTCAAGAAGCGGGCGGTGCGGACGAAGCAGGAGGCCTTCGACCGCTACATCGGCAAGGGCCGGCCCTGGTACGAGCCGAAGGGGACCCTCGAGCTCGCCGAGGCCCTCCGCCTGGTGAAGGCCGCGGGGGGCCGGGCCATCGTCGCCCATCCCCTCTCCCTCTTCGTCTCCTGGGGCCGGCTCGAGTCGCTGATGGACGAATGGGTCGAGCTGGGCGTGGACGGGATCGAGGCCTACCACCCGACGGCCAAGATCTCCCACTGCCGCCGCCTCGACCGCCTGGCTCGGGAGCGGGGGCTGCGCGTGACCGCCGGCTCGGACTTCCACGGCGAGCTCAGGCCTGAGCGGCGCCTGGGGCGCACGGCCGGGAACCTCGTCATCGGCGACGAGTACCTGGAGGGGCTCGGCCTGCCGGGATAGCTCCTCGAATGCCTCGAAGCGTGTTGGGAACCCAGGCGAGGCAGGCCGGCCAGGGCAAGCCGAGGCCCTTCGGGGCCCTTGGACGGGTGAGCGCGAGAGGGAGACCTTGGGGAAGGTCTCCCTCTCGTTTCCTCTTCCTTCTCCAACGAGCTTCGAGGCAAGGGCTGGCGCCTCGCCTCACTCCCCTTCGGCTTCCGGCTCCTCGCGCTCGTAGACCTTGTCGAAGAGCTCGGCCGCCGCGAAGAAGAGCATGAGGAGCAGCGGCCCGAGGAGGAGGCCGTTGAAGCCGAAGACCTGGAGCCCGCCGAGGATGGCGAAGAAGATGAGGAGGGGATGGATCTTCAGCCGGTCGCGGAGGAGGAAGGGCCTGATGAAGTTGTCCAGGGTGGCGACGAGGATGGCCGAGAGGGCGAGGAAGGCCAGGGCGCCCATCCTGTTCCCCGAGAGGGCCATCGTCGCGGCGACCGGCACCCAGACCAGGGCCGTCCCGACCATGGGGACGAAGGAGGCCACCGCCGTGAGGCAGGCCACCACGAGGGCGCCCTCGATCCCGAAGGCCAGGCAGAGCCCGAGCATCACGCTGCCCTGGAAGAGGGCGACGAGGAAGTAGCCGAGCACGAGCTGCCGCCCCGTCTCCTTGAGCTTGGTGAGGAAGAGCGTGGTGTAGCTCCGCTCGATGGGCATGGCCCGGATGACGATCCCGACGAGGTGGCGCCCGTCGGCGAAGAAGAAGTAGAGGGTGAAGACCATGAAGGCCAGGGTGAGGACCAGCCCGGCCGCGTCTTTGAGCACGAGGCCGGAGAAGCCGATGATGGTCCCGGCCTTGCCGGCTACGAAGCGCTTGATCTCGCCCTTCAGGTCGATGGCCGAGAGGTCGACGCTGCCCTCGGTGAGGCGGCTCACCAGGCCGCCGATCAGGCCGTCGGGCGAGAGGTCCAGGAGGGAGGGGTTGCGGTCGAGGGTCGCCATGACCGAGGAGGCCAGGGCCCCCGCCTGCCTGACGAGGGCCGAGCCGAGGGCTATGGTGGGGATCGCGAAGAGGAGGACCCCGCCGAGGGCGAAGGCCCCCGCTATGCCGGTCCGCGCAGGGGAAGATCGCTCCGAGCCGTCGCGCCGCCGCGAGACCCGGCGGTGGAGGGGCTCGAGGAGGACGTAGACGAGGCCCGCCCAGAGGAGGACGGTCATGAAGGGATAGAAGAGCCTCGCCACGAGGATGAGGAGCAAGATGAAGAAGGCGAGGAAGATGGTCTTCCTGACGCGTGGTTCGCCCATGCGATGGCTCCTTTAGCGCGTTCTAGCCCGAGCCGGGCCGGCAGCCGGTGCAGCCGAGGACGTGGACGTGGCGGCGCCCCGGCCGCTCGAAGTAGCGGGCAACCACCCAGCCCTCGGGCGGAAGGGAAGCGAGGCAGACGGGACAGACCCGCCTGAGCCCGCCCAGGGGCGGAAGGCAGCGGGGGCAGCCGAAGATCCTCATGATCCGATCGCCTGAGCCCGGCGTGATGTCCGACTTGACGCGCTCCCCGGGCTCGAGGACCGAGGAGCAGAGGGGGCAGGAGGCGGAGGCCGCTCCGGAGCGGGCGCCGGCTCCCCCAGGCCGAGCCCCCCTCGCCCGCGACGCGCCTACTCCCCGTCCGAAACGGAGGAAGACATAGAAGGCGAGGGCGAGGAGGGCCGCTCCGAGGGCGGCCGCGAGGGCGAAGTTCACGGCGGGAGTATATCCGCGCTTCCCCTCGTATACAATCTTCCTGCCGATATATACTGCAGCAATGGGAAAGCTCTGCCTCGTCGCGACCCCGATCGGGAATCTCGGCGACATCAGCCTCCGGGCCCTCGAAACCCTCAGGACCGCCGATTTCGTGGCCTGCGAAGACACGAGGCATACGCTTAAGTTGTTGACTCATTATGAGATACGCAAGCCGCTCCTCTCCTTCCACGCCAACGACGAGGAGCGCGGCGCCGCCAGGATCCTCGGCCTCCTCGCCGAGGGCAAGACGATCGCCTACTGTTCGGACGCCGGCACCCCGGGCATCTCCGATCCCGGGGCCCTCATCGCGCGGAGGGCCCGGGAGGCCGGCCATGAGGTGACGAGCCTGCCGGGATCCTCGGCCTTCGCCGCCTTGGTGAGCGCTTCGGGCTTCGGGGGTCGATCCTTCCTCTTCGACGGCTTTCCCTCGCCCAAGCCCGGCAAGCGGCGCTCCCGGGTGGAGGAGCTCATGTCCCGGGAGGAGAGCTTCGTCCTCTACGAGTCCCCCCACCGGATCCGCAAGCTCCTGGCCGACGTGGCTGCGGTCGATCCGGGGCGAAGGGTCTGCGTCGGGCGGGAGATGACGAAGCTCCACGAGGAATTCGCGGTCGGGAGGGCCGATGAGCTCCTCGAACGCTTCTCCGGGGCCGAGGAGCCGAGGGGAGAGTTCGCGGTGCTTGTCGCCGGAGCGGAAAAGGCGTAAACTTATTCCGGGCGAGCGCCGATAATTCAGGTGAAAGGCAGGGGAGCGAGATGACCATTGACCGGCTGAACTCCATGGAACCGATCCGAGACCCCAAGAAGCCCGCTTCCCTCGGCAGGGCAGAGAAGGGCGGACGGGGCGACTCCATCTCCATCTCCTCCGACGCCGCCCAGAAGGCCGAGCTCTACAAGGCCCTCGAGCTGGCCAAGGCCGCCCCCGATACGCGGGCCGACCGCGTCGCCGCCCTCAAAGCCAAGATCGACGATCCTTCCTATATAGATGACGCGGTCATCTCCATGACCGCGGATCGGATCCTGGACCAGCTCCTCGGCTAGGGCTGTCCCGGGCTGAGCAACAAGGCGGGAGCTCGACTTCCGCCTTTTTCGTTTCCGGCGTTCCGGGGCGAGCCGGCCCGTCCGGGGAAGAGGCAGCGTGCCCGATTTCCATTTTCACGTCCGTCCCCGCGTCTGGATCGGCCCGGACGCCCTCCTCCGGCTCCCCCTCCTGGCCGGCGAGCTCGCCGGCGGGGGACAGTCCCGCGCCATGCTCATCGCCGATCCCTCCCTCTACGAGTCTAAGACGGTGGAGCGCGTCGCATCGCTCCTCGAGGACCGCGGCATCCAGGTCCTCGTCTACGACGAGATCCCCGAGCGCTCGACCAGCCGCCAGGCCGACGACGCCCTGCGCCTGGCTCGGGGCTCCCGGAGTCCCCTCATCGTCGCCCTCGGGGGCCAGAAGACCCTCATGACCGCCCGCGCCGTGGCGGTGACCGCCCAGGGGAGCCTCGACATCGACGGCCTCCTCGACGGGACCGCCTCCTCGGCCCCGGCAGTGCCCCTCATCGAGATACCGACCTCGCTTCGCCACCCTTTCATGCTCGAGGATTGCATCCTCCTCCCCGACGGCCGGGACCGGCGGATCCGGATGGCCCGGTCGCAAGGCGCCGCCCCGCGGGTCGTCCTCGTCGACCCGGCCCTCTCGGGCTCCCTCTCCTCCAAGATCTCGGCTTCCTGCGTCATCGACGGACTCCTCGGGGCGGTCGAGGCCTACGTCTCCGCCAAATCCTCCTTCCTGAGCGACCTGCTCCTCGAGAAGGCGGCCTCCAGCCTCGCGAAGGCCCTCGACGAGCTCATAGCCCGGCCCGACGATCCCTCGGCCCGGGCCGAAGCCTGGCGCGGCTCCTTCCTCGCCGCCCTCGGCGTCAGCATGAGCGCCCCGGGCATCGGCACGGCGACGGCCTTGGCCGTCAACTCCCGCTGGCCCGTGCCCAAGGCGAGCCTGGCGGCCATCCTCCTGCCCTACTCCCTCGAGTCCGCCGCCAAGAGCCGCCTCGAGAAGGTGGCTGCCCTCTCCCGCCTCTTCGACGAGGAGCGCTACGCCGCCGAGGAGCGGGAGGGCCAGCACTCGAGCACCCAGGAAGCCGCGGCCCGGGCCGCCGAGTGGCTCCGCACCAGGCTCGGCCTGCTCAAGATCCCGAGCAGGCTCAAGGACTTCGACCTCGTCCTCGACCGGCTGGTCGAGTCGGCCCGCGACGCCCGGGAGCTCGATTTCATGAACTACCTGCCCCGGGCGGCCTCGGTCGACGACGTCTTCGACTTCATCAAGACCGCCTTCTAGCGCGGCGATGATCCCTCTCGCCAAGCTCGCCAAGCTCTCCCCCCGGCACCGCATGCGCAAGGCCGCCCTCCTCCTGGCGGAGGCCGAGCGGGAGCTCCTCCGGCTGCGGGCCGCGCCCGCGGGGGCGGATACGGGCTCCGCGCCCATGGCGCTGCCCCTCCTGCTTCCCTACCTGGCTGGCCTCGGGCGGCTCCTGGCCGAGGAGGCCGAAGCCCCCGAGGCAGCTCGCGGAGCGGCCGCGGCCCTCGCCCTGGCGGCCGGAGGGAGAGCCCCCGGATCGCTGGGGACTGTCCCCGCCGATCTAGCCGCCGATCACCCCGATCCCGGCCTCCTCCGCGCCGTAGACTCCCTCCGCCACGCCCTCCTCGCCGCCACGGGCCAGGCGCCGGCCGACTGGGACCTCCTCGATCCGGCCACGGGGCTCCCCGACCGGGCTGCCCGGAGCCTGAGGCCCGGCATGCGAGCCTACCTCGAGGACCTGCGCTCGCCTTTCAACGTCGGTTCGGCCTTCCGGACGGCTGACGCCTTCGGGCTCGAGGAGCTTCTCCTTTCCCCTATGACCGCCGATCCGACCCATCCCCGGGCCGAGCGGAGCGCCATGGGGGCCGTCGGCCTCGTGCCCTGGCGGCGCGCCGGGCTCGAATGCCTCGCCTCTTCGGGGACTGTCCCCAGCCTCGGGCCGGCTTTCGCCCTCGAGCTCGGCGGGACCCCCATCGGCGAGTTCCGATTTCCATCTAGCGGAATAGTCGTCCTCGGGTCGGAGGAGCTCGGCGTCTCCCCCGAGGCCCTCTCCCGCTGCGAGCTCGGCTCGGTCTCCATCCCGATGGCGGGGGCCAAGGGCTCCCTGAACGCCTCGGTGGCCTTCGGCATCCTCCTGTACGCCTGGTCCTCATCCCTCGATAAGGCCGCTGGACGGCCTCATTCCGTTTGACGGGAAGGGATTTCCCGTCTATACTGCCCCTCACTAACATAACCCCTAGTGGAGGTCTTTCATGGCTAAGGTAGAACTCAAGAAGATCGGCAAGGTCTACGAGGGTAACGTCCGGGCGGTCGACGACGCGAACATCACCATCAACGATCGCGAATTCGTGGTCCTCGTCGGCCCCTCGGGCTGCGGCAAGTCCACCACCCTCCGCATGGTGGCCGGCCTCGAGGACATCACGGAGGGCGAGCTCTCCATCGACGGCAAGATCGTCAATGACGTCCCCCCCAAGGACCGCGACATCGCGATGGTCTTCCAGAACTACGCCTTGTATCCCCACATGACGGTCTACGAGAACATGGCCTTCGGCCTGCGCATCCGCAAGCTGCCCAAGGACGAGATCGACAAGCGCGTCCGGGACGCGGCCAAGACCCTCGACATCGAGAAGCTCCTCGACCGCCGGCCCAAGCAGCTCTCGGGCGGCCAGCGCCAGCGCGTCGCCATCGGCCGCGCCATCGTCCGCAACCCCAAGGTCTTCCTCTTCGACGAGCCCCTCTCGAACCTCGACGCCAAGCTCCGCGTCCAGATGCGCATCGAGCTCATCGAGCTCCACGACCGGCTCAACGCGACCATGATCTACGTCACCCACGACCAGGTCGAGGCCATGACGATGGGCACGAAGATCGTCGTCATGCGCGACGGCAAGGTCCAGCAGATCGGCTCGCCCCTCTACCTCTACAACCAGCCCATCAACAAGTTCGTCGCCGGATTCCTCGGCACCCCGCCCATGAACTTCATGACCGTCAAGGTCGTCGAGGAGGGCGGCGCGGTGAAGGTCGACGAGGGCTCCTTCGTCCTCACCCCGGCCCCCGCCCACCAGGCCCTGCTCAAGCCCTACGTGGGCAAGGAAGTCTCCTTCGGCATCCGCCCCGAGGACCTGCCCCACAGCGAGTCCCGCGGCCAGGGCACCATCCCCGCCAAGGTCAACGTCGTCGAGCCCCTCGGCGCCGACATCAACGTCTACGCCGCCACCGCCAAGCACTCCCTGACGGCCCGCCTTCCCCCGCACCACGTGTTCAAGGCCGGCGAGGAGATCGCCTTCGCGCCCGTCATGACCAAGGCCTGCTACTTCGACAAGGAGAGCGAGGTCTCCATCCTCCCCGTCAAGTGGGACGAACAGGCGTGATTACCGCTTCGCGATAATCACGTCGCGGAGCGCGCCTTGGGGCGCGTTCCGCGGTCATCCGAGCGACGTGAGGGCGGGGTTAAAGCCCGCCCGGATCGCGGCGGCGAGAGCCGGGCCCTTGGGCCCGGCTTTTTTACGCCCTCCCGAGCCCGCGCCCGGCTCTCGTCCTTGCGGGGGACTACCGGCTTCGCTATAGTGGAGAGCGATGCATATCGACGTCGAAGGCCGGATCTCCGCGCTCATCGCCGAGACCGACCGCATCGAGGGCGAGAGCGAGGGAGTATACCTCGAGCTCGGGCGCCTCTTCCCCCGCCTCGCCTCCGAGATGGCGCTGAGCGCGAGCAACGCCGAGCGCTCGCTCAAGGGCTTCGACGCGCTCTCCTCCGAGGGGCTCGGCGGGCGGCGGGGCATCTCGTCCATGCGCGACTTCGCGGCCGACTCGAGCTCCTTCTTCCGGCGCCTCCACGAGGGCGACTCCTCCTTCCTCGCCACGATCAACGAGAGCATCGAGCGCCTGGGCTCCCTCGAGGAGATCATCACCCGCGTCCGCTCCGACTCCGAGGAGATGGAGATCATTTCGCTCAACGCGATGACCGTCGCCCTCAAGTCGGGGTCGGAGGGCAAGGCCTTCTCCGTCATCACCGACGAGCTCAAGCGCCTCTCGGGGCGCACGATCGCCCTCACCGAGGACGTGACGGGGAGGGGGCGCTCCCTCCTCGAATCCTTCGGCAAGCTCCGCGCGAGCCTGGGCGAGCTCGACGAGTTCCAGTCGGGCTTCTTCGCGGAGCTCGACGCGACCCTCTCGGGGGGCTTCGACTCGATCGAGCGCTCCGCCGTCGGGGCGGCGGCCTTCTTCGGCGAGCTCCTCGCCAGGGCCCGCGGCGTCCGCGAGCCGGTGACGCGGGTGATGCAGGAGATCCAGCACCAGGACATCGTGCGGCAGTCCCTCCAGCACGTCGGCATCTCGCTCAGGGAGGCCCTCTCCGCCTCGGGCGAGGCGCGCATGGCCACGGCGGGATCGGCCCCGGGCACGGCGGCCGAGGCCGAGGCCCGCTCCTTCGTCGCCGCGGTGGCGGAGCTCTCCGGGGCCCTCGTGGACGACGTGGTGGGCAAGCTCGAGTCCAGCGCCTCCTCCTTCGGCCAGGACATGTCCGACGTCCGCGCCATCGTCTCCCGCTGCGAGCGGGAGCGCTCGGACTTCCTCGTGGGGGCGGACGCCTCGCTCACGGCCGTGGACTCCGCCCGCTTCACCGAGGGCTCCGCCCGCTACCTCGAGCGGAAGCGCTCGGTCATCGCCGCGGCGCGCCGGCTTTCCGACCAGGTCAAGGGCCTGGACGACAGCTTCAAGACCCTCGCGGGACTCCTCTCGCGCTTCCAGAACATCGTCGTCGCCTCGCGCATCGAGGTCGCCAAGACCCGCGCCCTGGTGGGCGTGAGCACGACGGTCCAGGGCATGATCCAGCTCACCGACCGCATCGAGTCCGACGTCGCGAGCGCCATGGAGACGACGAAGACCTTCATCCGCGCGGCGAGCGCCGCGATAGGCGAATACGCCGCGGCCGAGGGCGGGGCCGACGATCGGCTCACCTCGACCCTCGGGCGGATCGAGTCGGACATCGGCAGCCTGGACGAGGCGAGGATATCGGCGAGGAAGGCGGTCGACGGCTTCTCGCTCTACACGGCCGACTTCATCGTGCTCGCGCGCGAGGCGGCCGACCTCGTGGGCCAGCTGCGCTCCCTGTCCGGCCGCCTCGGCGCCGTCCGGGCCGAGCTGGGCTCCCTCAAGGACGAGCTCCGCTCGGGCCTCGGCCCCGAGTCCCTCGAGCTCCACAACGACCGGCTCAGGACCATGGTCGAGCGCTTCACCATCTTCACCCACAAGAAGGCCGCCGGGGAGATCGGGCGCTTCGAGGTCGAGGAAGGCGCCCAGGCCGGCGAGGTGACGCTCTTCTAGGGTGCCGCCCCGGGATGCGCCATGTTCCACCACCGGGTCACGCAGTTCGAGCAGGAGGTGGTCACCATCCACCCCGGCGAGTATTTCGCCACCGCCACGGACACCATCATCTCCACGGTCCTCGGCTCCTGCGTGGCCGTCGGCCTCTTCGACGCCGCGCGGGGGATCGGGGGGCTCAACCACTTCATGCTGCCCGGGGAGCTCCGGGCCGAGGCCGAGGCGGGCGAGCAGCTGGTCCGCGACCCCAACGCCAAGTACGGCATGTACGCGATGGAGCTCCTCGTCAACGAGCTCATGAAGCTCGGCGTCAGGCGGGGAGACCTCAGGGCGAAGGTCTTCGGGGGAGGGGCGGTGCTCCGCTTCACGGGGGGGGTGGGCTCCTCGATCCCCCGCAACAACGTCGACTTCGCCTACGAGTACCTGCGCGAGGAGCGCATACCGATCCTCGCCGCGGACGTCGGGGGCCACGAGCCGCGGAAGATATTCTTCTTCGCGCGGACGGGGAAGGTCCTCCTCAAGCGGATAGCGGGAACCCTCGTCGACCTCGTCGAGCGGGAGGAGGAGCGCTACTACAGCTCCATCCACGAGCGCGAGATCTCCGGGCCCATCACCCTCTTCGAGGACTAGGCCCGAGGCCGCCGCCCGGAGCTCCGGCCGGCCGGGGAGCGGCCGCGGCGGGCCGGCGCCGCCGCGGCCCGGGGACTATCAAGCCTCGGAAGTCTTGGAATCCTTCTTGGCCTTCTTCTCGGCGCGCTTCTCCTTGAGGGTCTTCTGAGGCTTCTTCTTCTCCTCGTTCTTCTGCTTGTCCTGCGACTTCATGCGATACCTCCTCGCAAGGTTCTCGCCGCCATTGTATCGCCATCGCGATTTTTTTCAAGATGCGCGCCGGGCGGGGCGGCCGGGCGCGGGGCCGAGCCGGGGTTAGGCGCTTCCCCTCCGCGGCTCCACGCGGGCGAGGCCCTCCCCCTCGGGAAGGTAGACGCGGGAGCCGGGCGGCACCGAGCGGGTGAGCCAGACGTTGCCGCCGATGACGGAGCCGCGGCCGACGACGGTCTCGCCGCCGAGGATGGTCGCCCCCGAGTAGATGGTCACCCCGTCCTCGATCGTCGGATGGCGCTTCGCCCCGCCTTGGTCCTTGCGCACGGAGAGGGCCCCGAGGGTGACCCCCTGGTAGATCTTCACGTCGTCGCCGATGACCGCGGTCTCGCCGATGACGACCCCCGTGCCGTGGTCGATGAAGAAGCGCCGGCCGATGGCCGCGCCGGGATGTATGTCGATGCCCGTCGCGCCGTGGACCTGCTCGCTCATCATCCGGGGAATGAGGGGCAGGCCCTCCGCCCAGAAGAAGTGCGCGACGCGATGGGCGACGAGGGCCTCGAGGCCGGGGTAGGCGAGGATGACCTCCTCGACCGACTTGGCCGCCGGGTCGCCCCTGAAGGCGGCCGCGACGTCCCCCATGAGGGCGGAGCGGATCCCCGGCAGGGCCTCGAAGAAGCGGAGGACCAGCTCGCGAGCCTCGAGCGCGCAGGCGGCGGGGCAGGATCGGTCGCCCGCGAGCCGGGCCCGGTAGCCTAAGCTCCGCGCGGCCTCGCGCTCGAGGATCCTGGCCGCGCGATGCACGAGCTCGCCCGCCACGTAGCCGACGTTCGCGTCGTCGATCCCCTCCTCCTGGCGGAAGCCGGGGAAGACGAGGCTCTCGAGGTCGCGGAGCGCCGCGAGGACGGCCTCCCGGCTCGGGAGGTTGGGCCCCGCGGCGTGGTTCACTCCCCCGGTGAGGGCGTAGGACTCGAGGAGCCCCTCGACCGCTCGCTCGAGAGCTTCCATGCCGCCTCCCTCAGGCCCGCTCCGCGGCGGCCCGCTCGCCCGGCTCGCCCTTGGCCACCTTGCCCATGAGCCGGAAGGCGGCGAGCATGCAGGCCGCGGCGAAGAGGAAGATGCCGGGGTAGCCCACGAGGTCTATGAGGGCCCCGGTGATGGGCGGGGAGGTGATCGCCGCCCCCTGGCTGAAGGTGTAGTACAGGCCGGTGTAGACGCCGATGGTGCCGAAGCTGGCCATCTGCCAGAGCATGGGGAAGGAGTTCGTGATGATGGCGATCCAGAACACCCCGAAGGCGAACATCATCCCCAGGAGGGCGCCGAAGCGGAGGCCGGTGCCCAGGGACTCGGCGAGGGAGCTCGCGAGGAAGGAGCCGAAGACGAGGAGGGCGGCGATGACGAGGAGGGCTCCGCGGATGGCCTTGCGCCGGCCGACGCGATGGGCGACATAGCCGGAGGGTATGGCGAAGAGGAGCTGCGCGATGGCCACCGCGGCGGCGGGCAGGCTCGCGTCGCTCGTCGAGGCGCCGAGGACCTCCACCGCGAACTTGCTGATGAAGGGGAGGATGCCCTGGTAGCCCCAGAACCAGAAGAAGAGGGAGAGGAGTATCCAGAGCGCGCTCTTGTCGGCCTCGCCGGCGATGGCCTTGAGGGAGCGCACGAGGGGGACCTTCTCCTCCCTGGCCTCGCCGTCGCGCCGCCGCTCGCGGACGAAGGCGAAGACCAGGACGGTCGCCAGGGCCACGCAGAGGGAGGCGAGGGGGAAGGGCAGGGCGTCCTTGGTCCGGCCCAGGATCGGGAGGACCAGGTCGAGCCCCATGAGGCGGGCGAGCCCCACCGTGCTCACGATGGCGCCCAACGCGCCCATCGTGTTGATGACCCCGTTGGCCTCGGAGCGGTATTCGCCGGGGATGGTGTCGGGCATGAGGGCCACGACGGGCCCTCGGACCGACTGCTTGAAGAGGTTGAGCCCGAAGATGACCAGGAGGAGGGAGGCGAGCGACTCCCGGGCCGCGTAGGGGATGAAGGCGAAGGCGAGGGCCGAGAGGGGGAGGAGGGTGACGATGTAGGGCATGCGCCTGCCGATCCTCGTGCGCGTGTTGTCCGACCACAGGGAGACGAATGGGATGAGGAAGACCGCGAGGATGTTGTCCAAGGTCATGAGCAGGCCCACGAGCGAGTTGCGCTCGAGGTACTTCCCGAGGAAGATGGGCACGTAGGTGTCGTAGAGGATGTCCATGAGGCCCATCGTGAAGAAGCCGAAGCCGATGAGGAAGGTCAGCCCGAGGTAGGGCCCGAAGCCTTTCTTGCCGTCGCTCATGTTCTCTCCTTGGGCATCTAGAATACGCGGGCCGCCCCGCTCGGGCGGACGGACAGCCGCAGGACGCAGCCGCGCCCGAAGTAGCGCTCCATGAGGGCGGTGTAGCCCGGAAGGAGCTTGCGGGGCAGGTAGGCCTGGATGGTGCCCGCGAAGCCGCCGCCGTGGACGCGCCAGGCGCCCTTCTTGCCGATGTAGTCGGCGCTGAGGGAGAGGGCGAGGGGAAGGCCCTGCTCGGCGGGCGATCCGGCCGGGTAGAGGTTCTGCAGGAGCTTCCACGAGGAGTCGCCCGACTTCTTCACGAGCTTTAGGTAGCGCTTCAGGTCCTCTTCCTTGAGCGCCTGGGCCATCTCCTGCACGCGCGCGTTCTCGGCAGCGAAGTGGAGGGAGCGGAGGAGGGCGCGGTCCCCGCAGGCGGCGCGGATCTCGGGGCCGCGGGCGACGAGGAGGCCCGGCTCCACCTCGCGGAGGTACTCCCCGCCGAGGAAGGCGGCGACCGAGCGCATCTCCGCGGGGATAGCCGCGTATTCCGGGGTGAGGTCGGCGTGGGAGCCGCCCGTGCTCACGACGACGAGCTCGAGCCCTTCCTCGGCGAAGTCGCAGTCGATGCGCTTGACCTTGGGCGCGGAGGGGTCGGCGAAGTCGATGGCCACGACGCCGCCCACCGCGCTTGCGGCCTGGTCCATGAGGCCGCAGGGCTTGCCGAAGTACTCGTTCTCGGCGAACTGGCCGATCTTGGCGAGCTCGACGGGGTGCAGCCGCGCCTCGGCGAGGTCGGCCAGGACGGTGGCGAAGAGGAGCTCGACGGCGGCCGAGCTGGAAAGGCCGGAGCCGGGGAGGACCGTGGAGTGCATCCGGCCGACGAAGCCGGCCGGCTCGACGCCCCGGTCGGCCAGGCCCCGGGCGACGCCGCGCAGGAGGGCCTCGGTCCTGCCGCGCTCGGCCGCCTTGGGCGCGAGGTCGGAGAGGTCGACGGCGATGGGCTCCGGGTAGCCCTCCGAGACGAGGCGGACGGACGAGCCGCCGGTCGGGGCGACGCAGGCCAGGGCGTCGAGCCCGACGGCCGCGCAGAGGACTCGCCCGCGATTGTGGTCCGTATGGTTGCCGCCGAGCTCGGTCCGGCCGGGTGCGGAATAGAAGCGGAGCTCGGCCCCCGGGGCGTCGCGCGCGGCGAGGGCGGCGAGGGTAGCGTAGCGCCCGGCCTGGGCCTCGATCCCGCCGGGGCCGTAGAGCTCGGCGAGGGCCTTCCGGGCGGCCTTGTCGCGGAGCAGAGCCTCCGCATCCCAGTTCTCGGGCATCTTTCTTTCTCCTTGGATCGAGAGCGCCGCCCATTGTACATGAACCGGGCCGCTCGCGGAAGGCCGGGCGCCTCGGGCCCGCCCGCCTTCGCTTTTTTTGTTCGGCTCGTTTGACAGGGATGGGGACGTGGCTTACCCTTGATGCGGAGCGAGCGGGGGGCGGAGATGCTGCTGAAGAGCCTCGACGACATACTCTCGGGAGGAGCCGACCTGAGCATCGGCAAGCGCTGGATAGCCAAGGTCAGGGAGGCCTCCACCACCATCAAGTCCTTCGGCAAGGCGAGCGACGAGGAGCTCCTGTCCCTGCACGGCACTATCCTGCGCAAGCTCTCGCGCTGGATGGAGCGGAGCGCCGACAAGAACGAGCTCGGCGCCTTCTTCGTCATCGTGGCCAAGGAGTACTGCGCCCAGGGGGTGCCCCTCTCCGAGCTGACCTTCGCCCTCATGCTCGACCGCAAGACGGTCACCGAGCACATAGCCGAGGGCGTGGTCCTCGAGGGCGCCTTCCAGATCTACGCCCTCATGGAGGCCGTGAACATGGTCTCCGACTTCTACTTCCTCGGCATGCACTACATGACGAAGGGCTACCTCGAGGAGACCTTCCTCCGCTTCCGCGTCGGCGAGGACATTCCCGTGGAGGTCCTGACGAAGTACTTCCCGGACAACTTCTTCTTCAAGGCATGAGGCCGGATATGGACTCGCTCTACGCCCTCTCTCGGCCCGCCGCCCTCCGCCTCGCGGCCTTCCACGCCGCCCTGGCCCTCGCCGCCCTCGCCTCCTCCCCGGCGGCGGCGATCGCGGCGGCCGCGGTCTCGGCCCTGGCCCTCCTGCGCTACCTCGCGATGGCCGCCTTCGCCTCCTCCCTCGGCCGGGCCCGGGGGACGGGCCCGGCCATCCCCGCCCTCGCCTGGGCGGCGGCCTTCATGGCCCTGGCCCTCGCCCTCGCCCTCGTCGGGCGCCTGTCCCGGCCCTCCCTGCCCTGGGCCGCCGCCGCCGCCCTCGCCGGGCCGGCCTGGCTCTCGGGCGAGGCCCTCGCCTCGGCCCTCCGCCCGGGGGCAGCCTGCCCGGGAGGCTCGCGGTGAGCGAGGCCGGCGAGGCCCTGAGCCTCGGCGAGCGGATCTCCGAGTCCATCGCCATCAAGACCGTGTTCAGGATCGAGGCCCTCGGCCTCTCGATCCCGATATCCGACACGGTCATCACCACCTGGGCCCTCATGGCCCTCCTCATCCTCGGCTCCTGGCTCCTCGTCCGGCGCCTGCGGATGGCCCCTCGCAGGCCCCAGCTCCTGGCCGAGGCCTTCGTCGGCTTCGTCAACAAGATCACGGAGGAGAAGCTCGGCCGCCACGGCAGGAGCTACGCCGCCTTCCTCGGCACCCTCTTCCTCTTCCTCATCGCCGCCAACCTCGCCCCGATGCTGAGCCCCGTCGGCGGCTTCGGCTTCGAGCCGCCCTTCTTCATCAGGCCCCTGACCAGGGATATCAACGTGACCGCGGCCCTCGCCGCGGCGGTCATCGCCACGGTCGTCGGCTCGACTTTCAGGCACAAGGGACTCAGGGGCTGGGCCAAGGGCCTCGTGAGCCCCATGCCCTTCATGCTGCCCTTCAACCTCATGGAATACGCGATCAAGCCGCTCTCCCTCGCCCTCCGGCTCTTCGGCAACATCCTCGGCGCCTACATCATCATGCTCCTCGTCGAGGCGGTGATGCCGCTCGGCCTGCCGCCCATCGCCGGGCTCTACTTCGATCTTTTCGACGGCCTCGTCCAGGCCGTCGTCTTCTCGTTCCTCTCGACGATCTACATCGCCGAGGCTATCGAATAGGAGGGATCATGGAAGCTTCATCCGCGGCGTTCATCGGGGCCGGCATCGCGGTCCTCACCGGGCTCGGGGCGGGGATAGGGATCGGCCTGGCCACGGGCAAGACCTCCGAGGCCATCGCCCGCCAGCCCGAGGCCAGCGGCAAGATCACCGGGTCCTTCCTCCTCGGTATCGCCCTCGCCGAGGCCACGGCCATCTACGGCCTCGTCGTCGCCCTCATGCTCCTGTTCAAGTAGGGGCGGGATCCGGGGGGAACGCCGTGCTCGACTTCTCGGTCACCTTCTTCATCACCATCCTCAACCTCGCGGTCCTCTACCTCGCGCTCCGCAAGCTCCTGTGGAGGCCCCTCACGGCCTTCCTGGACGCGCGGGCGAGGAAGATCAGGGAGGACCTCGAGGGGGCCGAGGCCGCCCGGCTCAGCGCCGAGGCCTCCTCCGACCTCTACCGCTCCCTCCTCGAGGGGGCGGAGGCGGAGGCCGAGGCCCAGGGCAAGGAGGCCGAGGAGCGCGCCCGCGAGGAGGCCAAGGCCATCGTCGAGGCCGCCCGGGCCGAGGCCGAGGCCTCTCGGGCGGAGGCTCGGAAGGCGGCGGAGCGCGAGGCGGCGAAGGCCCGCGAGGCCCTCGCCGGCGAGCTGGCCTCCCTCGCGGCCGAGGCCGCCGCCATCCTCGCCGGCCGCGAGGCCGAGGCGGCGGACGAGCGCTCGGCCGAGCTCCTCCTCCGCGAGCTGGGGGCGGGCCGTGCCCGATAGGCGGCGCGCCTGGGCGGCGGCCCTCCTCGCGGCCGCCCCCGACGAGGCCCGCCGCGAGGCCTACGGCGCGGCCCTCGAGGCCATCGCCGCGGTTCTCGCGGCGCCCGGCCCCGAGTCGCGCGCGTTGCGCGACTTCCTCCGCGATCCCGCGGTCTCCCGGGAGCGCAAGGCCGGGCTCCTGGCCTCGGCCGCCGAGCCCCGGCCGGGTGAGCCGCCCGACCCGGTCTTCGCGCGCTTCTGCGCCCTCCTGGTCGGCAAGGGGAGGGCTGGCCTCCTGAGCGCCGTCGCCGCCGCCTACGGCGCCGAGCTCGACCGGTCCCGGGGCGTGGCGAGGGTCCTGGTCGAGGCCGCGCGCGAGCCGCCCGAAGGGCTCCTCAGCGCCCTCGGCGAGGCCTGGGCGGCCTACTCGGGCTCAAGGTCGGCGCGGGTCTCGCTCCGCCTGCGGCCGGAGCTCCTCGCCGGCTACCGCCTCGTCTCCGGCTCGATACGTCTGGATTGCTCGCTCGCGCGCCGCGCCGAGTCCCTCGGGCTCAGGCTCGCAGGCGGCCCGCCCGCCGCGGCGGGCGGGGAAGGTTGAAAGAAATGCCCTATAGACCCGATGAAGTGGCCGCGGCCCTCCGCGAGCGGCTCGCCGCCTTCGAGGACCGCGTCGAGCGCGACGAGATCGGGACCGTCGTCCAGGCGGGCGACGGGATCGCCCGCGTCTTCGGCCTGGACGGCTGCGCCTACGGCGAGCTGGTCGAGTTCGAGTCGGGCGGCACGGCCATGGCCATGAACCTCGACGAGGACGACGTCGGCTGCGTCCTGTTCTCGAAGGCGGAGTCGCTGCGCGAGGGCGAGACCGCGCGGCGCACCGGCCGCGTGGCCGAGGTCCCCTCGGGCCCGGGCCTCCTCGGGCGCGTCATCGATCCCCTCGGCGCCCCCCTCGACGGCAAGGGCCCCCTGGACGCGGCCCGCTCCATGCCGGTCGAGCGCCAGGCGCCCACGGTCATCGACCGGAAGTCCGTCGGGGTGCCCCTGCAGACGGGCGTGCTCGCGATCGACGCGATGGTCCCCATCGGCCGCGGCCAGCGGGAGCTCATCATCGGCGACCGGCAGACCGGGAAGACCGCCATCGCCGTCGACGCCATCCTCAACCAGAAGGGGCAGGACGTCGTCTGCGTCTACGCCTCCATCGGGCAGAAGGCCTCGACGACGGCCCAGATCGTGGAGACCTTCCGCCGCTCGGGCGCCCTCGGGTACACGATCGTCGTGGCGGCCACCGCCACCTCCACGGCCGCCCTCCAGTACCTCGCCCCCTACTCGGCCTGCGCCGTGGCCGAGTACTTCATGGACGAGGGCCGCGACGTGCTGGTCGTGTACGACGACCTGTCCAAGCACGCCGTGGCCTACCGCGCCCTCTCCCTCCTCCTGCGCAGGCCCCCGGGGCGCGAGGCCTATCCCGGCGACGTCTTCTACCTCCATTCCCGCCTCCTGGAGCGGGCGGCGAGGCTCTCGCCCGAGAAGGGCGGGGGATCCATCACGGCCCTGCCCATCGTCGAGACCCAGGGCGGGGACATCTCCGCCTACATCCCGACCAACGTGATCTCGATCACCGACGGGCAGGTCTTCCTCGAGTCCGAGCTCTTCTTCTCGGGGATCAGGCCCGCGGTCAACGTGGGGCTGTCGGTATCGCGCGTCGGCGGCTCGGCCCAATCCAAGGCGGTGCGCAAGATCGCCGGCCGCATGCGGCTCGACCTCGCCCAGTACCGCGAGCTCGCCGTCTTCGCCCAGTTCGGATCGGACCTCGACCGGGCGACCCAGGACCGCCTGGCCCACGGGCGTCGCCTGGTGGAGGTGCTCAAGCAGCCCCAGTACCGGCCCATGACCCTGGCCCACGAGGTCGCGGTCCTGTTCGCCGCGGTCAACGGCTACCTCGCCGACGTCAAGGTCGAGGACTGCCGGCCCTTCCTCGAGCAGCTCCTGAAGTACCTCGGCTACAAGCGCTCGGGCCTGCTCGAGAGCCTGCGCGGCGGCGAGCTCGGCGCGGAGGCCGAGGCCGAGCTGCGCGCCGCGCTGGACGACTTCCGCAGCCACCGGAGGAGCGCCTAGCGTGGAGACGATGCGCGACATCCGGAACCGGATGCGGAGCGTCCGGCAGACCCTCCAGGTCACCGGCGCGATGAAGCTGATCTCGACCTCCAAGCTCCGCAAGGCGAGGCGGCGGCTCGACGAGACCATGCCCTATTTCGACGCCATCAGGGACGCGATGCGCGACATAATCGCCCACGCCGAGGGCCACGGCCAGAAGTGGTTCGACGAGCGATCGGGCAAGGCCCCGCGGCGGGTAGCCACTCTCGTCGTCACGGCGGACAAGGGCCTCGCGGGGGGCTATAACCACGCGGTGATCCGCTTCGTCGAGGAGTCCTGCCCGCCGCGCTCCATCCTCATGCCCGTCGGGGCCGTGGGCAAGCGCCACTTCATGGAGAAGGACTACGTCCTGCTCGAGGACTTCGCCGTATCCACGAAGGAGCCCGAGGTCTACGAGGCCAAGGAGATAGCTTCCTTCGTCGAGGCCCAGTTCTCGGCGGGGAGGATCGACGAGTTCCGCGTCGTCTACACGCGCATGCATTCCTCGGTGAGGCTCGAGCCGGAGATGCTCACCCTCCTGCCCCTCGACCCGCGCCTCCTCGCCGAGGGCGGGAGGAGGGAGCGGGAGGGCGCTTCCTTCCGCTACGAGCCCGACGCGGAGGAGGTCTTCGACGTGCTCGTCGCCCAGTACCTCAAGGGAGTCGTGTACGGGGCCCTCGTCCAGGCCTTCGCGAGCGAGCAGGCGGCCCGCATGGCGGCGATGGACTCGGCCTCGAAGAACGCCGAGGACATGCTGGCCAGGCTCGCCCTCGTCTACAACCGGGCCAGGCAGGCGGCGATCACCGGGGAGGTCTCGGAGATCGTCGCCGGCGCGGCCGCGCTGGGCGACTAGGCGAAGGAGGGAGAGAACATGGGAGCGAGCGTCGGGAAGGTCGTGCGGGTCACCGGGCCCATCCTCGATATCCGCTTCGAGGCGGGGGCCATGCCGGCGATCCTCGACGCGGTCGAGGTCGAGCGGCCGGACGGTACCCGCCTCCTCGCGGAGGTCCTCCTCCACACGGGCGACGGCGTGGCCCGCTGCGTGGCCATGCAGGCCACCGAGGGCCTCTCCCGGGGGCTCGCCGCCCGGGGCCTGGGCGGTCCCGTCTCGGTGCCCGTCGGCAAGGCCGTGCTCGGGCGCATGTTCGACATGGCGGGGCGCCCGATCGACGGCCTGGGGCCGGTGGAGGCGCCGCGCTCGCCGATCCACCGCGCGGCTCCCGCCCTCGAGGAGCAGCGCCCGAACGCGGAGATACTCGAGACCGGCATCAAGGTCATCGACCTGATCGCCCCCTATTCCAAGGGAGGGAAGATAGGCCTGTTCGGCGGGGCCGGCGTCGGCAAGACCGTCATCATCATGGAGCTCATCCGCAACATCGCGAGCGAGCACGCGGGGCTCTCGGTCTTCACGGGCGTCGGCGAGCGCAGCCGCGAGGGCAACGACCTGTGGAAGGACATGAACGAGTCGGGCGTCGTCAAGAACACGGCCCTGGTCTTCGGGCAGATGAACGAGCCGCCGGGGGCCCGCATGCGCGTCGCCCTCTCGGGGCTCACCATGGCGGAGCACTTCCGCGACGAGCTCGGCCAGGACGTCCTCTTGTTCATCGACAACGTATTCCGCTTCGTGCAGGCGGGCAGCGAGGTCTCGGCCCTCCTCGGGCGCATCCCGAGCGCGGTCGGCTACCAGCCCACGCTGGCCAACGAGATCGGCTCGCTCGAGGAGCGCATAACGTCCACGCGCTCGGGCTCCATCACCTCGGTGCAGGCCGTCTACGTGCCCGCGGACGACCTGACCGACCCGGCCCCGGCTACGACCTTCACCCACCTCGACGCGACGACGGTCCTGTCGCGCCGCATCGTCGAGAAGGGGATCTACCCGGCGGTGGACCCCCTGGCGTCGTCCTCGCGCGTCCTCGATCCCCTCGTCGTGGGCGAGGAGCACTACCAGGTCGCCCGCCGCGTGCAGGAGACCCTGCAGCGCTACCAGGAGCTCCAGGACATCATCGCGATCCTCGGCATGGACGAGCTGGGGCCGGAGGACAAGCTCACCGTGTACCGCGCGCGCAAGATCGAGCGCTTCTTCTCCCAGCCCTTCTTCGTCGGCGAGCAGTTCACCGGGCAGAGCGGGCGCTACGTGCCCCTGGCCGAGACCGTGGCCGGCTTCCGGGAGATCGTCGACGGCGACTGCGACTCGATCCCCGAAGCGGCGTTCTTCATGGCCGGCGACATCGCCGAGGTCCGCGAGCGGGCCAAGAACATGTAGGCGGGATCATGCCGGAATTCGCCTTCGAGCTCCTGACGCCCTATCGGCGCCTCTTCTCCGGGAAGGCCACCTCGATCGCCTTCGCGACGGCAGACGGGGAGATCGAGATACTCGCCGGCCACGAGCCCCTGGTCGCTCCCCTGCGCGTTGGCGCCCTCCGGATACGGGGACCCGGGCTCGACCGGATCGCCGCCGTGACCGAGGGCTTCGCGAGGATCAGGCAGGGGAAGGTTGAGATTTTCGCCGACGCGGCGGAATGGCCCGAGGAGATCGACCGCGAGCGGGCCGAGCGGGCCCTCGGCCGGGCTGAAAAGCGCCTCGCCGAGGATCCCCAGCCCTGGCTCCGCGCGAGCTCCGAGCTCGCGGCCGAGCGGGCCCGAAACCGGATGCGGATCGCGGGCCAGGGGCGGCTTTAGTGGGGACAGTCCCCCGGGATGTCTCGAATAGCGGGACATCCTGGGGGACTGTCCCCAGTCGCTCGGCCCAGACAGGATTTAAGCGGTCATCTCCGCGATGTAGCCGGTGCGGAGGCAGGTGTCGAAGAGCTCCCTGGACAGGAAGTCCTCACGGACGTCCTCCCAGTCCTCGTGGCGGTGTACGATCCTGACGAAATAGCCTCCCTCAGTCTCGTCGATGAGCTCGAGGAGGGAGGGATCCTGGCCGGCGGCAGCTTCGGACTTGATGGCGTACTGTCTCATGCGCGTCTCCTTGCGGATCCGCCGGGCTCGAAGGAGGCGCGGATCCCCTACTAGATGTATCGGAAGCGCGCATGGCCACTTTACACCTGCCGGCAACCCACCTTGGTCCGCTGGGCGAGCTGGGCGTAGGTCCGGGCGTGCTCGCCCAAGGAGGCGACCTCCTCGGGCGAGAGCTCCCGGACCGCCTTGGCGGGGCTGCCGAGGATCATGGACCGGGGAGGGAAGGCCTTACCCTGGGTGACGAGGGCCCCGGCGCCGACGATGCTCTCATCGCCGATCCGGGCCCCGTCGAGGATGACCGCGCCCATGCCGACGAGGCAGCGGTCGCCGACCGTACAGGCATGGACGATCGCCCCGTGGCCGACGGTAACCTCGTCGCCGAGGACGCAATCCGCTCCCTCGGCGACGTGGAGGACGGCCCCGTCTTGGATATTGGACTTGGCGCCGATCCGGATCGCCGCTATATCGGCCCGGATCGTGGCGCCGTACCAGATCGAGGAGCCCTCGCCGAGCTCCACCTCGCCTTCAACCTCGGCGTTCCAGGCGACGAAGGCGGACTCGTGGATTTCGGGCGATCGGCCCTCGAAACTATGGATCAAAGGTCCCTACTTCGCGCTCTTGAGCGCCTCGGCCGCGAGGATCACCGCGGTCGGGAAGACGGAGGCCCCGGAGACCGCGTCGTTCTTCGCCGCGATCTTGGAGGGGTCCTGGGCCTTGACGATGGCGTCCTGGACGACCTTGGCCTGGACGTTCCACTCGCCCTTCTTGGCGACTTTGCCCATTCCGTACTTGCCGGACTCGGCCTCGACGAGCTTGGACTTCTTCGAGCCGTCCTTATAAATCCCGTTCCACAGGACGTCGACCACCGTCCCGTTGACCACCGTGACGAGGACGGTGTCCTTCCAGCCCGAGCTCTTGTCGAAGGCGGGCTGCTCGGCGTAGAACCAGCCATCCTTGGCGTAGGAGCCCTTGGCGACAGGAGGCTCGGCGAGGGCCTTATTAACCAGGGCGAGGAAGCCCTTGGTCGTCATGGTCGCCCCGCTGATGGCGTCGGTCTTGCCGTCCTTGTCGAACTTCGAGAAGCCGGGATCCTGGGACTTCAGGAGCCAGGCCTCGGCCGCGGCGGCCTGCTGGTCCCACTCGCCCGCCTTGGCGAGCTTCTTCATGCCGTACTTGCCCGCGGCGGCGTAGCTTTTCTTGTCGGCCGCGCCGGGGAGGTTGGAGCTGCCGTTCCATAGCACCTTGGCGATCTTGCCCCCGGCGACGGTTACGACGACCTGGTCCTTCCAGCCCGTCTTGGAGAAGGACTCCTCCTGGGCGAAGTAGACGCCGTCCTTGGCCTTGACCTGCCCGAAGGCGAGGGCCGTCGCGGCGACCGACATGGCCAGGGCGAGCGCAAGTATCTTCTTCATGTATCCCTCCTCGAGAATAATCCGACAAGTCGAATATAACGTTTCGCCTACGGTCGATGTCAAGGAAGGCGAGGGGAGCTCTGGCTTGACGATTTCCCGGGAGCCTATTAGGGTAGACGGACCTAACGAGGAGGACCGAAGCCATGAACGCGCTGGCCGATGAGCTCAACAAGACCCTGGGCGGGACGGTCGTCGAGCGACTGCTCTCCGACATGGGCAGGCGGATGTACTTCCCCAAAGGGATCATCACCCAGAGCGCCGAAGCCTCCGCGAGGGCATCCCGCTACAACGCCACGGTCGGCATGTCCACCGAGGGCGGGGTACCCATGATACTCGACGCGGTCCGCGACTCCCTGCCGGGGCTCAGCCCGACCGAGGCCGTGGCCTACGCGCCCACGGGCGGAGTCCTGGCCCTGCGCAAGCGCTGGAAACAGGAGATGGCCCGCAAGAATCCCTCCCTCGCGGGCAAGGACTACTCCCTCCCCGTCGTCGTCCCGGGCCTCACCGCCGCCATCTCCTACATCGCAGACCTCTTCCTCGAGCCGGGCGACACCGTCGTCGTTCCGGACCTCCACTGGCCCAACTACCGGCTCATCGTCGAGGAGCGGAAGATGGCCGCGGGCCTCGTCTACCCGATCTTCACCGCCGCGGGCGGCTTCAACGTGCCCGAGCTTGAGGCCAAGCTCCGCGAGGCTGGCTCGCGGCGCGGCAAGGCCGCCTGCATCCTCAACTTCCCGAACAATCCCACCGGCTACTCCCCGACCCTCGCCGAGGCCGAGGCCATCGTCGCGGCCCTCAAGCGCGTGGCTGACGAGGGGACGGACCTCCTCGTGGTCTGCGACGACGCCTACTTCGGCCTCCAGTACGAGGAGGGGCTCCTCCATGAATCCCTCTTCGGCCGCCTCGCGGCGCTCCACCCGAACATCCTCGCGGTCAAGGCCGACGGGCCGACCAAGGAAGACTACGTCTGGGGCTTCCGGACCGGCTTCGTCACCTTCGCCGCGAAGGGGCTCGGGGAGGAGCGCTACGACGCCTTGGCCAAGAAACTCTTCGGCGTCGTCCGCTCCTCGGTCTCGAGCTCCTCGGCCCCGGCCCAGTACATCTTCTTGAAGGCCCTCGACTCCCCTGGCTACGAGGAGCAAAAAGCCCGCTTCCGCGCGATCCTCGCCGAGCGCTACCGCCAGGCCCGGGACTTCCTCGCCCGGACCAAGCTGCCCGCCTGCCTCAAGCCCCTGCCCTTCAACTCGGGCTACTTCATGAGCTTCGAGTGCCCGGGCATCTCCGCCGAGGCCCTGCGGCTCAAGCTCCTCGACGAGAAGGGGATCGGCGTCATCTCGATGCAAGACCGCTATCTCCGCGTTGCATTCTCCTCGGTCGAGGCCGACCAGATCGCCGACCTCTACACCGAGATCCTGCGGGCCGCCCAGAGCCTCGTCGACGCGGGGCGCTAGGCCGATACTCTCCATAGGGACTACTGTGGGGATTCGCACGAGCTTCGCACCGCTCCTTCTCGTGTTCTTCGTCGCCGCTTCCTCCTCGGCCCAGGCCGAGGAGGATTACGGAGCGAAGGAGGGCGTCGCGAGCTGGTACGGGGCCCAGTTCCAGGGCCGCCGAACCGCGAACGGGGAGATCTTCGACAAGGAGCAGCTCACCTGCGCCCACCGGAGCCTCCCCTTCGGGACCTTCCTCCTCGTGCGCAATCTGGATTCGGGCTCGAGCGTGGTGGTCCGCGTGAACGACCGCGGCCCATTCGCCAAGAATCGCATACTCGACCTCTCGGAGGCAGCTGCCCGCCTCATCGGCATGCTGCCTACGGGTACGGCCCGTGTCTCCTTCTCGATACTACCTCCCGAAGAGGCTTTAGCGTGGCGAGGCGGGGGCCTAGCCGGAGCAGAAGTGCCATCTGGGACAGTCCCCATGGGGACTGTCCCCAGGAACTCCGTTGCCGCGGTCTGGCGGATACAAGTGGCTTCGTATCGGGATAGAGCAAACGCCCAGGCAACGATTGATCGACTCGCGGCGGCGGGACTGTCCCCAGAAATCGAAAGGTGCGGTGTTTATTATCGAGTGGTTTTCCGCGACCTCGATGAGCCCGAAGCGCGGCGAATCGAGGACCGGCTTGGGGTCCTCGGTTATCGGGGCTTCAGCGTGACGGCATCGATATCTCGGTGAACTAGATCCTAAATAAAGTCACTATAGCGTAGGCCTCGATCGCACGGCCCTCTCCTGTGGCGTCAACTCCTTCTTTTGTCTTTGCCTTGAAAGAAATAGAGCCGACCGGCATATTGAAGCATTCGGCTAAGCTTCCTCGTATATGCTCACGCCAGGGACCGAGTTTCGGGCTTTCCAATATCACTGTACAATCAAGATTACCAGGAATCCAACCATTAGCCTGTACCAAGGCACTAGTTCTTCTGGCGAGGTCTCGTGAATCACTATTATGCCATTTTTCGTCAGTAGGCGGGAAATGAGTCCCGATATCACCGAGCGCTGCTGCCCCCAGGAGTGCGTCGATTGCGGCATGAAGGAGGACATCCCCATCGGAATGGGCTTCTTCGCCAAGCTCATTCGGCACGGCGATCCCGCCGATCATGAGCTTCCTGCCTTGTACGAGGCGATGAAGGTCCCAACCCTGACCGATACGGATACTCTCGTTTTTCGAACGAGCGATATGGTGAGGCGAGCTAGAATTTTTCATTAAGTCGGATTGATACGTTATTTTTTTATTCTCAGATTCGCCGGGTATGAAGGCAACGGGGCCGACATACCTATCCCAAATTTCCGCATCGTCGGTGCAGTCTATCCCATCGATGCGGGCTTGGCGCTGAGCTGCGAGAAAGGGGCAGAATTGGAAGCCCTGCGGGGTTTGCGCGGCTCCGAGCGAGGTTCGACTCGGGTGCCGGAGGACTGTCCCTCCATCTCCCAGTTCCTTGGGCGTATCGACGAGGGGAACCACGGGTATGGCAGCGCCGCGCTCGACCGTGGCATGAGCGACCCGCTCGGCTAAGGAGCTGCTCGCCCAAGGCCGAGCTCCATCGTGAACCAGGACGATTGCTTTCGCTAACATGAGATTCGGTATTGCGGCGAGGGTTTCCAGGCCGCATAGGACAGAATCGCGGCGGGACTGTCCCCCGGCTACGATAAATAAGCGTTTTCCGACCTTCGAGAGAGTGGCCTTCGAGAGAGCCGCGCGAAGTTCTTCCTCTTGACCGGCGGGAGCCGTGATGACGAGTGCTTCGAGGTTCGGCATATCGATAAATGGGGACAGTGCTCGGTCAAGAACCGATTCCCCAGCTTCTATTTTGGCTAGCTCCTTTTTATGGCTTCCGAAACGGGAGCTCGAGCCTGCGGCGGTTACCACAACAAGTATTGGCTCGTCTCTGGGGGAGGCCATGGATCACCTCGCGTCCGGCTCTCAGCTCTCGAGACGAGCGCGGATGAGCTCCGCTATGTCCTCCTTGGATTTCCCGAGCGAGAAAGAAATTTCGTCCTGAAGGAGGTTGAGGGCGGAGTCGTAGAGTTTTCGCTCGAGGATGGGGAGCTCCTTTATCTTGGAGCGATGGTAGAGCGAGCGAACGACCGAGGCGATATCGAGGACAGAGCCTTTTTTCAGCAAGTCGAGGTTCATCTGGTAGCGGAGTTTCCAGTCCGAAGGGATGGGCGCATATTCCTCGGAGATGAAGGAGAGAGCCTGCTCGGCCTCGGATTTCGGGACTATAGCTCGAATGCCAAGCTCGTCGGCCTTTTCAACGGGAACCATCACCGTCATATCGGAGAATTCGAGATAGATGATATAGTAAAGGAGCTTGGTGTCCTTAAAGGATTTCTCTTGGATCTCGATGATGCGCCCTACTCCCTGACTGGGATAGACGATCCTCTGGTTGACGGCGTAGGCGGTGGCTCGAGACTTGTCCATATTCAGCGACATTAGCAGAAATTATACAAAAAGTCAAATATGGTGGATACCCCCGGCTTGCGTGGGGGTATACTCGCAAGCTATCTTCAGCGCTATGAGCGGCCGCCGGCGCGGTTCTTGGTTCGCCTATTTCGCCTTTCCCTTTTTCATTGCCCTGCTGCTTATTCTGGTCTACGCCTTTAGGTCGATGCTTTTATCGATGTTCCTCGACCGAGATGCTATCCGGGATTGGATCAGGGCGAGGAGTACCTTCGGAGAACTCGCGTTCATCGGCCTGCAGCTCATCCAAGTAGTCATCTTCGTGATCCCCGGCGAAGTCGTGCAAGTCGCTGGCGGATTCATATATGGAGTATGGAAGGGTAGCGCCCTGTCCCTCTCCGGTATCGTCCTGGGTTCTATATTCAATTTCGCTGTCGGTCGCGCCCTCGGCAGACCTTTTGTCGAAGCCGTGTTCACTCAAGAAAAGCTTGGATCGATCGAACGTATCCTGGCCGCTGGCAGGGCGAGCGCTGGTATTTTTCTTCTATTCCTCATACCGGGGATTCCTAAGGATGCCCTCTGCTATGCCGCCGGCATTTCACGCATCGGCTTGCCGGCTTTCCTGGTGGTTTCGACCCTTGGCCGCGTTCCCGGCATAATCGGGAGTTCGTTCATGGGGAGCGCGGCATATGCCGGCTCGTACCGCGCTGCGTTCATCGTGCTCGTTATCGCCTCAGCGCTCTTTTCCTTCGGTCTACTCTATAAAGAAAGGATCCAGCGCTGCATCGCACGAATCATTAGGAAGGGAAACCGTGCATGAGCACCGACCTCCGTTACGATGCGCTCATCGTGGACCACGACGATACATCCGTCATGAGCACGCCCTGCATTCACTATCCAGCCCATCTTGAAGCCTTAAAACAGCTCCGTCCCGGCCGTGAGCCTATCGACCTAGCCGGCTGGTTTCTAAAGAACCAAGATCCTGGCCTTATGGGATATCTTGTTGGGGAGCTTGGTTTCTCGCGGGAGGAGCTGGCCATGAATCATGCTATCTGGCGCAGCTATACGACATCGCGCGTTCCCGTCTTTTTCCCGGGTTTCATTGAAACGATGGTCGACTTCCGTAAGCATGGTGGCTGTATCATCGTAATATCCCACTCTGAAGAGGTGATTATCGCTCGTGATTATCGAGCGGCCGCAATGACGGGACCGTCGTTTTTCCCCGATGCAATTTATGGCTGGACAGATGAACCGGAACTGCGGAAACCGAGCCCGCGGCCACTTCTTTCCGCGATGGGGCATTTTAGACTGGACCCCGAACGCGTACTCGTGCTCGACGACCTTAAACCCGGCGTCGATATGGCCGCGGCTGCCGGCGTTGACTGCGCCGCAGCGGGATGGGGCCATGACATACCGGAAATCCGCGATGCGATGCGTTCAATCTGTATGAGCTACTTTACTAGAATAGATGATTTTTCGGAATATTTGCTGAAAATTACAAGGGACAGGCCCCTGCATTGATGCAGAATGAATCCCTCCGCGCGTTGTTTCCATATGAGACTGCCTCGGCAATTACGACAGGGCGCTCGCTACCATGTGACTGCGCGCATTAACCGCAAAGAGATGCTCCTGGGACTCGCCTCGATGCGCGATTTATTCCTAGCGACGGTAGCGCGTGCAAAACGAAAGTACCATTTTCGCATATGGAACTTTTGCGTCATGGGGAATCATGTCCACTTCCTAATCGAGCCTGACGAAAGCGAGAACCTTTCCGACATTATGCGATGGATATTGGGTGTATTCGCCATGGCGTATAATCGCAGACTGTGCCTATCTGGACATGTATGGGGTGATCGATTCCATTCTCGGATTCTCGATGGGATCGAAAATTTCGTTCTCGCCTTTTCCTATATCTCGCAGAATCCGCGCAGGGCTGGTCTGGTAGAAAATGACGCTGTATGGGTTCATAGTGGATTATACCATGCACGCATGGGTATCCATGCCATTCTGGATGTTTTTCCGGCCTGGCTGCATATGCTTTTCCCCGAATACGCTGTTCAGCCACTACCCTCGTGAGTGCAGCAGGATCAGCGAACGGAGCGATCAATGCCTTTGATCCTCCAGCCTCGTGCTCCTAGGTATTCAAGGGCAAGGTCGTCTATAACGAATCTTTTGACGATGTGGACGTCGGCCTTTGTCTGTCTTTCTATAGCCTCAATGTCCTCATTCGCGCCTCGATCGACTGCCCAAGACGTGTATTCGGCTCGAAAGCGCACATGCTTTTCGCTTTTCTCAACCTCGACGAGGGACAGTCCCGTGAAGCCGTAGAGGACTTGATCGGTGGACAACTGTGGCTGTCCTGAATGGAGCCAGTCTTCAGCCCTGATTATGGGATCCTTGCCTTCATAAGCCTGCCTCATTTTCGTCACTACAGTGATCATTGATACATAGTCGAGGTCCGGTTTTGACGCCTTTCGTTCGGCGCAGGCTTCGATGGAGTCGATGTCCAGCGTATCCACCGCACGATAATAAGTTAGTACAAGCTCGGAAGGAGAAAGATCCGAGTAATGCGGCTTTCCCCGCCGCGCATCTGCAAGGCTTAGGGCGAATACGAGGATGAGTGCGCAGCAGACACTAAAGCCGGCGACGAGACTTTTTTTTGATCGCCAAAAGGCTTCACGCCGCTTTCTGTTCGAGAGTTTCATCTGCGAAACGGCGAGCTGTCGTGAAAGGTCGTTTTTCTCCTCGGGTGATAATTCTCGGTACCAGTCCGCGGTACTAGCCACCTGCAATGCCGAAACGAGCCGGGCAAGATCAGCCGGTCGCGGTTTGAAAAGCGTCTCATCGACTGTTCGTGCTAGGCCTGCGTCTAGCTCCGGACAACGTTCGCGCAGGGGGATAAAGCTCCCTTGGGCCATATCCTGGCTTTCTTGCTCGACTGAATACGCATCCTGGCCAGAAGCCGTGCGATAAACCATCTGGGCGAGCAGGAAGGCCGCTTCGGCAGCGAAGCCTTCCGCCCGTGGAGATCGAAGAAACACGGCAGAAGAGCTCCGAGCTCCTTGATCACGGCTATGGAAAGCCCGTTGGGCGAGTTCAGGCGGGAGTATGAGGACTGTCCCCCTATCCTCATCTTCCCCGTTGATCAGAATTCCTGATGATGGAGGACAGGGGATGTTTTTATGTAGTTTATCTATCGTCATAAAAGCTCGAGATACGTCCAGGAGGGCGCAAAGGCCCCTTTTTTTATCATTCGAGCAAACTTCATCGAGGGACTGTCCCTCGAAGTCCGGACCAATGAAGAGTGTATCTCCATTCTCATCTTGTATGGTTTCTGTACTCCACTCCCTTACTGTATCTTTTTCTACAATAAGGCCTTTAGCTTGAAGCAACCGTGAAAGCGAAAGGCTCTTCGATTGAAGCCTACCAGCGAGAATACGGATTGCGAGCTTACGCTCGCCATCCCAGATTCCCGTCTCAAAGAGCTCAGCCATGATATTCCCACTCGTTTGCCTTACAGGATTCGATAATCATAGACTAATGATATCTATTCCCTGGCCAATGGTGAAGTCATGGCCCTTCCATAAAAGTACTGAGTAGGGAAATACTAGCGGCAATGCTATTTTCTTGCGTTCGCCACGAACTCCTTTTTTTCTGCCTCGCGGCCTCCACTATGATGCTCGCGGATGCCCAACCTGTTGTGCATAGTGCACCTACGCCAGACAGCGTTCTGGAAGAGGACCGTCTCGCTGCTTTCGCCGAGGCGGCAGGGGAGTGGGGTGTCGGTCCTGAAGCGGTCATTGAGAAGGCATATAGAGCTTGTTTCAGAACCTATTTCCTTGGTGGGAAAGTCCTAACACTTCGGATGCCATTCGCCCAAAATAATGAGCGTTCTGAGCTAGCCGAGACAAGCCTCGAAGTCTTAGGCGGGGGGAAGGCATATCCCTTGGCTATTTGGGAGAGTGTTGATTCACTATTAGCGACGGAGGACTTCAAATTGTACCTCGCCGCTCTTTCCGATGGGCGAAAGAAAGGGCTTTCCTTCGATCTCGAGAAAAGGAGCTGGTCGATCGTTCTGGATCGTTTCTATATCGAAAGAATGGAATCTGGTGATTATCCAGGTCTACCCAATAGGCCCTTCGTTCTCGTTTCTGGCCGAGGAGGGACAGTCCCCGATATTTACAACTATATCTATTGCATCGGCCGTCTTGGTATGGACTGTTCTGGCTTCGTCTGGTTCTCGCTCAAGACGCTGGCCACGGCTGGGGGGCTTGATCTCGACAAGGCTCTCCTCCGGGCCACGGGGGCGCCTCGCAAGGAACAAGCTTCGCTCTATGCCGGAACCCGTTTTTTTGATCCACGTAACAAGGCGGTCAGGGAGATCAAGGACGAGGTCGGGGCGCTTCTCCCCGGCGATGTGATCCTCTTCAGAGCGGAGGATGGGGAGCCTCTCCACTCAGCGATCATCCAATCCATCGATTTCGTAGAGGGGAAGATCCGCTATTTGCAGTCCACTGATGAGGCGCTGCGGGATGAGCGAGGGGTCCATGAATCGTTCATCCTCTTCGATCCCAGCCATCCCGAGGCGAGCCTGCGCGATCCTGGGCTCATCTGGATGCAGCGCCGCGAGGCCGCCTTTTCCGGCGAGATCCTGTCCGCCTATTCCGACGACGGCGAGCGATACCGCGCGGTGATAGGGGGGGGGGGGACGGTCGTACGGGTGAGGGTCCTCGAGAAGATTGTAGCCCGATTGTCGGCGAGCCGCTAGCTCGATGGTCTCATCGTCGCGGCACATCGAAGCGGCTATTCCCTCCAGTAGTCGGCTTGCCGTGAAATTGCAAAACGGCTATGCCCGAAACAGCAGGGCCAGCTATCAAGGGAAGCGGCGAAAGGAATTGCCCGGTCGCGAGGAATAAGGCCGAGCATCCGATCGCCCCGAGCAGAGCGAGCATCGCTCCCTCGGCGAGAGCCCATCGGCTACCGAGCAGGACATACGCGGCCGAGGTAGCCAGGACAAGGAGGGAGCCGAGGCCGAGGCCGAGCCAGGCCGGGAGCTCGCGCATGAAGCGCTGGGACAAAATGGAGCCCGCGATGGCCGCCTGCGCCAAGCCTTCGGAGGCATCGTCCCCGAAAGGAGTGGTAAGCTGGCCTCTCCCGCCGTCCGACGGCGATATGATGCAGAATGATCCCTCAAGGGCCCTGCGGAGCGAGCGGCGAAGGCGGGATAGTTCTTCATAGGTCTCCCGAGCGCCCGCAAAGGCCGCATGTATCGATGCGGCATCGAGATCATGCGGCTTGCCGAGGGCCTTCGCCTCAGCCATCGCTCCGATCGCGCCCGCGGCGATGCTGAAGTAGCGTTCCCGCGCCTCGACCCAAGCCGGATCGAGCAGGCCCCTGTGTATCGAGCTCTCCCTGATGGAGGCGGCATACTCATTGAGCCCGGGGAGCGGGCCGGCTTCCGGACCGAGGAGCCCAGCTTGAGCGAGGTCCGCGAGGGCCGTCGCGAGCTCTCGTTCGAGGATCGCTTGCCTCGCGAACTCTCGCCAGGCGAGGCGCCTCGGGAATCCGCTCGCCCTCCGTGGCCAGTCGATGAGTAGTCCCCCCCCGGAGAGCGGAATCGCGATATCCACTTCCCGTCCGCCGAGCGACGCGCCTTTTACGGTCAGGCTGTTTGTTCCGATGATGAGAGCCGGAGACTCGAGCTTATCGAGGAGGGCTGCGAAAGAGGCCAACGGATAGCGGGCGCTCCGCCGGTCTGAGAGAAGTGCCTGCCTCCTCCTTCTTCCATCAGGATCGAGGAGGGGACGTGAAACCCCCCTGCCCCGCGCGCCTTCGACCGCGCGCTCGGCGTCTGTGGCCGGGTCCGCGGGATCGTGGAGGGTGATGAAGGCGCGACCGAAGAGCTTGAGGGCTCCTTCAAGCCTAACCCGCTCGCCTGAACCGGCCCCGGCGATGGCATCGAGAAGCCGCAGCCGGCCTTGATCTATAGTTTGAAGGAGCTCGGCGACGTAGCGATGAGCGTCCTTCGCGGGGACAGACCCCGTTTTTATGGCGTCGAAGAGCCCGCCCACATTCGCATCTATGAGCGCGAACTCAGTATCGATCGACGAAGCGATGGTAGGTCCGATTGCTGTGCCTACTCCTGTGAGAGGAATCGGCGCAACGACGGCGGCATAGCGCGCTCCGAAGGAGCGCATAGTCACGAGGGCAGAGGGGATGGATGCTCCATCCCACTCCGCAGGACCGGTACTTTCTTCAGCTTCTATGAGTAGTATTTCGATGGGGACTGTCCCTCTGGGCCGCAGTTTCAGCAATGCGTCATAAACCCCTAAGCCAGCCACGTTTACCGGCCGCGTTAGGCAGAGAAGGAGGGCGCATAAACCTGCGGTCAGGGGAATGAGGAAGGCCGAGCTGCCGAAGCGGTTTCGCATGCTGACAAGATACACGATGGCGTCAGGCGCGGCGCAAGTGGGTCGGGCTTGGCATCGGGGCCCGGAGCGCGGTATTGTTGTATTTACATGATGAGCAAGAGAATCGCGCCGAAGATTGTATGTGGAGGTCTGACGATGAAATGCATGAAGTGGATCATACCCGCGATCCTCGTCCTTTCCCTCTTTGCCTGTGCAAAGCCTCCGCAGGCGGAGATAGACGCTGCTAAGGCCCAGGTCGCAAAGGCGGCGCAGGATCCGGACGTGATCGCCTACGCTCCCGAAACACTCAAGCGAGCAGAGGAGGCCTTGGGCAAGATGCAGGCCGAGCTCAGCGCCAAGCACTACGATAAGGTGAAGGCCTTTGCTTCCGAGGCTCAATCCGCCGCGATCGCCGCCTTCGCCGACGCGAAGACCGGCAAGGAACGGGTCAAAGGCCAGGCCGAGGCCCTCATCGCCTCCGTCAAGAAAGCCCTTCCCGATGCGGAGAAAACCCTCGCCTCGGCCAAGAGGATTAAGCCCGCCAAGCTCGACCTTGTCGCCGCGTCCAAGGGTATCGCCGATGCGAAGGCCGAGCTTGCCGGCGCCGAGAAGGCATACGCCGACGGGAATTATATCGTCGCCCGCGACCAGGCGCAGGATGCCCAAACACGGATAGCCGATGTGGTAAAGCGCATCTCCGAGGCGGTGCAAGCGGCTACGCGGAAGAAATAAGCGAATCCGGACTCGACTCGGAGGATGCTGCTTCAAGGGGCGCCTTCGTCAACAGCCCAAGCTCGCGCTACCGCGCGGGCTTTTGCCTGTTGATGAGGGCGCTTCCATTTCTTTTCCCTATGCATAAATAAGCTTAGCGAACTGACTACTACCCCTGCGACATGAAAAAAATGTTGACCTCCTGCTGAACCCTGTTAAAATACATAAGATATTTCTCTGATCTTCATCTGATATTTCTGATGAACTTCACCGGCAGAATATAACCAGGATCACAGAAAGTGTTTCGTCAGCTCAGCCATCGAGGAGAGGAAATGCGCGCGGTACACGCTTCTCGCTTCAGCATCAAGGCGAAACTGGTTTTTCTCTGCGTCTTCGTCTCCGTTGCCATAGGAGCGATCTTTCTCGTATCCTCGCGTACCTTCAGCGCTCTCGTCGGGACCATGGACTCGCAGCGCGCGGGCATGGAGTTCTATGGCCTCGCGACCAACGTTGAACGGCTGTCCTACGGTCTCGAGGTCCTCCTCCTCAAGACGATCGTCCAGGCCTCGCAGCCCGGTGGGCAGAGCGTCGAGAGCCTCGCAGCCGAGCTCGAGGCGGCAGTGGCCTCCGGAGGCGAGGCGGTGGATGCCCTCGTCTCATTCGCGGGCGCCAGCGTCGTGGAAGCAGAGGCCGCTTCCGCGGTGAAGGAAGCCTACGGCGGCTACGCCTCCTTCCTCACCACGCTCATCGGCTTGCTCCGCGAGTCGCCCGGGGAGCTGCCCTCGGCCCTGCCCAGCCTCGAGCGAAGCTTCACCCAGCTGCGCCGCGCCCTCATGTCGCTCATCGGCGCGACCCTCTCCCAGTCCGAGGCCTCCCTCTCCTCGGCAGACAAGGCCGCCGACGCCGCCCGGCGGGCTCAGGCGGCCCTCGCGCTGTCCCTCCTGGTCTGCGTCATCGCGGCCTCGGTCCTCGTGGCGCGATCCATCACCCTGCCCCTCGCCGCGCTCGAGAGGGCCCTGCGGCGTGTGGGCTCGGGGGACCTCAGCGAGAAGGCGGGCCTCGCGGGCCGGGACGAGGTGGCGCGGATAGCGGGAAGCTTCGACGAGCTCGTGGAGGGCATGCGGGGCCTCGTGTCCACGGTGCAGGGCCGGGTGTCCCTCCTGGCGGAGACGGGCTCGAGCTTGGCGGCCAACATGGAGGAGACGGGCGCCGCGGTGATCCAGATCAACTCGAACATCGGCTCGACCGGCACCCAGCTCGAGGAGCTCTCGGCGGCCGTGGGCGAGGTCTCGACGGCGATCGCGAGGATGACGAGCAGCTTCGGCTCCCTCTCGCGGACGATCGAGAGCCAGGCGGAGGTGGTGGACGAGTCCTCCTCCGCGGTCGCCCAGATGATCGCCAACGTCGATTCCGTCGCCGCGCTATCGGGCCGCGCCGGCGAGGCGGCGACGCGGCTCTCCACGGAAGGGGCGGCCGGCAAGGCCGTCATCGACGAGGTTGGCGTCGCCGTCGCCTCGATCGTCCGATACTCGGAGAACCTCGGGGAGGCGGCGACCCTCATCTCCGAGATAGCCTCGCGGACGAACCTCCTGGCCATGAACGCGGCCATCGAGGCCGCGCACGCGGGCGAGGCTGGCAAGGGCTTCTCCGTCGTGGCCGACGAGATCCGCAAGCTCGCCGAGCAATCGACCTCGCAGGCCAAGGACATCGCCGGGGACCTCGAGCGCGTAGCCGCGGCGATCGAGCAGGTTCGCTCCTCGGCCGACACGGCCGTCACCTCGTTCGCCTCGGTGCTCGCCGGGGCCGAGTCCGTGGACAGGGCCATCGCCGAGAGCAGCGCGGCCCTCTCGGAGCAGCGAACGGGCGGCCAGCAGGTCCTCGAGGGGCTGCAAAGGCTCCGAGGCATCACCGGCGAGATATCGAGGGGCAGCCTCGAGATGACCGAGGCCAACGGTACGATCGTGAGCCAGATGGACCGGCTCACGGGCGTTAATGCCCTCGTCGTGCAGAACAACGAGGAGATCCGCCGTGGTACCGAGGAGATCAACGCCGCCATAGCGGCCACGACGGAGCTTTCCTCGATGAACTCCGCCCATATCGAGGAAGTGAAGACCGCCGCGGAGCGTTTCAAAGTTTGATCGATTGCGTCTTGCGCTTCGGGATTCCTGTGCTACCATAGGCTGGCTGAAATACCTATGATATTTCAGGTGTATTTCTGGGAGGATGCCCTTTGTTTCGCTACATCGTTCGGCGATTGGTCATCTCGATAGTAACGCTCCTCGTCCTCGTGACCGCGGTCTTCTTCCTGGTCAGGGCCATGCCGGGCGATCCCTTCTTGAGCGAGAAGCTCAGACCCGAGATCAGGGAGAACATGCGGGCATACTGGGGCTTCGATAGGCCCTTGTACGAGCAGTACTTCCGTTATCTGGGCAAGCTCCTCAAGGGAGACCTGGGCACCTCGATGCACTACAACAGCATCCCCGTGACGAAGCTCATCGCGGATTCCTTCCCCTACTCCGCCGACTTGGGCCTACGGGCACTCCTCATGGCCTTCGTCGTGGGGACAGGGCTCGGGATCGTCTCGGCCCTGAATCGCGGCAAGTGGCTCGACTATGCCTGCATCATCGTGGCGATCCTGGGGGTTTCCCTGCCCGACTTCGTCTCGGGCTACCTCCTCCAGTTCGTCTTCGGCCTTAAACTGAAGGTCCTGCCCATAGCCCTATGGCGCGGCTTCAAGTACACGATCCTGCCCACCGTCGCCCTGTCCTTCTACACGACGGCCCTCCTCACTCGCATCATGCGGGCGAGCATGCTCGAGGTCGTCGGCCAGGACTACATCAAGGTCGCCCGCGCGAAGGGACTGTCCCCGGTGAGGATCGTGGCGCGGCACCAGGTCCGCAACGCCATACTCCCCGTCGTCACCGTCCTCGGGCCCATCACGGCCGCGATCCTGACCGGCACCTTCGTCATCGAGTCCATCTACGCCATCCCCGGCATGGGCAAGTTCTACGTCGTCGGCATCCAGAACCTGGACTACTCGCAGATACTCGGGCTCACGGTCTTCTACGGAGCCTTCCTCATCGCGGCGAACTTCCTCGTGGATATCCTCTACGGGCTGATCGATCCGCGCATCCGAATCTACCGAAGGGACGATAGGCAGGCATGAAGCACGGAGAGAACATGGCCGGGGCCCTCGGCGCGCAGGATTCCCCGCTCGACCTCGACGACCTGGGCGAAGAGCTCTTCGAGGAGGTCCCGCGCGGGGATTCGGGCGAGGCCGACCGGATCGTCCGGCCCTGCCTCACCTATTGGCAGGACGCCTGGCTCCGCCTGCGCAAGAACAAGATCGCCATGATAGGCCTTGGCCTGCTCGCGTTCTATATAATCATGTCCCTCGTCGGACCCCTCATGGTGAGCTACGATTTCCGCGCCATCGACGAGGCCCAGATGGACTCCGGGCCCGGCCCGCTCCACTGGTTCGGGACCGACACCCTCGGCCGCGACATGTGGGCGCGGGTCTGGGTCGGCGCCCGCGTGTCGCTGTCCATCGGCTTCCTCGCGGCTTCGCTCAACGCGCTCATCGGGGTTTGCGTGGGCGGCGTCTCGGGCTACTTCGGCGGCCGCCTTGACATGGCGATCATGCGCCTCATCGACGTGCTCTCCGGCATCCCGAGCCTCATCGTGGCCATCCTCGTCATGGTGGTGATGGGGGCGGGCATCGCGCCCCTGGTCATAGCCATGATCATCGTGGGCTGGGTCGGCTCGGCCCGCCTCGTGCGGGGCCAGATGCTCCAGCTCAAGAACCAGGAGTACGTCCTCGCCGCCCGCAAGCTCGGGGCGAGCGACGCGCGCATCATCTTCCGCCACCTCATCCCGAACACCATCGGCCTCATCCTCACCAACGTGACGATGGCCGTGCCCTACGCCATCTTCAACGAGGCCTTCCTCTCCTTCATCGGCCTCGGGGTGCAGCCGCCGGCCGCCTCCTGGGGGCTCCTGGCGCGCTACGGCGCCCAGAGCTTCCGCGTCGCGCCCTGGCAGCTCTTCATCCCGGCCTTCTTCATCAGCACGACCATGCTGTCGCTCTACCTCCTGGGCGACGGCCTGCGCGACGCGCTGGACCCCAAGCTCCGGAGCTAGCACCATGCCGAACAGCGAAGCGAAAGGGAGCCGGGCAGGCTCCAAGCTCATCGAGGTCGAGGGCCTGCGCGTCTCGTTCAGCACCTACGGCGGGACGGTCAAGGCGGTCCGCGGGATCTCGCTCTCCGTCTCCAAGGGCGAGTGCCTCGCCGTGGTCGGCGAGTCCGGCTGCGGCAAGAGCGTCACCGCGCAGACGATCATGCGCATCATCCCCTCTCCCCCCGCCGCGATCGAGGGGAGCGTGCGCCTCGAGGGCCGCGAGCTCCTGACCCTCCCCGAGCGCAAGATGCGCTCCCTGCGGGGCTCCGAGATCGGCATGATCTTCCAGGACCCCATGACCTCCCTCGACCCGACCATGCCGATCGGCAAGCAGATCACCGAGGGGCTGCGCGAGCACGACCGGAGTGTCTCCCGGGCCCAGGCCCGCGAGCGCGCGGTCGAGGTCCTGGCCACGGTGGGCATTCCCGAGCCCGAGCGCCAGCTCAAGCGCTACGCCTACGAGTTCTCCGGCGGCATGCGCCAGCGCGTCGTGATCGCCATGGCGGTGGTCTGCAAGCCCAAGCTCCTCATAGCGGACGAGCCGACCACGGCCCTCGACGTGACCACCCAGGCGCAGATCCTCGACCTCATGCGCTCGCTCAAGGACGAGCTCGGCACCGCGGTTCTGCTCATCACCCACGACATGGGCGTCGTGTCCAACATGGCCGACCGCATCGCCGTCTTCTACGCCGGGGAGGTGGTCGAGGAGGGGAGGGCCGAGGAGGTCTTCGAGTCGCCCGCCCATCCCTATACGGCCGCCCTCCTGCGCTCCCGCCCCCGGCTCGACCGCGACCGGAACCAGTGCCTCGTTTCCATACCCGGCTCGCCGCCGGACCTCTTCGCCCCGCCGCCGGGCTGCGCCTTCGCGCCCCGCTGCGGCCTGGCCCTCGAGATCTGCCGCCGCGCCCGGCCGGCCGGCTTCGCCCTCGGCGAGTCCCACGCGGCCTCCTGCTGGCTCTACCACGCCAAGGCCCTCGCCCGCCACGGCGCGCCCAGCCGCGGCAAGCTCGAGATGGAGGCCTGCCGTGACCGCTGAAGCCGCCCGCGCCGCCGCGGCGCCCCTCGCCGAGGCGAGGGACCTGAAGCTCTACTTCCACCTGGCCGGGGGCGCCGTCCTCAAGGCCGTCGACGGGGTCAGCCTGTCCATCGCGGAGGGCCGCACGGTCGGCCTCGTGGGCGAGTCGGGCTGCGGCAAGTCGACGACGGGCAGGGCCCTGGTCGGCATGTACGAGCCGACCGCCGGCTCGGTCCTCTTCAAGGGCAAGGATATCGGGTCCCTCGACAAGGCCGAGCGCGGCGAGTTCGCTCGCCACGCGCAGATGATCTTCCAGGACCCCTACTCCTCCCTGAACCCGCGGATGACGGTGGGCGACATCGTGGGCGAGGGGATCGACATCCACCGCCTGTACGCGGGCCGCGAGCGCATGGAGCGGATCTGGGAGCTCCTCGGGCTCGTGGGGCTGGCCAAGGAGCACGCGAACCGCTTCCCCCACGAGTTCTCCGGCGGCCAGCGCCAGAGGATCGGCATCGCGCGGAGCCTCGCCGTGGAGCCGCGCTTCATCGTCTGCGACGAGCCCATCAGCGCCCTCGACGTCTCCATCCAGTCGCAGATCGTGAACCTCCTCGCGAGCCTCCAGGCTCGGCTCGGCCTCACCTACCTGTTCATCTCCCACGACCTGTCCATGGTCAAGTACATCAGCGAGACCGTCTGCGTGATGTACTTGGGCGCGTTGGCCGAAACCGCCCCGAGCGAGGAGCTCTACGAGCGCCCCCTGCATCCCTACACGCAGGCCCTCCTCTCGGCGATCCCCATAGCCGACCCCCGCGCGGAGCGCGCGCGGCAGCGGATACTCCTCTCGGGAGACGTGCCGAGCCCCGTCGATCCCCCGCCCGGCTGCCGCTTCGCCCCGCGCTGCCCCCGGGCCATGGGGCGTTGCCGCGAGGCGGCTCCCGAGCTGCGGGACGTCGGGGGCGGGCATCGGGTCGCCTGCCACGCGGTCGGCTGAAGAATCGATGGGAGGATGCACGATATGAACGGACAGGATTCCGCTAAGCAAGGCCGCTTCCGCGCCTCCCTGGCCGAGGCGGGCCTCGACGCCCTCCTCGTCACGCGGGACGCCAACCAGCGCTGGCTCGAGGGCTGGACCGGCACCGAGTGCTACCTCCTGGCCTCGGCCGCGGGCAGCTGGCTCGTCGCCGACTCCCGGTATACGGAACAGGCGGCCGAGGAGTGCCGGAGCGCGAAGGTCGTCCAGCACCGCGACCCCTGCCCGCCCTACGACGAGGTCATCGCCCGGCTGGCAGCCGAGGCGGGCTTCAGGCGGATCGGCTTCGAGAAGACGCAGCTGTCCTTCGCACAGTACGACGCGATCAGGACCCAGCTCGGCAAGGCCGGCGGCGCCGCGCTCGTCCCGACCGACGGCATCGTCGAGAAGCTCCGGATGGAGAAGTCGCCTTCGGAGATCGACTGCCTGCGCCGGGCCTGCACGGCCGCGGACCGGGCCCTCGAGCTGACGCTCAAGGACCTGCGCGAGGGAATGTCCGAGCTCGAGCTGGCCCGCGAGCTCGAGTCGCGCATGGCCGACGCGGGCGCCGACGGCCCCGGCTTCGAGACGATAGCCGCCTTCGGCAAGCGCCCCTCCATGCCCCACGCGGTGCCGAGCGCCCAGGTCAAGCTCGCCAAGGGCGACTTCATCCTCCTAGACTTCGGGGCCCTCGCGGGCGGCTACCGCTCCGACATCACGCGCACGGTGGTCTTCGGCAAGGCGAGCGCCGAGCAGAAGAATGTCTACGCCGCCGTCCTCGCCTCGCAGCTGGCGAGCGTCGAGGCGATGGCCGTCGGCGCCTCCGGGAAGGTCCCGGACGCGGTAGCCCGCGAGCGGATAGCGGCCGCGGGCTACCCCGTCTTCGGCTACGGGGTCGGGCACGGCGTCGGCCTCGAGATCCACGAGCTGCCCTTCATGTCCAAGCGCTGCGAGGAGGTCCTCGCCGCCGGCATGGTGATCACGAACGAGCCGGGCATCTACGTCCCGGGCTGGGGCGGGGTCCGCATCGAGGACTCGGTCCTCGTCCGGCCCGAGGGGCCCGAGTGCCTGACCCGCTTCCCCAAGGACCGGCTCCTCGAGCTCTAGGCTCCGCATTCGGCCGCCGTGGGCGGCCCGAGAGATTTGGATAGGAGGCATCGAATGAAGAGAAGGAACGCGATCGCCCTCGCCGCGATCTGCCTGCTCGCGGCCCTCGCCGCGGCGCCGATCTTCGCCGCTCCCAAGAACACCCTCGTGTTCTCGATGGACTCGGAGATCCCCGCCCTCGACCCGCAGAAGGCCAACGCGGCGCCCAGCTTCACCGTGGGCAACGGCCTCTTCGAGGCCCTCGTCCGCACGGTCGACGGCAAGGTCACCCCCGGCATGGCCAAGGAGTGGACGACCTCGGCCGACGGCAAGACCCTCACCTTCAAGCTCCGCGACGCGAAGTGGAGCGACGGCAAGCCGGTCACGGCCCAGGACTTCGAGTACGGCATAAAGCGCCTGCTCGACCCGAAGACCGCCAGCGAGTACGCCTTCGCCGCCTACTACATCAAGGGCGCCGAGGATTACAACCTCGGCAAGAACGCGAGCGCCGACTCCGTGGGCGTCAAGGCGACCGACGCCAAGACCCTCGTCATCAGCCTCAAGAACCCCACTCCCTACTTCATCGCCTACCTCGGCGCGCTGAGCTTCATGCCCGCCCGCAAGGACATCGTCGAGAAGTACGGCGAGCGCTACGCCACGAGCGCCGACACCGCCGTGTACAACGGCCCCTTCATCCTCAAGGAGTGGAAGAACGAGCAGTCCAAGAAGCTCGTGAAGAACCCGAACTACTGGAACAAGGCCGCGATCAAGCTCGAGGCGGTCGAGATCCTCCAGATCTCCGACCCGGGCACCGCCCTCGCCATGTACGAGAACGGCGAGCTCGACTTCGTCGAGGTCCCGACCAACCTCTTCAAGCAGTACGAGGCCAAAGCCAACGCCTACTTCAACGGCGCCGACGACTTCATCAAGGTCCAGGTCCAGCCGAATCCCGCGAAGCCCTGGCTCGCGAACCAGAACTTCCGCAAGGCCCTCGGCCTGGCCATCGACCGCGAGTCCTACTGCAACATCGCGACCAAGGGCCTGTACGTCCCCGCCACGCGCTACGTCCTGCCCATCGTCATGGGCCTCAAGAAGCACTACGCCGAGGAGTACCCCCTCGACTACTACGGCCTCAAGGCGGATACCGCCAAGGCCAAGGACTACCTCAAGAAGGCCCTCGCCGAGCTCAAGATCGACTCGCCCGACAAGATCTCCGTCGAGTACCTCATCCAGGACAACGAGGAGTGCCGGCTCATGGCCGAGACCCTCCAGCAGCAGGTCGAGAAGAACCTCGGGATCCGCTTCACCATCAAGCTCGTGCCCCGCAAGCAGCGCACCGCGATGGAGCAGAGCCACGACTACGACCTGGTCTACGGCGGCTGGATGCCCGACTACGACGACCCGATGACCTACATGGAGATCTGGCTCGGCGACTCGAGCCAGAACAACTCCGGCTACGCGAGCGCGGCCTTCGACGGCTACGTCAAGGGCGCCCTGGTCGAGAAGGACCCGAAGAAGCGCATGGACATGCTCTTCAACGCGGAGAAGACCCTCCTCGGCGACGCGGTCTGCATCCCGCTCCAGATCAGGCGCAAGGTAGTCCTCGAGAGCAAGCAGCTCTCCGGCCTCTCCAAGCCCCTCATCGGCGCGGTCTACGACTACGTCTACGCCTCGGTGAAGCGCTAAGGGGGCTTCCCCCTCGGGGCCAAGGCCCCCCGGAGAGCCGGGAGCTCCCCGGGGGGCCTTCTCATCGGCCCCCCGCCGCCCCGGCGGAGCCGAGCCCCGGACCGGCCGGCCCACCGTTGCCTCTCGTCCGAGCTTTATTATAGTATCCTCGCCATGGACCAGCGCATCGATCCGGCCGCTCCGGATCAGTCCAGCGGCCGGCGCCGCATAGCGAAGAATATCTTCCTCGCCGTCCTCGTCGGCCTGGCGATCAACGCCCTCCTCGGCCTCCTGGTCGATTTCGAGAGCATCCTCGAGGCCATCCGCCAGGTCGGCCTCCTCGACCTCGCCGTGCCCTTCGCCTGCGGCCTGGCGGTCTACCTCATCGACAGCCTCCGCTTCATGCGGCTCTTCGAGTGCTTCTGCGTCCGCCTCTCCTTCGGGGACGCCCTCTACGCGAACCTGATCGGCTTCTTCTTCTCGAGCATCACGCCGAGCACCGCCGGGGGCCAACCCTTCCAGATCTACCAGTTCACGCGGCTCGGGATCGACTCCACCGTCGCCACGAACATCGTATTCTCCCGACTCATGGTGTCGAACCTGGCCCAGATCAGCATCATCGCAGTCGTCGCCCTCATGGGCGATGGCTTCTCCATCTTCAGCACGGCGGGGGCGGGAGGCTTCCTCCTCGGCTTCGGCCTCGCCGTCACCTTGCTCGCCTTCGGCCTTCTCTTCCTCGTCTTCACGCGTCCCATAGTCCTCGGACGCCTCGCCCTCAGGATAGACCGGAGCCGCCTCGGGCGCCTCATCGGCCACCTCGCTCGGGACGAGCGCTGGGCCGAGGGCATCTCGGCCTGGAGCCTCGGCCTGGGCGACAGCTTCAAGCAGCTTTGGTCCGAGCGCTTCGGCGTGGTCCTCCTCGACCTCTGCCTCCATATCCTCGACCAGGCCATCTGGGCCTTCGGGCTCTACCTGCCCTTCCGCTCCCTCACCGGGGCCGAGCTGCCCTTCCTCCCCTTCCTCTTCGCCTTCAACCTCTGCGGCCTGGTATCGAACTTCGTGCCGACCCCCGGGGCCTCGGGGAGCATCGAGGCCTCCTACGCCATCGTCCTCGGCGGCCTCGCCGAGAAGTCGGGTTCGGCCCTCTCGGCCATCGTCGTCTGGCGCCTCGGCGCCTACTACCTCCACCTCCTCCTGACCGGCCTGGTCTACGCCCTCACGCGGACCGGCAAGAACCTGTACGGCAGCTGCCCCGACGGCATGGTGCGCCGCCAACGGCATCGGCGCTGGCCCCTGCCGGACCGGTCGGCGGCCGAGTAAGCCCCGCGAGCCTGCGGGCGGCCCGACCCAGCGAGCGGCTCAAGGCCGCGGCGCGACGCGGACGAAGCGCTTCCTCCAGTCGCCCCAGGCGCCGAGGATAGCCGCGGCCCGCGGGCTCCCCGTAGCCTCGAGGTGGCGGGCGATATCCTCGCGGAGGAGCTCCTCCTCCGCGGGATCCTCCAGGGCCCCGGCCTGCGCGGAGCCCGAGTCGATCCGATCGGCCAGGCTTCCCTCCTCGTCCATGACGAAGGCCAGGCCCCCCGACATGCCCGCGCCCAAATTCGCGCCCGTCGCTCCGAGGAGGACCACGCGGCCGCCGGTCATGTACTCGCAGGCGTGGTCGCCCGCCCCCTCGGCCACGGCGACCGCGCCGGAGTTGCGCACGGCGAAGCGCTCCCCGACCCGGCCGCCCAGGTAGGCCTCGCCCGCGGTCGCCCCGAAGAGGCAGACGTTGCCCGCGATCACGTTCGCCGCGGGGTCGAAGCGGATCGACTCGGGGGGCCTCAGGCTGATCCGCCCCCCCGACAGGCCCTTGCCGAGGAAGTCGTTCGCCTCCCCGACGAGCTCGAAATCGAGGCTCGGCGCGAGGAAGGCCCCGAAGCTCTGGCCCGCCGATCCGCGGAAGCGCAGCCGCGCGGCGGGCAGGGCCGCGTCGAGGCCTCGCCTCACGAGCTCTCCCGAGAGGGCCGCCCCCGCGGAGCGGTCGCCGTTCCCTATCCGGCGCTCGGCCGTGAAGGGCCTGCCCGCCGCCAAGGCCGCGCAGACGGGCTCCATGAGCTCGGCATCGAGCTCCGGGGCCGCGAAGGGGGCCCGCCGCACGGCGGCGAAGGCGGCCAGGCCGGCCGGGGCGGGAGGCAGCTCGAGGAAGGAGCCGTCCTCGGCCGCCTCGGCGGGATAGCGCCGCGCGATCTCGAGGGCCTCGACCAGGGCCGAGAAATCGAGGCGGGCGCCGTGCCCCCCGCGGGGACAGTCCCCGCCCCGGCGGCCGCGGAAGTCGATGAGCTCGGCCCGGCCCTCGACCTCGTCGAGGCTCCGTGCGCCGAGGGCGGCGAGGATCCCACGGACCTCGCCTGCCACGAGGCGGAGGAAGGCGGCGACGTGGGCCGCCTCGCCGGCGAAGCGGGCCCGGAGCTCGGCTCGCTGCGTGGCGATGCCCGCCGGGCAGAGGCCCTTGTCGCAGCGCCCGCATGCCCGGCAGCCGATCGAGACGAGGGCCGCCGTGCCGAAGGCGAACTCCCGCGCGCCGAGGACGGCGGCGATCACGACGTCGCGCCCCGTGCGGAGGCGGCCATCGACCTGTATGGAGACCCGGTCGGCCAGGCCGTTCATGGCGAGGACCTGCCTGAGCTCGGGCAGGGCGAGCTCCCAGGCGCCGCCCGCGTAGTCCAAGGAGGAGAGGGGCGCCGCTCCCGTCCCCCCGTCGCCCGAGGAGACGATCACGCAGTCCGCGCCGGCCTTCGCCGTCCCGGCCCCCACCGCGCCGATGCCCGCCTGGGCCGCGAGCTTCACGGCTACGCGGGCGGTCGGGTTCACGCAGCGCAGGTCGTGCACGAGCTGCGAGAGGTCCTCGATCGAGTATATGTCATGGTGGGGCGGGGGGCTGATGAGGAGGGTGCCGGGGGCCGCGTGCCTGAGCCTCGCTACGTACTCGTCGACCTTGGCGCCCGGGAGCTGGCCGCCCTCGCCGGGCTTGGCCCCCTGGGCCATCTTGATCTGGAGCTCGCGGGCCCGGGCCAGGTAGCGGGCCGTGACGCCGAAGCGGGCCGAGGCCACCTGCCGCGAGGCGCTCGCGCTCGAGGCGCCGGAGGGCTCCGGCCGGTCGCGCTCCTCGTCCTCGCCGCCTTCGCCGGAGCAGCTCCAGGCGCCGACCGAGTTGGCGCCGAGGGCGAGGGCCCGGTGGGCCTCGGGGCTCAGGGCCCCGCAGGACATGGCGGCGACGGAGAAGCGGGCCAGGATCCTATCCTCGCCCTCGACGAGGCCCAGCGGGATGGGGCTTCCGCCGCGGAGCTCGAAGAGGTCGCGGAGGGCGAAGGCGGGCCGCTCGGACGAGGCCATGGCCTCCGCGTATGCGCGATAGGCCCCCTCGTCGCCCTCGCGCGAGGCCGTGGCGAGGATGGCCGCGAGCCGCGGCGGCCAGGGACCCTCGCTCCGGGCCTCCGCCGCGGCTGCGGGCCGCGCGGACGGGCCATCCGGGACCGGCCGACCGGGCGCGGGCTCGGCCCCCCCGAAGGCCTCGGCGTAGCGCGAGGCGAGGTCGGCCTCGATCTCGGGGTAGTCTATGCCGTCCAAGCGGCTTTCGGTGCCGGGGAAGAGCTCCTCGACGAGGCGGCGCGAGAGGCCGACGGCCTCGAAGAGGCAGCCCCCGCGATAGGAGGCGATCGTCGATACGCCCATCCTGGACATGGTCTTGAGTATCCCCTTCTTGAGGGCCGCGACGTAGTTGCGCGAGGCCTCCACGGCAGAGGGGGGAGGGCCGGACCCGGGCCGAGCTTGTGTGGCGAGGGCGGGCAGGAGCTCGAATGCCATCCAGGGATTCACCGCGCTGGCCCCGTAGCCGAGGAGGACCGCGAGGTGCTGGATCTCCCGCGCCTCGCCCGACTCCACGACGAGGCCGGCCCGGTGGCGCTTGCCCGCCTCGACCAGGCGGCGATGCGCTGCCGCCAGGGCGAGGAGGGCGGGAACGGCGGCCAGGCCCTGGGTCATGCCCCGGTCGCTCAAGATCACGATGCCGTAGCCCTCGTCGATCCGGAGCTCGGCTTCCGTGCGGATCGCCTCGATCGCCGCCTTGAGCCGCGACCCCGGGGCCGGGGCCGTGGCCTCCTGGCTCGGGGCCGTCGAGTAGAGGGTGGAGACCGTGCAGACCCGGAGCTCGGCCAGCTCGCTCGAGCGGAGGGAGGCCAGGTCCCCGTTCGTCAGTACCGGATGGGGCAGCTTGAGCTGGCGGCAGTGGAGGGGGGATTCCCCGAGGAGGTTGCGCTCCCTGCCTATGAAGCTCTCGAGGCTCATGGAGGAGAGCTCGCGCACCGGGTCGATGGGGGGGTTCGTCACCTGGGCGAAGAGCTGGCGGAAGTAGGAGAAGAGGGGCTCGTGCCCGGACGAGAGGACGGCAGGAGGTTTGCGCGAGCCCAGGGCGCCCACTGCCTCGGAGCCTGTTGCGAGCATGGGTCCCAGGACCTCGGCCGCGGCCTCGTCGAAGCCGAAGTAGGCGGCGAGGCGCGGATCGACGCCGCCGGGAGCCTCGGCGCCGGCCCGCGAGTCCCCGGAAGCCCCGCCCTCCGGAGAGCCGGCCCGCGGCGCGGCGCAGAGCCCCTCGAGCTCGATCTTGTTGGCCTCGAGCCACTCGGCGTAGGGCGCGGAGGCGCAGGCCCTCGCCTTGAGCTCCTCGTCGCCGAGGATCCTCCCCTCGCGGAGATCGACGAGGAGCATGCGTCCCGGCGCGAGCTTGGACTTCTCGAGGACGATCGACGGATCGAGCTCGAGGGCCCCCGCCTCGCTCGAGCCGATGAGGCGGCCGTCGGCCGTCAGGGCGAAGCGGAAGGGCCGGAGGCCGTTCCTGTCCGAGGCCGCCCCGATCCCGATGCCGTCGCAGAAGACCATGGCCGCAGGGCCGTCCCAGCTCTCCATGACCGCGGAATGGTACTCGTAGAAGGCGCGCTTCCCGGCGGCGGTGCCCGATCCCCAGGGCTCGGGCACCATCATCATTAAGGCCTTCTCCGGCGGCCGCCCCGCCCTGACCAGGAGCTCGAAGACGTTGTCGAACATCGCGCTGTCCGAGCCCCCTTCCTGGACTACGGGGAAGAGCTTCGGGAGCTCCTCGCCGAAGAGGGGGGACTCGAGGCTCCCCTGCCGGGCGCGCATGGCGTTGGCGTTCTTGCGCAGGGTGTTGATCTCGCCGTTGTGGGCGATCATGCGGAAGGGCTGGGCGAGGGGCCAGGAGGGGAAGGTGTTCGTGCTGTAGCGCTGGTGCACCAGGGCGAAGGGGCTGGCGAAGGAGGCCAGGCCGAGGTCGGGATAGAAGGACTCGAACTGGGAGGCGACGAACATGCCCTTGTACACGATCGTGCGGGAGGAGAGGGAGGGCAGGGAGAAGTCGTCGAGGGAGAAGCCCGCGGCTGCCGCCTCCCGCTCGAGGCACTTTCGGAGGATATAAAGCCGCCGCTCGAAGGCCTCGCCGCCGAGCCCGGCAGGCCTCGCGAAGGCGGCCTGCTCGATCCGGGGCAGGCTCGCGCGGGCCCGGTCGCCGAGGACCTGGGGGAGGATGGGCACCTCGCGCCAGCCCAGGAGCTCGATGCCCTCCCGAGCGGCCAAGTACTCCACGAGGGCCCCAGCCGTCCTCCTCGCCGCGAGCCCCTGGGGGAGGAAGAACATGCCGATCGCGTAGGGCAGGCCTTCGAGCCCCGCAAGCCCGAGGGCCGAGGCCGGCTCGCCGGGCAGCGACAGTCCCATCTCGGCGCGGAAGAACCCGTCGGGGATCCGGCAGAGTAGACCTGCCCCGTCCCCCGTTCGCCCGTCCCCGCTCACCGCGCCCCGATGCTCGAGATTGCGCAATATGGTCAGGGCCTCGGCGATGGTTCGGTGCTCGGAGCGGCCGTCGAGTCGGGCGACGAGCCCGATCCCGCAGGAGTCGTGCTCCTGCGTCTGGTCATAGAGGCCCTGGCTTTTCAGCATGCTGGCTCCCTGGGGGAAGAATGCATAAATATACCAAAACGGTGAAAATAAATGCAAGTGATACTAGTGATAGATACGGTTGGATTTTTCCTGGCATCCGCTGCAGCAGGCTATACTGATGGAGAAGGCGGCGTTGCGAGCGCGGCCCGCACTCGATCCTAGGGGAGGCGACCATGGAAGAAGGCAGGACCCCGTCTTTCGGGGAGGCTGATCGGGCAGCGAGGCTCAAGTCCATCGTCGACAGGCTGGCGGCGGGCACCGCCCCGGCCGAGGTGAAGAAGGAGTTCCACGAGCTCATCAAGGGCGCCGACGCGGCCGAGGTCGCCGCCCTCGAGCAGTCCCTGATCGAAGCCGGCACCCCCGTCGAGGAGGTTCAAAGGCTCTGCGAGGTCCACGCCGACGTCTTCCGCGCGGGCTTGGAGCGGGGCGAGCGGCCCGATCGGATGCCGGGCCATCCCGTCCACAGCTACCTCGCCGAGAACCGAGAGGCTCGGAGGCGCTCGCGTTCCCTCGCCATGGCCTCCTGGCGGGGCATCGAGGCCATGAAGCTGGCCAGCCGGGAGCTCAAGCCTATACTCATCCACTACACCCGCAAGGAGAACCAGCTCTTCCCCTTCCTCGAGCGCTCGGGCTTCACCGGTCCTTCCAAGGTCATGTGGGGGAAGCACGACGAGATACGCTCGGCCTTCAAGGAGCTCGATGCCGCCTTGGCCGCGCAGGACGCGAAGGGGTCGAGGCGGCTCGCGCGGGAGCTCGCGAGGAAGATCGGCATGATGGCCTTCATGGAGGAGCGCATCCTCTTCCCGAACGCGCTGAAGCGGCTGTCGGAGCGGGACTGGGCGGCGGTACGTCTCGGCGAGGAAGCCATCGGCTTCGCCTGGATAAAGCCGGGCGCGACCTGGGATCCGGCCATCGCGGGAAGCGAGGGGCCCTACGCCCATCTCCAAGCGGCCGTCGCGGCAGCCCCCGCCGATTCGGGAGGGGCCGGCGCCGGGCCGAGCCTGGGGCCGGGTACGCCGATACCCCTCTCCGTCGGCAGCATCCCCCTCGAGGCCCTCGACCGCATCCTCAAGGCCCTCCCCGTCGACATCTCCTTCGTCGACGCCGAGGACAAGCTGCGCTACTACTCCGACGCCCCCGAGCGGGTCTTCCCGCGGAGCCCCGGGGTCATCGGCAGGGACGTGCGCGACTGCCATCCGCACAAGAGCGTCGCCATCGTCGAACGCATCCTGGCCTCCTTCAAGGCCAAGGAGAAAAAGGAGGCGCGCTTCTGGATACAGATGGGCGAGCGCTTCATCCTCATCGACTACAAGGCCATCTACGACGAGGAGGGGCGCTACCTCGGGACCCTGGAGACGAGCATGGACGCGACCGAGATCAGGAAGCTCGAGGGCCAAAGGCGGCTCCTCGACTGGTAGGGCCCCGAATACGAAAAGGCCCGGCCGATGGCCGGGCCTTACTCGTCGTTAGCCCCTAGGAGAGTCGAACCCTCCGCTCGCGAACGTCGTGTTCGCTCGCTCCGGGCGCCTCCGCGCCTCTCGGCGACATCCTGTCGCCTCGCCCGCCTCCGCGCTCAAATGATCGCTCGTCGGCTGGTCGGCGCTCCGGAGTTCGGCTCTCCTAGGGCTTCCAGAAAAAGAAGCACCCGGTCCAGCGACCGGGTGCATTCTTCGTTAGCCCCTAGGGCTGTAATCGTGGTTTTTGAAGGGTATTTCGCTCCCTACACGGTGTCGGTTTACTAGCTTTTCCCTGTATAGCGTTTCGATCGTTCCTCGCCGGGAACGAGTTTCACGGAGTAGGCTTCGCTGTATCGTGGTCTTCGCAAGACCTAGTTGGAATTTGCATAATGAACCTATGAAGGTAAACTACCGCATCCTGCAAAACCAAACCTGGAGCGAGGTCCGCGAGGTTGAGATAGCGGGCTACCCCGCTCTCGAGTCCTGGCTCCTCAGTTTAGGAGCCGGCCAGCCGCCTCTCTTCCCGGAAATACGTTCGGACTGGGCCGCGACCTGGCGCTCTCTCGCCCGCGGAGAGCTGCGGGAATCGATTATGATTGCCCTTACCCGGGCCGGCCCCGGGATCTCGATCGAGCTACTTCCCTAGCGCGCCGCCAGGGCCCCGGCGATGCCCCCGAGGAGGGCCGCAAGGCCGGCGTACTTGCCGGCTCGGAGCCAGTCCCGGCCATCCCACGGCTGCCGAGGCAGGACCACGGGGGGCGGGGTCGGGAGCTCGGCCTCGGCCGCGGGCCGGCCGTCGAGGAGGAGCACGGCCGGCCCGGTCCAGGCGGGCCGGGCCTTGCGACCCTCGAGGGTCATGGTCAGGGCCGGCAGGGCGAGGCTCACGTTGTAGCCCTCGAGGGGGTTCCGCGCCCGGGCCGCGGGGGCCCCAGGCGGCGCATCCGGGTCCCGGGCGGCTGCGGGGGCCGCCAGGAATAAAATCATGCCGAAAAGCAGAATAATCCTTGAATAACTCTGCGTCGATTTGCAGTTCGGTCGGCCTACCACGGTATCACCTCCATCGGGACCTCGGCCCCGGGTACGACCTCGACGGGCTCCGGGTCGTCGGAGGGCTCGAGGAGGGCATCCAGGCCCTGCCAGGCGCGCCGTAGGGCAATTCCGGCGAGGGACGAGGGGCTCGCCAGGCTGTAGACCGCCAGGGCCGCCAGGAGGGCGAGGAGGAGCCAGCTACGGAACTTCACGGGGCCCCCTTCTCGACCCCGGGGATGGCTTTCACGGCCACCTGGGCCTCGGCCCGGGCCTGGACGGCCTTGGCCCCCCCGAGGATGGAGGGCATGCCCGCCCCGAGGGATGCCAGGGTAATCCCGGCCGTGGTCAGGTCCGCCCGCTCGAGGATGGCGGCCGCGACGATCGCGAGGATCCCGGAGGCGATGAGCCAGCCGCCCCACTTGCGGGCCCACCGGAGGGTGACGCGCATAGAGGACACGTAGCCGTGACCGTCGTCGATTTCGGAGTCCATCAGGATACCTCGAGGTTCACGACCTCGCTCCGCTTCCAGGCGGCCCGGATGAGCTCGACGAGGGTGAGGAGGTCCGCCCGGTTGATGATCTTGATGCACCCGGTCGTGGTGGGGCTCGTCGAGTAGTGGAGCCCGTACTCCTTGTCCACCACCTTCCGGCCGGTCGGCTTGTCGTACTGAGGCACTCCGTCGATCTCGACCGTCGACCACTCGTCCACGAGCTGGTTGGCGTCCGTTGCGATGAAGAACGGAGCGCGGTACGGGTCGGATCGGGCCCGGATGTCGAGGACCTGCCAGGTCCCGCGGGGGAAGCGCCGGGGGTAGTAGGGCCTGCCCCCGGGGAGGGTGAAGACGACCTCGTTCACTCCGCGGCGGCCGTTAAGCTCGTTCCGCACATCGCAGGAGACGGGAGCCTCAAGGCCCTCGGTAGTGAGCACCCCTCTATCGAGATTGACCAGTATCTTCATGTTTCCTCCAGGCCGGCGATGTAGCCCTGGTTTTTGGCGATACACTCGTCGACGATCGCGGCGTACTTCGTATCCCCGGCAGCCTCGAACTGTGGGCGATACTCCTGGTATGCCTTGAGCTTGTCCTTACAGCCGGCTGCGACGACGCCGGCGATTGTCTCGGACCAGGCCTCGAGCGCGGAGCGGAGAGACTCCTCTATCTCAGCCCAGGGCGGGTATGGAGCCTGGGAAGCGCTCGGGCAATCCTCGCGCTCTGCCGCGAGGTCGAGATACTCGTCGCGCATTGCGGCGAGCTTCGCGGCGATGTAGTCCGCCCGCGCCGGCCGGGCGACTCGTTCCTTGAGGTTGTTCTCGTCTACGGCGTGGTACATGACACCGCTGAGCTCGCCGGCGACAGCGCGCATCGAGGCGGAGCACAGTCCCGCGCCGGCGATGGCTCGATAGATGGGCTTGCGAAGTTGGCGTACCGCCTCGGTCGCGCTGGCGCGGATCTCCTCGTCGATCTCCTGGATCCTCCTATTGAGGTAGTATTCGGTCGTTCCCCGCGCCTCGAGCGGCGCGAAGTCGATCTTCACTCCTCCTTCCTTCGAGGCTGATACGCCGCGCACGCGCCCCCCGCGCGAGAGCGCTAGTATCACGAGTGCAACGACGACTACGACGACCGGCCACGCTAGCACCTTTGCTGTCTCGAGCATGATTCCCCTCCCTTTTTGCGTGCCTAGTAGGCCGTCGGTTTTGGATACCGCTTCTTGATCTCAGCGACTTTATTTTTCCAGTCCTCAAGCGTATACGGCGCCCCGGTCGTCTCGTTGATCTCCCCCCTGGCGGCCATCATGTAGATGGGATCCGCCTCATCGATATACGCTGCCTTCCGAAGGACCTCGCAATCGGCGAGGTCGAGTGAGTACGCGACCTGGGCCGTGAGCTGACCGGCCGCCACCTGTTCGGCCCTCGTCATCGGTTCCAGAGAGAGAGTGCCGTCGGTGGTCTCGACGACCTTCTTCCCGGGGGGCAAAGTGTCGAGGCCGTCGCGGTACCGCTCGAGCTGTGTCATTGCACGGATCGTCTCGCCCTCGACGACCTCGGCCTCCGAGACGACGACGAGACCCTCGGCGATGCGGTCGGCGAGCGGGCGGAGTGACCAGGCGGTGTCGAAGTTTCGCACATCGAGTCCCGGGACGAAGTGGGGCCAGCCATCCGGGACTTTTCTATACTCGGTACCTTTGGGGAGCGGCCCGCAGTAGGCCGCGAGCATCTTATTGTCCTTAACTCGGATATATTCGCTCATGCCGTTTTCCTCCATTTCTTGACAGAAATCCACGGTCCGGAGGTTTCCGCCCCAACTCGGGGAACTCCGTTGCTAAAATCGGTACTTGGCGACGTAACGTGCGTGCCTGACTCGTAGTCGTACGAGCCACGTGCGGTGACAGCGGAGGCTGCACTAAGCGACGTAGCGTTGCCAGACCCCTCGTTACTATCACCCCTCACCTTCTGCCAGTGGCCTTGTATCAGGTCCCCATGCCCGACAACCCCATCGTAGACGGCTAACGCGCCCGACGTGTAGCCAGCGCCTGCCGTGGTTACGTTGATGGCTGTGAGCACGCCACTGGTGACCGTCGCGTTGGCTACCATCTGCGTTGTGCAGCCCCCGGCGATGATGAGGTTGATATTGCCCGACCCGCCGCCCATATATCCCGATCCGCCCGATACGATGCTGATGCTCGGTACTCCCGACGCAACGGATACAGAGAGTCGGGCCGGGGTTCCGGCGAAGAACGCTCCGGCAAGAACGCCGACAGCGCGACGTGCCAGGTTGGCTTCCTCATGTGAGACGTCCTCCCATGTGCCGCCCCAAATGGAGGCGGGGGCGGAATCATGGGGGCCCTGGAAATAGACCATGCCGATGGGGATAGCAGTACTGACAATTGTTTCAGTTATCCATGACACTAAGCTGATGCGAGGGTCGAGGGCGCGCCAGCTTGACCAGGTTGCCCCGCCATCCAAGGAGAACCGGGTCCATTCGAAGTAGGGCGAGGACGGTCCGAGCGTCAGGTCCCATAAGCGTTGTAAAATGGCTCCCGAGCCGATATTCGCCGCTGCTACGGCGAGGACGAATAAATCTGCTGCCGAACACGATCCGGGGTAATGCACGGTCAGTGCCGAGGCCCAGGCGTACCACCCGCTGTCGAGCAACGCATTAGGGTCGTACGAGGCCGGCGCGCGTACTGCGCGCTCGAACGGTCCAGCGGGGAGGTAGGGGAGGGCTTTGTCGAGGTGGGGGAGGGCCTGGGCAGCTTCGGCTGAGAGAAGCCCGAGAGCTTTTTCAGCGGCTGCTTCGCTTAGGGCCTCGACAACTGGAGCCATGAACTCCGAGACGGGGACGCTCGCGACACCCTCGGCGGGGATAGGATTGCCCTCGTCATCGAAAGCGAGAAGGTGGTTCGCTCGTTCGGCCGACCCGGGGAGATCTGCGGAGGTTGTCGTGTCGCTGATGGGGAAGCGCACGATTCGCCCGACAACCTCGCGTTGCTGCTGGATCATTGCCACTGCGCGATCGTGCATCAGCTCGACCACGTCGGCATCGAGCCCGGCCCCATTGGCCAGGTCAACTGGTTGGGTTATCTCGAGCTCGCGGTAGATCGTCAGGAGCGTTGCGGTTGCGTCCCAATCCGTGAGCCGCGTTACCGTACCCGAGTCGTCGGGGCTGCTTACGGAATAATCAACTCCCTGTACCAGCTCGATATTGCCGCTCGGGGTGGAGATAACCGCATATATCTCGTCCGGATCCCAGAAGGTGAAGTCGAATGGGAAGCTTGCCGGGACGGGGGCAGCTAGATTGTATTGCTTCTTCGAGTTGACTGTCTCGAGGGACATTGGTTAGACCTCCTCGAGGAAGAGCTTCGCGCTGTAGATCCCGCCCGAGCTCGCGCAGAGCGCGCGTAGTCGTATGTCGGTCTTTTCGGGGAAGGTGAAACTCCGGACCTTCTCGAGTTCGATCTGGACAGGGTTCATCGGTGGGGCGCACTCGATGGGGAAGACGTGGCGTAGTACGCCGTCGTTGTAGCCCTGCTCCGCGAGGAAGATGGTCCCGAGCTGCGCGCGGCCGGAGACGATGATGGAGGTTGCGCGGTACGTCTTGCCGGCGGGGATCGTGAGCATGCCCGAGTAGGCCTGGCCGTAACCAGCGAGGATCTTCACCTGGCCCGAGGTGATCGTCGGCGGGACGCCGGCCGAATAGGTCCCGCCGGTCCCCGCGACTAGGATGTATATATCGCCGGCGTTCACGAGGCCGGTCCCTACGGATATCACGGCCGCGCCGAAGACCCGCTTGAATAACTTCAACCCGGTCACCTTAGTCTGGCCGTTCAGGGTGATATCCTCGTAGAGCTGCCTGTACTCCGCATCGAGACCGACGACGCGGACGACCCGAGCCCCGGTGCCCGCCGCAGCGTCCGCAGCGTTCGAGCTCGATACGTCGACGGGACTCGCCGAGGCGAGGGTGGTCCGGAACGACTGGGACTGGTTGAACTCGGAGAGATCGATGAGGGACGCTGGTACTACCGTCGCGCGCCCGATGAGCGCGATGTGCTTGCCGCCGGCGAGATCCAGGATATCCATAGCGTACTCCTTTCCGGCTGTCGCCGGCCTTTTCCTTGACTACTTCTTCCGTCCAAGAAGGGCCGCGGGGCCCTCGCTCGTCGCCCGAACCACGTCCTTGATCGCCTGTGTAGGGATGCCGGCCCCGATACCGACGCCCTCGAGGGTGGTCAGCATGCCGCGGCCGAGTCGCTCGGTGTTCTGGTTCCAGAGGCCATCGAGCATGGTTGCTGCTCCGCCGAGTCCTTTCTCGGCCGCGGGTAGGAGCGTTGAAGCAAGCCGCGTCTCCCGGTCCCCGGTCAGGCCGGCCCGGACAAGGTCGGTAGCCAGGCTGCCAACGAAGGGGACGGAATCTGTGAACTGGGTGAACGCGGAGAAGATCCAGTCCCGGCGCTTTTCCTCGTCATCGTCGCCTCGGGTCCCGGTGACTAGGGTTATAGACAATCCGCAGAGGGCATAGGCAACCGCGATTCCGATCGCCCGCATGTACTCGCCGTTCTTGACCGCGTTCGGCAGATCAAAGAAGGCCTGCTGGAAGATGCGGCTCATGGGAATCTGGAACTGGGTGAAAACCTTCGCGAACTCGCCACCCTCCTTGAACAGTGGCGCGAGGTCGGCGGGACTGACCGAAGGCTGGGATTTGTGCGTCACATCGTCGGCCATGATCCGTGCCTGGTCCTCCTGCATGCCATCGGCTTTCGCCTTGAGGTACACGGAGTACCAACCGATGGCAACGGTCGACCGGTCGGCCCACTCGAGCGGCTTCATGATAGCGGCCTGGACCTTCTTGAGGGCCTCGACAGCCTTGGGATCTCCGCCGCCACGGAGAGCATCGAGGACCGGCGAGGCTTGCCTGCTGCGGAGGTAGGGGCTCAACGCCTCGACGCGTGCTTGGAAGTGCAGCGGATCCGCCATGGCTTCATAGGAGGACTTGGCGAAGTAGGCAGGCCCTGCATAAGCGACGTAGGGGATCGGAGAGGTGAGCACCTGCTTGAGGACCGAGCTCAGGCGGAGGCCGAGATAGGCCACACCCTGATTGCCACGAAGGAAGCGGAAGGCCTTCTCCGCGTTGGTGAGGGACTTGAACTCCTGTGGGTTGGCGAGCTCGGAAAGGTAGTTGTCGATGTATCGGAGGCCGCCTTCTCCCCACGTGAGGCGAACCTTTTGGCGAAGCTCTCGCGCGAGGTCGGATTTCTTAAAAACGCGGTTCGCCACCTTGAAGTAGTCGGCGAACGCGATGAGGTGCTCCTGCTTCCGGACGGAATCGAAGTAGAGCCCGAGGATATCCGTCCTGACGGGGAGCTGATGCCGGATCCCTATCTTGAGCCGCTCGACGGCCATGCCTTTCCCTGGGGCTGTATTAAGGCCGGCGAGGTTGGCGTGCTCCTCGAGGAGCTCTCCTTCGAGAGAGCTGTACGAGGAGCTCTGTCGGCGGAGCGGGATATAGTGCTCGACCTTGACAACTTCCTGGTTGAAGTTGTCGATCATCGCCTGCCGGAGGCGGGCGTATTCGCGGGCCCAATCCGTGGACATGGCATCGGCCAGGGCGAGCTCGGCCTCGCCGAGATTCTCGGATATCGCCTTCTTGATCGCGGTTTCAACACGGCCCGCAAAATGCTTCAGCGTCGTATCGGTCATCGTGTAATTGCCTTCGGAGTTCTTCATGAGCTTTTCGCTTTCGCTGAAGAAGTTTCCAAAGATGTACGCTCCGCGCGATCCGAGCCAGTCCTGCGACCGGCCGCCTCCATAATCCCGGAGGGCAACCATCGCGAACATGAGATCTTCTTTCGACAGGGTAGCGATATCGCCGCTCATGCTGCGGCCGAGGTCGATGGTGATGTCCTTGCGCTTAAGGTCGTTGATGTCGATCTTGTTTTCATCGATGATCTTGAGGATTGCCGCCTCGCGGCGCTCTCGCTCGACCTGTTCGCGGGCCTGGGCGGCGCGCTGTCGGCCGACGAGGATCTCCCAGAACCCTCCTGGCTTGCCTCCGTCGAAGAAGGTGGCGACGCGGTCCATGTCGAAGAACGTGAGAAGGGCGAAGTTCTTCCGGTCCTTGCGCTTGAGCTTCTCCTCGAGCTCGGCTGAGCCATAGGGGGAGGGCGGTTCGTAGCTCTTCGAGCGCTCTACTGTGGTGAGGATCCTCGTACCGATCGTCGAGGCCTTGAGCTTGTCTTCGGCGCGCCGGGCGGCGAGCTTGGTCCGCCCCAGGGACTCGAGCCGCTCGACCTGCTTATTGAGTTCCTCGAGCTCGCTCAAGGTCCATTCGTTGAGCGGCTTTTTCTCCAGTCGCTCCTGTATCTTCGCCGCGAGGCCCGCGTCTTTCAACACGTCCGCAAGAAGCTGCGGATCTTCGCGAAGCTTCGAGATCTCGATGATCTCGCCTCGCCAGGCGATGGTCGCTCGGCGGAAGTTCGGATCGACGATCGCCTGGATCTTCCGGATAGCCTCCCACTCCTCGTGGTTCACGTTCTTAAGGGATCGCTCGCGGGTGATTTCCTGGCCTATCCGGATCTTCTCCTTCCTTAGCTCGATTGCCGCCTTCTTGCGCTGCTCAATCGCCCGGATCCGCTGCTCGGCTTTCTTGACCGCCGCTTGCTTGGCGGCGGCTGCCTTGGCCCGGTCGGCCTGGCGGAGCGCGGCCGTCTTCTGCTTGTGGGCCTTCTCCAGGGCATCGAGTTTGGCGGAGAGCGTCTTCCGGGAGCGGAGCTCCGCTTCGAGGGCCTCTGGATCGAGCGCCGCCTGCTTCGTGAGACGAGCGATCTTCTCGTCCGCCTGCGAGATCTCCTTCCGTGCGTCCATGAGGAGCTGATTCGACCTGACCCAATCCGATTCGGTATCATCGAGCTTAGCCTCGAGCGTAGCACGCTCCGCCTTGAGCGCTTCGCGCTCGGCGATAGCCTTGGCCTTCTCTCGATCGAGGTCCCCGACGAGCTGCTCGATCTCGGCCCCGCTGATGTCGCCCGTCCGGATCTTCTTGCGTATCTCCTCGTTCTCGAAGGCTCGCTCCAGGCGTGCCCGGCCTGCGATGGTAAGGCCCTCCTGGGCCGCATTGGCTGGCTCGGGCAGTACGCCGAAGCGCCGCGTCCGGTCCTCCTCTCGGGCCTGGAGTTCCTCGAGGGTCTCGCGATCGTTGCGGATCTGCGCGTCGAGGGTCCGGTAGTCCAGGGTCCCGGACTCAATCAGGGCAAGGACCCGTTTCCGGGTCGGCGCGGAGAGCTTTCGCCCGTTACGGCCGACGGTCAGCATGGCGGACTTGATGGTCGGATGGGCTTCGCGATCGATTCTGTCCCGGATTGACCCAAGCCGCTCTACCTCGGCGCCTTCGGTTTCATCCTCGATCCCCATCTTCTCGGCCTGGTCGATGTACGCGGTCGCTCCCCATAGCTCCTCGAGGAATGCCTCGACGCCACCTGGGGCCCGGAGCTTCCGGAGGAAGTCTCCATCGGGATCCGTTTCGAGCGCTGTTCGGCCGACCTGATCTTCCGCTGCGGCCGCGGCCCGGCCTTCCTCCCAGAGCTTCTTGTAGAAGTCCGCCTTCTCTGCTTCGGAGAGGTCTGCGGTAGCCCGCTCGTCCTCCTCGTCGCCGAAGAGTCCCTCGAGATACTGGCGGTACTCCTCGGGCGATTCGAAGGAAGCGGCCTCGCCGGCTAGATCGGCCCGAGTATGGGCGAGGTATTTTGCCTCATCGAGACCCTTGACGCCAGGGAAAACCTTCCGTACACTGATGTTGAGTTCGGCAGCCGCCGGATTCTGATCGCCCGGAAGCACGCCCCCGACGTTGTCAGTTGGTTCGGCCCGGCTTTCGGGCGATTCCATATTAAAGGGCGTTGAATTGTAATGGAACGTCCCGTCCGTTTGCTCCTTGATCGTCGTTCCAATTACATACTCCTGCCCGGCTAGGCGGAACTTGCTCGCTCGGTAGTGATATTTTTTTACATTCCGTTCTTCGTCCGGGACTATCGAAGGCTTGGTTCCCAGGCTCGCCGACTGTTCCAGAAGCTCCTTGATCTTGAGGAGCGCGAACAGTTTGACCGGATCCGCCGAGTTGGAAAACGTCTTGCCCTTGCCGCCGCTCGAGAAGCGTACGGGACCAAGCCCGGGAACCTCAACCGGAGCGGCTCGTTGTCGCTCATACTCCTGCTTTGCTACGTCCCGTAGTTCAGGCCGGGTCAGGTGCTCGAGATCCGGGGTGATTTCCAGCTCAATGAATTCGACCTTGGCGAAGTCCTCCTCGAAGTGAGGATTGGGCTCGGCGACCTCAGGAGTATGGAACAACTCGAGCGCCGCCTCGGTTGCGGCGTCCCGTGAAGGCTCAGGCTGTACCGCCACGGCTTCCGCCTGGTCTCCCTGGTGACTTTCCCCGCCCTGGGCCTCCTGCGCCTCACCCTGGCCTTCCTTGTGCGCCTCCGTCCGGTTTTCAGAGGAGGCCCCCTCGGCCTTGGCCAGGCCGCTTTCTGGCTTGGCTAGGAGGTTGTCATACGCGGCCTTGAGCTCAGGGGAGAGGGCATAGCGATCCCCATACCGTTTCTCGAGGCCGAGGAACTCTTGGACGAATCGCCGGAGGGCCCCGGCGAGCTTCTCGAAGGCGCCGCGAAGGCCTTCGTCTGGGGCCGCCCCCGTCTCGAGGTAGTGCTCCCACTGGTCGGCAAGGTACTCGAGGTCCTCGGTCTGCCATGCCTGGCGCTGCTTCCCGAGGGCCCTCTCGAAGGCCGCTACCTCGCCCTCGTCGAACCATAGACGCTCTACGGCGTGGAAGAACTCATGGGAGAACGCCGCGAAGTCGGCGGTCTTGCCGAGCTTGACGACGGCTCGGATCCGGCCGAGATCCGCTCGGGAGAGCTCGAGCGGCCGGACCTCTCGGCCGGAGTTATCGCGGAAGGATACGCCCGCGTCGGCCGTCCCGGCCTTGTTGAGGGACGTGGTCCCGGTCCGGGAAATAGCCTGGCCTTCGAAGGCCGCGGCGAGCATGGCGTCGGTCGTGACGCCCTTCTTCTCGGCCATTCGATCCGCAAGGGCGAGGATCCCGTCGACCTCGTCCTTGATGTTCCGGTCGTTCTGGAATGCCTGGAGGACTTGCCTACGGAGCTCCTGGCGGGAGAGCTGCTCGCCCGCGGGCCGATCAGGGAAGAACCACTGGAGCCCCCCGGTCGGGCTGTCGGCCTCGAGCTCGGCCTTGATCGCCTCCTCCATCGGCGTCGCGGTGTTCCATTCGATCTCCACGCCAGGGTAGCGAGACGCCAGCTCGTTGAATGCTTCCTTGACAAGCCCTTTCAGGCTGGCCGGGATATCGACGTCGGTCTCGGCCGCGCCGGTCTCCTGGGCGGCGCCCTGGCCAACTGCGGCCCCGGGCTCGGCGACTTCCTCCGCGGGCCGGTTGTAGTCGATCCGATCGACGATGAGCTTCTCCCCGCCGTCGGCGGAGGTGACCAGGCTATGGTCGACGTAGACGTAGGTCTGTTTGTTCTCGGGATCCCCGACCTTCAGGCGCGCCTCGACGACGGTCGCTCCGGACTCATCCTCGCGCTCGGCCTTCGTCGAGATCTCCGCGTAGAGTCGGCCGGATGCGTCCCGGTATTCCTGGCCGGGCGTGTACGGCCCCTGGGCCATCTTGACCGGACCCGACTCCTCAGCGGCCGGCCGCGGAGCGGTCCCCTCGGCGGAGGCGGAGCGCTGCATCTGGTAGATGGCTTTCAGGACCTCGGCGCGCTTGGCCTCGTCGAGGCCTTCGAGCATCGGGGAGTCCTTCGCTTTCGCGAGGAACGCCTCCTCGTCGGTGGACCTGGCCAGGCTGCGGAGGGCCCCCGCGTCGCGGAGGTTGCCGCGGAGATCCGCGGCGAAACCGGGGACACCAAGGGCCACGGCTCCGAGGGCTCCGCCCTTGACGGATTCCCAAACCTCGCGGGCTACTTCCTCGGCCGTCGAGCGCTCGACGCCCTGCCCCTGCAGCTCTGCGGCCGTAGCATCGGCGATCGAGCTGACAATCTGCTGGGCGCCCTCCTCGAGGCCCTCTTCTCCGATCTCGCCGGCATACGACGCGAAGCTCTTCGCGAGGGCCCCCCACTTTCCCGACACGGCGAGCCGCTTCACGATGCCCCCGGCGAGCGTATCGACCTTGACTCCCCCGAGCTTGGTCAGGGCTCCGGGGACGGAGCCGAGCCCTACCTCGAGGAGGCTCTGAACGCCTCCGGATACTGAAGCGAGAGGCCCTGCGATGTCGTCGCGGACTCCGCGCTTGCGCATCCGGTAGTACTCGAGCCCCTCTGTAAGGCGCATAGACTCGGAGAAGCCGCCGATTGCAGCTCCGGCGGCTTGGTACATGCCCACGGTAGCGGCGGCGGCTCCGATGCCGAGGGCCCCGCCGGATCCGATTGTGAGGCCGGCCGCTCCTGCCCCGACGATGGCGAGGCCCGCGCCCGCGGCGCCGGCCGCCAAGCCGGCGCCGGCGACCTCCGCCGTGAACGGCGCGGACATGGCGCCGAACTTGAGCGCGGACACGTACCAGGGCCGGGGAGTGTTGTCGACGAGCTTGTCCATTTGCCCCTGGATCTCGTCGAGCTGCTGCTCGAGGGCGGTATCAGTCCCTCCGCCCTTCATCCAGTCGCGCGCGAGGCGGGCCTGCTGCATCTGCAAGGTCCCGATGTGGAAAGAATCGGCGATCGCCCGGGCTCCTGACAGGGTCGGGGAGAAGTCGCGCCCCGTCCAAGCGCGGACGTTGACATCGAAGTTGTCCATGATGTCGTCGAAGGATCGGCCGAAGGCTCGGGACATTTCGAGGCCCGCGGCGGTGCGGTAGTACTCACCGAGCGGATCTGCACCTTCTTCGACGGACTCCAGCATGCGTTGGCGCGCTAGAGCATATTCGGTGTCGCTATACACACCGAAAAGGTCGATGTCCTCGGCACGTTGTTTATTGTAATCCTCAGCGGCCCGAGTAGCCTCAAGAGTGTAGTCTGTATATCCCGGACCTGGAACTGCCGGGCTTCGGGCTGCCTTGACCGCCTCTTGAACATAATTAACTGGTGAACGAACGGGAGAAGCCCCTATCGCGGGCGCTGTCGGCGCTGGTTGGCGCGCAGCGAGCTCGGCCTTGGCGGCCTCGAGGCCTCCGGAGAAAGGATTCGCGTTGTAGAGCTCAAAGTCGCTCATTTCGCGCTCCCGGCCATTCTGTCTTTGGGCTTTCTCTGGGCCTCATCATCGAGCTTCCCTTTGTCTCTTGAGGAGACAGGAGCCGATGCCGGCCGAGGGCTCGGGCTAGGGGTGGGCTTCGGCGGATCGGGGATCCGTGCCCAGTTGTCCTTAGCGGAACCTCGCGAGTATGGAACCAAGCGGTTCCCTTCGACGAAGAAGCGGTATTCCTTGCCGTCCTTGCCCTTGTGGATTTTCGAGCCTGCGATATCGTGTAGCCCTTCCGGTTCAAGGGTGGATGACAATACTTCGATACCGCGCTGATTTAATAGCTGTACTTGGTACTGAGCATTGGATTCGACTCGTTGCTTGAATATTTCTGGTTCCTTGACAAGGTATAATGGGTTCCCTTGGACGTCCCAGAAAACGACATCTTTACCTGCGGGGGAATCGAGAAAGCGCTGGAATTGGGTGTAATACTCAGCTTCTTCTACTCCTTTTGATTTGAATAGGTGGAAAGGTACTGTTAGCTGTTCCAAGTCCTTGGTATTTGCAGCCAACTTCGCATTGTCGAATATTTCCCTGATGCGTTGCGGGGTGACATCGCCGCCTTCTTTCATGAGTTCGGCAGAGAGTTTCGCGGATAGCGTTGACTCGAAAGCAAGGACTCGAGTACGGTCGTTTGTGGAGAGCGCGTCATCCTTTTGCTTGCCAAAACCAAGCACCGACATGGCGCTATCGTGCATGCTATCGAAGAAAGCTTTTGCCGCAGGGAACTTATGTTCTATTACTCGTCTACGGTAGTCTTTTGCCTGCTCAGCGGAGATTCCATCAGACTGGTTCAGACTATTCTGGATCATCTCCAGGATATTAAAGCCGCTTATAGGCGTCTTACCCTGTTCGAATAGGGCGATTGCTGTTTCAATGGTCGAGCATGCCCTGTCGTTGGCTTCTTTATTCTTGCCAGTCAGACTCGCCTTGAGTTGACTGATATCCCGCTCGTATAGTCCCAAGATGGTACTTCGAGTAGCTTCGTCCCCATCGTAGGCTGTTGAGGCTTGGACACCATCATATTGTTTTTGTAAGTAGCTTAGGTTTGGATGATCGCGATCTTGGTTATACTGTGTAAGTCCTTTTTCTAGGTTTTGCTGCGCCTGACGGATCCTTAATTGTTTGTCGAGATCTTCCCGCATCCATTCTGGGTATTTCGCGAGCTCCTGCTTGATGAATACGTCCGGCAGGAACGGCGTGCCTTTCTGCTGGGCGGACTCCTCCGCCTTCGAGTAGTCCTGGTCTCCCGTCTCGTAAGCGGTCGCAAGAGAAGCTTTCACGGCTGCTGTGGCGGCCTCTGAGAAATACTTCCGCTGTTCTTCGTTCACCGGAAGGGCGCTTATCGTCTCCTGAGCGCCGGCCAGGCCCCCGTTTTTTGCCGCCTCCTGCACCTGGCGGGTCCAGATTCCGGCCTTCACCGCGTTGCCTGCTCTCGTCAGGGCGAGCTCGCGCTGCTGGGGAAGGAGGTTGAATCCATCGAGCGCGGCCGTGACATTGGCCAGCGAGAAGTCACCGGTTTGGACGTCTCCGTCGATTGCTTTGGACAGGAGAAGATTGTTTTTTTCTTGGAGCGCAGCGGATTCTCGTTCCCGGACGGTGTCGATGACGTAGGACTTATAGAGATCCTTCCGCCTGGACAGTTCCCCGAGGGCGAAGTCTCGGACTTTCGGAAAGAGCTTGTATTTCTTCTTGATCTGTTCGGCTTCTTCGTCCCAGGCTTTTTGCCGTTCATCGCTCACTTCAAAGAGCGGGACTGCCAGCTTTTTTCCGCTGGTTTCTTTCGCCTCGGGGTCGTTCCCGATTCGCTCCGCCTGAGGGGCCTCTTCCTCAATCTGTTTTACTTTGCCCTGGTCGAGATCCTTCCGGGCCTCATCCTTTGACTTTTCGCTTTCGTCTATCGCTTCCAGCTTAGCCTGGGACAGCTTGGATTCCTCGATGAGGTCCATGACTCCCTGAGAAACGGAAATTACACTCTGCGCGAGGCCCAAGCCCAGGGCCTCGGCCGAGTCCTTCTGGGCCTCGAGGGCGCGGTCAGCCTGGCCGCTCGCGTGCATGGCCTCATGGAGGAACGAATAGTCGACAAGCCGTACAGACATCGCGCGCTCCTTACGAGAAGATGCTGGAGAACCAGTTGTCGGCCTTCTTCGCGGCCTTCTGGTATTGCTTCATGGTCTTCTCGAGGACCGGCACGCTCCGCTTTAGTACGTCGAGCTGGCCCTCGGCCTGGGTCCGCTGCGAGGCGAGGTCGTTCTCGAGCTCGGTCTTGTTCAGCTCGTAGAGCCCGCCGTCCTTTCCGCCGAGGGATAAGTCGGCGCCGGCGTACTCGGCGACCTTCTCGCGCGCCTGGTTGCCGATAGCCTGCACCGATGATCCAGACCTCCCCGAAGCCGCCGCGGCCACGTCGGCCAGGCCCATGTTCTCGACGAGGGCTGAGTAGTCCGCCTTGGCCTTGCTCTCGAAGTTATCCTTCTGGGTCCTCTCGGTGTTGGCGAAGTTCTGGAGGAAGGCCTCGTATATGGCTATGTTCGACTTCGCTTCCTCGAGCTTCAGCCCGGTCTCCTCAGCCGCGCTTTCCAGGGACATTTTTTCTTGCTCTTTTTGGTTCTTGTACCCAACCATGGTGTTGAGGCCGCCTAAGATTGCCGCTCCGATCCCTAGTACAGTACCTATCATTTCAGGCCTCCAGAAGCGCGACCTTGTAGATGATCGCGAGGACCGTGAACGGGCAGGGCTCGTCGTGGGAAATCACTAGGGTTGTATCCGCGTCGAGACCGCCGTTTATTGATTTTTTCTTATCGCCGGTGAACGGATCCAAAGCGGATCCGTAGATATACTCGCCCGCGGTAAGGTACAGGAGCGGCGTCGAGGCCTTCCCCGAGACCGCGACGGATCCGCCTAAGGACCTGAATAGGCGAAGCGTCACCTCATCGATTCGGCGTTTCTTGCCCTGGCTCGTCCCGTTCGCGGGGACCTCTGCGCGGAGTGTCTCGGCCTCGGAGTGGATGGGTAGGCCGACATGCACCTTCGAGGCCGCCTTGTCGAGGGTTATGGATCCGCTCGCGACCGTCTTCGGAGCCTGGATCTTGCCGTCGGCCAGGATAGAGACGGTCTTGCCCTCGAGGTGGCCGAGCCCCGAGATCGTCGTGGTCGCGGATCCGCTGTAGACTATCCCCGAGTCGACGTAATGCTCGTCCTCGAGCTCGAGGGCGTAGGGATGGGGGATGGTCAACGACTCGAGGCAATGCTTGCCGTCGCGGTTGATGCAGAGCCAGAGGGTGTCGCTGCGGTCGCCGGGGATGGCCGCCGCCGACTCGACGATGCCGGAAAGGTCCTGGAGCGCCGGGGCCATGATCCCGGCCGTCCCGTCGATCGACACTGAGGCGACCAGGCCATCGGAGCGAACGACCCACGCGATGGGAGCCGGCGCCGACATGACCGCGAGGCCGACGACGCTTGGCTGGAGGATGTGGTCCGCGTCCTTGGTGACTTCCACATTGAGGTACCCGCCATCGTCGGAGGAGAAGTAGAGCGCATGCAGCGACGGGCCCGCGCCGAGGTACAGGACGAATTGCTCGGCGAGCTCGCCCTGGATGTCGAGCGGATGGCCGCGGAGACAGGTCTGGTAGTCGAAGCCGCTCGGCGTCGCGAGCTCACCGTTGTCCATAGCCACGAGGCGGCTCGAGGCCAGGACCATGCGAAGGTGCGACACGCCCCATCGGAGGGCCACGGGCCCCTGGTCGGACTTCTGGAGGATGATCGCGTCGGAAGCGACGATCGTCCCGTCGTTGTTTGTGTCGAGGTCGAAGTCGGTGTAGCGATCGGCTCCCGTCGAGGCGTCGGGCGGACGGGATAGGCATATCTCATCCGGGCGGTTATCGCAGCCCATGAGGACGAGCCGGCCCTGGTGGAAGCAAATACCGCGGGGGTACTCGCCGGAGGCCGAGAAGGTCCGATCCCCGGTGAAGGTCGGCGTCGAGATCGAGAAGGATCCGGCCGAGAACGTCACCTTGCGGACTGCATAGGATGGATGAGCGATCCACATGGAGCCTTTGTTGACGGCCCACTTGAGCCCGGCGAGATCCGCGGCCGCGTAGGGAGTCGTCAGGTCGGATCCGTACTGAACGCCTGCAGCGGTGTAGATGCGGAGGGCTAGCGGAGTGAACTCGAAGAGGTAGGGCGTACCATCGGAGGCCTCGAACGCGATGAGCCGGGCAGTCTGATCGCCCTTGGTTCGGGAACTGAAGATGGTCCCGGGGCGCTTCGTGAAAGGCCCCTGTCGAAGGGGAATCACGTTGAGCGCCCGCCTGAGACCGGTCTGGTAGCGAGGGATATCCGGCCGCCCCTCGAGGCGCGGCGAGATCTCGCCCGAGGTGAAGTTGTTCTGCATGAGCGTGATGAACGCCATCAGCGGGCCTCGGTGTAGAAGGGCTCGGCGGCCTGGGGCGGAGAACGTCTGGCGTCGGCGGCGATCGCCTCTTCGAGCGCGGCCTGCGCCTCGGCTTTGATCCGGGCCGCGAGGGTTTCCGAGGTGGCGATGGGAGTCGAGAGCAAATAAGCGAGCTCGGCGCTGATTGCGCGCTTGAGGTACGCGGGCAGGGCTTTCGGGTCGGTCGGCCGAGCGATGTAGGTAATCCACACCTCCGCGGCGTCGGTCAGGATGCTCGATCCCTCGTGACGGTAGTCCGCCCCGCCGGCATCGACGGAGGCGATGTTGACCATGTCCGAGGGTAAAGCGAATGCGTTGCTGTAGCCGTAGGCTGGATCCGTGGCCAGCATGGCGAGCTGCACGCGGGCCTTGGCCGCGTTCCAGCTGTAGGCCGACAGCACTGTCTCGATGGCCTCGCCGAGAAACACATTGCAGAGATTGACCGTCTCGTCGCCAGAGGAGAGCGAGCTGATGCGATCCTTCCCGAGCCGCGCGAGCGCGCGGTTGCAGAGCGCTACCCAGGAGGTTCCGTAGTCGATGCTGCCGGCCATAGCTTATGCCTTCTTGGCCGTCTTCGCGGCCCGCATGACCTCGAGGATCTTCTCCCTCGAGTCCTTCGTCTCGACCGCGATGCCGAGCTCGCCGGCCACGGTGATGAGCTGCTCCTTGGTGAGCTGCTCGTAGCCGTCGTCGAAGAGGCTGGCCTGGCCCTTCGGATCCTCCGCAGCCGCCGCGGGCGGGATGGGCAGGGCCACGAAGTGGGGCTCGACCACCTGGTCGCCGTACTTCGCGCCCATGTGGCCGCACTTGGTGAGCTTGGCGATCTCCGCCTCATCGAGATCGTAGATCTCGCCCTCGGTGTAGGAACGGCCCGTGGCGTCGGGCGGGATCCGTGCCTGGCATTCGTACTTCATGCCGATCTCCTTGTGGGTGGCGCCTCGGGGCTCCCCGAGGCGCCGGGCTGGTTCAGAGGACCTGCTCCCCGTGGCCGATCCAGGCCTGGAGGGTCCTGGCCGCGAAGGTGCCGGTGCTCTTGGGCGTCGCGCCGGGGCGGAGGTAGCGCGCGTGGTTCTTCGGCAGGGGCAGGGGGTAGACCTTGCCCGCCGAGGCCGGCGCGCCGACCTGCTTGCCGGTGATGCACTTCACCCACGAGGACCCGTCGGCGGACTCCTCGATGTAGGGGATGAAGTCGTCCCCGCTGGCGCAGTCGGCGGTCAGCTGGAAGCACATGACGGCCTCGGGATCCGAGAAGCCCGTCTGGTGCTGGGAGAAGCGGCTCCCCGAGGGGATCGCCCCGAAGTCCATGGAGTCGGCGGAGGAGACGTCCGTGTCCTTCGTGGCGAGAGAGAGATTCGCGGGGTTATTGTAGAAATCGCGCATCGCAGTCTCCTGGTACGAGGATGGCCCGGCCATGCGGCCGGGCCTGAGGAATCAGCTGACCGTGGTCTCGGTCTCGGGGATGGCGTCGATGACGCGGATGGGGACGCCGCCGACCATGGACACAGGGCCGTAGCCCTGGATGTCGCGGAGCCCATACGCGGCGTTGCTCTTCGAGTAGCAGAACTCGTCGATGCGGGCCGCCACGTTGCGGGAGAAGAAGGCTACCGAGCGGCGACCGCCGGAGGGCTGCCAGCGCTTGGCCGCGAGGAAGGGCGCGGAGGAGAAGTCGCCCGTGCCGCCGGCGGGGTTGATGTTGGCCAGGCGGATGAGGGCCCGCTTGTTGCGCTCGATGAGGGCGCCCCAGATCTCGTAGTGGCGGATCCAGGCCCACATGTTCCCGTTGCCGTCGGGCGCGGGGACGCTGTGGCGGCCGCGGTCCTCGTTGGAGAAGCCGGGGACGACGCCCTCGACGGGGTTGTAGCCGAGGTAGAAGCCCGAGGGCCCGAACTCGATCATGTACCCCGAGGAGAGGGACCCGGAGGCCGTGCCGCCGAAGCCGAAGCAGGTCTTCTTGTCGAGGGCCGGCCGGCGGGCCATGAAGCCCTTGAAGCCGTCGGGGCCGCCCGAGGCGGTGATGAGATTGTAGAGCCAGTCCTGGGTGCAGCCTTCCAGGTTCATCGCGTCCTGGGAGTCGCGGACCTTGTAGGGGTCGATCGTGCCCTTGAGGACGCGCTCGTCGATGACAGAGTCGCCCTCGTATAGCTTCACGGGCTCGACGACGTCATCTCCCGAGGACGCGATGACGGGGACGGCCGAGTTGGCCTTGGAGAAGCCGCCCTTGCCGAGCGACTTGGCCTGGAAGGCCTTGTTGAAGGAGCCGTGCGTGGTGGGGAGCCACACGGCCTCGTCCAGGAAATCCTGGAGCTGCGCGAGATCGCCGACCACGGCGGCGAAGTCGTCGTAGCCCTGGGCCTTGATGGCCTCGATGATGGTCAGCTTGGCGTTTTGCGAGAGTACGGCCATAGCACACCTCGAGTTGAGTCGTGATGTGCGGCTATCTGGTGAAGTAAGGCGCCTTCCTGTCCCCCGTTAGTCTCGGTCCCTTCATCCCTACCGGTTAGGGAACCGCTGGTCCGGGTCCATTTCAGGCATACTTCGGCGCGACCTTACTTTCTCCGGTTAGCTTCATCGGCCGCCCGTCTCGCGATAGGCGACCGACCTGGATCCCGGGCCATTATCGGCGTGCTCGTCCAGCTACCGCTGGATCCGTAACACGGATCGGAAACTAGCAGGGGCGGGGGTCGAACCCGCGGCCTCCGGGTAATGAACCCGGCGAGCTCCCGCTGCTCTACCCTGCTTCACAGGGATGGTATACACCCACCCCCAGAACTTTAAATAGAAAAATCTACCTTTTTTTTCCGAAGGTCTTCTGGAACTCGTCGCTGTACCCGTATGCGGACTTCTTCTCTCCCGCCGCTCCCGCTGCGCCGGCTGCGGATCCGCCGCCGGCTTCCGAGGAGCCCTCGGCCGCGGGGATCCCCGCGAGGATGGACTCGAGCATCGGATCGCTGGAGGCTCCTGCTTCGTTCTGCGCCACGATCTACTCCTTTCCGCCGTAGGCGGCTTCGAATTCGGGAGAATAGCTCCCCTGGGTGCCGCGCTTGGGCTTCTCGCCTCCGCCGCCCGCGGGCTTCCCGTCGTGGAACGGCGCGTCCTCGAGGCGGGCCTGGACTGTGGCAAAGGCCCGAGCCCAGGTTGGATCGTGGAGGATCCCCCGCGCGGCGGCGTCCTTGGCCAGCTCGGCGTTGCCGAGGCTCTTCGTGAAGAACAGGATCATCCTGTTCTTGATCGCCGCGGCTTCGGTCGTGACCTGGTCCGCCGGGCGCTTGCCGTCGGGATCTAGGGCCTTCACGAGGTGCTCGTCGAAGTGCGCCTTGGCGTCGGCCTGCTCCGCCGCGGAATGATCCTGCGCCGCCTTCGCGAAGCCGAGCATGAACTCCAGGTCCCGCTGAGCCTGGGCCTTGTTCATGCCGCTCGCGTAGGCATGGGCGCGGTGCTGTTTCACGAACTCCTCGAGGCCCGGCATGTCCTTGAACGCCTCGAGCTTGTACTCGTAGGCCTCGGCGTTCTCGGGCAGGCCCATCTTGGCCTTGAAGTCGGCGATCTCCTCGGCCGTCGAGGTCTTGGGATCGGGGAAGAGGAGGGCCCTGCCCATCTTGGCCTTGAGCGTGAAGTACTCGCCGAGCACGTCTCCCAGCTTCTTGTCGGCGTAGGACTCGAGGTCCTTCGCGTGCTGGGCTTTGAACTCGGGCGGCAGCTGGTCGGCGAACTTGGGGAGCTTCGATCCGCCTCCGGCAGCCGCGCCCTCGCCTCCTGCGGCGGCTCCGGCTGCCGGCGCTGCGCCCCCGGCCCCGGCGGCCCCCGCGGCCGCTCCGGCTTCTCCCGCAGCCCCAGCCCCTCCAGCCCCTCCGCCGGCGCCGTCTTCGGCGCCGTAGAAGAATCGTCGAACGATCATCAGTCCTCCTCGGCCCCTTGGGCCTTCTTCTTCGCGTAGAGATCCTCGTCGTCAGCGACGCGAAGAAGCGCCGCGGCGACCTGTACCATGTTGAGCGGATGGTAGATGCCCGCCTCGATGTGGATCCAGTTGCACAAGGCCACGAGCTCGGGCTTGATCGTCGCCGGATTCATCGATTCCACGCCGCACTCGTTCCGAAGGAGGGCGAGGAATACGTGGCCGTCCGGCGTGTCGAGGAGCCGCCGGAAGAGGGCTCGCCGAGCGAGGACCTGGTCGATCTCGACGGAGTCGCTCATCCCTGGGGCCCTCGCATGAGCGTCGCGGCCGGGCTGCCGGCCTCGGGGGCCTTCGAGCTCGCCGCGTAGACGGTCGCCTGGGCCTTGGCGGCCTCGAGCGCCTGCTGCTGCGCGGCGCTGTCGGCCTGGGCCTTGGCCCGGGCGAGTTTCATCCGCTGTACCTCGACGAGATCCCGGACGATTCGGCGATCGACGTTGTAGGCCTCGGCCGTGACGCCGATGTACGCGTCGAAGTCGACGCGATCGAGCTTCGTCTGGTCCTGGGTTATCTGTGCTATCTGGAGGATCCGCCCGACGAAGGCGTCCGTCTCGCTGAGGAGGAGATACCGCTTCTGCATCTGCGAGAGTGGCGAGATTAGGTCCACGCGGATCTTCTTACCCTTAAGGCTCGCGGGTATAGGCGGAAGCCGTCCATAGGCGAGCTCGAGGGCGAAGGAATCCTCCGCCACGCGCTCGAGGTACTCGAAGTGCAGGCGCCCGGACATGGCGGCGATCATCGCGCTCTGTTCGCCCTGCAGGCCCGCGACCTCGGTCGCCGTCTTGAAGCGCTCGAGGTTCTGGGACAGCATCAGGAAGAAATCAACGTAGTATGATTCGTTGATCGACTTCTTGAGCATCAGCATGTCCTGGGCGATGGGTTCGAAGGGGCCCATGACCGGGACTACGGCGAAGTCCATCCCCGGCCGCATGTAGTGGTTGTAGTTTGGCTCGAGGTGTACGCCCTGCTCGCGCATGCTTTCCGTGGCCTTGATCGGCGGCCGGAAGCCGAGCTGCGAGCCTCGCGAGAAGTCGGCGCGCTCCGCGTTGAGCTGTTTGATGGTCGAGAGCTCCACCATGCCCGGGGAATCGACACCCCAGACGTCGCCATCGAGGCACCGCCCCCAACGCCACGTGTAGAACGCGCGATCCTCGTAGCCGCCATCCTCAATCGCCTCGAACCGATCCACGTCGGCTACATAGAGCGAGTAGTACGCCTTTCCCTGTGCGACACCTCGGGGCTCGATATCGAGGTTGAATTTATCAAGCGGAAAAACAAGTTGGGTGAACTTGAACGAGCGATTGAGATTATTCCGGTAGGCGTCGGCAATCGTGGTGGGTAAACGCTTCGCGCCGAACTTGGCCGCGGCCTGCCAGGGCTCGAGCCAGAAATCACGGATTAATGAATCATTCTCTCCATACTGATTCTCTCCGATTAAACAGCGCTTAAGGTGCAGTGTCTTGTATACGGCGATTCCACGCTTGACGTCGTGGTCGCGGAACTGAATTGCCGTCGCGAAATCAGCTCCGCTTTTCAGGAATGGCCGTGCCTCGTCGTAGAAGTTTGAACGCGACAGTCCCCGGGAAACGCGGAGCGAAGCATTCTGCAGCCACTCGGTGGCCGCCTTGTCCTTCTCGTCGTCTGGATCCTCTGATACCAGGCGGAGCCAGTCCTGGCCCTGCCCGAAGCTGTAGGCCTGCAGGCCGTCGGCGAAGAGGTTCGAGGCCTTCTGGGCAGTGTTGTCGTAGACGAGACGGTTCGGCGACGGCTCGCGGCTGGTTCGGGACGGAGGGAGGTCGCTCGTCCAGTCGGCCATGTCGGGATTGACCTTCGAGGCGATGTCAGCCCACTTCGAATCGAAGCGCTTCCGCGCCTTCTTCCAGCTTTCGCGGATCTGGTATAGCTGCTTGAGCGATTCGGTCGAGATCCTCGGCGCGGCGGTGTTCTGTTCCTTGTCCATTGACCTCTCCTGCCTACATGTACGAGTAGGGATCCCAGGCGCCCGCTGTTCGGAGCGTCGCGGGGAGCACGCTGTCCGGAGCCGCTACCTCGCCCTCACGGAGGAAGAACCAGCACGCGAGGAGGTAGCACGATACGAAGTCGTCGTGAACCTTCTCGAGCTCCGCCTCTGCGCTTTTTATGCGAGCGCCGTCCTTTTTGATGCCTTTGAAATTGCTGAGCTGAGCCTGAAAATCGTCGGCCCACTGAAGCCCGGATGCGAGGCGATACCGCCCCTGCTGGGCTATGAGCTGGCCAGCCGCGACGAGATCCGCCTTCGGGACATGGACCTCTTTGAGAATCTGCGCCGATCCGAGGCGTCCATTCTGCCCAGAGAAAACGGACCCAAAGTCCGTATAGACCTCGCGGACTTGCTCGCCGCCGCCGACGATAATGGGGATTCCGGCGATGCTCCGCTCGTGCAAGATGTCGCCGAAGGCCTCGCCCACGCCGGTCCCGTCGTATACGAGATCCGCATTGTTGACGATCTGGTTGTGTCCCATCCACGTCGCGACGAGATCTCCCATCTGCGGGTACGTGATGCCGAGGAATTTCTCGATGTGCACGAGGTCGAGGTACCGGACGACGCGGTCGGGCGTACGGAGGGCCGTCGATCCGGGAACGATCTTAGAAGTCTTCCGGTGCACGAAGAGCACGAAGGGGTCGTAGCGCTTCCCGATGTCGGCGGTTACCAGGTATTCGTTCATCTAGAACTCCATCGCGGCCGTCTCGGCGACGGGGATCGCCGCGAGGTTGAGCGGAGCCACGTCGCTGTGGCTGAGCATCTTCGCTATCTCGTCGTAGGCGAAGACCTGATCGAGCGGCTCCACGAACTCGCCGAGGTTCTCCTGGCGGTACATGAGCGGGCCCTGCCGGCGGAGCATGCGAAGCTGCTCCTCGAGGCGCCGATGACGCGGCGAGTAGTAGCCGTGGATGCCCTTCGCAGCGCACTTCGCCGCGAAGGCCTCCTCGGGCTCGGCGGGAACGAGCTGCTGCTCGAGGTCGAGCACGTCCCAGGGCGCGCGGATGTGATACCGCGAGGCGCTCGGATCCTGCATGGAGTCGAAGAAGAAGCCCTTGCGCCCGTGCGGCGTGGAGATGACGTAGAGGGTCGCCTCGGGATTGTCGGTGAGCATGGGGAGGACTGCCGAGGTGTAGACGATCTCCTCGATGCGGGAGGCCTCGTCGATGATGATGAGCCGCGGGCCCTGGTCGTACTGGGAGAATCCGCGAGCGCTCTTCTCGGTAGCGGCGACCACGATTATACGGGAATCATTGGACAGGAGGATGAGCGAATCCGAGGACCGAATGATCTCCGGATACTCCGGATCGAAGCCCATGAAGACCTTGAGCTTCATCATGTCCTCGATGGCCTGGGACTCGGTAGCCGCCGCGATGACGGTCAGGGATCCGGGGTAGTACTTCGCGCTGTGGGCCGCGGGCTTCACGACGACGGTAGACTTGCCGCCCTGGCGAGCCCCGTCGATTACGATGAAGGGGCTCGGGTCGTCGAGGACCGCGGCCTGCCACGGGAAGAGCGATCGCCGCTCTACGTGCTCCACCCACTGCCGAGGGGATAACGTGTAGCGGAGATCGTCAACCGTGGCGCACATGCTCACCAAGGCCTCCAGCGGCGTTCAGAATCGATATCGCTCGAGCTCGGGCGAGCGAGCGTATCGGGCAACGTGTGGGCGAGCGCACCCTGGTACACGTAGCGATAGCTCCCGCGCTCGTACACGATAACCACCTGATACTGCCCGCGTGGCGTCTGCAGCTTGCGCGGGTTCGAGATCGCCTTTTGATACTGCGAAGCCCGAGCGGCCTCGGGAGCCGTGTCGTAGGTCTTCGTCGCCATACTTCCCCCTATACACCCGAACTTGAATTGTATCTAGCCCTAAGCGTAGGTCCCCAATCGATGCGTGATGCACCGTGCTAATAAAGTGGCATTTTTGCTATTGACAACCTGAGGGGATTTTCTCGGTGCTTTCTTCGCCGGAGGCGTCCTCGAAAGGTTGTACGATTTACCGGTAGCCTGGTTGTAGTAGGTCTCGCCGTTGTCGAGAGCTCGCCGGACCTCGCGCTTGCTCTTCGTGCTGCGTGCCTTCACGTGCTTGTAGAGCGCCAGGAGGCCCTCGATGTGCTTCCCGTTCACCCATACGTCGACGGGATGTCGTCCTAGTCGTCCGTGCATTGCTTACCCCTGGGATCCGCCGGTCGTCACGGTATCGGAGAGCTCCGCGAGCTCGCCGACGATGAAGGGCTTCGATTCAGGACAGTTTTTAATGATCCGCATGAGCATGGTCTTTACCGCGAGGACGGATATGTATCCCTCCGGGACCGCGGATTTCTTGCTTTCGTCCTCCACGCGGAGCTGCACGAGCTGCAGTTTTACCATGGTTTCCATGATGTTCGAGAGCTCGCGTATCGCCCCGAGCTTGTTCGCGTCCGCGCTTTTCCCGGATGCTGTTCTGTAGATATGCCGGGCCTTCTTGCGCAGATCGAGGAGCTCGTCATAGGCGGATATGAACGTACCAAGGCGCCTTTTTTTCTCATCCGACATGTTCGGCTCAAGGTCGAGCTTGCCCTGCTGCGCGAGGCTCACGGCGGTGCTCGCCTCCGCGGCCATGTGCGCCTGGTGGCCTTGGATCTGTCGGCGAGTCACGCCGAAGGCCTCGCAGATATCGCGCGTCCGCTTATGCTCGAGTATTGCGGCTTCGATTGCTGGCCGTTGTGTCGATTCGCATATCGTGCAATGCCTGCCCATATTCCGCTACAGCTCCCTCGTTCCGTGCATCGTTCATGCACGGTATTTACCCGTTATCCGCGCTTTCCGTTCAGCTAGGCCCCGGCGGCGGCGATTCCGTACGCTTCGGCTCGTCTTTCCGTCCTCAGGTACAGCACGGGATTTGCCTGGAGGCCTCGAGCCTCCCGGGCTGCCCATTCGAAGAGCGGCCCCCAGAGGTGGGCGAGCTCGAGCCAGGAATCCTCCTCCACTTCACCGCTTCTTGGTCTTGGAGGGCTTCGCTTCCCGGGAAGCGCCGAGTTATCCACAAGCGCGGCGGACCGCGCCTCTTGATTCCTTCCTGAGGAGAAGACAGAGAGAGCTTGTAGAGCTCTCTCTGTCTTCTCCTTCCTTCCTTCCTTCCTTCGCATTGCATCCGGAATGCGTGTGCATTGCGGATGCATATGCATGTGCAATGCATGTGCATTGCTCGTGCATTGCACATGCATCGGAGCGGCCGCCGGGAGATCCTGGGGCGTCTCGAGGATGAGTTCCGGCTGTTCTTCCTTGACTTCCGAGGGATTGGGAGGGTCCGGATCCGCGGGCGGCGGTGGGGGAGGGGCTTCGGCTTGCCGAGGCGGATCCTCCTGGCTGGGACGCTTGCTAGGGGGAGAAGAGCCTGCCTTCCACCTCGAAGCGGCAGCCTTCTTCCCCCTCGTCGAGGCCGTGTGCATTCGATCCCGGTCCTCGTCGACCGAGGGTACGGAGACGACCTGGCCCGTAATGACGATGAGCCGAACCGCCTCCAGCTTCGAAAGGAGGTCCTTGAACGGCTCCTCCTCTAGCTCGAGGGCTCGCATCGTGTATGCGCGAACGTAGTCCTCGCCGAGATCCAGGCTCCCGCCGGCGCGCGCCACGATGCCACAGAGGGCCCAGTAACGGCCCTGCATGGCCCAGCCTTCGGCCTTGTAGCGCAGCCTGAGAGCGACCGCTTCTGGTTGGTTCCAGTCGTCTGCCTGGAGTGTGAAAAATGATAGCGCTTCCATTAACGATCCTTCGCGTTTGTCTCGGCCCGCTCTCCGATGGCCGCGAGGAGGTCGCGGTAGTTCCCAAACCACTCGGTCACCATGCGCCGCATAAGGCCCGCGCCCTCGCCCTTGGCCCAGAGGCCGAGGACTTCGACGCCCGAGGCCCAGGCTGCGCCGACCTCTGCCCAGGCGTCGGTCCCGCTCGGGCCGATGTAGACGACGAGGTCGGACTCGGTCGCGCCGTCGGTGTCGAAATAGAATTTCTGCCTTCCGTCCTTGGAGTTGATCCAGGCATCGAGGCCGCCGGCATTGGCGATCCCCTCGAGGTCCGTAGATTCGCGGACGAACGACTTCACAACGTGGCCGAGGGCCTCGAGGCGGTCGGTCAGGAGCTCCACGGCGTGCTGGTTCTTCCAGCTACTAGCTATGTAAATCGTCAGGCTTTTCATCTAGCAGTCCTTCCCGAGCTCTCGGCGCAGAACCTCGGCGAGGTATGCGGGCTCGGCGCCTGGTCCGTGGCACACCATGTCGTAGATCTCTCGCGCGATGAGATCCCACTTATCAGGCTCAGGTTTCGCCTCGGGCTCGGGAATGGGAATAGTCGGTTCTTTCCCTACCTCTGGATTGTTTCCGCAGCCATCGCAGGCCGAGGGAATCGAGGCGCTGCAATCGCCCAGGCCTAGGCCGCAAGGAAGCCGGGGGCAGAGAGCGGCGCGAAGTTCTGCGAACTCGGCACGCGAGAATACACGATCCGTCTCGTCGCCGAGGCTCGGGTCGATCGGGACCTCGTCCATGAGGGTGAGGAGCCCCTGGGCGGCCCCCTGCAGCGCCCTGGTTTCTGGCGTGGAGGCGAGGGCGGCATCGATCTGTGCGATGTCCTCGACGATATCCTGCCGTTCGGCCTCCGTAGCCGGGTGTCGCTTGTACGCGGCATCGTGGTCGGAGAGTGCCTTGGAGGCATATTCCCGCCCGAGCTCCAAGGCTTCCCGGATGGCGTTCTTCTCTTCTGGCTTCATGATGTGCCCCCATTGGCGTCAGGCGGTACCGCCCTGAGGAGCGCGGCGGCTTCGGGGTGGTCGGCTATGTACCGGGCTCGTTGGGCCTCGCTGAGGGCATATCGCTGCATGTGCTGGACGAGGGCGAAGAGGGCGAGCGCAGAGGCGTTCCGATGCCCTTTGACCTCGGCGTACATGTCCGCCTCGGCGCGCATTCGAGGGATTAGGGAGAATTCGATCGTCTTCGATGCCATACGCTCACCTGAACGAGCCGATGAGGGTATCGACCAGGCTCGCGACGAGCCGCTTCCGGTCCTCGCTCCCAGAAGGGGGGATCTCCATAGAGCCGCTTCCGAGCTTGTCGAGGATCCGCTCGACGACCGCCGGGAGCAACGCTTCGCGGATCCGCTCGAGCGTTTCTTGGAGCTGGTTGGCGCCGCGCTCGAAGCGCATCCGCAGCCGGCGCTCCTCGTTGTACGTGGTCCGTACAGTTATCGCGGCGGCCACGTCCCACGGATCCCCCGAGTCCAGGACCGTGAGTATCTTCTCCAGCGCAGCCGGATAGTGGTCGGTTCTGGGCCTGGCCTCTGTGGTTTCGATTACCTGTGCGTTGTTGTCCATGATCCCCTCCCTGCTAGTCCGCGACGGGCGTCGACCCCGCATACCGATGAGCGGTCCCTACCGCCATGCAACATCGGCGTCCTCCAGCCTTGAACGACGCGGACGAAGAGCGGGCGGCCGGTGGCGGTACGAGGGCCTTGGTACCGGCCGCCCCTGTATGGGCTCGAAGCCCTGGCCGATCACATCGGCCGTTCTGTCGATGAACGGCGCGGCGCAATGGCTATCAGCCACGCCGCGCCCCCGGCTGGCCGTCGGCCCATCCGACGCGCCGGGTGTGGATCATTCGCCTTCAGCCGCCGGCGGTCTGGTCCCGCGCGAGCGCGTGCATCCGGCTCCGCGGGTCGTAGGTGCAGGTGGGCCTCAGGCGGTACCTGGCGGACGTGCCGCGACGCATGAGGCCGGCCAGCATGTAGACGGTGAAGACCAGGGCCGCGTAGACGAGGTAGGCGATGACGGGCTCCGCGAAGAGTACGCTCATCGTACGGCCGGGCGGAGCGGCGATCCCGACGATCGCGCCCTTCTCGAAGCCGAGGACGGGGAGGGGGTAGCTCGAGGCCCCGCTCGAGGGGACGGCCTCGAGCGGGGGCTCCCCTCTGGGCGGGCTGGCGATCGCCGGCAGGGCGAAGCACACCGCCAGCGTCATGGCCATGAGGAGCGTGACGATCTTCCTCATGTGGAACTCCTTTCCCGCGCTAAAGCGGCGCGGACGCATTTTTAGCCCGTAGAGCATCGAGAAACGGCTTGAGAGAGACTTGGCGGAAGGTCGGCTTTCCATTGCGATCGGGATTCCCTTCGATGAAGAGCTCCCGATCCCCCCCCCGTGCCGCGGCGAAGACCGCATGCTCGGCGCAGAGGTTGCGATTGCCTGCCTTGACGACGGACGGAGCCCCGCAGGGACGTATTGCCTTCGCCGTAGAGTTCCATTCCTCGAAGCAGCAGGGGGCAGGGGAAGTCTTGTAGTTGGCGAGATTCAGGAGCATGAGTTTCATTTATTCCTCGAGCGAAAGGAAGACGTCGCCTTTGCTCGCCGCACGGGGCGTGGTTGCGATGTCGTCGGCGGTGAAGTCGTCGTCGGGTTCGAAGTGGGAAACCGGCTCGGCCCCCTCGCCGAAGGGATCGATATAATCCTCCTCGAGGACCCAGACGCTCTCGATCTTCTCGGTCTTGAGTTCTCCGGCCGTTCGGGCTTCCTGCTCAAGCTGCTCTTCAGTGAGCGCGGAGAGCTGTTCCTTCAATTCGCGGTATTTCATCCTTACACCTCCTCTGCAAACAAGCCGAAGTCGAGTCCTCGCATCCAGAGGACCTCTGTCCTATGCGCTGAACCGTCGGTGAGAGCTTCCCGCTCGGCGCGATCCCATCCGCGGTACAGTTCTTCATAGAGGGCGCTCGGGTACCCCGAAACGATGACGGCGCCCTCGAGGCCGCAAAGGGCCGCGGCGAGTTCCTCGTGGTCCTGATCGCTCATCTCGTACTCGTAGTGGCCCTTGCCGGATTGCCAGGTCCGCGTTTCGGCGAGGTAGGGCGGGTCGATGTAGTGGAGCGTTCTGGGGCTGTCGTAGTAGCGGATCACGTCGAGTGCGGGACGATGCTCGATGACAACGCCCTGAAGGCGCTCAATGACTGCCTCGAGGTTGGCTCCGAGGCCGGCCCAGTCGGTCCCGGGATGCGTCCCTCGACGGGTGGCCAAACCTCGGAAGCCGGTTCGGTGGCGAGCGCTCGTCGCGGTCGAACCGACGCCCATGCCGCAGCGGACCATCGTCCGCCGGGCTTGTTCGAGAGCATCGTCGGTCTCCTCGTAAGAGAGCTCGAACTCCTCGCGGGCGAAGGGAGTCAACTCGACGAGGCGCCGGAGCTCCGGCCCGCGGTCGCGCGCCATCCGGAAGAGATTGACCATCTCGCTCGAGAGGTCGTTGTAGACCTCGCAGTAGCTCCGGTCCTTACGCAATAGCACGCTCGCCCCCCCCCCGTAGGGCTCAACATAGGTCCGGTGGCCCGGGAAGAAGCTGATTATCCAGGGCGCGAGGCGCCACTTGCCCCCGTGGTAGCGGACGATGGGGCGAGCCGGGGATGCTGTCACGATGCTCCTCGCTTCAACGGCGATTGGTGTCCATGCTGGCCACGCCTTGCGGCTACTCCGCGAGCTCCCAGTCCTCGGCCAGGAGATCCGTCTGGCTGGCGAGCCACGGTACTCGCGCGCCCTGGGGGAACGAGACGCGCATGGGGTCCTGCTCGTACACGAGATAGAGATAGGGCAGCGTATTTTTGCTACCCTCGTCGGGGGACTGAAGAGCTACGTACATGTTCCGACCATTCCAGCCGGCGCGCCGTACGTGCTCCCCCTGCTTGATTCTGCACAGGGCTTCGCTGAAGCCGAATCGAACGATGCCGTCCGGCTGCGATACGCATCCATTTCCCATTTCCATATCCGTCCTCCTCTCATTCGATTCCCGGGCTAGGCCCGGTGAGAATCTCGTTGTGTGGTTACTTGAGATTGACGTTCGGGATGATGACTGACGGCTTGAAAATGACGCGATACCGCGACGCCGAGGCGTCGCTCGCTTCGAGCTGTTCCGAGAAATAAGTTACGTTATCTGAGAGGCCGAGGTAGTGCTTGAGGTACTCGCCTGAGTCGGTCTTTACGGTGACGACAAGATCGCCATCGCTGTCCACGATGATCGCAAGGCGGCCCTCGATGGTCAGAATGTATTCGCCGTTGATGCCGTTGTAGAAAACCACGCGGCGATATAGCTCGAAGTTCTGCTCCGAGCGTTCGAGATTGTGCCGCGCTACGACCGCGTCGTCCGAGCACCCGGCGAACATGAGCGCCAGCGCAAAAACCACCAAGACTACAACTAAGAGCTTCTTCATGTCTCCCTCCTGTCCCTGGCTTCCCGGGCTAGGCCCGGGCTGCTACCATGCGGCGAGCCTCGAGTATCTCGAGCTCGCGTATCCGCTCTTCCGTAGCCGCATCCGCCGCGTCGAACTGCCGGCATCCGTTCCCGGCCCAGGTCCTTGCGCGCTTGCCCTGCTTCTCGCAGTAATCCCACGAGGTCAACCGCCGCCGGAAATGGCTGCAGTATTCACAGGTCCGATACGGCGATATCTTCAAAAGATCCCCAGTTCGAGGTCCCGCGCCTGCGGCCGCGAGTGCATACGCGCCGGCGGAGGCTTCGGAAGTACTGCGGTTTCGGTGGGCCTCTTCGGAGGAGGGAGCGGCCCCTCGGCAATCGAAGAGACGTTGGCGGCCCCGGGCTCGATACTCCACGGCCCTACCTGCGAGAATCCCCCCGCTCGACGAATGGCCCAACAATCGACGGCGACGTGTCGAGCGTCATACTCATTGACCGCCTCGACGAGCAGAGAGACGACGATCGAGACTTCGAAGCGCGGCATTACTGTCTCCCGCCCTCTGCGGCGGCTTCGTCCCGCTGACGGATCTCTTCGGCGGCCCTGGTCTCGGCTTGGGCGTAGATCTCGCCGAGCTCGCCGAGGCCGTTCTCGAGGGCGTACTCGACGAGCGACGAGAGGAGGATCCGATCGCGCATCCCCGCCTCGAGGTCGAGCTCGGCGGTATCGAGCGGAGCGAGGACCTCGACGAGGAAGCGCCGGCGCTCGTCGCGCCGCCCGTCCTCCAGAGCGAACCTGACGGTGCAGCCGACCGACTCCAGGAGTCGGACGAGCTTCGCCTTGGACGCGAGGATGTCGCGCTGTTCTTCGATTGCTCGGGAGCTGAGCATCACGCGACCTCCGCAGGAACGGCCATGATGAGCCGATCGAGTTCCTCGACGACGGGCTCGAGATCCTCACCCCTAGCGATCCCCGTCGCCCGCATGACGATGAACGCGAGGCGGGCCTGCCGCGGGACGCCGCGGTCCCGGGCCCTCGCGTAGGACCTCCGGCCCTGCGCGCTTCGGTAGTAGAAGAGGGCGAGTTCCGCCTCGGCGCGGATCTGGGACGGGCTCATCGGCGCCCCCGATACCCGATGACCCGCCGAAGCCGCCGCGCCACGGCCCGGAGGAACTCCCATGCCAGGATGGCCAGGAGGCCCACCAGGAGGCAGGCTCCGAGGTCGCTCACGATACCCGCTCCTCGGCGATATCCCGCTCGCTGAAGCCATAGAAGGTGTGGCGAGCCCCGCAGCCCGGGCAACGCGCGCCCGAGCTCTTCAGCGTTGACCACTCGACGCGAGTGTCCTCCGCGCAATAGGGACAGCGGATTACGCCATAGGTCGCGAACTGCCCGCGGCGTGGATGGCGGCGAGTCATGGTGAATGATTCGTAGTAGAGATAGGGGGCCGAGGAGCGGGGGCGAAGGCTATTCATTCCGCGCCTCCATCCCGAGCAGCTTTCGCCGCGCGGCCGGCGAGAGTGCGTCCCATCCGGCGCGCCGCTCGGCTTCGGGCTTCTTGAACCACGCTCGCCAGGCCGCGAGCGTGTGGGGCCGGTCGGAAAGATAGTTCGGGTAGCGCCAGGGCTTGCCGTGGGCGTACTTCTTCTGGTATCCGAGCTCCTGCATCGCCTCGGTCGCGAACAAGAGCTCCTCGCCCTGGACGCGTCGAAGCTCGCCGACGATGCTCCGCAGCTCATCGAGGCCATCCATGAGGTAGTTCATGGACTGGACGATGTTCTCCGGCTCCGGCCGGGGAGGCATGACGATATCGCTCATCGTCCGCCCCCGGAGTTGAAGAAGGCCGGATCCGCCTGCATCGATCCTTGCTGGATCGCGGCGAGCTCCCGGGCGGCTCGCTCGAGGACCGCTACCGCATCGCCTCCGAGATCCTCGATGGCCAAGGCCTTGACGAGGAGGGCGGCGGGATAGCCGCCCTTCGTGGCGCCGCGGCGCGCGAGCACGCGCTCGAAGGAAGGGCCGTACTGCTTCTCGATGAGGACCCGAAGCGGCGGGAGGTAGTCCTCGAGCCGCTTCCGCTCGTAGCCCAAGCGCCGCTGATGGCGCTCGGTTGTCTCTGTTGTGCTCACGGTATGCTCTCCAGTGTTAGCGCCTCGGGATCTACCGAGGCGGGGTCGGTGAGCTGCTTGATCAACGGCCCGAGATCCCCGTAGATCTCGCGATGCCAGGTCGGCTCGTCCTGGCCGGTCAGGTGATAATGCAGCACAGCCCGGATATCCCCATGCCAGTCCCCGCCGTCCTGTCCGCCGCCGTAGTAGAACGAGACTTGGTGGACTACCCGCTCGACGAGAAACTCGATTTGGTCAATCGGCAGGCTCTGCATCAGGCTTCCTTCCTGGGGCTCTTCGCGCCGGCCTTGGCCGGCCCCGTCCCGCGCCGCGCGGAGGCGGCCCCGTGCGGGACTCCGGGCCGGCCGCCGTGTGCCGGCCCGGGGAGGTTCACGACACGAGGCGATCGGAGGCGACGGTCTCCTTGGCCATGTCCTCTTCGAGTTCGAAATAGAGAAGCTCGCCGCGAGGGGAGTGGTGGTTGTGGCGTTCTATGGCTTCGTTCGTGGCCCACTCGGCCGTCCAGAAGTCACCCTTGTCCGTGATGACGATCTTCCAGCCCTTGCGAGCCTCGTACTCCGTCGCGAGCTCGACCGCCCGCGCCATGCTCAGCTCCCGGTTGGTATTCACGTACTTGACCTGGGGAATGTCCTTGCGGACGTTGGAGTCCTCGTAGAGGTCGATCATCCCATCGAAGTGGCCGTACTGGTACTTATCGAGGATCTTCTCGACCGGGAACGCGAGGGGCCCGTCGGTCCAGGAGACGACCACGTCGTCCCCGCCGGCGAAGCACGAGGACCGAACGCGGAACGAGGTCCCGGGGAAGGTGTTTTTGAGCTCGGCGCGGATCGCCGCGGCCGCGGCCGCGTGGCCGGAGAGGATCCGCGGCTTCGCCCGCTGCTCGGCCTTGTAGGCCGCCCGGCGCTTCCAGCCCTCGACGTACTCGGCGACCTTCCGTTCTAGCTCTTCTCGGTTCTCGAACGTGTTGTAGAAGTCGCGGTTGAAGGCCCGGCCGTGGTAGCCGATAGCAGTCGGCCACCGATTGGCGAAGCTCGCGTACACGACGCAGTTCTCGTCCTCGTGAATCTTCTCGTAGCCCGTGGGAATCCAACGCTCGCGCCTCTCGTGCATTGCTTCCTCCATTCGCATTTGCTAATCTCAGGGTCAATATAAATAGCAAATGCGAAATTGTCAATAGCATTTTTTCACACTTGCTATCGAAAATGCACGATAATTAGCATATGGATTTTTGGGAGAGACTCGAGAAAGAGGTCGACTCTAAAATCGAGCGAAAGCGCTTATTAGGTGAAGTAGGCGTTGCACCAAACTCTTTGACTACTTGGCGGAAGCGAAAAACCTATCCGGCTGCTGATGTGATGGTTAAAATTGCTCGGATTCTCGGTTCTACTGTCGAGTACCTCGTTACAGGGCAAGATGTGTCTGATCTCCCGCCTGAGTTTCTTTCCGATTGTCGTTTGCTGTCTCCAGAAGAGTTCACGCCAGTCGCCCTGCTTGCCCATGCTTCAGCTGTACAGCATCGGGCGAAAAGCGCGCCTTACCACTACGCGGATCCATCCGAAGAGGACCTCGTGGCGGCTGAGCGAGGAGCCGGGATCTTCCCCTCGTCGGACGACCTGAATAAGCGAGAGATCGGATAGGCTTAATTTCTGTAACATATACACCGATATATATACATGCAAAATAGGGCGCCGCTCGAGTTCAAGAAGCGGTCGGAACTGAAGGAACTCTGGCGGGAGGGCCCGTTCGCGATCTGGTTCGAGTGCCCCATCCAGACCAAGGAAGTCGCGGACCGCATGGAGCGGCTCGGGAATCGGGACTATCTCCGCGAGCTCGGCCTGACCATCACAGAGCGGGCCCTCCTTGGTGGTCGATCAAAGCAATCACCACCAGGTAGGCGAGGGCCTCGCGGTCGTCGAGGACCGCCTCAGTAAGCCGCCCATCGTCGCGCGCGTCCTGGGCCCGTTTCGCGGCCGCGGCAGCAAGATCGGCGACGATCTGCCGTAGCTCGTTGATGTCCACCTCGGCTCCCGCGGGCTCTCCCCCACGATGAGCCGCTTACAGTTCACCAACCGCCTTGCGTATCGCTTCCCATGTTTCTATGGGACATGGTTTGAACCCCGGGCCCTTGTCGCGGATCCAGCGCCGGGCGTTTGCGGGGTTGACACCCGCGATAGCGGCAATATCATTGGAAGTCAGCTTGTGACGGGCCATGAGTTCCCGGAGATCGTCGGGCTGTGGCAAAGGGGATGCTCCTCCTCGAGGAGCAACTCTTCCGCACGTCGCCGTACATGCCGGTTGCAACTGGCCGAGATGAGTATAGCAGGGGGATACGATTTCAGGAAAGTCTTACTTCCTGATGGATAGGGGAGACTGCAATGAAAAAGACGCCATTAGCCTTGCTTGTTTTTTCGTGCCTACTTGGAGTTTCATGCGCAACCTATCAAATAGTACCGTTCCAGAATGATAATACTCGAATCGAATCTGAGCGCGGTAGGAGCATACCTGTATATAGCAATGATGCAGTCGTAATGATCATCGATCCCGAGTATCGAGAATCAGACCTAATGTTAAGGGTGTCGCTTAAAAACCTCTCTTCTCAGTCCATTCATATCGAAGACAAAGATTTTAAGGTTTTTACTAGCTCTGATAGAATTAACTGGACGCCAGTGGATGTCTATGATTCGAAGAGCTATTACAAAAAGGAAAAAACTGCTTACGTAATCGGAGCTGTTGCTCTGGCGTTAGGCGCAGCCGCGGATGGACTCGCGGCCGGCACTGGATATGAAAATGAAACAGGGAGCTTCCAAGGCCAAACGAGTTACGGGAGTTACTCAGGGACGTATACCAGTCGCACAACGTACTATGATCCCGCTGCCGCACAGATTGCAGCTCAGAAAAATGCTGAGTTGATGGCCTCATATGAACAAGACAATGAACAATGGCTAAAAGCACTAGAGCGCTTTCTGTTCTATAGTGAGGATCTAAACCCCAATGAAGAGTATTTTGGGCTTGTGTTTTCTAAGGCGCGAAAAAGCAAGTATTATAAGGTGACATGTACCAATCCACACGTTGGCGAGATTGTCATCGAATATGAACGCAAGCAATTCTAGCCGAGGAATACATGAACCGTCGCCAGGTCCTCAAGAACGCTCGCGCGGCCGAGCTCATTCATTCCGGGCAGTCCGAGAAGGAGTTCCGCCGCTCAGGTGAATGGGCTCGCGTGAAATCGATGATTCTCCGAAGGAGAAATCGATGCGGTGGAGAGCTTCCGCAGTAGCTGCCTTCCTGCTGCTCTTCCTCATTTCCAGCTCGTGCGCGCAACTTGTCGAAGCCGACGGATCCACGACGGTCTATATCACCAACACGGGATACGCCTACCACACCGAGGATTGCCGATTCCTCTACAAGTCGAAGATCGCCATCAGCCTGGCCGACGCAATCGAGCAAGGGTATACGCCGTGCAAGGTGTGTAAGCCGCCAAGGTTGTAAGGGATTTATTTAAATGTTGTAGCTTTTATTTTTTAATAGGAGGCAACATGTTCGACGAAAAGCATTTCGTCCCAGTGCTAAAGTTCAAGCAGGGTGAGAGGAACGCGCTGCAGGAACTTCCTGAAAAAGTGTTGAGTCGGATCACTCCGTTAATCGAACTAGATGCTATACCGGCTGATCCTGATACTGGAGAGAATACAAAGAGCATTGATGATTATCTTCGCCCCATACCTGATTACTTAAGCGAGTGTCTTCGTGATAAGCCTTTTTTCCTGGATCCCTGGCTAATTGAAGATTTCGAGAGCACCTCAAATGGTAGTCATCCAGTTGAAGTTCTTTATTCTGAGTTTTCGGAATATAACGTCAATGCAATTCCCATAGTTAGTATTGATCGCGCAGTATCGTACACCTCGGAGGCGATAAGGATCGCGAAGGCAAAACGAACATTGGGCATACGAATCGAGGGCAGGCAGCTCGCACCTTCTCCTGGTCTACGAATAGCTTCAATTCTAGACGAGTGCGGACTCAGGCCGAGCGAATGTCATCTTATCATTGATCTCGAATCTATCGAAGAATCACTGTTCAATATCCAAGAAATGGTTGTAGGTATGTTGCCTACTGTGATTTCTAATATTGATTCTTGGCAAACGTATACAATCGTCGGATCGAGCTTTCCGCAAAGCCTCGGAGATATTCCTGCAGGGATTTCCTTTCTTCCCAGACTAGAGTGGAAGCTATATAAAGAGAGTATAGATAAAGGTAAGTTTTTGAACCGAATACCTACATTCGGAGACTACGGAGTCAATCATCCATTTTTAACTGAAGGTTTTGATCCGAGGAAAATGTCAGCATCTGCAAATATACGCTATACGGTTGAAAATGAATGGATGATTCTCAAAGGTCATTCGTTGAAGCTTAGTGGATTTGATCAATATAATGAGCTTGCATATCAGCTGACTGGTAAACCTCAATATCTTGGGCCTGATTATAGTGCCGGTGATAAATTCATAGATCAGTGTAGCAAGGGAGGTAGAACTGGCAATCCATCAGTTTGGCGATATGTTGGGGCATCTCATCATATTACTTTTATGGTTGATCAACTCGCCAGTTTCCACGCTTCTTGATAATGCTGCGCACGTGTTGGGATAATTCATCTTTCCCAATTGCTTGCGCTAGGCGCTTACAAAGGAATGACCGTGGTTTCCCATGGAGTCCACGGTCTTCCTTGAAGAGCATTAGCAACTCAAGGGCTTCAGCTCTCCATAAAAGTCTTGCTATCGATTCAGGCGAAGAATGCATATTTAGTTCTGCTGCGCGATGTTTTTGTATTTCAACATAGCCACTGTCCCTGTTTCTCAATGCAACTAGAATGCCCCAATAAGTGGGGACACTGGCAATTACCTCCCGTAGATGCTTTTCACCACAGGCAATCCAGAGATAATCAAAAACCAGTCCGTACACCCTCGCCTGATTTGGCAGGCGGAGGAGAGTATCAGCATCGCTTTTTATCTCAAATCCATGGAAAACACCGTTGACTACCGCAACATCGATGCGCACTCGACCATTCTCAATTCCAAACTCATCTAGCACGCGCGATTCATTATCTTCAGAATACTGACGAAGCTCCGTGGCGTAGAGGGCGCTTCGTATATCAATATCCCTCGTGGGGTTCATTCTGCTATTCTCGGCATCATATTGGCGTTATACCACAGCTCTGGCTATCTCGCATCTCTTTTTTTTGAAGTGCTAGTTCTTCTTTGATCGAGTTTGTTTCGAAGATGCTTCGTGCGTTCAAGCATAATTTCGTCAGTAGGATGGCGGTACAGCTTGTTGGTCGCCAGGTTTGTGTGCCCAGTTAGCATTTGTACCTCAAGATCGTCAAGCGATCGTAGTGCATAGGTGACGAATGTATGTCTTAAATAGTACGGAGTCCATCCATTCGAGTCATACCTGAGGCGAGCTAAAGCGCGAGCGAATGCATCTCCGATCGCGGCATCCGTGACGGGGGCTTTCCCCGTCACGGTGAAGATATAGTCCGTATCCTGGTGGAATCGGCTCTCGGCTCGCCAGATTGCGAGCTCCTGAGCCGTCCGTTCTGAGAGATACGACGGCTTGATCGTCCCGCCCTTGGTTCCTTTTTTCTTGTCCTTCGTGCCGCCTTCGATGGCCTTGCGGACGGGGAGGTATCGCTCTTCTGGGTAGTACTCGCCCCAGAGCGGGGCCCGCACTTCTCCCGGTCGGTTGCCAGTGTCCCAGAGCACAAGCATCAAAGATGCCCACATGGAGGATCCCCAAACCTGGACGAGCTCGCCATGGGTTGCCGGGAAGAGCCGATCGAGGGCCTCCTCGGGGAGGGCGGAGCGCGGCCGTTCCGGATCCTTGGAATACTTCTGGATGATAGCCGTCGGGTTATGCTTCACGAGGCCGAGATAGATCCAGCGATCGTACATGAGCTTCAGGGAGTAGAGGAGCTTCGACCTGGTTCCGCGTGCGAGCGGCTTCTTTGCCGCGGCAGTCGTCGCGCCTTCGCGGGCCGTGAAGCGCTCCGCGTCGAGGATGATGCGATCGATATCGGCGCCGAGGATCTCGCGGATGTCGTAATCGCCGAAGAGCGGGACGATGTAGTTGACGATATGACTCTGCCGGATCCCGAGCGAGGCCGCGGTCATGGGCTGACCTTTCTTCACGCGATCCTGATACCACGCGCCGTCCTCATCGAAGAAGCCGGGCGCCAGGTCCTTGAAGAGGAGGGGCTTCTCGGGGGCCGCGAGGATCCGGTTTTTGTTCCGGCGGCCCCACGCGAGAGCCTTCTCGAGATCCGTCTCGGGGGTCATATGGAAGGTCTCTGGGCTCTCCGCGAAACTCACCATGTAGCGCCCGGAGGCCTGGTCGAGTTTGTACTTGATTTCTTTTCGGGGCCTGCCCATGGGCTGAATTGTAACCCCGAGGCGGTATTCCGAGAAGTGTTTTGCGGAGTAAAAAGAAAAAGCACGGCGTAATAAGGAATTACGTCGTGCTTTTTAGCCCCTAGGAGAGTCGAACTCCTCTTTAAAGATTGAGAATCTTTTGTCCTAACCGATAGACGAAGGGGCCGCGTGAAGGAAGGGATCTCTTCGAGATCATTTCCTTCACGGCGCTGGCTCCGCTCGCGCGGATCCTGCGACCGTCTACGATCTGCTTCCCATCCCTATCCGGCCCGCGGGCGCCGGTTTTTCCCCAGGGAGGATTCGAACCCCCACAAACAGATCCAGAGTCTGTCGTGCTACCATTACACAACCGGGGAGCGTACAGCTACCGTAGGCGTAAACTACCGCGGCGATGCGCTCTTCGTCAAGAGGGCGGACCTTCCGTGCCGGACCTCCTGCCGCCCCTCGGCCGCTCAGAGGCTCTCGACGAACTCCCAGGGGGAGCTGGTGTCGCGGCCCTCGACCCGGTCCTTGGAGACGTAGTCCAGCAGGCCGTCCTGCAGCGCCTTGATGGCCCGCTCGGTATCGGTGATCCGGAAGATGAAGACGGCCTTGTTCTCGGTCTTCTCCCCGAAGCCGTAGACGTACTCGATATTGAGGTTAATGGCCTTCAGCCGCTCGAGGACCCGCATTAGTCCGCCCGGCTTGTCATCGGCCTTGAGGGCGAAGACGTCGACGGTCTTGGCCAGGTAGCCCTTGTCGCGTATGGTCGCGAAGGCGAGGTCGGGCTTGTCGACGATGAGGTGGACGACGCTGTACTCGCTCTCCTCGGTCACCCAGATGCTCCGGATGTCCACGTCGACACCGCTCAAGACCTGGGTCAGCTCGTAGAGCTTGCCGGAGGTATTCTCGAGGGCGACGCTGATCTGCTTGATATTCATACCGCTACGCTCCTGCTGCCGTTCGGGCGGCCCGCCGCCGCTTCCCTGGAATCCTAAAGCCCCGTGGGCCTCGGGTCAACGCCGCCGCGGGCCCTAGCCCTCCGTTCCCGCCCTCCGCGCGTCGAAGACCTCGAGCTGGGGCTGCTCCATCCCGTTCCAGCGGTTCATCGTCACTTTGAAGACGAGGTCGATGCGGTCGCCCTTCCCGTCCTTGAAGTCGAAGTCACGCCCCAGGCGCTGTGCCCCGTCCCAGAGGAGGGCGGGCCACTTGTAGGCGCCGAAGTCGAGGGTGAGCTTCAGGTGGTTCGCTTCCTTCTTGCCGACGATCTGGGCCTCGGCGATGGCCACGTCCCGGGCCAGGAAGACCAGGGGGGCGTTCGCCTCGCCGTAGGGCTCGAAGCGCTCCGCCAGGGCCGCGAGCTCGGGCTTGACGTACTCGTGGGGGAGCTCGGCGTCCACGGCGATGCTCTCCTCCTCGTCGCAGAGCTCGACGGCCTGGACGTAGGCGGCGGCGCGGGCCTCGAACTCGGGCCAGTCGGCGGCTTTGAGGGAGAAGCCCGCGGCGGCGTCGTGGCCGCCGTAGTCGATGAAGAGGTCGGTGCAGGCCTCGAGGAATGAGGAGAGGGCGAAGCCCCGGGCCGAGCGGATCGAGCCGACCACGGTGCCGTTGCCCTGGAAGGCGGCGACGATGGCGGGGACCTTGAGGGTCCCGGTGAGGCGGGAGGCGATGAGGCCGGTGATGCCCCGGTGGACCTCCTCCCGGCCGACCAGGGCCAGCTTGTCGCCGTGGGCCTCGAGGGACTTCATGGCGAGGGGATAGACGAGGTCCCAGGCCTCCCCGCCGAGGCGCCGGCGGTCCTGGTTCATGGCGACGACCTTGGCCGCGAGGGCCTCGCGCTCGGGGCCCTCCTCCGAGAGGAGGAGGGATACCGCCGCGCCGGGCTCTCCCATGCGGCCGGCGGCGTTGATCGCCGGGGTGACCTGCCAGGCCAGATCCACGGCGCCGAGCTTCTTGCCGATGAGGCCGAGGGCGACGAGGAGCTCCGAGACGCCGGGGCGGGGCCGGCGGTTGATCGAGGCCACGCCGCGGCGGACCAGGATCCGGTTCTCGTCCCGCAGGGGCATGATGTCGGCGATGGTGCCGAGGGCGACGAGCTGGAGGGCCTCGAGGTCGTCCTCGCCGAACCAGTCGGCCTTCTTGAGGGCGAAGGAGATGAAGAGGTTCTCGAGGACGTCGATCTCCTCGAGGGGCTCGGCCTTGTAGCGGCCGATGCGGGAGAGCTCCTTGAGGCGGACGAGGCTCTGTCCCTTGGCCGAGGGGATGAAGGCGCCGGCCTCGGGCGCGAGGTCGTAGAAGAGGACCTCGGCGCCGCGGCCGAGGGCTTTTTCGAGGAGGCGCTTCTGGAGCTCGCCGTCCCAGACGAAGATCTGCCGGCCCTGGAGGAAGGGCACGAGCCGGGTCCGCTCGAGGTCGACCATGCCGGGGACGATGGTCTCGCGGATGCGGCCGGTCTCGACGAGGTTGGACAGGCGCACCGCCTCCACGATGAAGGAGTCGTTCGCCGGCCTGACGTTGAGGAGAGCCACCTGCTGCTTGTAGATGCCGGTGCGGGCGAGCTTGAGGGCCGAGGCGAGCTTGTAGGCCACCCCGCAGCCGGCGAGGTCGCGGAAGGGGTAGCCCGAGCCAGGGAGCTTGGGGTTTATGAGGGCCAGGGCCTCGGGCGGCTCGCCGGACTGGAGGCGGTGGTGGTCGGTGACGATGACGTCGACGCCGAGCTCGGCGGCCCTGAGCACCTCGGCGTGGTTCGAGATGCCGCAGTCGACCGTGACGATAAGGCTGCCGCCCGAGGCGGCGAATTCCTCGACCGCGGCCAGGGACAGGCCGTAGGGCTCGTCGGCCTTCGGCACCCGCCAGGAGACCTCGCACCCGAGCTCGCGGAGGGCCCGGACGGCGAGGACGGTGCTCGTGACCCCGTCGGCGTCGCGGTCGCCGAAGACGAGGATCTTCTCGCCCTCGTCCGACGCGAGGAGGATGCGGTCGACCGCGTCCTCCATCTGCTCGAAGAGGAAGGGGTTGCGGAGGTAGCGGGGGTCGTCCTCGAGGTAGTAGAGGATTGCCTCGGGCTCCGAGAGCCCGCGCCGGGCGAAGATCGAGGCGGTCAGGTTGTCCAGGCCGTAGCGGGAGGCCAGCTCCCGCACCTCCTGGGCCCTGACCTCGGGCTTGTTCCATCTCATAGGGCGCTGATCTCCTCGAGGACGATGGGCCGCCGCTCGGGCCGCGAGTCGGCGTAGGAGAGGCTCGCCTCGACGAGGGGGCGGGCGGCCGCGAGGCTCGGGCCGTCCTTGCCGTAGACGGCGCAGATCCGCTCGCCCGCGGCGACGGGATCCCCGACCTTCTTGTCGAAGACGAAGCCCACGTCGGGGTAGACGGGGTCGGTGGTCTTGTCGCGGCCCACGCCGAGGTAGACCCCCGCGACGCCGATCTTGTAGGCCTCGATGCCGGCCAGCCAGCCCGCGCGGGAGGCGCGGAGCTCGAAGGAGTGCTTGGAGCGGTAGCTCCCGCGCAGCTTCAGCATCTTCTCGGCGTCCCCGCCCTGGCGGCGGACGTTGGCCATGAAAAGCCTCAGAGCGGCGCCCGACCCGATGGCGGCGCGGCAGGCCGCCTCGCCCTCGGCCACGCCCTCGGCCACGCCCCCGGCCACGAGCATCCAGGCGCCGAGGCGGTACGTGAGCTCCATGAGGTCGGCGGGGCCCCGGCCCTCGAGGCAGTCGAGGGACTCCTCGACCTCGAGGAAGTTGCCGGACTTCAGGCCGAGGGGCTCGGTCATGTCGGTGATGACGCCCACGATGCGCTTGCCCATGGCCTTGCCCGTGCGCACGAGGCTGTCGGCGAGGGCCCGGGCCTCCTCCCTGGTCTTCATGAAGGCGCCGGGGCCGCACTTCACGTCGAAGACGAGGGCCTCGGCCCCCTCGGCCACCTTTTTCGAGAGGATCGAGGCGGTGATGAGGGGCACGGACTCGACGGTGCCGGTGACGTCGCGGAGGGCGTAGAGCTTCTTGTCGGCGGGCACGATCCGCGCGGTCTGGCCCGTCATGGCGAAGCCCTCGGCCTCGAGGCCGGCGCGGAAGGCCGCCTCGTCGAGGTCCGTGCGGTAGCCGGGTATGGACTCGAGCTTGTCGAGGGTGCCGCCGGTATGGCCGAGGGCCCGGCCCGACATCATGGGCACCCGCAACCCGCAGGCGGCGACCATGGGGGCGAGGACGAGGGAGACCTTGTCCCCGACGCCCCCGGTCGAATGCTTGTCGACGAAGGGCCCCGCGATGCCGGCCAGGTTCATCACGTCTCCGGATCGGAGCATGAGCTCGGTGAGGTCGGCCGTCTCCCGGGCCGTCATGCCCCGGAAGCAGACCGCCATGAGCCAGGCCGAGACTTGGTACTCCGGCAGCTCCCCTGAAACATAGCCCGAGACGAGGAAGGCCAGCTCCTCGCGGCCGAGCTCCTGCCCCGAACGCTTTTTCAGTATGACATCGACGGCTCGCATGGCATTTCCTTTCCGCAGCGTTCACGCGCGCGGGCGGCGGCGGCGCTTGAGGCCCCTCGCCCCGCCTTCAAAGGAGGGGGGCTCCGACGAGTTCAGTATACACCGCCCCGCCGGGGCGGAGATCGGACTTATACAGCGCGCAGCGGCCGATCGTCCACTCCCCCGCGGGGAGGAGGTCCGCGAGGGAGGCCAGGTCCGGGGCCGGGGAGCCCTGCCCGAGGCGGGCGAGGGTCAGGTGGGGGCGGAAGGGCCTGGCCGGGGGACAGTCCCCGATCGGGCCCGGCCCTCCCGGGCGGCTCGTCCCGGATCCAAGGGCCTCCGCGACCAGCCTATTGAGCGAGGCCGACGAGCCGGCCGGGACCTCGGCGAGCTCGGCCACGAGGACCCGAGGCGAGCGCCGGGGAGGGAGGTAGGAAAGGCGGCCGAAGGAAAAGGCGAAGCCGGGCAGGGCTGGGAACCCCTGGACGGCGGCTCGGGCGCGTTCGAGGGACTGTCCCTCGATCTCGCCTAAGAAGGCCAGGGTGAGGTGGTAGCCCTCGGGCGCGGTCCAGCGGAGGCGCGGCCAACGGGCTCGGAGGGGCTCGAGGGCCCTCGCCAGGGCCTCGCGGGCTTCGGAGGGGAGGGGGAGGGCTATGAAGCACCTCACGAGAGGCCGGCCCCGAGGCTGAAGGAGGCGAGGGGGGCCTCGGCCGCCCGCCGCGCCAGGGCGAAGGCCAGGGCCTTGAGGGCCGAGAGGGAGGCCGGATCTACGCCGGCCCGCAGGGCCTCGGCGAAGCCCAGGCCCTCGCTCCGCTCGAGCCAGCGGAGGGCCCCGGCGCTCAAGGCTATGAGCCTGCCGCCGAGCGGCTCGGGACCCTCCCCGGCCTCGGGAAGGAGGGGGCCGCCCCCGTAGGCCTGGGCTGCGGCAGCCTCGGCTGCCCTCCGGGCGCAGGCCGGACAGAGGAAGCCCTCGGCCTTGGCTGAATACGAGGCGCCGGCGGGGAGGCCGGACCCGCAGCGGGCGCAGGAGCCGGGATCGGGCCCGAGGCCGATGAGGGCGACGTAGCGCCAGAGGAAGAGGAGTATGGCGTAATCGGCCACCTCGGCGCGGTCCATGCAGCCGAGGCAGCCGAGGGCGAGCTCGAGGACGAGGGGGAAGTCCCCGCCTCCGCCCGAGGTCTTCATGAGGAGCTCGGCGAGGAGGCCGGCGGCCCAGAGCTTGCCCAGGTCCTCGCGGAGGCCGGGGAAGTGCTCGCGCACCTCGAAGTCGGCGAGCTTGCGGAAATCCTTGACCGGATCGAGGTAGACGAAGGCTCGGCCGGCGGCGTAGGGGGAGGCGAGGGAGCGGAGCTTGGACTTGGGGCCGCCGAAGACGAAGGCGTCCACGAGGCCGGCCTCCGCGGTCATGAGGGTCAGGATTCGGTCCCCGCCGGGGCTCTCCCTCGAGCGGAGGACCAGGGCCTCGTAGACTAGGTTGCGGCTCGGCACCCGAGGAGTATCCGGCCCGCCCTGCGCGACTGTCAAGCTGTAGCCAGTGCCTCGAAGCCTGTTGGCGCAGATGGAAGGCCCCCTACTCGACGATCCACCAGCGCAGGCCGCCCCCGAGCCCGGAGCGCAGCCGTTCCTCCCGCTCCCGGGCGAGGCGCAGAGCCTCCCGGCGGCGGTAGCCGCGCGACCAGAGCCAGCCGCCGAGGAAGCCCCCTATGTGGGCGAGGTAGGCAACGCCGCCCGAGCTCCAGCCGGAGAGGCCGCCGGAGATCTGCATGAGGAACCAGAGCCCGATGACGAACCAGGCCGAGAGGAGGGTCGGGATGAAGCCGAAGACGAGGACCCGCACCCGGTTGCCCGGGAAGAGCGCCAGGTAGGCGCCCAGGATGCCCGAGATGGCCCCTGAGGCGCCGACCATCGGCGTGTAGAGCCCCTCGCCGCTGAGGGCGCTCGCCCCAACGTGGGCGAGGGTCCCGATGACTCCCGAGGCGAGATAGAGGGCGAGGTAGCGGGCCCGGCCGACGCGGCACTCGACGTTGTCGCCGAAGACGCCCAGGAAGAGCATGTTGCCCGCGAGGTGCCCCAATCCCCCGTGGAGGAACAGGGAGGTGAGGAGGGTGAGGAGGACCGGTATGGGAGTCGGCGCGAGGCCGGGCAGGCGGACCGCGCGGCCCGACCAGGGCTCGACGAGGCGCCTGGCCCCCGTAGCGATGTCCCGGCCCGAGAGCAGCTCGGCAGGCACCGCGCCGTAGCCAGACAGGATCGCCTCGTCCGCGCCGAAGCCCTGGACGAAGACGAAGACGAGGACGTTGGCGGCGATGAGGAGCCAGGTGAGCCAGGCCGCGCCTCGGCGGCAGCTGTTGTCGTCTCCGATGGGGATCATGGTCCTTCCCTCCGATCGCAAAGATACTGCCGAAGCGGCGCGGAGGCGAGCTCCCGGGCCGCGGCCCGCGGCTTGTGGCGAAGCCTCGCTCCGTGCTATCACCTGGCCATGCTCCGCTACCTCCTCTTCGACCTGGACAACACCCTCTACCCCGCCTCGACGCGCATGGAGGACGATATCCTGCTGCGGATGGGGGAGTACGCGGCCTCCTGGCTCGGCACGAGCCTGCGCGAGGCCATGGAGCTCCGGAAGAACCGCTCCGCGGATTACGGCACGACCCTCGAATGGCTCATGGGCGAGCGGGGCTTCCGCGATCCCGAGGCCTACTTCGCCGCCGTCCACCCCGAGGGCGAGGAGTACTGCATCGAAGCGGACCCGGCCCTCGGGAGCCTTCTCGACTCCCTGCCCTATCCCAAGTCGGTCTTCACCAACTCTCCCCGGGAGCACGCCGAGCGGGTCCTGGCCAAGCTCGGCGTCGCCGACCGCTTCGAGGCGATCTACGACATCCGCTTCTGCGGCCTGCGCGGCAAGCCCCGGGCCGAGTCCTACCGACGCGTCTGCGAAGCCTGCGGGGTCCGGCCCGAGGAGGCGGCCTTCGTCGACGACTTGCCGCGCTACGTCGAGGGCTTCGTCGCGGTGGGAGGCCTCGGTATCCTCGTCGACGAGCTCGACCGGCACGCCGATTCGGCCCTGCCGCGGATCAGGAGCCTGGCCGAGCTCCCCGGCATCCTCGCCTCCTCGGCCTAGCCGCGGCCGAAGGCATCGAGCTCGGCAGCTTCCCCCTCGGAAGCTGGCTCGACGCGAACCATAACGCGGTTTGGGTCTTCGATACGGGGAGCATCGTCATCACGTCGCCCTCGGGCGAGCTCGTCTACGATTCCGGGAAAGCTACCGGCGCGGACTTCAAGATCGGCGCGGAGGCCGGGGGACCACCCTCAGCTTCGGCTGCAAGGAGACGGGGAAGGCCTACAAGTTCACGAAGCCCCTCACGAGCTCCGACATGATCCTCGAGATCGATCCGCCCTGGAGGGGCCACTGCAATGTCTCGATGGACGAGCAGTAGCGGCCGCTCGGCTCGGGCCGCCGCTGCGGCTCCCCGCCGCGCCTTAGCGCTCGCCGTATTCCGGGAAGCCGCCGCGCCCCCCGCGGGCCGCCCGCCCGAGCGGGGCGCGTTTCGCCCGGGCCGGGCCGGGCTCCCCGGCGCCCTCCTCGTCGAGGGGCAGGACGATGAGCTCCACCTTCCTGCCCTCGAATCGCCCCAGTCCCGTGATCTCGAGCGTTTCGCCCTCAACCCTCGCGATGATCCTGAGCGCGTCCATGGCATCTCTCTCCACGCCCGATCCTAGACCCGGGCGGCGGCGGGGTCAAGGACGGGCCTCTCCCGGCCGGAGGGCCTGCAGCGCGACGACCGCGTCCATCCACTTGCGGGCCGAGATGTGGCGGAAGGGGAAGCGCACCTGGTAGAGCTCGCGGCCGACGTAGAACTCCAGTAGCGCCCGCTTGAGCACGTTGATGCCCTCGACCTGATCGAGGGGGAAGGTTAGGCGCTCTCCGAGGATAGTCGCGAGCTCGAGCCGGTCGGGGAAGAGGATGAGGGTGCCCGTGCGGAGCTTGCGCAGGGGATTGAGGCGGTAGCCCCGGAGGAGGAGGGCCCCGGCGTCGGAGAAGAGGGGGCGGCCCGGCCGGTCCCGCGCGGCGTCGGCCGCGAAGCCGCGCATCGAGGCCTCCTGCCAGCGGTTCCAGTCCTTGATCGCCTCGTAGGGGGCTTGGCCGCGCCGCGCGCCCTTGAGGCGCCCCCTCGAGTCGAGGACGAGGGCCATGCCGCAGGAGAGGCAGTAGAAGCGGTGCCGATGGCTGCGCATCGAGCCGATCGCCTCGCAGGAGGGGCAGCGGTAGAGGGCGAGCTCGAGGTGCTCGGCCCGGCGCAGGGAGCTGAAGCGCGCCTTCTCGCCCGCCTCCCATTCGGCCTCGTCGTGGGCCAGGCCCGCCTCGAGCCGCTCGAGTATCTGGTCGGCGCCGAGGGCCTTGAGTTCTCCGGGCTCGAAGAGGCGCTTCCACTCGATCTCGACCTTCCCCCGGCGCCGCGCCCAGGTCCAGCGCGGGAGGGAGAGGTAGCCGCCCTTGATGACCGCCCCGAGGACGGGGACCTTGAGGAGCTTCAGGAGCTTGGCCGTCGAGGGGATGAGGGGGAGGGTGGTCCCGTCCCAGGTCGCCTGGCCCTCGGCGAAGATGCCGACCACGCCGCCGCGCTTGCGGATCACGTCGACGGTCCAGCCGATGGTCTCGATGTCGGGGATCACCTTGGACTTGGGGATGGAGCCCACGAGGCGGAGGAGGGCCTTCATGAGCCGGGTGCGCATGTTGCCGTCGCTCGTGATCCAGTACACGGGCTCGGTAAGGTGGCCGCCCAGCATGAAGGGGTCGAGGATGCTGACGTGGTTGGCCACGACCACGAAGGGAGGCTTCATGCCCTTCGCGATCTCCCGTCCGACGACCTCGATGCGGTAGAAGGCGCGGAGCCAGATCACGTAGCTCCAGCGCAGGAGCTTGTTGAACCAGCGGTAGTTTCGGGGGATGAAGCGCTTCTTCGCGGGCATGATCGGGGCCTCCCTCGCTACCCCTCGCCCAGCCTAACGGATAATCCGCGCCGGGGCAACCGCGAAAGGGCATCGGAAAGGGATCGCGGCGCGGGGCCGGCCTTGCCGCGGCCCGGCCGTCCGGCTAGTATGGGCTTCGACCGGGAGCCGCGCGCGGCGGGCCCGGCGGGGGGGAACGCAGTGGAGCGAGCAGCCGAGCCGTCTCTCGTCCGCGAGGCCCAGGCCCTCGCGGCCCGGGCCCGAGCGGAGATGGGCAAGCGCATCGTCGGCAAGGACGCGGTGCTCAGGGGCATCCTAACGGGGGTCGTGGCCGGCGGCCACGTCCTCCTCGAGGGAGTGCCGGGCCTGGCCAAGACGGTCGCGGTCAAGACCCTCGCCGAGATAGCCGGCCTCGAGTTCCGCCGCGTCCAGTTCACGCCCGACCTCCTGCCCTCGGATATCACCGGCTCCCTGGTCTACGAGCAGGCCACCGGGCGCTTCTCGCCGCGGCGCGGCCCGATCTTCGCCAACCTCGTCCTGGCCGACGAGGTGAACCGGGCCCCCGCCAAGGTCCAGTCCGCCCTCCTCGAGGCCATGGAGGAGGGGCAGGTGACAATCGGGGAGGAGAGCCTCGAGCTCCCCAAGCCCTTCTTCGTCCTCGCCACCCAGAATCCCATCGAGCACGAGGGCACCTATCCCCTGCCCGAGGCCCAGCTCGACCGCTTCCTCCTCAAGGTGGTCTCCCAGTACCCGACCGAGGCCGAGGAGTCCCAGATCGTGCATCGCGTCGCCGCCTCGCCGCCCGCCGCGGTCGAGCGCGTGCTCGGGGCCCGGGAGATCGCCCTCATGCGCGCGGCGGCCGAGTCCGTGGCCGTGGACGAGTCCCTCGCCGGCTACATCGTCCGCCTGGTCCGCGCGACCCGGCCCGCCGCCCGGGCCGGGGAGGGAGGCCGGGCCGAGGATCGCGCCGCGGCGGGCGCCGGGGCCCCCGCGGGGCCCCAGGCCCAGCTCGCCCGGGACGTCGGCCGCTGGGTCGAGTACGGGGCCTCGCCCCGGGCCTCGATCCACCTCTACCGCTGCGCCCGCATATCGGCCTTCCTCGACGGAAGGGCCTACGTCCTGCCCGACGACATCAAGTCCATGGCCCCCGACGTGCTCCGCCACCGCCTCGTCCTCTCCTACGAGGCCGAGGCCGAGGGGATCTGCGCCGACGAGGTCGTCGCCCGGGTCCTCGCGGCGACGAGCCTTCCCTAAGGCCGTGGATCGGGACCGGCTCCACGACCGGGTCAGGCGCCTCCTCTTCGCGTCGCCCGCCCTCGCCCGCGCCTTCTCGCGCGGCGATTTCCGCTCGGTCTTCCGCGGCCGCGGCATCGAGTTCGACTCGCTGCGGGACTACTGCCCCGACGACGACGCCCGCCTCATCGACTTCCGCGCCACGGTCCGCCTGGGCAGGCCCTTCGTCCGCACCTTCCGCGAGGACCGCTCCATGACGCTCTTCCTCCTCATCGACGTCTCGCCCTCGATGCTGGCGGGCTCGGGCGAGCTGTCCAAGCTCGACATGGCCGTCCTCTGCTCCTCCCTCGTCGCCTACGCCGCCCAGTTCCGGGGCCTCGCCGTGGGCTGCCTGGTCTTCGCCGAGGCCGTCCTCGGCAAGCTCCCTCCCCGGCGGGGCAAGGCCCACGCCCTCGCGGTAGCCGAGGCCGCGGCCGCGGCCTCGGCCCCGCGGGAGGCTGGCGGCCGACCCGGGAGGCGGGGCCGCCCCGGCGGCCTCCCCGGCCCCGGCCCCCGGGGCCCGAGCGAGCTCGGCGGCGCCCTCCGCGCCGCGCGGCGCATCCTCAAGCGGCGGAGCCTCGTCCTCGTGCTCAGCGACTTCCGCGCAGAGGGCTGGGAGCGGCCCCTCGGGGAGCTGGCCCGCCGCCACGACCTCGTGGCCCTCAGGCTGACCGACCGGCTCGATCTCGAGCTGCCCCGGAGCGGAGCCTTCGAGGCGAGCGATCCCGAGACCGGTGAGCGCGCCTGGCTGCCCCTGGCGAGCCCCGGCTACCGCGCCCGCTGGAGGGCGCGAGGCGAGGCCGAGCGCGAGCGCTGCCTCGCGGCCTGCCTCGCGCAGCGGGTGCCGGTCCTCGAGATCGGCACGGAGGAGGATCCCGCCCGCCTCCTCCTGGACTTCTTCGAGCGGAGGAGGCGGGGATGAGGGCCGCCCCCTTCCTGGCCCTCCTCGTCCTCGGCCTCGCCGCCTCCGCCCGGCTCGGGGCCGAGCCGCCCAAGCCCGAGTTCCTCCCCAAGCTCTTCGGCCCCGGGGAGGCGGTCCGCGCCACCCTCCTCCTGCCCGGCATCGAGGCGGCCTCGGGCTTCAGCCTCGCGCCGGGACAGGGCCTGCCTGCCTCCGAGGATCCCGAGCTCCTCGAGGCGAGCCTCGCCAAGGGATCCCGGGGCTGGGAGCTTTCGATCCTCTTCGTCCCCTGGTCGCCCGGCCCCGGACGGATCCCAGCCATGACCCTCCGCGGCCTCGCCCTGCCGGCCATCCCCTACGCGACCCGCTCCCGCCTCGGGGCCGAGGACCGCGAGCTCTCCCCGCCCCGGCCGCAGCGTGAGCCGCCGGGCTCGGGCCTCTACCTCTACGGGATCGCGGGGGCGGCCCTCCTCCTCGTCCTCGCATCTGTTTTCTCGATCGCCTATCTCGTCCCCGCGGGCCGCGCCCTCGCCGCCCGCTGGCGCTCCGGCCTCGCCTTCAGGCGGCTTTCCAAGAGCCTGGACTTCCTCGAGGAGGGGGCGGCCTCCTCGGAACCCCCTGCCTTCTACGCGGCCCTCTCCCGGGCCCTCAGGCTCTATCTCGGGGAGCGGGTGGACGAGCGGGCCCCGGCCCTGACCGCCCGCGAGCTCGCCGCCCTCCCGAGCTCGGCCTTCCCCGCCCCGGGCCTGCGCGAGTCGGCGGCGGGCGTCTTCGGGGAGGCCGAGCTCGCCCGCTACGCCGGGCTCCGCCCGCGGCCGGAGGCGATGGCGGCCTCGGTCCGCCGCGCGCGAGAGCTGGCCCAGGCGGCCGAGGAGGCCCTCGATGCTCGCCTTTGAGCGGCCCTGGGCCCTTCTCCTCGTCCTCCTGATCCCCGCTTTCGCCCTAGCGCGGCGCCTCCCCTTCGCCCGGGGCCTGGCCTTCCCCTTCTCCCTGCCCCGCGATCCCGAGGCACCGCGGCCGCCCCTCGGCTGGACGCTCCTGCGCCTCCTCCGAGCGGCCTGCCTCGCCGCGGGCTTCGCTGCCTGCGCGCTCGCCGCGGCGGGGCCCGCCCTCGTCAGCCGCCGAGTCCTGTACCTGAGCCGCGGCAACGAGGTCGTCTTCGTCCTCGACGTCTCGCCGAGCATGGCGGCCTCGGACATCGCCCCGAGCCGCCTCGAGGCGGCCGAGTCCATCATCGGCGACTTCCTCGCGAGCCGGCGCAACGAGACGGTCGGCCTCGTCGCCTTCGGGGGCGAGGCCGCCCTCGTCTGCCCTCCGACCCTGGATTACCTCGCCTTCTCCGAGCGGATGGCCGGACTCGTCCCGGGGATCTACGGGGAGGGCACGGCCATCGGCGCCGGGCTGGCCACGGCGGTGGCCCACACCGCCCGCTCGGGCGCCCCCGAGAAGCACATCGTCCTCCTCACCGACGGCGAGAACAACGCGGGGGCCATCGACCCCGGCACGGCGGCCCTCGCGGCCGCCCGCTTCGGCATCGTCCTCTCCGTCATCGGCGTCGGCAGCCCGGGCGAGGCGCCGGTCTCCTACGTCGATCCCAGGACCGGCCAGAAGCGCTCGGGCTTCTACCGCTCCGACTTCGACGCGGCCGGGCTCGAGGAGCTCGCGCGGAGGGGCGGGGGCAGCTACTACGCCGCCGAGAACCGGGCCGCCCTCGCGGCCGCCTTCGCCTCGCTCTCCGAGCGGAGCGCCTCCCTGGCTAGGACGAGGAGCCAGACCTCGGAGGAGCCCCTCGCCCGGCCCTTCCTCGCCCTTGCCCTGGCCGCCGCGCTCCTGGGCAGGCTCCTGGGCCTGGTCCTCGCGGGACCTACCTCACCCCGCGAAGGAGGCCGGCGGTGAGCCTCGCCCGGCCCGAGCTCCTCTGGCTCGCCCTCCTCGCCCTGCCCGAGCTCCTCGCCCTCGCGAGGCGGGGCCGAGGCCGCTTCCCCTCCCTGCTCAGCCTGGCCGGGCCGCGGCAGGGAACCCGGGTGCTCGCCCGAAGCGCGGCCGCGGCCTTCTACTCCTCCCTCGCCTTCGTCCTCTTCCTGGCTTCGGCGAGCCTAGCCCTCGCCGGCCCCTCCTGGGGCAGGAGGGGGAGCGCCCAGGAGCGCTCCGGCTTCGAGCTGGCCTTCGTGCTCGACGTCTCGAGGAGCATGGAGGTCGAGGACGGCGCGCCGACCCGTCTCGAGGCGGCGAAGGGCCTCCTCCGCTCCCTCCTCCGCTCCGCCGCCTCGGCTTCGGGGCGGGAAGGGCTCAACGCCTTCTCCCTGGTCGCCGCCAAGGGCGAGGCCGTACTCCTCGTCCCCATGACCGAGGACCTCGAGGCCCTCGAGCTCGGCCTCGACTACGCCAACCCCGATACCCTGACGGCCGCGGGCACCGACCTCGGCCGCGGGATAGCCGCCGGCCTCGGCTCCTTCTCCTCCTCGAGCGGGGCGGGCCGCCTCCTCATCGTGCTGAGCGACGGCGGCGAGCTCTCGGGCTCGGCCCGGGCCGAGGCGGCAAAAGCCAGGCTGGCCAAGGCGCGCTTCATAGCCCTGGGCTTCGGCGGGAGCGAGCCCAAGCCCGTGCCCGGAGCCGAGGGGCCGGCCCTGGACGAGAAGGGCCTCCCCGCCCGGAGCGCCCTCGACGCGGCCTTCCTGAAGTCCGTCGCGGCCGAGGCCGGGGGCCGCTACCTTGACGGCTCCGATCCCGGGACCCCGGCCGCCCTCGCCGCGGAGATCTCTGAAGCGGGAAGGGGAGGGATGCGCCTCGAGTACGAGGTCCAGGATCGGAGCGGCCTCTTCGCCTTCCTCGCCCTGGCCTTCCTCGCCCTGGCCATCCTCGCCGAGGCCCTCCTCGCCCGGGGAGGCAGGCCGTGAGCCTCCTCCGCCAGCCCCGGCCCGGCAGGAGCGGCCGGCCAGGCCGGCTCCGCCCCGCGCCGCTCGCCCTCGCCCTTTGCTCCCTCCTCGGCTCCTGCTCCCGATTCTCCGACTTCGCCGCGATCGCCTCGGGCAACCGCCTCCACGCCCGGGGCCGCTTCCAGGACGCGGCCGCGGAGTACCTGAGCGTCCGCGAGGAGTCCTTCGGCCCGACGGTCGACTACGACCTGGGCAATGTCTACGCCCGGCTCGGCGAGTACAAGGCCGCCGCCCCCCTGTACGAGCGCGCGCGGCGCTCCGGCTCGGCCCCCCTGCGGGCCGATGCCCACTACAACGAGGGAGTAGCCCTCTACGAGCGGGGCCGCTACGAGGAGTCCTGGGGAGCCTTCAAGGAAGCCCTTCGCCTCTACCTCGCCGAGCCGCGCTCCTTCGATCCTGACCTGGCCCCGGCGGCGCGGCGCAACCTCGAGCTGGCCTGGAAGGCCTGGAAGAAGCGCAGCCTCGTCCCGCCGGCCTCCATCTCGCCTTCCCAGCGCAGCGAGGGCGGAACGGCCGAGGAGGAGCTCAGCCTCCTCCGCCGCCTCGAGACGGGGCGCTGGCGCCCCGGCGCCGCCAAGGCCCCGGCCGAGCTCAGGGGCGACTATTGAGGCGGCTCATGCGGCGGCTCCGCCTCGCCGGCCTCGCCCTCCTCCTCGCGGCCGGTCCCTCCTGGGCCGAGAGCCCGAGCTACCGGGTCGAGCGCCTTCCCGAGGGAGCCGCGGTCGGGGAGACCGCCCGCCTGGTCCTCCTCGTCTCGGGACTGTCCCCGGCCGGGCTCGAGCTCGTGGAACCGGAGCTCGACGAGGGCCTGGCCCTCGAGTCCTGGTCCCTCAGGCCCCGGGTCTCGGCCGGATCCGGAGCGGTTCCCGGCGAGCGCTCGAGCGAGCTTCTCCTCGACCTTCGCGTCCTCAGCCCCGGCCGGCACCGGATCGGGGAGATCTTGATCAAGGGCAAGGAGGGTCGTCTCCGCGTCGCCGCCATCTCCTTCTCGACCCGGGCCCCCGGCTCCGCCGTCGAGCCCGCTTCCGCATGGCGCTGGTCGGCCCCGGCCATCGTCCTGCGCTACGAGGCCTTCGAGCTCAGGCTAGAACCGAGGGGAGGGGGGACCGTCCCCGCCGAGGCCACGGCCTCCTTCGCACCGCCGCCCGGCCTCAGCCTCGAGGCCTCGGGCCCCCTCTCCTGGACAGCCCTGGCCCTGGAGCCCGGAGAGCTCGAGCTGCCCCCCGCCTTCGTCCTCTCCGGCTCGAAGGAGCTCGGCCGCGCGGCAGCCGATTTCCTCAGAGTACGGCCCCTCCCGGAGCCCCTTGCCGCCTCGAAGGCGATCGGCCGTTTCGAGCTCAGGCTCGAGGCCCCCTCGCCCGCTTCCCTGGGCGCGGGCCGGACGAGCCGTTTCGCCCTCATCCTCGAGGGCCGGGGCAACCAGCCCCTCCTCGAACTTCCTGCCCCGCAGGCCAGCCTCGGGGGCGAGCGCCTCCAGCCCGCGGCCATCGCCCTCCGGAGGATCGACCATTCCCGGCCGCGGGGCGGGGCCTTCGAGGGACAGCTCCTCCTCGAACTCCTCGTGACCCCGCCTCGGGAGGGTTGCTTCGAGCTCTCCTTCGAGCCCCTCCCGGTCCTCGAGCCGGGCGGGGCCTTTTCGAGCCTTCGGGTGCCGACCTTCATCGCCGAGCTGGATCCGGCCACCGCCCCCTTCCCCGGGCAAGCCGAGGCGGGACAGCCCGGCCGCTTCGACGCGGCCATGGAAAGCTCGGCCGCCTTCCTCGCCGCCGAGCTTCCCGGCCTCCCCGCCCTCCTGGCCGCGGCGCTCCGCGGGCAAAGTCCTGCGGCTAGGAGGGCCGGGCTCGAGGCCCTCCTCGGCCTCCTCGAGGGACAGCCTCCCAAGCTGCGGCGGGATCCTCGGCTCCTCCTCCTCGAGGCCGGCCTGCGCTGGGAGCTCGGCGAGCGCGGGCGGGGACTGTCCCTCCTCTACGGCCTACTCCGCCGCAAGCCGGGCTCGACCGCTCTCAAGGAGCTTGCCGCCGCCTGCTCGGGCGAGCTCGGCTCCGGCCCGCCCCTCCTCGACAGCCTCCCTTCGCCAACAAGCTTCGAGGCAGTCGGGGCGGTCGCCCTCCTTGGGGCCTTCGCCCTCTTCCTCTCCTCGAGGAGGTCCCGCCGCCCCCTCCGAGCCGCCGCCGCGGCCTGTCTCCTGGGACTGTCCCTCGCCGCCGCGGGACTGTCCCTCGCCGCGGCCGGCCAGCGGCGACGGAGCTTCGTCCTCCTGTGGAGCGACAGCCTCCTCCCCGTGCCCTCGCCCCTGGCCGAGGGGGCCCTCCCCCTGGCAAAGGGCTCGACCGCCGAGCTCCGGGGCCGGAGCTCGGGCTACGTCGGCGTCACGCTAGCCCAGGGCCTCTCCGGCTGGGTCCGCGAAGCCGACGTATATTATTATTAGGGTCAGGTATGGATTTCGGAGAAGTGCTGGATGAGTGGGAGCGGATGAAGCGCGAGCGCTCTCGGGCCGCCCATCCCAAGGCCGGGCCGGCCGATCCCGTGCCCGAGACCGCCCGCTTGAGCCCCTTCGAGGCCTGGCTGGACGAGCATGGGGTGGAGGACAAGGACGCCGAGCGCCCCGGGGCCTCGGCCCAGGCCGAGCGCGAGGCTCGGGACCGGCGTCTCGCCGCCTTGGATCCCCAAGCCACCCTCGACCTCCACGGCATGGGGGCCCAGGAGGCCGAGGCCGCCCTCCTGGCCTTCCTCGAGGACTCGGGGCGGCGGGGCCTCGAGAAGGTGATCGTCGTGCACGGGAAGGGGAACCACTCGAAGGAGGGGCCCGTCCTCGGGCGGGTCGCCCGCCGGGCCATCGAGATGAGCCCCTGGGCTGGGCGCTCGGGCGTGGCGGGACGCGCCGAGGGCGGCTCGGGCGCCCTCTGGGTCCTGCTGCGGAAGAAAGGCTAGGAAGCTCTTATTTTTCGCGGTAGATGATGCGCCCGCGGTTGAGATCGTAGGGGGAGAGCGCTACCTTCACTTTGTCGCCGGGAACGATGCGGATATAGTGCTTGCGCATCTTGCCGGACAGATGGGCGAGGATGACGTGGCCGCTCGGTATCTCGACCCTGAACATGGTGTTCGGGAGCGATTCCCTGACGATGCCCTCGACTTCGATGGCTTCTTCTTTAGCCACGGTTCCTCCTCGGAAGATCTGCGGCGATCGGCTTCGGGCAGGCGCCGTAACCCGGCGGCCCCTTCGGCCTTTGCTATGGCGATCGCCTGAGCTCGGGCGGAATTTGCTTTCCGCTTCGGAGCGCATAAAATAGTATGTACTATCGGGCCGAATGTCAATCATGGCGACAGAATGCGGCCGGGGGCATCGAAGCGCCTCCTTTTCAGCGATTTTCGCCGGCTTGACTTTTTCGCCCGTATGGAGCATCGTGCCGGACCCGCCGAAACGATGGCGAGCCAAGGAGGTGGCGCATGGACAAAGACTCGATCGAGAAGATGAAAGAGCTCCTTCTCGCCCAGAAACGGGAGATACTCGAGACCCTCGTGTCCACCAACGCCGACTTCCGCGCCATCGTCGAGGAGATGGATCCCAAGGACTTCGCCGACGTGGCTTCCGACGACATCGACCGCAAGATGATCGAGGCCCTCGGCTCCCAGGACATCAAGCGCCTCCGGGCCATCGACGCCGCCCTCGGCCGCATCAACCTCGGCAAGTACGGGATCTGCGTCAAGTGCAACAAGAAGATCCCCCAGGAGCGCCTCCTGGCCCTGCCCTACGCCGTACTCTGCGTCGACTGCCAGAAGGGCGAGGAGCGCCGCAATCGATAGCTACTGCCTCGTCCTCGGCGGGGGCGGGGCCAAGGGCGTCTACCACATCGGGGTCTGGCGCGCCCTGCGCGAGCTGGGCATCGAGGTGAACGCCTTCATCGGCACCTCCATCGGGGCCATCATCGCGGGATTCCTCGCCCAGGGGGCCGACGACAAGCTCGAGGAGCTCGGCCGGAGCATCACCGTGGACGACATCCTCGCCCTCCCGCCCGAGCTCACCCAGGGCGGCGAGGTCAAGCTCGACCTCGAGTCCCTCACGGGGATCCGCGAGCTCTTCCACAAGGCCATGAACCGCAAGGGCCTGGACACGGGCCCCCTCAAGCGCCTCCTGGTCGAGAGCCTCGACGAGGCTTCCATCCGCGCGGGGGGCAAGGACCTCGGCATCGTCACCGTCAACGTCAGCGCCCTCGAGCCCCGCGAGGTCTTCATCGAGGACATGGAGCCCGGCTCCCTGGTCGAGTACCTCCTCGCGAGCGCGGCCTTCCCCGGCTTCGAGCAGCCGCGGATCGGCGGCCAGAAGTACATCGACGGGGGCCTGTACGACAACGTCCCCTACGCCATGGCCCGGCGGCGGGGCTACCGGCGCGTCATCGTATCGGACCTCTCCGGGGCCGGATTGAACAGGCGGCCCCAGATCGAGGGCGGCCTCACCGTCTACATCAAGAACTCCATCGACTTCGGGGGCGTGCTCGACTTCAACCGGGCCTTCCTCGACTCCTTCATGGAGCTCGGCTACCTCGACGCGTTGCGCGCCTTCGGCCGCCTGGAGGGCTACTCCTATTTCCTCGAGCCCGACCCCGAGGCCGAGGCCGCCTTCGCCCGCGAGGGCGCCGGGGCGCGGGACGCCGGGGCGCGAGGCGCCGAGGCGCGTGACGCGCCAGGGATCCCCTGGCCGGAGCGCATGCGCCACGACCGGCGGGGCCTGCTCAAGCGCCTGGAGTGCGCCGCCTCGGCCCTCGAGGTGGAGCGGATCCGCGCCTATTCCTACGCCGGCCTCGAGGCGGCGATCCGCGAGCGCGCGGCGGCCGTGGACGCCAAGGTGGCGGCCGCCCGAGCGGGGGGCAGGCTCATGCAGCTCGCCGCCCCCATCCGCGAGGCGGTCGCGGCCCGGCGCTTCGAGGACTGCCCCTTGTACTACTACCGCCTCGTCGAGGAGGCCGTGCCCGGCGCGGCGGGATCCCTCCTCAAGAAGGCCCTCGAGGGGCTCTTCCCCGAGCTCCCCGCCGCCGTGGCCTGGCTCGACGGGGCCGCCGGGGCCTAGGGTCGCGCGGCGCCCGCCCGCCGACACGATATCGGCTAACGCGCGCGCGGCGGGCCGCCTAGGCCTCGTCGATCCCCACCTCGGTCCAGCTCCCCTTCGACAGGAGGGCCACGGAGCGGTAGCCAGCCGCCCTCGCCGCCTCGCGGGCCGCCTCCCGGGCGCCCGAGCCCGCCGGGCCGAGCTGCTCGGGCGCGTGGGCGTCGGCCGAGAGGACGACGCGAACTCCTCGTTCGCGCAACGCGCGCAGGATGAAGGGAGCGGGGTAGGGCGCCGCGGCCCCGCTGCGGAGCATGGCTCCGTAGTTGATCTCGATCACGATATCCGCGCCCCCGAGGAGGGCCGCGGCCCCGAGGGCCGCCTCCCGGTAGGCGGGGTCCGACTCGTCGAAGAGCTCCCCGCCGCGGTTGTACTTGGTCACCAGGTCGAGGTGGCCCAGGATGTCGAAGCCCCCGGCCTCGATGAGGGCGCAGAGCTCCTCGTAATACGCCTTCCATACCCGCCGCGCGTCGCCCCCCGCGTCCGCCTCGACCCGCGCGCGGAAGGACTCGGCCGACTCGTCCACCGCGAAGGGTCCCGAGCCGAGGTCGACGAGGTGGACCGAGCCGATCGAGTAGTCCAGGCCCAGGCCGGCGAAGAGCGCGTCGCGGGGAGACTGGGCCTCCCGGAGCCAATCGATCTCGAGGCCGAGGAGTATCTCGAGGCCCCGGCCCTCCCACTCCCGGGCGAGGGAGCGGATCTCGGCCAGGTAGCCTCCGAGGCGCGGGAGCTTCATGTTGCCCTCGTAGAGGCCCCGGCCCAGGGGGGCGTGGGAGGAGATGCCCAGGACGCCGAAGCCGGCGGCGCAGGCCGCCTCGGCCATGGCGCGGGCGCTCGAGGAGCCGTCGCAGTAGTCGCAGTGGCTGTGGTAGTTGGCGCGCACGGGCCGATACTAGCGCCCGCGCGCGGGGGCTGTCTATCGCGGGCCGGGGCCCCCGGGGCAGTAGGGCGCGGCCGCCTCGGCGAATTCGGCGAAGGCCGCGCGGACCAGGGGCAGGGCGGCCTTGGCCGCCTCGGCGTCGGCCGCGGAGCCGGCCCGCTCGGCGGCCAGGGCTGCGTCGCCCAGGCGCCGGGCGCTCAGGTTCCAGGCAGCCCCCTTCATCGAGTGGGCCGTCTCGCGGAAGCGCGGGAAGTCCCCCGCGGCGAGGGCCTCGGCCAGCTCCTCGACCTGGCCGCGGGCCTTGGCCGAGAAGCGCCCCAGGAGGCCGGAGACGGTCTCGGCCTGGCCGAGGAAGGTGTCGAGGACCCCTTCCCAGTCGAATATCGCGGGGTCGGGCTTCCGCGGCCCGGCCGGCCCTCCGGGCCCATCCGGCGGCGCCGGGGCCGCGGGGAAGGCCGGCGCGCCGCCGCCGGGATCGCCGCAGGCGCCCGCCCTGGCGCTATCCGCGCCGGCTGTCCCCGCGCCGGGCTTGGGCATCCAGGTCGCGAGGAGCTCGGCTAGGTCGCGCTTCTTGAAGGGCTTGACGAGGATATCGTCCATGCCGGCCTCGAGGCACTTGTCGCGCTCGCCCTTCAAGGCGCTCGCGGTCACCGCGATGATGGGGCCGCCGAAGCCCTTCTCGCGGATCGCCCGGGTGGCCTCGTAGCCGTTCATCCGCGGCATGAAGATGTCCATGAGGATGAGGTCGAAGGGCCGGCTGCAGGCGATCTCCGCGGCCTCGTGCCCGTCCCTGGCCGCGGTGACGCGGCAGCCGAGCTTGGCCAGGAGGAGGGTGAAGAGCTCGCGGTTGACCTCGTGGTCCTCGGCTATGAGGACCTCCCCGGGGAAGCTCGGCTCGGCCTCCTCCCCGGCCTCGGGCTCCCCGGCCTCCTCGGCGCCCTCGAGGTCGACCTCGGAGGAGAGGGCCTTGGCGAGGGCGTCGAGGAGCTCCGCGGGCTTCACCGGCTTGACGATGTAGCCGTCGAACCAGCGCAGGAGCTTCATCTTGGCCTCGGCCCCGATCGTGCCGACGGGGGCCATGAGCAGGAGGCGGGCCGAATTGATGGCCGTGTCGCCGGTGATCTCGCTCGCGAGGCGCCAGCCGTCCATGCGCGGCATGTTCTGGTCGACGAGGCAGGCGGAGAAGGCCTCGCCGGCGGCCGCGGCCTCCCTGAGGCTCGCCAGGGCCTCCTCGCCCGAGGCCGCCTGGGAGACGCGGTAGCCGGCCTTGGAGGCGACGCGCGCGGCGAAGTCCCGCGCGAGGGCGTGGTCGTCGACGACGAGGATCCGCGCCTCGGGCGCCGCGTCGCGCCGGGCGGCCGGCAAGGGGGCCGCGGAGTACTCGGGCGAGGCGAGGGGGAGCTCGAACCAGAAGACGGAGCCCTCGGGCTCGTTGGGCCGGAGGCCGATGCTCCCGCCCATGAGCTCGACGAGGTGGCGCGAGATGGCCAGCCCGAGCCCCGTGCCCCCGACCTTGCGCGCCTGGGCGAAGTCGCCCTGGAAGAAGGGCGTGAAGAGGCGGTCGCGGACCGCCTCGGATACGCCGGGGCCCGTGTCGGCGACCTCGAGCCGCATGCGCGGGCCCCGGGGGGACTCCTCCCGGCGGAGGGCGATCGCGATGCCCCCCTCGCGCGTGAACTTGATCGCGTTCTTGAAGAGGTTGACGATGATCTGCCGGAGCCGCCCCGGGTCGCCCCGCACGAGGGAGGGGAGGTCCTCGCCGATATCGAGGAGTATCTCCAGGCCCTTGCGGTGGGCGTCGAGCACGAGCATGTCGACCGACTGCCGCACGCAGGAGCGCAGGTCGAAGTCGACGGCTTCGAGGTCGAACTTCCCGGCCTCGATCTTGGAGAAGTCGAGGATGTCGTTGATCAGGCCCAGGAGGACGTCGGCGGAGAACTGGACCTGGTTGGCGTACTCGGACTGCTCGGTGTCGAGCCTGGTCTCTCGCAGGAGCTCGACCACGCCGAGGATGGTCTGGATCGGCGTGCGGATCTCGTGGCTCATGTTGGCGAGGAACTGGCTCTTCGTCTGCGTCGCCTTCTCGGCCTCGTCCTTCGCGTCGCGGAGCCGGGACTCGCGGAGCACCCGCTCGGTGGCGTCCTCGATCGCGCAGACGAGGAAGGGCTCGGCCTTCCCTCCCTCCCCCTCCGCTGCGCCGGGCCGGGCCGGCGGGGGCAGCTCGAGGCGGGAGAGGGCGCAGCGCAGCCAGCGCCTCGTCCCGTCGGCGGCCCGCACGGGGCTCTCGGCCGAGGCGGTCTCCCAGCCCCCGAGGAGGACCTCGGAGGCGTAGTAGTCGATGCGCTTGAACTCGCAGGAGGCGAGGAGCTCGAAGAAGGAGCCCGTGAAGCGATCGGGCCCCACGCCGGCGAGGGCGCGGAAGAGGGACTCGAAGGCTGCGTTCCAGGAGGCCAGGGCGCCCATGCGGTCGACGGCGACCACGGGCAGGGGGGCCCGGTCGAAGGCGGCCACGCGGATCGCGTCGGGATGGACGGCTGCCATGGCCCCCTCCTCCTAGAAGTTGGCCTTGAGGATCTCGAGTGTCTTGCGCAGGATCTGGTCCGGCTTGAGGGGCTTTATGAGGTAGCTCTTGACCCCGGCCTGGAAGGCCCGCACGACGGCCTCGCGCTGGGACACCGCCGAGAGCACGATCACGGGGATCTCGATGTCCTCGGCGTGGAGCCGCGAGAGGACCTCGAAGCCGCCCATGCCGGGCATCAGGATGTCGAGGAAGACGAGGTCGAAGCTCTTCTCCCGCACCGCCTCCACGAACTCCTTGCCGTCCTGATATGGGCTTACGGCGGCGCCTATCGCGGCGAAGGTCGTCTTGACGAGCTCCTGGATCACGAAATCGTCGTCGACGACCGCGATGGACAGGCCGCGGCCGGCCTCGCGCATCGTCTCGACGCTGAGCTTCTTCTTGCCCTCGGACTCGAAGCGCATCTCCACGGACTCGCGCGAGGCCTCGTGGGTCTGGGCCGCGAGGATGCGCTCGGCGACGAGCTCGGCCTTCTTCTCGCCCATCTCGACCTCGGGGTCGAAGTCGGCGACGAGGCCGTCGATGGCGTACTGGAGGTTCGAGACGACCTCGACGTCGGCGAACTCGGGCCGGCCGCGGACGAACTCGCCGGCGAAGGCGGACTTGGTGAGGATCTTGACGTGCTTGCCCTTGGCCCGCGTGCGCTCGAGGAGGGTCGACAGGAGGAGCTCGAGGTTGGGGCCGTCGACGAAGCTGAGCTCCATGTCGGAGAGCATCACCAGGACGCGGGGCTTGGTGATGGAGTAGAGCTCGAGGAGCTCGGCGATCTTGAATCGCAGGAGGTCGATCTTCTCGCGGTTCAGGCCCATGGCTATCTCGACGAAGACGATGCTGTCGTTGACGTGGGCCTCGATGACGCAGGGCGTGCTGTCGATCTCGAAGCGGAGGCCGAGGACCTCGGAGAGGGCCGCGTACAGGCCGTCCATCTTGATCGGCTTCATGAAGACCTTGCGGATGTTGTAGGGCACCAGCTCGAGCAGCCGGTTCTTGTCGATCTTCTGCGCGGTGAGTATGACCGGGATGGGGGCGGTGTTCGGGTTGCGGTTCTTCTCCTCGAGCACCTCCTTGCAGGACTTGCGCGTCAGGTTGTAGTCCAGGATCACGAGGTCGGGCAGGTTGTTGCGCATCTTGACGACGCCGTCCAGGCCGTTGATCGCCACCTCGACCTCGGCGCCGCTCGCGGAGAGCCGCGATTTGAGGTAGTCCCTGAAGAGGTCGGATTCGTCGATGATGAGTACGGTCTTGCGCGCCATGTTCGCCTCGTCTGCTTTACGTTCTCAGGGGACGGGGGCGCGCGGCCGGCGCTCCCCCTCTCCCCCGCGCCAGTATAGCCGAGGCCGCGGCGCGGCGCAATGAAGGCGGAGCTTGACGCGAGCGAGGCGCGGTTACTAGAATTGAGCCGTGGCCCGCGCATTCGGGGCCGCCGAAACGCGCCCGCCTGGGCGCCTTAGGAGGCTGGATGGGCGGCCTGCGGCTCATTTTCGCGATCGACGACGCCGACGAGCGGGAAGCCTTCGCGCGCATCGCGGCCCGCCTCGACCAGTGCGTCGTCCACTACCCGGTCAACATAGCCGAGGTCGAGGCCCTCTACTCGAACGACGCGGCCGACGCCATCGTCACCGACTTCCGCTTCCACAACGGGGCCCTCGCCGACTGGCTCACCTTCTGGCCCCTGCCCGCCGTCCTCGTCACCGAGCCCGCGGACGATCCCGAGCGCATCGAGCGGACCGTCCGCGACGAGTCTTCGGTCTTCATCGAGCGCGAGGCAGGAGGGCGCCACCTCGAGCTCCTTCCCGTCCTCGCGCGCAAGGTCATCAACATCCGCGAGAGCCTCTCGCGGCAGAACGCCCACCTCCAGATGACCGAGCACCAGTACATGAACCTCCTCCAGGCCGTCCCCGACACGGTGTACATCCTGGACAAGGACGGCCGCTTCATGTACCTCAACGACTCGATCCGGGGCTTCGGCTACGAGCCGTCCAAGCTCATCGGCCGCCACTTCTCCGAGATCGTCCACCCCGCGGACGTCCCCAAGGTGAGCCGCCTCGAGGTCCTCCCCGCCCTCGCGGGCGTGGCGACCGGGCCCGAGTCCGCGCCCAAGCTCTTCGACGAGCGCCGCGCCGGCAAGCGGATGACGAGGAACCTCGAGCTCAGGCTCAAGTGCGGCTCCGACACGGACGACTACGTAGTCGGCTCGGTCAACGCCTACGGCGAGGTCAGCTCCGCCGGCTACCAGCTCCCCGAGTTCGAGGGCATGGGCCTGGGCACGGTCGGCATCATCCGCGACGTGTCGCTGCGCAAGGAGCACGAGCGGAAGCTCGAGGCGGCCCTCGCGGCGAAGGAGGTCCTCCTCAAGGAGATCCACCACCGCGTCAAGAACAACCTCCAGGTCGTGTCGAGCCTCCTGAACCTCCAGGAGAGCGCCGTCGCCGACCCCGCGGCCCGCAAGGTCTTCCTCGAGTGCCAGACCCAGATCCAGTCCATGGCCATGGTCCACGAGGTCCTCTACCGCTCCTCGGACTTCGAGGGCGTGGACATGCAGAAGTACTTCGAGCGCCTCGTCGACTACCTCGCCGGGGTCTACGACGCCGCCTACCGCGGCATCGGCTGGTCCATCTCGGCCGACTCGGTGGTCCTCGACCTCGACGACGCCATACCCGTGGCCCTCATCGTCAACGAGCTGCTCTCCAACTGCTTCAAGCACGCCTTCCCCGACGGCAGGACCGGCAAGGCCACCGTATCGATGGGGCCCCGCGACGAGGAGTGGATACTCGTGGTGTCCGACGACGGCGTCGGCTTCGAGGCGGCGAAGGCCGCCTCGGCCGAGAAGGGCATCGGCACCGAGCTCGTCCACGCCCTCGCCGCCCAGCTCCACGGCCAGGTCTCCTCCTCGACCGAAGGAGGCGCCGTCGTCAGGCTGCGCTTCCCCCGCGACCAGGGCCAGGAAGGCTAGGGCGAGGCGCGAGCGGCCGCCTCGGCGGCGGCCCGGCGGTCGGAGCGCAGTCCGGGATCCTCCGGCGCGAGCATCAGGGCCTCCTCGACGGCCCGCAGGGCCTCCCCGTACTTCCCCGCGTTGTAGAGGGCCGCGAACTCGTTGTGCGCCCTCGCCGCGAAGGCCCTCCTGAGCTCCTGGGCGTAGCGGGCCAGCTTGGCCCGGGAGGAGGGGACGCGGGAGGCCCCCGCCTCGGCCAGCGAGGCCGCCCCGAGGAGTTCCCCTGTGGCGGCGAGGCGGTTGGCTTCCCGGCCATAGAGGAAGGCCGCGGCCTCCTCCCATCTGGCGCGGGAGACGGAGCCCGAGGCGTAGGCCGCCTCGGCGGCGGCGAGGCCCTCGGCGAAGCCCAGGCCCTCCACGGCCGCGGCCAGCTCGGCCTCGGCGACGCGTCGCTCGATCGCCGCCGCCGCCCCGGCTCCCGCCGTGGACTCCAGGAGGCCGCGCCTGGCCGCCAGGGCCGCGCGGGCCCCCGGGTAATCCCCGGCGCGGAGGCGGGCCGAGGCGAGGTTCCCGACGCAGGCCTCGACGAGGCGGCCGAGATCCCTCCGCGCGGCCGCGGGCCCTGCCCCTTGAGCGCCGGAGGCGTAGGCCTCGGGGTAGGAGGCGAGGAGCTCGGCCGCGGCCTCGAGGGCGGCCTCCCAGCTGCCGGCCTGGGCCAGGGCGGCGGCCTCGTTGTAGGCCGCGTCCCGGGCTAGGGAGGCCAGGCGGGGCGAGTCGCCGAGGGAGGCCCGGGCCTCCTCGACGAAGGCGCGGGCCGAGCCGTAGTCGCGCCGCCGCGAGAGCTCGGCGGCGACGTTGTTCACCCGGTCGAGGAGGAAGGCCCTCGACTCCTCCCCCGGCGCCAGGAGATCGAGGTCGAGGCCGAGGAGGAGGGCCTCGCGGTAGCGGCCCGAGCGCTCGAGGATGGCCGCCCGGTTCGAGAGGACGAGGCCGGCGAAGACCCGGTCGCCGATGAGCTCCCGCCTCGAGTAGGCCCCCGGCGGGGCGTAGGCGAAGCCCGTGACGCGGCCGAAGGAGTCCTTGAACTCCTTCTTGTTGCCCGGGTCGAAGCCGTAGCGGTTGGTCGTCTCGACGTCGATGTCCCGATCGGGGGCCTCGAGGAGGCAGAAGGCGTGGTCGGGGGTGCGGACGGCGAGGACCGAGAGGCCGGCGGCCCTCCCTGCTATGGCGTAGAGGAGGGCCGAGGAGACGCAATTGTAGCGTCCCGAGTCCAGGAGCTGGTCGAGGCCCGTCGCGTCGGCCTCGTAGCGGCGCAAGGCCCTCTCGTGGAGGAAGGCGAGGAGGGCCTCGCCCCGGGCCGCCGGGGCCGCGTCCGCCGCGAGCCCGGGGTTCGCCAGGGCGGCGGCGACGAGGGCCTCGAGCCTGGCGAGGTAGGAGGGCAGTCGGTCGGGCGCGAGCCCCGAGGCGAGGAGGGCGGCCTCGGCCAGGCTGCGGGGCGGGAGGGGCTCGGCCTCGGCGCCGAGGCGGGCGCCGAGCTCGGCGAAGCCCGGCCCCGGGGCCGCGGGGAAGAGCGCCGCCTCGGAGGAGAGGGAGGAGGGGAGGGCGAGGAGGAGGCAGGTCAGGAGGGCCGCGGGGCCGGGGTTTGTCATTCTCATGCGGAACTCGTATTTTCAATGTACTTCCGCCGGGGTATACTCGGCCAGCCGCGAAGGATGCGCTTCCAAGGAGTGATCATGAAGAGCGAGTACGATCTCGTAGTCGTCGGGGGAGGGGCCGCCGGGCTCTCCGCGGCTCAATACGGGGCCCGCGCCAACCTCTCAACCCTCGTCGTCGAGGAGATGGCCCCCGGCGGCCAGGCCCTCCTCATCGACGGCCTGGAGAACTACCCCGGTCTCGTGGGCCCGGTGAGCGGCTACGTGTTCGCCGAGGCCATGCGCTCGCAGGCCGAGTCCTTCGGCGCCGAGTTCCTGACCGCCTCGGCCTCCTCCCTCGCCCGGGAACCCGACGGCCGCTTCAGGCTGGAGACGAGCGAAGGCCCCGTCTCCGCCCTCGCCCTGATCCTCGCCACGGGCGCCAAGCATCGCCACCTCGGGGTGCCGGGCGAGGAGGCCTTCGCCGGCAAGGGCGTCTCCTACTGCGCCACCTGCGACGGGCCTTTCTTCAAGGGCAAGCGCATGCTCGTGGTCGGCGGGGGCGACGCGGCATGCGACGAGGCCATGTTCCTCTCGAAGCTCAGCGACCGGATACTCATGGTCCACCGCAAGGACCGCTTCCGGGCCCAGAAGGCCCTCGCGGAGCGGGTCCTCGCCAATCCCCGCATCGAGGTCCGCTTCAGCACGACCGTCGCCGAGATCCGCGGGGACAAGAAGGTCTCCTCCGTCCTCCTCGAGGGCCCGGGCGGCCGGGTCGAGGAGGCCGTCGAGGCCGTCTTCGTCTTCGTCGGCTCCATACCCCAGGCCGCCCTCGTCCCCGAGGCGGCCCGGGACGAGTCGGGCTCCCTCCTTACCGACGAGCGCATGGCCACGAGCCTCCCGGGGATCTTCGCCGCCGGCGACCTCCGCGCCACCCCCTTCCGCCAGCTCGTCACCTCCTGCGCCGACGGGGCCGTCGCCGCCCACTCGGCCGCCCAGTACATCGACGAGCTCCGGGGGAAGGCCTACGTCTGACCTACCCCGCGGGGAGGGCCGGCGCTTCCCCGCGCCGCGCCTGCCCGCCTCGCGGCGAGCCGCCATCCGCCTCGGCCTCCTCGCCGGTGCCGCCCTCCTCGCCTCCCTCCTCCTCGCCGGGGCCGCGCTGCCGGGCAGCGACTTCTGGGCCCCCTCCGGCTCGGGCCAAGCCGCCCTCCTCGTATCGCGGATGTCGGACGAGGAGGTCCTCGGCCAGCTCCTCATGCTGGCCTATCCCGGCGAGGAGCCCCCGCCCGAGCTCTTCGCCTGGATCGAGAAACGGGGCCTGGGCGGGGTGAAGATCTTCGGCTGGAACGCCGACGACACGGACCGCCTCGCCGCGGCCACCGCCTCCCTCCAGCAGGCCGCCCTCCGCTCGGGCTCGGGAGTCCCCCTCCTCGTCGCCACCGACCAGGAGGGGGGCTGGATCCGCCACGTCAAGGGCGCGACCACGGTGACGACGGGCAACATGGCCATCGGCGCCTCGGGCCTGCCCTACGACGCCTACCGCTCCGCCGAGATCATCGGCCGCGAGCTCGCGGCCCTCGGCGTCAACATGAACTTCGCGCCGACGGTGGACCTCGCCACGAAGCCCTCGAGCCCCATCATCGGGCCCCGGGCCTTCTCGGACGACCCCATGGAGGCAGCGGTCCTCGGCGCGGCCTACGCCCGGGGCCTGGCCGCCTCGGGGGTCATTGCCACGGCCAAGCACTTCCCCGGCCACGGGGGCACGGAGCTCGACTCCCACGGGACCCTCCCGGTCATCGGCGTCGACGCGAGGACCTTCCGCGAGCGCGAGCTCCTGCCCTTCCGCCTCCTGGCCGCCGAGGGGGTGCCCGCCGTGATGAGCGGCCACCTGAGCTACCCCCTCGTCTCGGGCGAGCGGGGACCCGCCTCCCTCTCGCCCTACTTCATGACCGAGCTCCTCCGCCACGAGCTGGGCTTCCGGGGCATCGCGGTGACGGACGACCTGTTCATGAACGGCGCCATCGGGAACGGCCTGCCCTTCTCCGAGGCCTGCGTCAAGGCCATCCTGGCCGGCAACGACATCCTCATGGTGAGCAAGATGCTCGGGCTCGAGGACCCGGCCTGGCACCGCCTCCTCGCCGCCTACCGGAGCGACCCGGCCTTCCGCGCCCGGGCTCGACAGTCCGCCCAACGCGTCCTCGAGACCAAGCTCTCCTACCTCAAGCCCCGGGGCAAGACGGCCCTCCTCCCCGACCGGGCGAGCCTCGGGCGGAGGCTGCCCGACCCCGAGGCCGCGGCCTTCTTCAAGGAGCAGGCCTACCGCAGCGCCACGGCCGTCCGCTCCGAGGGCCTGCCCTTCGCGGCCCCGGGCAAGCTCCTCCTCGCCGGCCCCTTCGCCGATTTCCTCGCCGCGGGCGAGGCGGCCTACCCGGGGGCGGCCCGCTTCAAGTTCTCCTACAAGCCCGAGGAGGCCGCCCAGGCCGCCGAGCTCGAGCTCTTCGAGAAGGCCCTCGCCGGCGCCGAGGCCGCCGTCGTCTGCGTGGCGAACCAGGCCGGCCTGGACTTCGCCGAGCGGGCCCGAAAGCTCGGCGCCCGCGTCGCCATCGTCTCGGTGCAGAGCCCCGCGCCCCTGGCCAAGGCGCGCTGGGCCTCGCCCGCCGTGGCCGTCTACGGCTACTCCCCCGAGTCCCTCCGCGCCGCCTTCGACGTCCTTACGGGCAAGGAGCGCGCCCAGGGAAGGCTCCCGGTCAAGCTCGGGCCGTGAGCTCCCCCGCCTGGCGCCGCGCCGCCCGCCCGGAGCTTCCCGGCCTCGCCGCCTTCCTCTCGGCTCGGGAAGAGCGCTGCGCCGGCTTCGCCGGCCGTCTGCTCCGCGGGGGCGAGCTCCGACTCCCGGCGCCCATACGCGGCGGAGTCTGGCTCGCCGGATCTCCGGGGGGCGGAATCACCGGCGCCCTCCTCTGCCATCCATCGGGCCTGGCCTTCCCCCTCCTGCCCAAGCAGGAGGAGGCCGACCCCCTCCTAGCCCGGGAGCTCGCGCGGCTCTACGCGGCGCGTATCTGGCGGGCCGCTTCGGCCACCGGCCTCTCCAGGGACGTGGAGCGGCTCGAGGCCCTCGCCGGACTCCCGGCCATCGTGAAGGTGGGCTACATCCTCATGTGCCTGCCAGCCGCGCGCATGCCCCTCTGCTCCGCCGGGGCCGCGCCGATTTCGGGCCCTCCCTCGGACCCGGGCGGCCCGGCCTTCTCGGTCCGGCGGGCCGGGCCGGCCGACCTCGAGGCCCTCCTCCCCCTCCAGGAAGCCTACGAGCGCGAGGAGGTCCTCACCCCCATCCACGATTTCAACCCGGCGGCCTGCAGGGCCGCCCTCGCGCGGAGCCTCGAGCTCCAGCTCGTCTACCTCGCCGAGGACAGCTCCGGCCGACCCCTGGCCAAGGCGGCCACCAACGCGAGAGGCTTCCGCGTCGACCAGATCGGCGGGGTCTTCACCCTCCCCGAGCGGCGGGGGAGGGGCGCGGCCCGGGCCCTCATGGCGGCCCTCCTCGCGGAGATCGGAAGGGCGGGCAGGTCGGCCTCCCTCTTCGTGAAGCCGGGCAACGCGCCCGCCCTCGGCCTCTATCGAGGCCTCGGCTTCGAGGAGATCGGGGAGTACCGGGCCGACTACTTCCGCGCCTAGCCGCCCGAGGGCTCCAGCCAGTGGAACTCGCCGCGGTACACGTACTCCGGCCGGCCGACCGCGTAGAGCGCCCCGCGCGAGCCCCATTCGACCCAAAGGGCCCCGCTGCCGAGCCGGACCATGGCCCCCCGCTCCGAGCGGCCGAGGGCCGCCGCGGCCGCGAGGGCGAGGGATCCGGCGGCGGCGGCGTCGAGGGCGAAGCCGCGCTGGGCTTGGGCGCGGAGCTCTGTCCGCGAGACCACCCGGACGGCCACCGCGGCCGCGGCTCCCCCCGCCTCGGCCCTGACCCGCGCCGGCGATGCCGCGCCCTCGGCGAAGACCGCCAGGCCGTCCGCCCCGGGCAGGCCGACGCGCAGGGGAAGGACCTGGTAGCGAGCCGCTCCGGACTCGATGAGGGCCCCGAGGGCGGCCGCCTCCTCGGGGGAGCGGAGCGCGGCGGCCGAGGCGGCCCTGGCCGACGCAGACTCGGATTCGCCTAACGTTTCCATATCCCTCGCCTCTGTCCCGTCCGCGGAAGCTCCCGCCGCCGCCCGGCGCGGCGGTCCGAGGGAGAGGCCGAGGGAGGCCGAGTCGAGGACGTCCACTTCGAGGGAGAGCCCTCCCGAAGCGCGGAGGCAGACCCGTTCCGCCCCCGAGCGGCCCGAGTCGAGGAGGTAGCGCGCCGCGCAGAGGGCCGCGTCGGCGAGGGGGCCGCCTTCCCCGGCGGCCCCGAAGACCCGGAGCCAGGTATCGCCCTCGGCCCGGGCGAGGACGGCGAGCCGGTCGGCCCCCGCGCCCCGGCGCCTATGGAGGAGGGCCCGGGCCAGGGCCGGCCAATCGCGGTCGCGGCCGTTCCCGCCCAGGTCGTCGACGAGGATGAGGTCGGCGTCGCAGACGCGCAGCTTGTAGAAGCTCAGGTCCATGGTCCGAGTGTAGCCTACCCTCGACGGCCTGTCTGCGGCCGGGGTATCATGGAACGATGCAGGCCGACCTCTTCGACACCCCCGGGAGGGAACCGACCGGGGCGCCCCGCGTCCTCCGCGCAGCGGACTTCCCGGGAGGACCTCCCCTCGGGCCGGGTATCTGCGGCATCGACGAGGCGGGGCGCGGCCCCCTCGCCGGGCCCGTGGCCGCTGGCGCGGCCCTCCTCCCCGCGGATTTCCCCCTCGAGCTCCTCGCCGACTCGAAGGCCCTGAGCGAGGCTAGGCGCGAGAAGGCCTACGAAATCATCGTGAAGCGGGCCCTGGCCTGGTCCGTGGCCTTTAGCAGCCCCGCGGAGATCGACGAGCTCAATATCCTGAACGCGAGCCTCTTGGCCATGCGCCGCGCCTACCTCGCCTTGGAGGCTTCCTTGGGCGCGGCCCCGGCTGCGGTCTACGTCGACGGCAACCGTTTCCCCGACCTGGGCAGGCCCTGTTGGCCGGTGATCAAGGGCGACGCCCTCCTGCCCGCCGTGATGGCCGCCTCCATCCTCGCCAAGGTCTCCCGCGATCGGGAGATGCTGCGCTACGATGGGCTCTATCCCGGCTACGGCTATGCCAAGCACAAGGGCTACCCCACGGCCGAGCACAAGGCCGCTTGCACCCGCCTCGGCCCTTCGCCGATCCAGAGAACGAGCTTTAAGTATTATTAACTGCCTCGAACCCTGTTGCGCCCTCAAGCAGGGAGCCAATCGAGGCGCGTTGGGAGGGCATGAGCGCCTTCATCCCTCCCTTCTGCCCCTGGAAAGGCTGCGGCGAGCACCGGCTGCCAAGTTCCGCCAGGCCCTACCAGGCCTGCGTCCCCTGGGGCTCCTATCCCACCAAGGCCTTCGGCCTCGTGCCCCGCTTCCGCTGCACTTCCTGCGGCAGGACCTTCTCCGTCCAGAGCTTCAGCCTCGACTACTACGCCAAGCGCGTCGTCGACTACCAGGATGTCTCGCGACGACTGTCTTCCTGCGAGTCGCTCCGAGCCATCGGCCGCAACCTCGGGCTGTCCTGCGACTCGGTGTCCAACCGCATCTCGCGGGCTAGTCGCCAGGCCATAGCCGCCGAGTCGCGGCTCGCCGCGAGCCGCCATCCCGACGAGGACCTCGCGGCCGACGGCTTCGAGAGCTTCTGCGTCTCCCAGTTCTTCCCCAACAACATCCACCTCCTGGTCGGGCAAGGCTCCCAGTTCGTGTACGCGTCAAATCACGTGACGCTCCGCCGCAAGGGAAGGATGA